>CAZHQK010000084.1:0-8535 GCA_964534795.1 uncultured Acidobacteriota bacterium
CGGGCGCGGAGGCGGCCTGGCAGATCGCGCGGCGGGGATTGCGGGTGCGGCTGTACGAGATGCGGCCCGAAATTTCCACCCCGGCGCACCAGACGGGCGAGCTTGCCGAGCTGGTTTGCAGCAACTCGCTCAAATCGAACCAGCCGGGCACGGCCCCCTTTCTTCTCAAGGAGGAGCTGCGGCGGCTGGGCAGCCTGCTCCTGCGCATCGCCGACGAGGCGGCGGTTCCGGCGGGGCACGCCCTGGCGGTGGACCGCGCGCTTTTCGCGCGCCGGGTGACCGAAACCATCGAGCGCGAGCCGCGCATCGAGATCGTGCGCTCCGAGGTGCGCGCGCTGCCGGCCGGGGGGGTCTGCATCGTGGCCGCCGGGCCCCTGGCTTCCGAGGCGCTGGCGCGCAGCATCGCCGCCTTCCTGGGCGCCGAGAACCTCTACTTCTACGACGCCATCTCCCCGATCGTCGATGCCGCCACCATCGACGAGTCGCGCCTGTTTGCGGCCTCGCGATACGGAAAGGGCGGCGAGGACTACCTCAACGCACCCATGAGCCAGGCCGAGTACCTGCGTTTCTACGAGGCCCTGGTTTCGGCCGAATCGGTGCCGCTGCACCGCTTCGAGCAGGCGCTGTATTTCGAGGGCTGTCTGCCGCTGGAGGAGCTGGCGCGGCGCGGCGTCGACACCCTGCGTTTCGGCCCGATGCGCCCCGTGGGGCTGATCGACCCGCGCACCGGGCGCCGCCCCTATGCCGTCGTGCAGCTGCGCCAGGAGAACCTGATGGCCGACAGCTACAACCTCGTCGGTTTCCAGAACCATTTGAAGTTCGCCGAGCAGAAGCGGGTCTTCCGGCTCATCCCGGGCCTCGAGCGCGCCGAGTTCCTGCGCTACGGGCAGATCCACCGCAACACGTTCATCTGCGCGCCGCGGCTGCTGCTGCCGACCCTGCAGACGCGCGCCCGGCCCGATCTGTTCTTCGCCGGCCAGCTGTGCGGCGTCGAAGGCTATGTCGAATGCATCGCCACCGGGCTCATCGCCGGCATCAATGCCTGCCGCGCGGCGCAGGGACAGCCGGCGGTCGTGCCGCCGCGCGCCACCGCCTGCGGCAGCCTGCTGCACTACATCGCAGCGGCGGATCCCGCGGATTTCCAGCCGGTCAACATCAGCTTCGGCCTGCTGCCCGAGGCGCCGCAGGATCTGAAGAGAAAGGAAAGGAAGGAGCGCCACCTGGCCCAGGCGGCCGAGGCGCTGCGGGAACTGGACCGCTGGATCGCCTCGCTCAAGGCGGAATCCGTCGCCCGCAACCTCGGCGCGGGCTGATGCCGTCCGGCGGCGGGCGCGGCAGGGGAAGCGAACCATGGCTTCTTCGATCGCTTCGTGGATCCGGAGTTTCCTCGACCACCTGCGCTACCAGCGCAACCTTTCGGAGCACACCCTGCGCAACTACGCGTCCGATCTCGCCCAGTTCCGCGCCTTCCTGGCACGCGGCCCGCGCGGGGAGGAACGGCCGGAGCCCGCGCTCGAGCAGATCGATCATCTGACGATACGGGAATTCCTCGGCGAGTTGTACCGGCGCCGCAACCGGAAGTCTTCGGTGGCGCGCAAGCTGGCCGCCGTGCGCTCCTTCATGAAGTATCTCGCCGCGCAGGGCGCGGTCGCGGGCAATCCGGCCCGGAGCGTCGCGACCCCGAGGCAGGAGCGGCGGCTGCCCGAGGCGCTCGTGCCGGAGACGGTCGGCGAGCTGCTCGAAGCGCCCGACGCCGGCACCGTTCTGGGCAAGCGCGATCGCGCGCTCCTCGAGCTGCTGTACGGCACCGGCATCCGCGTCGGCGAGCTGGTGTCGATCGACCTGGGCGATTTCGATCTCGGCGACGGTTTCCTGCGCGTGCTGGGCAAAGGGCGCAAGGAGCGCGTCGTGCCCTTCGGCCGCAAGGCGCGCGCGGCCCTGGAGGATTACCTGGCGGTGCGCGCCCGCCTGGCGCGCGCCGGAGCCGGCGGGCGGGCGGAAGCGCGCGAGGCGCTTTTTCTGAACGCGCGCGGCGGGCGCTTGAGCGCGCGCGGCGCGGCCCTGATCGTCGGGCGCCACACGGCCCGGCTCGCGCAGCGCCTGCACGTCCACCCGCACACGCTGCGCCACAGCTTCGCCACCCACATGCTCGACGCCGGCGCAGACCTGCGCGCCATCCAGGAGCTGCTCGGACACGAAAGCCTCTCCACCACGCAGAAATACACGCACGTCTCCATGGAACAGCTGCTGCGCACCTACCGCAGGCATCACCCGCGCGGCCGGGCCGGCGGGCGCCGGGAAGACGAAAACGAACCGGGAGACTAACCTCCGGCGTGCCGCATGCCTCTATGGTAAGTGAGCGGCATTGCGGACGCCGGCAGCGGGGAAACGATGGCGCACGCCGACGACGGTACGCCCGACAGGGTGCTGGCGGTCGCCGCCATGCTCGGCGACCTGGACGCTTTCGACGTGCTCGTGCGGCGCTACCGCCCGGCGGCCGTGCGCACCGCCGAGCGGATCGTCGGCCGGGACGGTGCCGAGGACGTGGCGCAGGAGGCGCTGCTGCTCGCCTTCCGCGCGCTGCCCGCGCTGGAAGAGCCGGGGAAGTTCGCCGCCTGGCTCCATGCGATCGCGCGCCGCTGCGCCCTGCGCGCCCGCGCGCGCGCGGGCGATCGCCGGCGCGTCGCGCTCGACGAGCTGCTCGCGCACGAGATCCCGGCACTCCGTCCCGGGCTGCCCGGCGCGAGCGGCCCCGAGGAGCTGCGCCGGGCCCTGGAGGGCATAACGCCGGATCACGCGCTCGTGCTGCGCCTCCATTTTCTCGACGGCATGCCGCTCAAGCGCATCGCGGGCTATCTCGGCGTCCCGCTGTCGACCGTCAAATGGCGCATCCATCGCGGCAAGCGCCTGTTGCGCGAGCGCCTGGGGAAGCCGCAGGGGAGAGGGGAGTCATGGACAGGGAAAAGGAAATCCGAAAGCTGATCAACGTGCTCCGCCAGACGGCGCGCGGTGCCTTTCACGCGGAATGCACCGGGGCGGGCGGCGACGCCGCCGCCGTGTGCGTCGCGCGCTACAACCGCATCCTGGCGCGCCTGTCGGAACTCGATCCGGGGGTCGCGGCCGTATTCGAGCCGCTGCCGCCGGAAAGCTCGCTTCAGGCCGCGGCCATGGCCTGCCGGCAGCTGGCTTCGTATTTCGAGGACGAGTTCGGCTGGCCTTCGCGCTGGATCCACGCCTGCGGCGCGGCATGCGACCCGGAGAGCTTCAAGGAATTCTGGCGCAAGTCGGCCAGGGACGTGCAGGACCTGGGCGAGTTCATGCGCGAGTGCGCCGAGGAATGGGCGCGCCGGCGCAAGGCCAGGGCCGGCGCGACCCCGCCGCCGCCGCCGCAGGAGTGAGTCGCTCGCCGGCCGTCAGGCTCGGAGCCTGTCGAGCACCGCCTGCACGAGCGCCTCGACGGCGACGAGTTCGGTCTTCTTCGTGGCGCGCTCGAACAGCTCCACCCTGCCCCGGCGTACGTTGGCTTCGCCCGCGACCACGCGGTAGGGAACGCCGATCAGGTCGGCGTCCTTGAACTTGACGCCCGGGCGTTCGGGGCGGTCGTCGAGCAGCGTGTCCACGCCCGCCCGCCGCAGCTCCCCATACAGCCGATCGGCGACCTCCTGCACCTCATCGCGGTAATTGATCGGCGTGAGCACCACGGAAAAGGGCGCGATCGACTTCGGCCAGATGATGCCGTCGTCGTCGTGATAGAGCTCGACGGCGGCGCACATGATGCGTTCGACCCCGATGCCGTAGCTGCCCATCACGATCGGCACCTGCCTGCCGTCGGCCGTCAGGACGGTGGCCCCCATGCTCTCGGAGTATTTCGTCCCGAGCTTGAATATGTGCCCCAGCTCGGCCGCCTTGTAAACCTCCAGCGGCTTGCCGCACTGGACGCAGGCCTCGCCCGCTTCCACCGTGCGCAGGTCGGTCCAGATCGGGTGGAAGTGCACGTCGGGTGTGACGCCCTGCAGGTGGTAGTCGTTGCGGTTGGCGCCGCAGGTGAGGTTCTGCCGTCCCTTGAGGGCATGGTCGGCGTAGATGGGGACGTGCGCGACGCCGACCGGGCCCAGGCTGCCGGCGTCGGCGCCGAAGGCCGCGCTGATCTCCTCGGGGCGGGCGGGCCGCACGAGAACGCTCCGGACGGCGGCCATCAGCTTCGATTCGTTCAGCTGATGGTCTCCGCGCACCAGAAAGAGGCACGGCCGGTCGGCGACGATATAGACCAGCGACTTGATCTGGTGCGAGGGCGGAACGCCGAGGAAATCCGCTATTTCGGCGATGGTCCTGCGGCCCGGCGTATGGACCGGGCGCGGCTCTCCCTCGGCAGGCTCGTCCCGGATCTCGGGGATGCGCGAGCGCGCCCGCTCGAGGTTGGACGCGTAGCCGCATGCGCAGGAGACCACGTAATCCTCCCCCGCCTCGGTCCGCACCATGAACTCCTCCGATTCGCTCCCGCCCATCGCCCCCGAGCTGGCCTCGACCGCCACGAAGCGCAGGCCGCAGCGGGTGAAGATGCGGCAGTAGATGTCGTGGTGCAGCTTGTAGCTGCGGTCCAGGCCCTCCCAGTCGACGTCGAAGGAGTAGGAATCCTTCATGATGAACTGGCGCAGGCGCAGCAGGCCCGACTTGGGGCGCGGTTCGTCGCGGAATTTGGTCTGGATCTGGTACCAGATCTGCGGCAGGTCCTTGTACGAGCGTATCTCCCGGCGGGCGATGTCGGTGAAGACCTCCTCGTGGGTCATCCCCAGGCACAGGTCCCGCCCGGCGCGGTCCTTGAAGCGGAACATGTTCTCCCCCATGTCGCTCCAGCGGCCCGTCTGCATCCACAGGTCGGCCGGGTGGAGCGCCGGGAGGAAGAACTCCTGCGCGCCGGCGGAATCGAGCTCGTCGCGGATGATATTCATGATTTTCAGGGCGGTCCGCTGCCCCAGGGGGAGGTAGGAGTAGATCCCGGCGGCGAGCTGGCGGACGAAACCGCCGCGCAGCAGGAGCCGGTGTGAAGCCGATTCCGCGTCGGCCGGGTTGTCCCGCAGCGTCGGAATGAAGGTTCGCGACCAGCGCATGGCAAAGCTCCTGTCGTCAGAAGGTGATATGCAGACGCTTCATTCTAGGGGAGCGCCGCAGCCAGTCAAGCCCAATCGCGGCCGGGATTTGATTCCCTCTGGCAGTAGGCTGGACTGGGATGGTCAGGCAACTTGTGGGAGGGCGATATTCGTGATTCCGGCGCAAGAGCTGAGCGCGATTCTGGGTCCCGGCGGGCAGGTGGCGCGGGCGCACCCGAGCTACGACCACCTGTCGCTACGGTGCGCTGGGGCGGCGCGTCAAGAAGAGCTGGAATTATCTCGAATATTTCTGGCAGCGCACGGGATCGGTCGTCTACGTTTACGGCGCCGGCGGGGAAGTTCTCGTCGAATACCGCGACGATCCGGGAGGGAGCCATGGGCCGGAAACCTCGACGGCGTATACTATCCACATGGGATCGACCCTGGCAGCCCGGCGGGTGACGGGGACGCTTTCGGGCAACGCATATGCCAGGACGGAATGGCTGCACCGCAAGCACCTGCAGGAGGCCGTGGGAGCGGACCACTGGAACATGTCGGGCTGCACGAACTGCTCCTGGAGCTGGGCCTGCGGCGAGCCTTTCGGCTCGGGCGGGTCGGATCAGTTAGCCGGGCACAAGGACGACCCGGAGACCGGGATGAAGTACTTCGGCGCGCGTTGCTACCATGCGACCTCGGCGCGCTGGATCTCCGCAGACAGCGTCCTAGCGCATGCGCATGATCCCCGGTCCCTCAACAAGTACGCCTACGTCCGAAACGATCCGGTGAACCTGGTTGATCGTCTCGGGCAATGGTACGAGTGCGCCTATTACAGCGAGGGCCAATGCCAGTGGTACTATTTCGATCCAACTCCGCACATTCAGTTTTGGCTCCACGAGGGCCAGGACCCATATGAGGGAAGCGGCGGAGGTGGCGGCGTCGAATTTTCCCTGGCTCAATTCCTTAACGACAGGGAAGCCGTATCTTACGCGCTGAAGCACCGCATTTTCGTAGGCCCCGATGGTACCGATCGCTGCAAGGACTTTCTCTTGAAGCTGATTGCAGGCCTCGAAGGAGAACTCACGGAAGGCTTCAATCTGCAGACTCTGATCGACAACATCTTGGCCGCCGAAAAAGAGGTCGACCCACGCCTGACGACGGCCAATGCGAGAACGATCGGCAACAAGATCCAAATGTCGCCTACCCCCAAGGAGCGGATGGGCAACGACTGGGTGTCCATCCTCCTGCACGAAGGGTTTCACCTGCAAATGAGCAGCAGGCGCGGGTCTCAAATAAATGACTACGTGTTAGGACGGCAAGCAGCCATAGTTGTCAACTATCCAAAAGAAAAGGTTCGGGATGACCCTAGCGGCTCGCAAATGGCAAAGCAAGTCTTTGGTGAAGAATGCGGCCCCGGGAAGATATCTTTTCTCCCGTAACAAGCACACAAAGGAAACTGAGCGCAATGCTTAAACAGTGCTTGAAAGTCTTGGTTTTTTGTATCCTATTGTTATGGAGTGCTCTTTCATGCACGCCTGCCAATCACATATCCTCGCGTGATTGCTGCCGAGATCTTTCGGCAACCCTGATAAACAATCCGCCTCCGAGTCCTTCGGGCGACGCCAATCCTTGGGGTTATGTTGAGAATCGCTACCCTAGGGGCAGCATATGGGCCGAAGTTTTGCTACTCCCGGGCGACAAACTAAGGTTTTATGTTACTGCCGACGGCGGAAACACGTGGACCCGAGACAATGAATACCAGTCGTCATTTGAGAAGGCGCTGTCCAAGGAGGCGATTATAGAACACTATCTGAGCCCCTTTGACGACACCGTCAGATACAGGAGTGTGTGGGTCAAAGACAGGTATCTGACTGAACGTTCTGTGGATGGCGGCAAAAGCTGGACTAGGATCGAAAACCGAGTGAAGGGCTGCAACGCGACGCTGGATTGGGAGCGTTCCTACTTTCACCCGCGCCGGCCAAGGACAATTTACGTTCTTGGTTCGTTGCCGGGTGATGAATCGCGCCATCGCGGGATGTATGTTTCCGAGGATGCCGGCGATTCGTTTTCCTTCATGTACCAGGTGGACCGTTGGAGTCGGGGTTTTGCCGTGAGTGTGTCCAATCCCCTCATCATGTACGGCGCCGGGTTGGACGGCAGTCTTTTGAGGTCCACTGACGGCGGAGAGAATTGGCGATTGGTAAAACATAATGACGATATTCGCCGGCCTTACCGGCTGGAGCATGAGGGGCCACCCGATGAAGATGTTCAGAGTGATGTCATTTATGACATCGACATCGACCCATCGAACCCGGACACCGTTTACGTTGCGTGCGGCAAGGGTCTGCTGCGAACTCTGGACGGCGGACGCACCTGGTGCGTTCTCGATCTGGGGATAACGGAAGCCGATGGAATTCACAGTGTGGCGATCTATGACAAGAACCCTTCGGTCATTTTGGCCGGCACGTGGAAAGGATTGATGCGTTCGACGGACCGCGGTTGCCGCTGGGAATCGATCGACATTCGGGCACGGCTCCGTCAATAAGACGGGGATGAATCACATGGTCTCCCTTGGTGGCGGCCGTCATGTCACTGTGACATCGTCAGCGCGCTCACGGCGCACCCGAGCGCCCAGGAGGCATGATCCCAGATCGCTTTGGTGAGGCTCTGCCCGCGCGCGACGTCGCGGGCTTCCCGCAGGGCGGAAGCGGCAAAGACCGTAAGGGCCGAGATCAGAAGAAGCGGCAGGCGCTCGGACGGAAGCCAGCTGGTCACTCGGGCCAGGGCGCGCAGCACGGTGAATGCCGCAAGCACCGCGCCGGCCGACGAAAACAGGTGGATCAGGAAGCGCTCGGCGATCTGGCCTGCGGGCTCCCGCGTCATTTCTCCTTCTCCGTGCCCCAGCTGACCAGATTCTCCGTGGTCAGCATCTCAATCCGCCTGGCTTCGATGCGCCCCGGCCCAGCACAGCGGGATCCCCTTCGTCAATGGCGAGCGGGTCCAGAGCGAGATGACGCATACCGAGATCGCGATGGCGGCAATCGCACAGGCCCGCAGCCGCGACTCGCCGGCCAGGACGGCGATCCCCCAGGAGCCGAGGCCGGTGACAAACGAGGAGGCCGCAATCGACACGCCGAGCCGCACCCAGGCCTGCACGCGGCCGGATTTGACAAGCTCGGCGGCAAACGCGCCGAGAGCCTCAAGCGGGTTCAGGACCACCTTATCTCTTCGCCGCCGCCACCGCATCCACGGCGCTTTCGCCGAGGATATAGGCGACGACGATCCCGGCGAAGGTCAGGATGGTCTCCGACGGCAGGTTCAGATCGAGCCCCTGGTTGAGTACCACCAGAGCTCCGCTGATCACCGCCAGGATGAACTTCCTCGACTTCAATTTGGCAAGCATTTCAATCTCCTTTCAGGGTTGAGTCATCAGGCCGTAATCACTTCGACG
>CAZHQK010000085.1:0-2126 GCA_964534795.1 uncultured Acidobacteriota bacterium
CCGTAAGGGAGGGCTCCATGTCGATCTCGAAGAAAATGAGCGACCTGCGCGAACTCGTGCGCGGCTCCCGGGTATACATCCCCGGCTTGCGCCGCCGGGACGACGGCAGCTCGCTCATTTTCTTCGAGATCGACATGGAGCCCTCCCTTACGGCCCCCTCCCCGCAATAGCCGGCCATGCCCGCCCGGCCGGTCGGTTTCCGCTTCGATTCCCCGTACGACCCGCTGCCGAAGGACTCGTTGCGCTTCGGGAGTCGCCGCGCGGGCGAAACGACGCTGCGCCGCCTGGAGAATTTCCGTCAACGTTTTCCCGCCGCCAGCGATAAGAAAAGGTGTGGAGTACTGCCGCCGGCTTGCCCTTCCGGGGCGGCGCCGGGAGGAGACTGCGGGCCGAAATCCTTCGGCCGGTGCGGCAAAGCGTTTTAAAAAGCAAGAGATCGCGCCCCGGTTGCGCATCCGGCTCGAGACGCCCGAGCCGTTCGCTGATCGGCCGCAGTCGCGCAGGAAAACCGCGCGCCGCCGCAGAGTGACGGCACGGGGAACGCCGCGGGCGGCCGCGCATCGGTGAAGTATATGGCGAGGGAATCGAGAACGCCTGCAGTGCGGGATTCCTTTCTGGAAATCCTGCATTCCGACATCGTGGCCGGCACCGAGAAGCTTGCTGCCTGGATCGGTCGCGTTCAGGAGTCCGGCGGCCTCGAGATTCTCTTTGAGCTGGAAGCATGGCTGCGGGGTCTGGAGGCGTTCTTCGACCCGGCCAATCTCCCCCTGTCGGAATCCGAGCGGGCGAGCTTGGTGACGCGAAGTTTCGCTCCGGAGCTCCGGATCGCCGGGGAAGTCATGCGCCTCTGCGAGCGGCACACTCTCGAGCTGACGTCGCTCGGCCAGGCGCCGCAGGTGGAATTCGAGAGGTTCCTTGATACGCAGATGCGCAAGGAGCGCACCCTCGACTACCATGTCGGCAAGATCCTGGAAGAGCCGACGCCGCACGACAGCCTCCATCGGCTGCTGGCATCGCTGGGCGATCTCGGGGTGATCGTCGATTCCCTCAGGGACCCCGAGCGGCAGGACCTGCGCCTGTTTCTCAGCATCGGCCGCAGCTTTCAGCGGGCGTTGCGCGGATGCCGCTACGTCGACATGCTGCTGGCGCAGCGATTCCGCCTGCAGTACGACCGTGTGGACGACCCCGTGCTCGGCGGGCTGGTGCGCGGCATTCCCGAGGCGGCCAACCGGCGCAACGTGGCTCAGGCGCTTCTCTATCTCTATCGCTTTCTCAGATACCTGCGCATCGTCACCGACGACCTCGCGGCCGACCGGCCGCTGCGGCATCACCTGGTCTTGTTTGCGCTCCTGCACCGCGAGATGCGGCGCTTCGCGGATCTCGTGCGTTCGCGTTTCGTCAAGAGCCGCCGGGCCGGCGCGGCCCTGCGCAATGCCGGAGGGTTGATCGCCCATTCGCTGCGCATGGATGCGCAGCGCGTGCTCGAGCGCGAGCTGCCGTTCGTCGCCGGCGACAACGACGCTTCCGCCATCTACGCCAAGATCGAGAACAGCCACGGCATTCTGCACCATTGCCTGCAGAGCTGCATCCTCACGCTGGTGCAGGCGATCGATCCCTCGATCGAGGGCCGGATGCTCTTCCCTTCGATGGTCGAGGGGCTGCAGAAAGCGCAACGGCTGCGCCAGGATCTGTGGGAGCTGAGGCAGGGCCTGAAAGACGCGCTGGAACGTCAGGAGGAGTTCGACGTCAGCCGCCTGATGGAGAGGCTCGCCGCCTTCCGCGAGACGTCGCTGCGCCATCTGATGTACCGCGACTGGGGGGAGTTCGAGCGCTTCGCGGATGCGGTGATCGCAGCGGGGAGCGAAGTCGAGGCGCGTGCCCAGTTGCGCGGTTTCATCAACTACCTGGACCTGCTCGTTCTGGAAGTGTCCAAGCGCAGCGTTCTGCGCGAGGCGAGTGAAAGAGAGAGCGCCCACTCCGTGCCGGCCGAGCTGAGCGTCGAGTAGCGCCCGGACCCGCCGTATTGCATGCCCTGAGGGCTTACTGTAGGATGTAGGAGGTTCGGCGCGGCCGGCGGTCGCGGCCGCCGGCTCAGGGCCGGGCTTCGGCGTATGATGGGCAAGAAC
>CAZHQK010000086.1:0-6576 GCA_964534795.1 uncultured Acidobacteriota bacterium
TTTTTGTGCTTGGCTTCCCAGCCGCGGCGACATAACATCCTGCCGGCTTTTTTCATCATGCGCTTGGAGGAAGAATCATGAATCTCGCACGTTTTGCCCGCAGGCGATACACGGAAGGACCGACCCCCATCGAAAAGGCCGCGCGGCTCTCGGCCGTTCTCGGCGGCCCGACCATATACATCAAAAGGGACGATCTGCTCGGTCTGGCCGGAGGGGGAAACAAGACCCGGAAGCTCGAGTTCCTGGTGGCCGACGCCTTGGCTCAGGGGGCCGACACGCTCATCACATGCGGCGCCGTGCAGTCGAATCACTGCCGGCTGACACTGGCGGCGGCAGTCAAGGAAGGATTGAAGTGCAGGCTGGTGCTCGAGGAGAGGGTCCCGGGCAGCTACAGGGAGGATGCAGGCGGGAACAATTTCCTGTTCCGGCTGCTGGGCGTCGAGAAGATCAAGGTGGTCCCCGGCGGGTCGGACATGATGGCCGCCATGCAGGAGGCGGCGGCCGAGGTGGCGGCCGAGGGAAGGAAAGCCTATATCATTCCGGGCGGCGGCTCGAACGCCATCGGCTCGACCGGTTATGTGGCCTGTGCCGAGGAGATCCTGGCGCAGGCGTTCGACAAATCGATCCGGATCGACCGCGTGATCTGCGCCAGCGGCAGCACGGGCACCCATGCGGGCCTGGTGGTGGGCTTTTACGGAAACAACAGCGGCATCCAGGTCATCGGCATCGACGTCAGCAGGCCGAAGGAGCTGCAGGAGAGCATGGTCTACGAAACCGCGCGCAAGACCGCGCAGCACGTGGGAATCCAGGGGGAGATCCCGCGGGAGGCGGTGCTCTGCTTCGGCGACTATGTCGGTCCGGGGTATTCGATTCCGACGCCGCAGATGGCCGAAGCGGTGAAGCTGGTGGCGCGCACCGAGGGGATCCTGCTCGATCCCGTTTACACGGGCAAGGCCATGGCCGGATTGATCGACCTGGTGCGCAAGGGCTATTTCGCCAAGGATGAGAATCTGCTCTTCGTGCACACGGGCGGGAACCCGGCCCTCTACGTGTACCAGAAGTACATCCTGGAAACCTGATCTCAGTGCACGGAGCACGAGATGCAGGGGTCGTAGGATCGGACCAGCATCGAACAGAGCAATTCCAGCCTGTCGTCCGTCATTCCCGCGACGGCGAATTGCCGCGTGAGGGCCGCCAGGTCGTGGTGGATGTTGGCGTTGTTCTGCGTGGTGGGGATCACGCAGTCGGCGCGCACGATGCGGCCCTCGCCGTCGTACTCGTAGTGGTGGTAAAGGATCCCGCGCGGCACCTCCACGGCCCCGACCCCTTCGCCGGCCCGCGGGGTTACCGAAACCATGGTCGGCTCGTCGGCGGACCGCGTCAGCTCGTCGATCAGGCGGATCGAGTCGTGCGTGACGTGGACGCACTCGACGAGCTGCGCCGCGTTGTTCATGAAGGGGTTGTGGCATACGGGCGCCAGTCCCAGCGCTGCGGCCGTCCTGGCGGCTTCGGGGTGCAGGAAACGGTGATTGTTGTTGTAGCGCGCCAGGGCGCCCACGGCGAATGACTCGCGCGACAGCCGGCACCATTTGGACGTGTTGTTCCTGTCCACGTACTCGTTGGTCATCAGGCGGTATTCTTCCTCGCGGTGCACGACCCCGTCGCTCGAAACCATGTTCCCGCCGATCCAGGGGTATTCGTTTTCGCCCTGCAGCGAGACGAACTCGGTTTCGCGCCGGAAATCCGGGACCTCGAACGAGCGGAAGAGGTCGACGGCCGCATCCAGGTCCGCGAGCGAGCGCTCGAGGTCGTCGCGCAGCGACAGCAGCCGCTCCCTGGGCGGCATCGCGGCCACTCCGCCGACCTGGAGCGATACCGGGTGGGTGGTGCGGCCCGCGACCGTATCGCACAGCCTGTTGGCCAGGCCCTTGAGACGGGCCGCCATGCGCACGATTTCAGGATTCTTCTCGAGCAGCGGCAGGACGCTCGGCAGCCCGACGAAATCGGGCGCGGCCAGGAAGAAGAGGTGCAGGTAATGGCTCTGCAGGGTCTCGCCGTGCTTGGCGAGCAGGCGCAGCCTGGCCGCCGCCTCGGGGATGGCGACGCCGAACGCGTGCTCGCTGGCGCGCAGGCTGGCCAGGCAGTGCCCGATGGAGCAGATCCCGCAGATGCGCGCGGTCAGGATGCCGGCCGTCGTGTAATGCTTGCCTCGGAGCATGACCTCGAAGTAGCGGGGCGTCTCGACGATGTCCCAGCGCGCCTCTTCGAGCTTTCCGTCCTTGACGACTACCCGGATGTTGCCGTGCCCTTCGACACGGGTCAGGTGGTGTACGTCCACGTTCAGGTCGATTTTCATGCTACACCTTGAAGCCGCCGAAAAAATTGAGCCGTTCGTAGATCTCCGCGTCGCTGAATCCCCGCGCTCGCGCCAGGGACATGAACTCCTCGTAGTTGGGATCCGCCGCGGGCCCGCGGCAGCCCCAGCACCCCAGGCCGCCCGCCGGGCAGACGGCATCGCATCCGCCCATGGTGATGGGCCCGAGGCACAGCTGGCCTTTTTCGAACCTGCAGACCGTGTAGCGCTGCTTGCATTCCAGGCACACGGGGTAGGACGGGAACTTGTAGGGCACTTCATAGATCACGTGCTGCACGATGCGCTCCACTTCCGCCTTGGAAACCGGGCAGCCCGGGATCTCGAGGTCGACCGGGACTATCTCCTTGACGGCACGCACCGGCAGGGTTTCTTTGGGCTGATCGCCATACACGGCGCGGTTGGCCTCGGCCAGGTCGAAGGCGTTCTTCAGCTTGCTGACCCCGCCGAAACACGCGCAGCTCCCCAGAGCCACCAGGACCTTGGCGCGCCGGCGGACTTCCAACAACCGATCGATCTCGTCGGCGCGCGAGACGCACCCGTCGACCAGCGCGATCTCGGGGTCGCCGTCCCGGGCGGAGCTGACCTCGCGGAATTGGACGATCTCGACGGCTTTGAGGAATGCTTCCAGCGTTTCTTCCTTGTTGGCCAGCTGCAGGGAACAGCCCTCGCATCCCGTGAAATCATAGACGGCGATTCGGGGTTTTTTCGGTTCGATGCCCAGGTACTTCATTGCATTCCCCCTCAGATCGCTTCCTTGAGGTTCATGACGGTCCAGTAGTCGAAAACCGGGCCATCCATGCATACGTATGTCGAGCCGACGTTGCAGCGGCAGCACTTCCCCATGCCGCAGTGCATGCGACGCTCCAGGGAGACGTACATGCGGTCCCGCGGCATGCCCATCCGGCTCAGCATGTTGCACACGAACTTGAACATGACCGGCGGGCCGCAGACGATGGCGTAGGTGTCGTGCATGGGAACGTCGATGTTCTCGAGCAGCTTGGTCACCAGACCGACCGGCCCGGTCCAGTTCTTGTCCGGCTTCTCGACGATGATGGCGAGGTTGACCCCGTCGATGCGCCGCCATTCCTCGTACTGGTAATCGAACAGCAACTGGCTCGGATCCAGGGTGCCGTACAGGATGTGAACCTGGTCGAAGTCGGCGCGGTTCTCGGTGACGTAGAAGATCGGGGCGCGCAAGGGGGCGAGGCCGAGCCCGCCGGCGACCAGCAGGATGCTGTGTCCCTTCATCTTTTCCATGGGGAAGGAGGTCCCGAAAGGCCCGCGCAGACCTACGATTGCGCCGCGCCTGGCTTTGTGCAGGACGCTGGTCACCACCCCGGCCTGGCGGATGCACAGCTCGATGAAACCTTTCTGCGATGGCGAACTGGAGATCGAGATCGGCACCTCGCCGTAACCCGGCACTTCGACCATGACGAACTGGCCGGGCAGGAAGGCGAAGCGCTCGCGTTCGGCCGGGTCGATGATCCGGACATGGAAGAGCTTTTCCTTGTCGGTGAGCCGGATGATGTTGATGATCTGGGAACGGAAGGTCTTGTCGTAATGCTTGAGCCGGCTGCGGCGGTTGAAATCGAGCGGCTCGAGGATCTCGCTTTCCTTGGTCACGTCATAGGGGTGAAGCACCGTGCTCATGATTGCACCTCCGCCTGAAGGTCGCGGATGACGTCGGGCGGGTTGATCCCCGCCAGGCACACCCGGCTGCAGCGCCCGCAGCCCACGCATTTCGGTTCCTCGTAGGTCTCGACGAAGCCGCGGTGCTGGTGGTAGTAGCGGTACTTGAGCCGGGTCTCCCTGCGAGGCCGGAAATTGAGGCCGCCGGCGACCGCGGCGAAATCCAGGAGGTTGCAGGAATACAGTTGCCGGATCTTGGCGCCTTCGGTGTTGTCCATGGAGACGCGTTCGGTGACCCCGTAGCAGTAGCACGTGGGGCACACCATGGCGCAGCTGCCGCAGCTCAGGCACTTGCCGCCCCACTTCTTCCAGACCTCGGATTCGAACTCGATGTCCAGCAGGTTCGGCAGGTTCTGGATGTTCACCTCGGTCTTGAAAGCCGCCGCGATGCGCTTGCGCGCTTCCAGATAGTCCCGCGTGTCCTGCTCGGTCACGTCGGAGGTCCGGACCTGCTGCAGCAGGGTATAACCGCGATCGGAATCGACGGCGACGAAGTACCTCTCGCCCAGGTCGGTGAGAAAGAGGTCGAACCCGCGGGTGACGGTGTTCGTCCCCAGCGACTTGCAGAAGCAATGCTCGCCGGGCATGTGATCCAGTCCCACGATGAAGGTATTCTTGCGGCGGGAGATGTAGTACGGGCTGGGGAAGAAATCCCGTGCCAGGACCTTGTCGAGCTTCAGCAGCGCATTGATGTCGCAGGCATGCAGGCCGACGATCGCGCGCGGCTGCAGGCGGTACCGAATCTCCTGCTTCCACTCGGCGTCGCCGAAGCGATAGGTGGAGAGGTTTTCCTTGTACGGCAGAAAATATGTCTTTGCGGAGTACTCGGTCGTTTCGTAATCGAGATCCAGCTCCGCGAAGCTTCGGACCGGAAGGTATTGGTGGACCGGTTTGCCGTCCTTGTCGATGTCGATCTGCTTGGGCCCGATCACTTCGATCGAGTCGAGCAGGATGCCGACCAGCCTGCGGAATTGATCTTTCTCGATTATCTTGAATAACATGGCGGGGCCCTTTCCTTTACTCTTAATTGTTAACAGATCGGCTCGGGGAGCGTCAAACAACTTAAACTTATGCCGGTTTTCAGAAATCCTGTCGGGCCGGGAAAAGCGTGTGACTTGATGCCCTGCGCCGTGGTAGAAGATCGGTCTCATGGGAGCGCCGCCACCCGAAGGAAAGAGGCAGCCGACGCTGCGCCGTGCGCTCGGGCGTTGGGACCTGACGGCCATCGGCATCAACCAGGTCATCGGCAGTGCGATATTCCTGATGCCGTCGCAAGTGGCGCACGCCGTGGGCGGGTGGAGCTGCGTCGCCTTCCTGGCGATGGGACTGGCGTCGCTGCTGGTGGCGCTCTGCTTCGCCGAGGTCAGCAGCCGGTTCGAGAGCACGGGCGGCCCGTATCTGTACACGCGCGCGGCCTTCGGCCGCTTCGTGGCCTTCGAGGTCGGCTGGATGCAGTGGTTCACGCGCGTGACCAGTCACGCGTCGGTGATCAACGGGCTTGCCCTGGCACTCGCCTTCTACTGGCCGCCGGCGGCGCGCGGACCAGGGCGAGCGGCAGTGATCATCGGGCTGACGGCGGCGCTCACGATCGTCAACGTCCTGGGCATCCGGCAGAGTGCCTGGGTGGTCGATTTCCTCACCATCGGCAAACTGCTCCCCCTGGCCGTCTTCATAGTGGTGGGCGCCTTTTTTGCGGATTTCGGCAGGCTGGGGCCGCTCGGGCCGGTCACGCTCGAGCAGGCGACCACGGCGGCGCTCCTGCTCATCTTCGTCTACGGCGGCTTCGACGTCGTGTCGGTGCCGGCGGGCGAGGCCAGGAACCCACAGCGCCAGGTGCCCTTCGCCCTGGTCACGACGATCGCCGCCGTGACGGCGATCATGACCCTGGCGCAGGCGGTGGCGATGGGGACGCTTCCCGGAATCGCGGATTCGAGCACGCCGCTGGCGGACGCGGCTCTCGTTTTCATGGGTGCGGCCGGGGCGCTGCTGATCGGCATCGGCTCGGTCGTTTCCATGACCGGCAACATCGCCGGGCAGGTCCTGACCGGCTCGCGCATGCTCTTCGCCCTGGCGGAAAACGAGGCCCTGCCGGCGTGGTTCGGCCGCATCCACCCGAAGTATCGGACGCCGGCGAATGCGGTGCTGTTCTCGGCTGCGGTCGCGCTCGGCCTGGCTCTCTCGGGCTCGTTCGTCGTCATGGCGGTGGCGAGCGCCGTGGCGCGCCTCGTGACCTATACCGGAGCCTCGGCCGCCACCCTGGTCCTGCGCGGGCGCCGGTTCCGCGACAGGGTCCGGCCGGCGACCTTCGTCATTCCCCTGGGCCCGCTGGTGCCGGTTCTGGCCGTGCTCGTTTCCCTGCTCATCCTGGTGGGCGCCACGCGCCCGCAGCTGCTCGGCGGCGGCGCGGCACTGGCGGCGGGCGCCGTTTTGTTTCTGCTCAACGACCGGGGCCGCAGGGCGGCGCGGCCCGCCGGCCGTGAAGCGCAGCCGATGAGGTAGGCGAAATGCAGAGA
>CAZHQK010000087.1:0-2723 GCA_964534795.1 uncultured Acidobacteriota bacterium
GCGCAGCTCGAGTTCGAGGGATTCCTCCATGAAGCGGCGGTTGAAGAGTCCGGTGAGGGGGTCGCGGATGGACTGGCTGCGGAGGGTTTCGTGGAGTTTGAGGTTGGACAGGGCCATGGCGATGTGCTCGGCCATGGCGACGGCGAGGCGCTGTTTGGCTTCGGTGAGGCGGGCGGCGCGGGGCTGCATGAGGTGGAGCACGCCGAGGGCTTCGCTCTGGGCCATCATGGGGACGCAGAGGTAGCCGTCGGGGGGCAGTTCTTTGACGTGGCTGCAGACGAGGCCGGCGGAGGCGTCTTCGACCCAGTGGACGCGGCCGCGGCGCAGGGCCCAGCATTCTTCGGGGGCGAAGACGCGTTCGGCGAGGTTGGGGTCGCCCCAGAGGGCGACGGCCTCGACCATGTTGCGGGCGGGGGTGATGACGTACAGGGCGCCGACCTCGACGGGGAAGACCTGCTGGGCGACGCGGACGATGACGGAGTAGGCTTCGTCGGTGGTGAGGCAGGCGCGGAGCATGTCGCCCATTTCGGACAGGAGGGTCATTTCGCGGGTGCGCTGTTCGAGTTCGCCGACCCAGGCTTCGAGTTTCAGTTTGGCCTGCTGGAGGGCTTCTTCGGTGCGGCGGCGTTCGGTGACGTCGCGGGCGATGCCCTGGAGGCCGACGCCCTGGCCTTCGCGGGCGATCCAGTGGGCGGAGATTTCGAGGGCGAGGCGCTCGCCGTTTTTGGTGAGGATGTCGAGCTCGTAGGTTCCGGGGGCGGCGGTTTCGCGGCTGAGGATGGACTCGACGGCGGCACGCTGTTCGGGGACGACGAGGTCGGCGAGCTTCATTTGCAGGAGTTCTTGGCGGGCGTAGCCGGTCAGGCGCTCGGCGGCGCGGTTGACGGAAGTCAGCCGGCCCTGGCGGTCCATGGTGTAGACCATGTCGTTCGCGTTCTCGAACAGCTCGCGGTAGCTCGCCTCGGCCGCCGGTTCGCCGCCTGCGATCCGCAGCTCGCCGCGGCGATCGCGCAGCAAGGCGGTCAGCCGCGGTTCCGCACCGAGCAGGCGCAGCAGGTGGGCGCGCGCCAGCGGATCGGAATGGTAGGTGAGGTCGGGGACGCCCTCCACCAGCATGTGGAACGATTTTACATAGGCCAGCAGGCTGAGGAGCCAGGCATGATCGCGGGCCCCGAGCAGCGAGCGCAGGACCTCGTTGCACTCGGCGGCGTGCTCGGGCCGGGAGAAGGCAAGGGCGATCGTGCGCAGCAGCGCCGCTTCGGCCTCCGATCCGGGCGCCGGCAGTTCGGCCGGCGGCTGTTCGAGCCGCCGCATCTCGGCCACGAGCTGATCGATGCCCTCGGGCGCGCGCGGCGGCTGCAGCTCGAGGAGGCGGAGAATCTCCGCCGGGGGCACGCCCTGGGAGAAGAGCTGGCAGCTCATCGTGACGGCGGCATAAGGGGAGGCGCAGAAGCGCGACAGGCAGGCGATCACCCGGGTCTTGAACGGCTCCGGGAGCGGGTTGTCGAGATAGCGGGCGACGATCTCGCCCCACAGGTTTTCCAGGATGGCGGGGAACTGGAGGAAAGGCTCGAGGTAGGCGGGAAAATAGCCGAGGCGGTCTTCGATTTCCGCGCGGATGATCTCGGCGCTGCGGGCCGCGGCCTGTGCCTCGTCGGGCGCGGCGCGCATGGCCTGCGCCGCCCTCGTGAGTTCACGCTCGAGGACGCCGAGGTCCGCGATGCGCTCCCTCAGCGATTCCAGTTCCTGTTGGATGCGGCTGCGGCGTCCTTCATGCTCTCCGCCGCCTTCCTGTGCCCTCAATCCTGAGCGCCCTCCCTGATACGTCCCGGGGCATGAAGTGCCGCACCGGCGCACGATTGCCCCGGCCGCCTGGTGCGCGGGACGCCGACAACGAATTCAAAGACGGTCGAAAGCCGGATGGGGAAGAAGCCGCAACCGCCGCTTCCCGATCCTCAGAGGGGAGCCGCCTGCCGTCGAACAACCTGTTGCATGCGTATCATATTGGCAGCTTGCGGCGAAGTCAATCGAGTCATGGGGAGTGGTCCGGCATCCCGTGCCGGACCGATGCCAATTCTGCCCCGGCAGGGGCCCTGAGCGGGTAGCCGGGGGTGAGCCGCAGGCGAAACATGGGAAATTGCGGCGATGCGGTTCGGGACGATCGCGCGGCCCCGGCAGGGGCCCTGAGCGGGTAGCCGGGGGTGAGTCGCAGGCGAACCCCCGGAATGGCGGGCGTGGGCTGACCAAGCCCCGAAGGGCCGGCAGAAGGATACATCGGCCGCCGGGAGAAAGACCTGCCATGGCGATGAGCGGCATCGTAAGGCCCAAAATGCTTGTTGCTTCAAAGACTGTTCTTGTCTCCATGTGGTTCTAGCGCGAGTTTACCGAGTTAGCGCACTGAGCGAAACCATCCGATCCTGCTAAATCCGGGCAAAGCCGCGCCCAGGGCCGATTTCAGGCTGCTGGCGTCAATCAAAAAGCATATCTTTGGCGTCTTCTTCCGTATGACCTAACATTATTCTTGGTTCGGCCCGGCATATTGGTCGCCTGATGCGCCTTAGACTCCACATTTTTCGGCATTGATCTGAAACACCACAACATCTTGACAATCGCGGGAGAATGTTGTATGACCTAATCATGAGCATCAGCCTGCACCGAAAGATCGTCCGCGGCCGCCCCTACTGGTACGCACGCGAATGCCGGCGCGTCGACGGCAAACCCAA
>CAZHQK010000088.1:0-33949 GCA_964534795.1 uncultured Acidobacteriota bacterium
GCGGCGCCTGGACCGCATGGGGGTCAAGAAGATCGGCGGGGTGCAGATCGAGGAGATCACCGACGAGGCGGTCGTCTACACGGCCGACGGCCGGAAGACCACCCTGCCGGCCGACACCGTGGTGATCGCCGTGGGGCAGAATCCGAACAACAGCCTGGCGCTCGCCCTGGAGGGCAAGGTGCCCGAGCTGTACCGCATCGGGGATTGCGTCAACGTGCGCACCTGCCTGGACGCCATCCACGAGGGGCATGCCGTGGCGATGCGCATCTAACGCACCGACCGGCCCTCCGGGAAGGTCGGATCGTGTAATATATAGTGATCAACTGCGGCAGGAGCGGGCGCTGCGCCAGAGCGGAGCCCGCAAGAGCGCGTGCTGTGAGAACGAGATGATCACCGTACACCACCTGTTCATTTCGCCCGGACACAACTACTTCGGCCATCACGGGCGCCCGCCCGGAGAGAACCCCATCATCGAGGTGCCGGAGATCGAATGCGTGGCCGGGCGCGGCATCCGCGGCGACCGCTTCTGGGATTACGGGCCCGACTACAAGGGCCAGATCACCTTCTTCGCACTGGAGGTGTTCGAGAGGCTGCGCCGCGAGCTGGGCGTGCCCGAGGCGCGGCCTTCGGCCGTGCGCCGCAACGTCATCGTTTCCGGGATCGACCTCAACGCCCTGGTCGGGACCGAGTTCGAAATCCAGGGGGTGCGCTTTGCCGGCGTGGAGGAGTGCGCCCCCTGCTACTGGATGAATCACGCCCTCGGCCCCGGGGCCGAAGACAGGCTCAAGGGCTGCGGCGGCTTGCGCGCGCGCATTCTCACCGACGGGATACTGCGTGTGGATGCGGGCGCAGCCGCGCGCGCCTGAGGCTGAAGGCGTCGGCGGCGCGGTCCCGACGGATCCGTCGTCGTTTCCCCGGCCCGCATGGCCCGCGCTTCTTGGAGGCGGGGCCGAAAGTTCCCTCCCTTCCTATTCCCCGCTGTCGCTTTTCCCCTCGGGCCGTGTGAACTTCCTCAAGCGGCTGGTTATTCCACGGGAGCGCTGCTATACTCTGCCGCGGCGTTGAGATCGTCGCCCACGGATTTCGGGAACATGCTCATGAGGGGAGCGAGGGAAAAATGAGGCCCGTCGGATCCGAGCGCCGCGGCGCGGAAGTGGATCTGCTTCCGGCCGAGCTCCGAGCGATCGAAAAGCTGGGCGACCGGCGGCTGGATATCGCGGCCATGGCCGCGATATCGAACCTGTTCCGGGCAGCGCGCGCCTTGCGCCGGCATATCGAAGCCAGCGTGCTCCGTCCGGACCGGCTCTCCTGGACTTCCTTCGCCGCGCTCTGGGCGCTCTGGATCTGCGGCCCCATGGAGGTTTGCGAGCTGGCGGCCACGGTGGGGATGAGCCGGCCGACGGCATCGTGCGTGCTCGCCACATTGCGCCGGCGCACGTGCATCCGCACGCAGCGCGGCCGCAAGGACGGGCGCACCGTGAGGGTGAGCCTGACGCCCAAGGGACGCCGGACCGTGCTGCGCTTGTTCCCGGCATTCAACGCCAAGGAGGCGGCGGTCACTTCCTCGTTCGCACGCCGCGATCTGCAGGCGCTTGCCTCCATGCTGCGCACCATCGTGCGCAACGTCCAGAAAATCGATCCTTCCCTGGGCATCACCGTGCGCGTCTGACGCCTCTCGCCGGCGCCGGCCGATCACGCCGCGGTTCCTTCCGCCGCGAACTTGCCCGCAAGATAGCCGTGCGTGAATGCCATGCTGTGGCTGAGGCCGGGGCACACGAGGGGATAGCCGCTCTTGAAGCGCCGGCCGACGGTGTTGCCGGCCAGGTAGAGGCCGGGGATGGGCAGGCCGTCCTTGTCGAGCGCCTGCAGCTTCTCGTTGACGAGCAGGCCGCCGAGCACGACCAGGGACATGGACGGCTTGGGGATCCATTCGGCATAGAAGGGCGGCTTGTCGACGGCCGTCAGGCGATCGGCGCGCTTGCCGTAATCGAGATCCTTTTTCAGCTTCGCCAGCTCGTTGTACCGGGCGATCGTCGCCTTGAATGTCCCGACCGGCACCTTCATCTTTGAGGCCAGCTCCTCGATCGTGTCGGCTCTCAGCACCTGCCGGCGCCACGGCCCGCCGCTCTTGCCGGCGAGGACGTCGCGGAACTCCTGCCGCACCTTTTCGGTCATCCTGAAGACCCTTTTGAATCCCGGTCCCATGTGCACGATATCCTCTTCCCAGCTGTCGTCGAAGACCACCCAGGCGCCGCCCTGTTCGTATATCTGGTTGGCCATGCTCTCGGTGTCCGAATCCTCGTTGTAGAACCGCCTGCCGAAGCGGTTGACCATCAGGAAAGCGTCGGTGCCCAGGACGTGGAAGAGATGGCTCATCGGAGCGTGCGGCGGGTTCTCCATCACCGCGCCGACCCACATGGCCATCTGGTGACCCTCGCCCATGGAAGTCTTGACCATGCTCGGCAGGGGCATCTGGGGGCAGTATTTCGCCAGCATTTCGCGGTTGGCGCCGTAGTCTCCCGTGCACAGAACGACGGCCTTCGTGGCGCTGAATCGCAGATAGCCGCCGTCGGCGGCCTGGGCGACGACTCCGGTGACCCGTCCCTTGGGTCCGTCCCTGAGCAGCTGCGCCGCCCGGGTGTTGTAATGGAACTGGGCGCCGTTTTTGCGGGCGTTTTTCTCGATCACGACCAGCCAGCGGCGCTGGTCCTCGGATCTGCCGCCGGGCCTGTGGCAGGTCGGGTATTCGACGTAGCGCTCGTTCCGGTAATCCCAGCCGGCGGGGAAGCCGGTAGGATCGGGCCACTTGTCGATCACCGAGGTTTCGTCGTCGGCCCGGTCCGGGATGACGAGGTAGGTCGGCATGCCTTCGGCCGCCATCAGGTCGATGATGATGTCCATGACCTTGCCGCTGTTGTCGGCCCAGAGATTCAGCAGGTTCTGGTCGAGCCTGCCCTCCCCTCTCTTCATGAGAGCGTCGATGACCTTGTCCTTGTCGATCGTGATCCCCAGTTGCCGGTGGATCTTGCTGTTGATGGCGGTGTTGTCCCCGCCGCGCGCCTGCAGGACGGGCATTTTCTCGATGACCCTGACTGCAGCACCCGCCTGGGACGCCGCCAGCGCCGCCATCAATCCCGCGGTTCCGGCGCCGACGACCACGACGTCCGCCTCGTGGCTCGTTTGGATGCGCTCGGCGGGGATCGGCGGCGGAGGCACCTCCCAATCGTACTTCGGGACGGTTGCCTGCGGCGCTGCGGCCTGCGCGCCCGCGCCGGCCGGCAACGACGCTCCCGCGGCCGCCGCCGCACCGGTCGCAGTCGCCGTGCTCTTGATGAAATCCCTTCTCGAAACCTTGTTCTCCCGTTCCGTTCCCATCGTGTCCTCCCGATCACGGCCGTCCGATCCCGGGTTGCGCTCCAGGCCGCAACTCATTCCGGTTGCGGACGGGCCGTTGCGCTTCTCTTTCTTGCCATGCGGGCCGCCGCCGCGGTGGCCCGATCATCCCTCCGCCGCCGGCAGCGGCCAGAACTCCCACAGGTCCGCATAGGCGACCCACAGCGGAAAGTTGAGTCCCAGCATGAAGGTGGCCGGGGCGAAAACGTTCATGGGGTACGGCAGTTCCCCGAAACAGCGGCTGCAGACGGACGCGACCCCGTGATATCCCCAATAGGCGATCACGACGGCCGCGGCGACATTGAGCAAGGCGCCCGCCGGGCCCGGCAGCAGCTTCCCGGGCCACCTCTGGAACAGCACCAGGATCAGCAGCAGCCCGAAGGCATAGCTCACGCCGGCATACATGAGCCGCAAGGGCTCCATCCCCAGGGCGCCGACGCCGATGCGATAGACGATCAAAGAACCGGCCAGGGTGCAGGCGAAGACCGCGATCCCCATCGCCGGCTGCTTCATGAGTCCGGGGAACCTGCTGAGCGGCCAGAACTCGAGCATGACCGCCGTGAAGGTCAGGAACGCCACCCAGAGCCAGACTGTCAAGGCGGTTTCCCAGGGTACGGGGCCCTTGGGCGCCAGGTGTTCGAAGGCGGCCAGCGGGCCGCCGGCGGCGAAGAAGGGAGCGGCCGGCCCCGAGGGAGGATTGAGTCCCTCGGGATAGGAGAGCAGGCTGAAGTTGAAGAGCTTGATGCCGTAGTGCACCACCACGTAGACCGCGATGAGCGCGAGAAATCCCCGGGCGGGCGTGCAGAGCTTGTCGAACGGCCACAGGCCGAACGAGACGGCGGCCACGATGGTCAGGACGACGCAGCATATGGCAAACGCGCTGGTGAAGGGGTGCGCCGTGCCGCCGCCCTCGAAGCGCAGGACCGCGAAACAGACCGCCGTCCCGATCAGGAACATGATCGACGTCAGCAGCAACCCGCGCCATGGCTGCGGCAGCGATCCGGTGGGAGGATACTTGGCGCCCCATCCGATCGTCATCACCAGCTCCAGCGGCACGAGCGACATGATCCACAGGGACAGCAGTCCCAGGTAGGAGTCGATGCCGGAATTGGCGGTGATGACGAGCGAGAGAGCAAAGGTGACGGCGAAGCCGAACAAGCCCCGCCAGGGCTGCACGCGGGTCCAACGTGCTCTGGGGATCCACTCTTCCATGGCCAAGCCTCCTTTTCCAGGCCCGATCGTGTCGGGCTTCCGGTCGCGCAGGTCATGGGTGCGCCTGCCAGGCCACTCTAGCGAGTGCGCCCGGGCGGTGTCAAGAAATGTTTGACATCAAACGAAATCCGCTCCATACTCCTCGGCGCGGGGGCAGGGCCCCGTCCGCGCGGCGCTCCGGAATCGTGGGCGGCGCCGTGCGCGCCAGCGGGAGGCAGGCGTGCGCTTCAGCGGAAAAGTCGCGTTGATCACGGGCGGGGGCACCGGTATCGGCGCCGCCGTCGCCCGGCGCTTCACGGCCGACGGCGGCCGGGCGGTGATCATGGGCCGGCGCGCGCAGCCGCTCCGGCAGACCGCCGAGGCGATCGGCGCGCTCGCCGTGGCCGGCGACGCCGCCGAAGCGGGCGACGTCCGGCGGGCCATAGAGGCGGCGCATCGGGAGTTCGGGGCCCTCGATGTCCTGGTGGCCAATGCCGGCGGTCACGGCACGGGCCCCACGGTCCGCTTTTCCGATGCGAGCTGGCGGCAGGCGACCCGCGACAATCTGGACACCGCGTTCGTGTCGGCGCGCGAAGCCCTGCCCCATCTGATGGAGCGCCGCGGGGCGATCGTCATCGTATCGTCGATTGCGGGCCTGTTCGCCGGACCGGACGCGGCAGGCTACGTGACCATGAAGCACGCCTGTATCGGGCTCGCCAGATCGCTGGCGCGCGACTACGGCCGGCGGGGCGTGCGCACCAACGTGGTCTGCCCCGGATGGGTGGCGACGGCCATGGCCGACGAGCAGATGGAGATGCTCGTCGACAAATTCGGGCTCGCCTCGATCGCCGAGGCCTATGCCCTGGTGACCCGCGACGTCCCCATCAACCGGCCGGCGACGCCGGAGGAGGTCGCGAATGTCATCTGCTTCCTTGCGTCCGACGAGGCCTCGATGATGAACGGCGCCGTCTGCACCGTGGACGGGGGCGCCTCCGTCGTCGATCTGCCGACGCTGGCATTCTGGAACGACGACAGCGGAGCATGCGATCATGACCAACGAGAACCATGACCGGCCGGCGGGCTGGAAGAACTACGAGGATTTCGCCGCGGGCATAGCGACCAATCGCCTGCCTGCGACCGACGAGTTGGCGGGCCGGCATTTCCTCGTCACCTTCCAGAAGGGTTCGGTCCTGGATTTCACCTGCCTGGACGGGCACACGCTGCGCTGGTCGGGGGCGCCCCACAACGGCAAGGAATGGTACGAGGCCATCCTGGTGGCGCCCGACGTCTATTTCCTCGACACCACCTATGCCGAGCGCAGGCACGAAGCGCTCACCCTCGTCATGAACCTGCGCACCCGGCGGGTCGTCGGCGTGCGCAGCACGGTGCGCACGCCCGGCACCCATGCGGGCGAACCGCGCGTCGGGCAGGAATTCCAGGCGGGGGTGCTCGACGGTGTTGCCGGGCCGGTCGGCGGTCCGGAACCCGGGCCGACGCGCGACCTGATCGGCTTGCGCAGCTTCTATACCTACAGCCCGGAGCATGTGTACGAGCATATCTATCTCAGCTCGCGGCGCTACGCCTGGCAGTGCCTGGTGGGCGTGCAGCGCGGGCACGGCGACGTCGATCTGGCGACCACCTGGCGGTTCGACGAGGGCCAGTACGTATTCGCCTTCCGGGAGTTCATCATTCCGGTCGCCTCGGTCTTTTTCTACAATTTCGCCGACATGCGCTCGACGGGGAAGTTCATCGGTGTGACCGCTTCCGGCGATATCGAGAACCGACCCGCGGGCGCCTTTATCCAGCGGGCTTCGATGACCTTTTACCCGCGTCACGCGGAGCCCGTGTAGCCCGGGGACCGATCGCCATGCGCAGCAATCTCGAGATCATCCGGCAACACTATGCCGCGTCGGATCGCGGCGACCTCGCCGGCATGCTCGCCGATCTGGCGCCGGATGCCCGGTGGACGGAAATGGCGGGCTTTCCCTGTGCCGGCACCTATGTCGGCCCGCAGGCCGTCCGCGAGGGTGTCTTCCGGCGTCTGCTTGAAGAGTGGGACGGCTATACCTTCACCCTGGAACGGCTGTACGACGCCGGCGATGCCGTTATTGCGACCGGCCATTACGCGGGCACATTCAAGCGGACGGGGAAGGCTTTCCGCTGCCGCGTCTGCCATCTGTGGGAGCTGGCGGGAGGGAAGATCCGCCGGTTCGAGCAGTTCTGCGACACCCGGCTTGTGGCTGAAGCCATGCAATGAAGGCGCGGCGCGCGCCGGACCGGCGGGCGGCGAACCATCCGCGTCCGACCCCGCCCTGTGGCAGCGCGCCCGCAGGGGTTCCTCGGGCAGGCGTTCGGCTGCGATGCGCCGGGGGAGGTGGACCATGCTTCGATTTCTTGCGTTGGCAGCGGCATTCGCTGCCGCAGGCTGTTTGCCGGCGGGCGGCCGGCAGGGGGGTGCGGCGATGGACACGGCGCAGTACAAGAAGATCGCCGAGGCCGACGTGTTGAATGTCGGCCCGGAGAGGCTCGAGGAGAAACTGTCCTACTATGCGGAGGACGCCCGGGTGTGGGACTCGGTCATGCGGGTCATGGGCTTCTCGGAAAGCAACACCGTGGTCGGCATCCGGGAGGTCCGGCGCTTTTTCACCTGGCTCGCGTCGCTGCCGCCGGTGACGGTCCGGATCGTGAACGTTTTCGGCGAAGGCAACAAGGTGGCGGTCGAGTGGATCCTTGCCGGCGGCGAAGGGGCGGGGAAGTTCGAGATACCCTGCGCCAACCTGTACGATTTCGAGAACGGCAAGATCAAGAGCGTCCGAATGCAGTTCGATTCCGCGGCCTTTGCCGCGATCGTCGGGAAAAAGTAGCCGGTCGGCGCGCACGCCGGCCCTGGCCGGAAACTACGGGCGGAAGGCGGGCGCGCGATCGGCATCCATACTGAACAGGGGTTACCATGACTCGTACGACCAAGATTCTGGGCATGAGCCTGGCCGCGGCCGCATTGCTCTCGGCCGCCGGCTGGATCGCATACGGCCGGGGATCGAACCATCCCGGCGAGACCAGGTACGGCAGGTACATCGTCACCCGGCACAAGCCGCCGGCCGCCGAACCGGCCAACCTGGACGCCCAGCCCAAGGACATGCTGATCCAAATGACCTATCTGGACGGCGGGGTGGTCCCGGGCGCCTACTACACGGAATGTTCCTGGCTGCTGAAGGCCTACCCCGACAGGGTCTGGGTCAAGGAGCACACCCACGACTTCGACGAGGTGTTCGGCTTTTACGGCAGCGACGTCGCCAATCCGCGCAGCCTGGGGGGCGAGATCGAGCTCTGGATCGGCGGCGAGCGCCACATCCTGACCGAAAGCTGCCTGGTTTTCGTACCCAAAGGGACCAGGCATTGCCCGCTGATATTGCGGCGCATCGACAAGCCGATCTTCATGTTCACGACCGGACCGGCGCAGAAGTACGGCAGCTGAGGCGGCGCGCCGGATCCGGCAAAGGCGGCCGGGCGGGCGCCCTCACTCCTGCCTTCGATTGGGATCCCGGGGGATGACGGGCAGCACGACGTGGGACGGGTAGGCCGGCGAGTGGTACACCGTCTGTGCGGCCTTCTCCATGCGCGTGCCGGTCGCCGGGTCCTCGCCCGTGTTCAGGTTGCGGTCTAAGCGCGGGAAGTTGCTGCTGGAGATCTCCAGGCGGATGCGATGCCCCGGCAGGAAGGTGTTGCTGGTGGCCCACATGTCGATGTCGTAGGCGTAGACCTTGCCGGGTTCGAGCAGGGAAGGCGGGGCGTTCCGGCCCATGCGATAGCGCGCGCGCACGATGCCGTCCACGATGTTCTGGGCGTAACCGTCCGGATGGACGTCGACGAGCCTGGCCGTCCAATCGGTGTCCACGGCCGTGGTGGCGGCATACAGCTTCATGACGACGGGGCCGGTGACCTCCAGCGCTTCGGTCAGCGGCGCCGAGGAATACACGAGCACGTCGTCGCGCATCTCGACGGCGGCATGGTTGTGCGGGCCCGAGGGCACACTGCTGCAGCATATGTTACCCCCCAGGGTCGGCACGGGTACGGCGGGGTCGTAGACGAACGTATCGGCGGCGGCGCCGCCTTCGGGCGGCGCCGTCTGGAGTACGCCGTCGCCGGCGAGGCTGTTGGCCTTCCCCTGGCTGGCGATGTAGTACTTCGTGTAGCGCGTGCGCGCGAGCGGCCATTCGTTTTCGAAGCGCCAGTAGTTTTCCCCCATGACGAAGATCTTGATCGGCGGTTCGCGCTCGACGCCGTTCGCAATGCCCTTGAGCCAGTAGTCGTGCCAGCGCAGGTAGACCTTGCGCATCTCCAGGGCGGCGGCCGGGCCGAAGTCGATGCCGCGCTCCGGGCCGGCGGCCGGGCTGCCGGGGCTGTTGTTGCGCACGCCGGTGTCGTGGGCCCAGGGACCGATCATCAGGCGCTTGAACTTGCGCGCGGCTTCCGTCCTGCCGCGGGCGCGCACGACGGCGTCGTCGCGCAGAGCACCGCGCAGGAAGAGGTCGTACCAGCCCTCGACCACCAGGAAGGGCACGGAGATTTCGGCGATTTCCTCCTCGTAGCTGACGGCGCGCCAGAAGGGATCGTCGCCGCGCGGGTGCCGCAGCCACGCGCGGAAGTTGTCATTGGTGTGCCCGGCCCGGCGATCGATGGCGGCCAGGGGAAGCGAGGGGAAGATCGCGGGCCAGTCGAAGGCGCGCGTGTATTGCATCACGCGGCCGGCCATGTCGATGGCTCCCCAGGGCAGGGCAAAGCCCAGGAAAAACGCGCCGTCGTTGTAGACCCAGCCGTTGAATACGTCGCCGGTCGTGACCGAGGCCGCCATGGCCGCCAGGTACTTGCTGCGGCGGATCCCCTGGGCGATCTGGGTGTAGCCGAGATAGGAGCCGCCCATCAGGCCGATCCTGCCGTTGCACCACGGCTGGGCGCCGATCCACTCGTCGGTGTCGTAGCCGTCGTCGGCTTCGTGGCGGAAATGGACGAAGGTTCCGTCGGAGTCGTACTTGCCGCGCACGTCCTGGTGCACCACGGCATAGCCGCGCGCGGCGTACCAGCGGCACTGCTCGACGGTCTCGGCCGTGTTGTTGCTGTAAGGCGTGCGCCACAGCAGGACGGGGAAGGGCCCGGGCGCGTCGGGCAGGTAGATGTCGGTCGAAAGGCGGACGCCGTCCCGCATGGGCACGGGCACCAGATGTTCCATCCGCACCCGGTATTGCGGCTGCGACAGCGCGGCTTCATCCCAATGCACCACGGCCTGACCGCCGGCGGGCGCCGGAAAGCCCGCGGCCAGCCATGCCGCCCATACGGCGATGATCGCTCCTCGTATCATGACGACCTCGTGCATGCAGTCTTCGACTCGCACCCCGCCGCCGGCTCCGAGCGGACGGCCGTCGGCGGCCTCACGGCCGGCGGACCCGCCGTGGTGCGCGCCCTACGATACCGCGCCCGGCCGGCGACTGCAATCGACGATGCGGTTGCATCGCCGCGGCGCCTTCTGTTATGATGCGCGCCGGAATGATTCGATATCGAAATTTTTTCCGGGGAGGGAGAGAGACCATGCGCAGCAACCGAGTCTTGTTACGTTGCACGATCGCGGCGATGCTGCTGGCTGCGGGCGTGGCCCTGATCGCGCCGGTGGCCTCGCAGGAGCGCAAGCGGCACAAGTTTTTCCTGGGCCAGGCTCCGAAGCACGAGGACAGCGAGGTGATCACCCAGATGATCTTCGGAGACGAGGATACCGAGGGACTGTTCACCTTCATGAACGACACGTGGAAGGTCGGGTTCCGGACGCCGATGCACTACCACAAGACCCATTACGAGGTCTTTTACCTCAAGGCGGGCGAGGCGGAGTGGACGGTCAACGGCGAAACACACAGGATGAAGGCGGGCGACGCCGTCTTCATTCCGCCCAATTCGCCGCACAACTCGCGCACGCTGGGCAACCGGCCGGCGGAATTCCTGATGTTCTACCTGCCGGGCAGCTACGAGGCGCACCTGCAGCGCGAGCGGCAGTACACGGAAGAGCAGCGCAAGGATCCCAAGATCCGCGACATGCTGCGCCAGCTGAATGACTTCCACCTGGTCGTGAAATAGCGCGGCGCCGGCGGGCGCGCCGGCCTGGAACGCGCGGGAGGGAACCATGACGTACGGCGCGCGCCGGCTCCGGCGGTGTTTTCGTCCCGGAGCCGTGCTGTTGCTGTTCTGTTGTGCCTGCGCGGCGCGGGAGCGCGCGCCGCGCGCCGCTGCGGTCGACGAGCGCTATTTCCGCACCTTGGAGCTGGAGACCGCCGAGGTAACCCAGCCGGGTATTGCGGCGGCACCCGACGGCCGGACGATCATCTTCAGCCTGCTCGGCCACCTGTTCCGGCTGCCGGCCGAGGGCGGGGCCGCGGAGCAGCTCACCTTCGGATTCTCCTATGACAGCCAGCCGGCCGTTTCCCCCGAGGGCGGGCGGGTCGCCTTCGTTTCCGACCGCGACGGCAGCGGCGGCAACGTGTTCGTGCTCGACCTGCGCACCCGGCGGACCGTGCAGCTGTCGCGCGAACTGGAAGCCGGCAGCCCGGTCTGGAGCCCGGACGGCAGGACCGTCGCCTACTGCCGCCGGCTGCTGCGGGAGGAATACCCGGGAATCGTCGGCTTCGGCACCGCCGCCTTGTGCGAGGTGAAGGCCGTGCCCGCGGGCGGCGGCGAAGCGGTCGTGATCGCCGGCCCGAGTGCCTGCGCCGGACTGTTCTACCTGCCGGACGGCCGGCTCGGCTGGATCGTTCCGGAGCCGGGATCGGCGGGCGGCATGCCCGGCGCTCCCAGGAAAATGCGGGTCGAGGCGCGCGCGCCGGACGGCACGGTCGTCCTGCTGGCCTCGCTCGCCGACCAGGTGGCCAATCCGGTCGCCGGTCCGGCCGGCGAGGGCATCTACTACTCGACCGACAAGGCCGTCAAGTTCCTGCGCTTCGGCGCATCGCAGGCGGTCGAGCTGGCCGCCTTGAGCGACGGCGCATCGCAGCCGGCGGTCGCGGGCGACGGCTCGGCGCTGTATTTCGGCGATCGGGGGAAACTGTGGCGCGTCCGCCTGCCGGGAGGAGCTCCGCAGAGCATCGGCTTCACGGCGGCCGCCAGGCTGACGGCGCGCAAGCAGTCGCGGCCGGCATGGCGGCCGGACAGCGCGGAGGAATTCGGGCCGCGCGCCGTCGTCGGGCCGCAGCTCTCTCCCGACGGCCGGCGCATCGTCTTCATGGCCGGCGGCTTTCTCTACGAGCAGCCGCTCGACGGCGGTCGGGCGCGCCGGCTTTTCGAGGGCGCCGCCTTCGAGCGCGATCCTGCGTTTTCGCCGGACGGGAAGAAGCTCGCCTATGCCGCCGGTTTCGGCGACCGGCGCGAGCTGCGCCTCTACGACTTCGAGAGCGGCGAGACGCGAACGCTGTACACCGTGGGCGGGGCGTCGTGGGCTCTCTGGCCGAGCTGGAGCGCGGACGGTTCGCGCATCGTTTTCCAGCGCAGCGACACGTTGAGCGATCCTTACCGGCTTATCGGCATCGCCGTGGCCGACGGCAAGACCGAGGAACTCGCCGTCGTGCGCGGGTCATGGACGGCGCGCCCGCATTTCTCGCCCGACGGCCAATACCTTTATTACACGGCGCGCACGGGCAAATACGCCGCCCTTTACCGGCTGGCCCTCAAGGCGGGCGCGACCCCGGAGCCGCTGACGGCGCTGACGCGCCATGTCAACGATGCGCTGCTTTCACCCGACGGCAAATGGATCGCATTCCGCAGGAACACGGAAGTATTCGTCGCACCCGCCGCGAACCTGCCGCTGCGCGACGAGCACGTGCGCCGGGTGACGGCGGATTGCAGCCGTTCCTTCGCCTTCACGCCCGATTCCTCCGCGCTCATCTACGCCGACGGCAGCCGTATCTGGCGCCAGCCGCTCGGCGGCGGCGGGCGCGTCGAGATTCCCGTGCGCCTGCGCTGGCGGCGCGCCGTGGCGGCGCCGCTGCTGCTGCGGCGCGTGCGCGTGCTGGATTTCGCACGCCGCGGGTTCACCGAGGAGACTTCGGTCATGATCCGCGACGGCCGGATCGAGTGGATCGGGCCGGAAGGCGGGCGGCGGATTCCCCCGGACACGACCGTGCTTGACGGCGGCGGGCGCTATGCCATACCGGGCTTGATCGATGTGCACGTGCACTCGGCATGGGCGAACCAGGCGGCCAGCGAGGACGCCTTCATCGCTTTCGGGAACACCTCGGTGCGCGATGTCGGCGCCTCGCTGGACATGCTCAACGCGCTGCGCGACCGGAGCGAGTCGACGCTCCTGCCCGTGCCGCGCTACTGGTACAGCGGGGAGATTCTCGAAGGGGAAATGCCGCTGTGGGGCGACGCCTTCTTCCAGATCAAGACGGAAGAGGAAGCGCGCCGCAGCGTGCGCCGGTTCAAGGGGTGGGGCGCCGACTGGATCAAGGTCTACCTGACCGTGCCCTGGCATCTGCAGAACATCATGGCCGAGGAGGCCCAGCGGCTGGGCATGCCCCTGTCGGGTCACGCCATCTCCTTCGAGGAAGCGGTGCGGCACGCGCTGCAGGGCTACGCGAGCGTCGAGCACACCACCGGCGTCATGCATGACGACGGCCGCAAGCTGCTGGCGGCTGCAGGCACGCGCTGGGTGGCCACGCTGACCTGCGAAGGAGGATCGGAGATCTTCATGCGCGAGGACCCGCCGGTGCACATGGCTTCGGAACTGGTGCGCCGCTTCGTGCCCGCCGACAAGATCCGGGCCGCGCTCAAGGGCGGGCGCCTGTCGTATTATCCGAGGGAATTCTGGTCGGTGAACATGAACAACTCGCTGGCGCGCGTCTACGCGGCCTTTCGCCAGGGAGTGCCCGTGCGCGCGGGCACCGACGCCTTGATGGCCGAGGTGTTCTTCGGGCTCTCCCTGCATTGGGAGCTCGAGTTTTTCCGCATGGCCGGCCTGACGCCGCTCGAGGCCCTGCACCTCGGCACGGCGGACGCCGCCGAGACGGTCGGCGCCGCGGAGCACCTCGGCGTGCTGGCGGCGGGCAGGCTGGCGGACATCGTACTGCTGGATGCCGATCCGCTCGAGAATATCCGGAACACGATCCGCATCTGGCGGGTCATCAAGGGGGGACAGGTGTTCGACCCGCAGGCGATGCGCGCGGCCGCGCCGCAGGCATCCCCCGGGCCGGGGCAGTAAGGGCGCAAGGCAATCCCGCCCGCGCCGCCATGCGGGCGGCGGCGGGTCGGCACCACCATCGATGCGAGGACGGATTACCATGATATGGCGAATGATCGCGTTGCTGTCGGCCGTGGCGTTGGCCGTCTCCGGAAACAACCGCACACCTGCCCAGGACGAACCGCAGTTCAGTCACTGGGACGAAGCGAAGCTGTCGCAGCCCGCCTACCAGGTCGTCGTGGACGAAAACGTGCGCATACCGATGCGCGACGGAGTCGAGCTGGTGGCCGACGTTTATCGGCCCGATGCGCCGGGGCGCTTCCCGGCCCTGATCCTGCGCACCCCCTACAGCAAGCGCGGCATGGGCGAGGAGCGGGACTCGCGCTGGTTTGCCGAGCGGGGCTACGTGGTGGTCAACCAGGACGTGCGCGGGCGCTATCTGTCGGGCGGGGAGTTCTATGCCTACCGCAACGAGCCCGACGACGGGTACGACACCGACGAGTGGGTGGCGAAACAGCCCTGGTGCAACGGCAAGATCGGCACGCTCGGCGGATCGTATCTCGGATATACCCAGCTGACCCAGGCGATCCGCGGAAGCCGGTATCTGGTCTCCATGGCGACCGATGTCACCAGCGCCGACATATACCACGGCTGGACCTACGTGGACGGCGCCTTCCACCTCGGCTTCGCGCTCGAGTGGGGCGCCGGCACGATGTACGGCAGCCGCGGGCAGTACGGCAAGGCAGACTACATGCACCTGCCCCTGATGACCGCGGACGAAACCATCGGCAAGCCCAACGCTCACTATCGCGACTGGCTGAAGCACCCCCGGAGAAACGATCCGTACTGGGAGGGCATCAGCTTCGAGCAGGAGACCCACCGGATCGCGGCCCCGCTGCTGGTGGCGACCGGCTGGTTCGATATCTTCCTGCGCGGCGCCCTCCAGGACCATGGGAATATCCGGAAGAACGGCGCCAGCGAGCTGGCGCGCAACAACAAGCGCATGATCATCGGCCCGTGGACGCATTTCAAGACGCACGGCACGCGTACCGGCGGCGGCATCGATTTCGGGCCGGAGGCGGTGCTCAACGGCCTGAAGCTCTACCTCGCATGGCACGACCGTTTCCTGAAGGGGATCGACAACGGCATGGACCGCAAGCCGCCGCTCGAGCTGTTCATCATGGGCGAAAACCGGTGGCGCTACGAGAACGAATGGCCGCTCGCGCGCACCCGCTATACCAAGTATTACATCGCCAGCGACGGCCGGGCCAACAGCGCCCGCGGGAACGGCCGCCTGGGCACCGATCCGCCCGCGGGCGCGGAAAGCGACCGCTACGTCTACGACCCCGCGTCACCGGTGCCGACGCTCGGCGGCAACGTCTGCTGCACGTCGGTCCCCCTCGGCATGCGCGACCACCGGCCGGTCGAGGAGCGCGAGGACGTGCTGGTCTACAGCACGCCGCCGCTTGCGCAGCCCGTCGAGGTCACCGGCCCGATCACGATGAAACTGTATGCCGCGACATCGGCGCGCGATACGGACTGGGTCGCGCGCCTGCTCGACGTCCATCCGGACGGCACGGCGTACAACCTCCAGGACGGCATCGTGCGCGCGCGCTACCGCGAAGGCAAGAACCGTCCGGCTTCGCTGCTCGAGCCGGGAAAGGTCTACGAGTACGAGATCGACATGTGGGCGACGAGCAACGTGTTCCTGCCGGGCCACCGGATTCGCCTGGAAATCACCAGCAGCAACTTCCCGCGTTTCGACCGCAATCTGAATACGGGCGAGGACCCGGCGACCGGCACACGGATGGAGAAGGCGGAGCAGACGGTGTACCATTCGGCACGCTACCCGTCGCACGTCGTCCTGCCCATCATCCCGCGCTGAGGGCGCGGGCGGCGCGAAGACACGACCCCCCATCGACGCCGGGCTCCGGAACCCGGGCGGCGGCGCCCGCTCGCCCCGGCGTCAGCGGGCCGCGATTACGGCCAGCTCGAACGAACGTCGGTCGCCGGCGAGCGCCTCCACGATCAGGAAAGTCTCGGCGCTCGGGTTGTCGCGCAGGGCCGGCGCATGGCGGAGGGCAACCTCGTAGAATCCGGCGCGCACGCGCGCCGGGTCGGCGGCCCCTTTCTTCACGATGATCCTGTGCTTGACGATGTTCGCGAGCGAGAGGCCCGCCTGTTCGAGCGCGGCACGGACGTTCCCGACCGCAGCCTCGATCTGCTCGTCGACGCTTTCGGGCACGGTCATGGCGGCGGCGAAATCTGCGCCCGGCATGGCCGTCAGGTAGACCAAACCGTCCGCGGCGACCGCCTTGGCCACCTCCATGGAAGTCTCCGTGAAGGGCACGCGCCTGAGGCTTTCGGGCCGGCCGCGCGCGGCCACGGCATCCATTTCCATCAGGAAGCCGGGCGCGGCCATGCCGTCGACGACCATGACGGTGCCGGCGCTCGGGTATTGCTTCGCTTCCGGAGCGCGCCTGCGCACCTCCTCGTGGAACCGCCGGATCACATGGAGCGGGTCGGTGCCCCGGGTGACATAGAGATTGTGCTGCACCATGTGATTCAGCGAAAGGCCGGCTCTTTTCAGCGCGGCGTCGAGCTTGCCCGCGATGGCCGCGACCTGCTCGTCGATCTTCGGGGCCAGGGTGCCGTGCTCGAAATCCATGGCTTCCAGCCCCGCCGTGAACAGGAGCCGGTCGTCGCCGATGGTTTCGACGATCTCCTGCGGTCCGAATGTGAAGGGGATGCGGATGTAGCCGTCTCCGGCCTGCTCTTTTTTCGAGGGCGCGCCCGCCACGATTTCCAGCATGACGGCGGTCCTGGGGTCGTGGAAGCCGGGCACGCGGATGATGGTGCCGACGCTGCGCCGTTCCTTCAGGCTCGGCGCCAGGCGCGTGGCCGTAGCGTGAAAGCGCGTGAGCACGTCCATCGGCGAAGCCGCGCCGTCCTTGAGGAAGATGGTGTGTTGCAGCATGTTGCCGATCCCGAGGCCGTGCCCGGTCAGAAGCGCATGCGTGCGCTCCACGACTTCTTCCACCTGCCGCAGCGGGTCCTGGGCGCTGCCGTAAACGGCCGACGGGAAAACGAGGTTGCCGACCGCGACCATCTTGGCGGCGCCCGGCGGAGCGCCGAGCGCAGCGGCTTCTTCCTTCGTGTACGGCGTGCGCCGCACGCCCGAGGTCGAGGCGGCGAACGCAGCGGTGAAGGCGAGGGCGGCGCATAGCGGCAGGGTTCGTTTCGTTTTCATACGTGCGTCTCCTTATGGCCCGTCGTCCGGCCGCACGCGTGCGGCGGACGGCGGGGGCAGACAAGGATGGACCCCGGGATCAAAGGACCGAGGGCTTGACCCTCTTGACGGTATATTCGAAGGTCTGGCCCATGACCTCGCCCGTCAGCTTCATTTCGTCTCCGGAAACGACGCCGCTGTAGTTGATATCGAGCATGTTCCCCTGGAATTCGAGCGAAAGCAGGAACGTGATCCTGTTGCCGTCGACCTTCCCGTTCTTGATGGCGATCTCCGGGCCGCCGGCCTGGCTGACGGAACCCGTCAGTTCGCTGCCGTTGGCCTTGAAGGTCCAGCGCACCGGGACATCGGTGCCGGTGACGGTGATGACGCCTTGCCAGACGCCGTCGACCTCGGCCGCAACTGCAAGAGCTGCGATCAGAAGCAAGCCTGCGAACAATGGGGCGGTTTTCATGGTGCCTCCTTTTATGGTGCGAAGCTACAAAAGACCCTGCGATCAACGATGCCGCCGGCCCGCCGCAGCGCGCCGGCCCTTGTCAATACAGCTGAAACCAGAGAATCTTGCCGCGCAGCGTCGCGCCGCCGCTTGCCGGATCGAAAGCCAGCAGCGGATGTCGGTCTCTCTTTTCGACCAGGAAAGCCACCCAGCCTTCCCGGGACTCGCCGGCGCGCAAGGGACCGCGCAGCGCCGGCTGCGGCGCGGTGACCGGCGCGGCGGCATACTCGCGCCCGTCGGCGGACATGGCGACCAGCTGCATGGGCGATCCCAGTTCGAAGCTCTTGTTTCCCGGAGCGATCTTGGCCCGGAGTTCGAACCTCATGCGCGCCAGGATGTATTCCGAGTCCGGGTCGGCCGGGCGGGCGGCGGCGTCGGCGGCCTGCAGCATCTCCCATGCCTGCCGGCCGCGCACCACCTGCAGGAGGGTGACCTTGACGTCGTACGGCTCCAAGGAGACCGGATTGCTGCCGCAATGGATTTCGCTGCTCACGGTCGTGCCGACCGGTGCCGGGTCGGACGGCGACATGCCCTGGGCGCGGGCGGCGGGCACGGCGGCCGCGACCGACAGACACCAGGCCAGCGAAAAGCTTGCGATCGATATCTTCGTCATCAGCCCTCCTTTTGCTTCGGGCGCGGCGCCGCGCTCAACGCCAGGGGTCGACCCTGGCGCTCGAGATATAGCTGAAGTCGCCGATCGTCAGGCACGGATTGGCCTCGCCGCCCACCACGATGATTTCCATTGCGGCGCCCATGCCCGGCACCCTGCCCGGTGCCGCCAGCGACTGGATGAGCCACGCGCCGAATTTTTCCTTGGTGTCGAAGCTCTCGCCCAGATCGCGCGCGACGATAGGGTCGAGCAGGATCACCGCCTGGCCCACGCCCATGCCCATGCCGCTGGCTGACAGACCGGCGATGACGCGCTTGAACTCCTCCTTGTTTCGTGCCGCCGCACCCGCGTGATTGATCAGACTCCAGCCGGTGAAGGTACTGACCACGCTCTCTTCGGGCTTGAAGCCCTTCTGTACATGGAAGGGTTTCCAGCCGGCGGGCAGCGCGGCCTCATTTTCGGCAAAGCACACGTTGTTGTAGTTGAGGTTGTTCCCCTGGCTGCCCATGTAGGTTTCGCCGGCGATCGAGCCGCCGAGGTTTTTCGACATGAGCGTCCAGGCCCTGCCGATCACGGCGTTGGCTTCATTGAACGGGCCCAGCGCGCCGATGCCGGAATTCATCTTGATCTCCCTCGCGATGGGCCCGCTGACGAGCACCATTCTGGCGAACGAGGTCGTGGAGCTGAAGAGCGAGGTCACGCCCGTCGACGCCAGCGCCAGTATGACCGGCAGATGCTCCGGGCGCGCGCCGGCCATGACCGCGTTGGCGGCCACCATTTCCACCGTATACTCCCATCCCTCGTGGGGAGGGGATGGGCGCATCAGCCCGACGATTTCCCCGGGGGCGCGCCGGGTTCCTTTGAGCATCGCAGCGACCCGTGCCTCGGTGGGGAGCACGACCGGCAGCCCGTCGGTCCAGCCGTTTTCGACCATCATGCGCTCGAGGTTGGCGGGCGTGTGGGGGCCGATCAGCCGCGGCCTCGGGGGCCGCGTCACGAATCCCGTCTTCTTCTCCTCGTCGTCGAGCGGCCGGGTCAGGGCCGCCAGCAGTTCCTCCAGGATCGGCTTGCCGCTGACCGGATCGTTCCCCTCCAGGTACTTGCGCACCACTTCGGGCGGGCGCCCGGACACCGGGTGCGGGACGTAGGTCATCCGCTGTCTCGGCATTCCTTTCTTGAAAGTGATGGTCTTGGCGACCTCGAGAAATCTCTGGGTGGAGATCGGCGCGGTGGGCAGTCCCATCCTCTCCAGCGTAATGCAGTGGCCGACGACCGCCGGCGTGCAGGTGCTTCAATGGCCGACGCCCATGATGACCGCGTTGCTTTTTTCTTTGGCCTCGGCCCAGAGCTTCGGATCGTCGTCGAAGTAGCTGCCCGCCTTTTCCTTGAGCACCCACGTCGTGCGCGGGTAGCGCTCGCTCAGGAGCTTCTGCAGCTCCGGCATCAGCGGCACGGCGAAAGATACGGCGATCAGGTATACGGTCTTGCCCTCCAGGGTGTCCAGGCGCGGCGCCATGGGCACCAGGCGTATCGCGGGGAGCTCTCCCCGGGGATTGACGATCGAGATCTTCTGCTCCTGGGGAAATGCCGACGGCGCTTGCAGCATGATGGCGATCAGCAGCCATCCCGGAGCTGCGCGCCCGAATCGTCTTGTCATGGCCTTCTCTCCCTTTGGTGGAATTCTGAAACCTCGGATGCGGGCGGTGCCGGACGGGCATCCGGAGCGCGCGTTCTGAGCCGCTCGGGATCGAACACTCTTCCGTCCTTGATGACGCGCCAGATCTTCTGCGTATTGCGTATGTCCGAGAGCGGATCGGCATCGAGCAGGACCAGGTCCGCCAGCTTGCCGACTTCCAGCGAGCCGAGATCGGCCGAGGCGCCGACGGCTCCGGCGGCCCCCAGCGTCGCCAGGCGCAGCACCTCGATGGCGGGCAGGCCGGCTTCGGCCAGGTACTCGAGTTCCCAATGGAGCGAAGGGCCGAAGAAGATGCCGGTCATCAGGGCATCGGTGCCGTCGAGCAGCCCGACGCCGCCCTGATAGGCGGCGCGGATCCGCTCGAGCTTCGCGCGCCATCCGGCATGCAGAGCTTCGAGCGATCGGCCCGAGAACATTCCCGGGCCGCGCAGTGTGGCGGCGAGCGCTTCCGCCGGCACGAAGGTGCGGATCTTGGCATCGGCGAAACGTCCCGGATCCTCCTGGACATGGATCGCGGACTTTTCCCCGACCGTGAGCGTCGGATCCCAGCACGTTTCCGACAGCGCCATGAGCCGGATGACGTCGTCGTATATCGCTCCGGCCGTGTGCTCCAGGGTGAGGAAACCCAGCGTGATGCTGCGCACGATCTCGTCGATCGCAAGCCCGTGCCCGGCCAGGGGCAGGCCCACGCGGTGGGCCTCATCGGCCGCGATCCGCTTCAGCGACCAGGGAAGCGAGGGGTAGACTTTGATGCACTCGGCGCCGCCGGCATGCCAGCGCCGCACATAGGCACGCGCCTCCTCGGGGGTGGCGATTTCCAGAAAGGCGTCGCCCCACATGGGCATGAGCCCCTCGAAGATTTCGCCGCACGGGAAGTAGCGCGGAACCGGCAGATCCGTCGAGTCGCCGCGATCCTGGAGCGCCCGCGCGAGGTCCAACCTCCCTCCGAGGTCGCGCACGGAGGTGACGCCGTACGCGATGAAACTGTCCTCGGTCGCCTGCTGGTTGGCCCAGACCGCATGGACGTGGGAGTCGTGCAGGCCGGGGATGGCGTAACGCCCCGCGGCATCGAGCACGCGCGTGCCCGGCGGAATCTCGTGCCCGCTCTCTTCGCCGATCCACCGGATGCGCCCCCGCTCGACCATGATCGTCGCCGCTGCGCTGAAGCCCCCGCTCTGGAACTGCAGGACGCGCGCGCCCCGGATCAAGAGGGGCGCGGCAACCGGGCGGGGCAATGCCAGGCGGACGGCAATCTCGACCGGGTCGCCGTCGGGCAACGGCCGGCGCCAGACGCGACTTCCCGAAGAGTAGAGGATCGCCGAAGAATCGGGGGTGAAGGCGAACGAGCGTCCGCCCTCGGTGCTCAGGCATACGAAATCCCCGTCCTTCAGCGGCTGCGACCCCATGCGCCCGACCAGGATCTCGCTGTTGCGGCGGAAGGCGACCCATGCGCCGTCGGGCGATACCAGGGCGTCGTGAACGTGGCGCCCCAGGCGCGTCACGGCCTCAGGCCGGGCATCCTGTGCCAGCGGAAGGCTGTAGAGCTGCGCGTATTTTTCGAGGCGCCCGGTGAAGTAGAGGGCCTTGCCGTCCGGGGAGAAATGCGGGCGCGCGTTCCACATTCTGGCGCTCTGGCCGATCTGTTCCGCTTTGCCGTTCTCGACCTGCAGGCTGATGAAGCGGCAGGAATCCATGAAACCGTCGGTTTTTTGCACCACGAGACGCCGGCCGTCGCTGCTCCAGCTGGGCGCAAGCGGCCAGGAAGCACCGCCCACCGAGTACAGGGTGCGGCAGCGGCGTGTCCCGAGGTCGAGCACGCGCACCTCGCGCGTGCCCCGGTTGTCGCAGATGAAGGCCAGCCGCCGCCCGTCAGGGGAAAAGGCGGGATCGCACTGGAAGGTCGAATCGTCCAGGAGGCGGGAGGCCGGCCCGCCCGCTGTCGGCTGCTCCCACAGAGCCCCCGCGGCCATGAATACCAGACTGCTGCCGTCGGGCGACAGCCGGGGGGTCAGTATGGCGCGCGCCGGCGCCGGCTCCGTGGTCGGGGGCTGCCAACGGAATCGGGCTTGCTTGCGAATTTCCATGACGACGCGCGCGCGCCACGGCAGCGGTCGGGCATCGCCCGAGGGCAGGGCGACGCGCCACAGCCTGCCGCCTCCCCCCGCATACAGCGCCTTGCCGTCCGGCGCCGCCGCCGGCCGCGCCTGGCCGCCCGGCAGGCTTGCGATACGCTGCCGGGCATTCTGCTGCCACGAGAAAGAGAACAGTTCGCCGCCCGAAGCATAGTAGAGGTCCCGGCCGCCCGCCCCGGCGGTTGCGGCGCTTGCGGGGCCCGGGAAAGTGCCCAGGGTTACCACGCCTTGCGGCGACATGGTCTGGAGGCTCGCCGCGGCAGTTCCGGATCCCTTGGACCTGTCGCCCGCCGTCCAGGCCAGGCGGCCGTCGGCCAGAAAAAAGAGGGAGCCGAACGATCCCGGCGGCCGGATTTCCGTCGGAGTTCCGCCTTGTGCTGCAATGGTGCGAATGCCCACGGTCTCCGGCGGGCCGAATCCCATGCCGGGAATCGCGTCCAGGGCGTATTCCTCACGCCGCGGGTAATAGAAATAAGCGATGGTTCGGCCGTCGGGGCTCCAAGTGGGCGAGGCCGCCCGGAATTCCCGGGTCAGTTGCGTCAGCGCGCCCGCGGCAAGATCGAGAAGGAAGAGATTGCCGTCGCTGCCGTCGCGGTCCGAGACGAATGCCAGCAATCGGCCGTCGGGGGAGAACGACGGGTCCGTATTGTACGAAGGCCCGTGCGTGAGCTGGACGGCGGCGCCTCCTTCGGCGGGCAGGCGGAAAAGGTGCCCCAACATGCTGAATACGATATGACTGCCGTCGGGGGCGACGGCGATTTCCGGCGCGGTCACCTGATCGGTTTCGAATTCGATCCGGCGCATGGCCTCGCCCGGCGGCTCCGCCGGCGAATGAGCGTTCATGCCGAGTGCCGCGACAAACAACATGGCCGGAGCAAGCCTGCGGCATTGCAGCACGGCATTCCGCAGTCGGCCGTGGCTGGCCGGTGCTTCTCGAATCGGGATTCGGGGCCGCGAGCCGGTGCCCTCAGCTGTATTCATGACGACCAAGGGATGGTGCCGGGCCTGCAAGCTGCCGGGCCGCCGTCAGGCCGCACCGTGTTTCCTGAACCATTCCAGCAACCTCTTCCACCCGTCCTCGGCATCCTGCTTGCGATAGCCCGGACGATAATCGGCGAAGAATCCGTGATCCGCCTCCGGGTAGACGATGATTTCCGACGGGCCGCCGGCTTCTTTGAGGAGGGCGCGCATCCGCTCGACCGAATCGGGGCGGATCATCGCATCCTTGCCTGCGTACAGCCCCAGGACCGGCACTTTGAGGGATCGGGCGATGTCCAGGGGATGCTTCGGTTGCAAGGGAGAGGGCTGGCCTGCAACCGGCCCGTACCATGCCACTCCCGCCTTGATCTTCGGATTGTGATCGGCGTACATCCAGACCACGCGGCCGCCCCAGCAGAATCCGGTGACCCCCACCCTGCGGTCGTCGCCGCCGTTCTTCGCGGCCCATGCGACGGTCGCGTCCAGGTCCGACATGACCTGGGAATCGGCCGTGGCGCCGGCCACTTTGAAGAGCTCGTTGAAATTCGATATCTTCGAGACGTCCGCCTGGCGGGCGAACAGATCCGGTGCGACGGCCTGATACCCGGCCTTGGCGAAGCGCCGGCATATGTCCTTGATGTGCTCGTGGACGCCGAAGATCTCGTGCACGACCAGGGCCACGGCAAACGGGCCGCCGGATGCGGGCATGGCGCGGTATGCGGGAATTTCGCGATCGCCCGCGGGGATGCTCGCGTCGCCGGCGGTCAGGCCGGCCGAATCGGTGGTGATCGTCTGGGCGCGCAGCGGCATTCCCGCAAGGATTAAACCCGCCGAAAGCGTCGTCCCGACGAATTCGCGTCTTGTGATCCTGTTTTTCGATGGCTTCTGCGATTCTTGTTCCATGCCCCTGTCCCTCACTCGGTGGGTGCCGGCGCGATGAAAGGCACGCCGGGGAAGGCTGCGCAAACCGACATCCCTTTCGCGTGCCGCAGCGACCCGGGTTGCATCTTGCCGCCTTTCAGTGTGCGGCCGCGCGGTTCGCGACTGCCGCTATCGCGGGATCGCGGCGGCCGGTGCGCGATCATTACGGATCGCGCCGCGCAGCACCGGTTCGCGCCGCCCGTTCCATGAACCATCTTTCCTCGAGCCCCGCGGGCTCTGTCGCCCTATGTCATGCAATAATGCATGTAATGATGCATGCCAGCTATGGTATGAGAAAAGGGACGGCGTGTCAACACGTTCTTCGGGCGGAGAGCGCCGCCGCTCCCGGCCGGAGGCGGCGGCGCGCCGGGCGCGATTTGACCCTCCGGGAGCGCTCATCTAAGATAATCGCGTGTCTCCCGGGCCGGGCATACTGCGGGCGACGGGCGGGCGCGTGCGGCGCCGCGCGGGCGGCCCGCGGCGCGATGGTTGCCGGCGGCATGGAGGAATCGGAATGAAGCGGATGTCATGTGTGATCGCTGCGTTGCTCGCGGGAATTGCGGCGGCTGCAGGTGCCGAGCCGGTCGTCACGGTGCGTGCCGTCGCGCCTGCGGCGGGATTGCGCGCCGGACAGCCGGGCCTGTTGACGCTCGAACTCTCGATCCGCGAGCCCTACCACATCAATTCCGACCGGCCGCGGGAAGATTATCTCATCCCGACCACCGTGCGCTTCACCGCGCAGCCGGGCGTGACCTTCGGCAGGGTCGTCTTTCCGCCGGCGGTCGTCAAGAGGCTGCCGTTTTCGCAAGAGCCGATGTCGATTTACGAGGGCGCGGTGACGCTCACCGCGGAGGTGACGCCGGCGCGGGATCTGCGCGCGACCGAGATCGTCATCGAGGGATATGTCGGCTATCAGGCATGCGACGACCAGAGCTGCCTGCCTCCCGCCCGCGCACCCTTCCGCCTGGCCGTCCCGGTGTCTCCTGCCGGGGAGGCGGCCGGGACGCCGCCCGCGGCCTCGCCCTCCGGTGCCCGCGCGCCTGATGCGCCTGGCGGTGAGGCCGCGGCCGTCCAGCCCGACGAGGGCCGCGGGGCGCAGGCGGGTGCGGCCGGCGGCGCGCCTCCGCCGGCGGCCGGATCGGCTTTCGGCGAGCGGGGGCTTCCGATGATGCTGCTGCTCGTCTTCGTCGGGGGGCTGGCCCTGAACCTGACGCCGTGCGTCTATCCGATGATCCCGATCACCATCTCGTATTTCGGCGGCCAGGCGCGCGGCAAAAAGGGAAGCCTGCTGCTGCACGCGACCGTGTATGTCCTGGGGCTGGCCGTCACCTATTCGGTGCTGGGAAGCATAGCGGCCCTGACGGGCAGTCTTTTCGGCGCGGCGCTGCAATACCCGCCGGTGCTCGTCGGGCTGGCGCTGGTGATGGTCCTGCTGGCATTGAGCATGTTCGACGTCTACGAACTGCGCGTGCCGGGATTCCTCAACCGACTGGCCGGCAGCTCACGTCAGGGTCTGTTCGGCACCCTGTTCATGGGTCTGACGGTCGGTATCGTGGCCGCGCCCTGCATCGGCCCTTTTGTTCTCGGGCTGCTGACCTACGTGGGCAAGGCCGGGAACCCGCTTCTGGGATTTACTCTCTTTTTCGTTCTTGCCCTGGGGCTGGGCCTGCCCTTCCTCTTCCTGGGATTTTTCTCCGGCAGCCTGAGTCGGCTGCCGCGCTCGGGCGGCTGGATGGTCTGGGTGCGCAAGATCTTCGGCTTCGTCCTGATCGGCATGGCGATCTACTTCCTGGAGCCGCTTTTTCCCGGCCCGCTGTTGTATTCGCTGGCGCTGGCGTTCACGATGCTCCTGGGAGGAATCTATCTGGCCTGGGTGGAACCGACGCAGGCGAAAGGGAAGGGGTTCGCATACGTGCGCAACGCCGTCGGCCTGGTTTTCTTCGGTGCCGCGCTTTACCTGACGGCGTCGGGAGTTCAGGCCCACGTCGACGAAACCCTTCTTCGGAGAATGCAGAGCCTGCCCGCGGGCGGCGTGGCGGGCGCCATCCGCTGGCTGCCGTACGCGGAGGCCAGACTGCAGGAAGCGGCGCGCATCGGAAAGCCGGTATTCATCGACTTCTATGCGGACTGGTGCCTGCCCTGCAAGGAGCTCGACAGCCGCACGTTTTCCGACCCGGAGGTGATCCGGGCGTCGGAGAATTTCGTGATGTTGAAGGCGGACCTCACCTCCGCGGACGAGCCCGGTGTCAAGGAACTGCAGAAGAAGTATCAGGTCCTCGGGGTGCCGACGCTGGTCTTCCTCAGGCCGGACGGCAGCGAGATGAGCGAGCTGCGGGTGACCGGCTTCGAACCCAAGGAGGTCTTCCTGCCCAGGATGATGCGCGCCCTGGATCAGGCCGGCGCGGCGCGCTGAGCGCTCATCGGGGCTTGTTTTTTTTCTCGACCGGGTAGTTCAGCTCCTCCCATCTCAGCCAGCCGCCTTTGAGAAGCTTGATGTTGCGGTAACCGAACTCCCTCAGCTTGAGCGCCATATCCAGCGAATCCTCTTCCTCCAAGCAGGCGCAATACATGATGAGGGTCTTGTTGCGCGGCAGATTCACGGGCGGCTTGATCCGATCCGTCCAGGGGAAGTTGATCGCGCCGGGAATGTGCCCTTCGTTGTAGGACTCCTCCGGCTGGTTGTCGACGATGACGATGTCATTGGCCCCGGCATCGATGAGCCGCTTGAGTTCCTCGCACGTGATCCGCGGGAAATCGGTCGGCGTTTCCTGGCGTGATCCCGGATTCCGGGCCGAGGTTGCAGCGGGCCATAGTCCCGCCAAGCACAGGCTGAGGGCACATGCTGCCAGACAGCTTCTCGGGTTCATGAAATCCTCCCGCGACGGAGCGTGAATCGCATTCTCGCGCTTCCAGGCATAGGGCAGGCAGCGGCGGCCGGCCGAAAAAACCGGGCGCGCCGGCGCTCCCGAATGTTCCCCGGGCGGTTCCTTGGGGACGCACCATGCGGCCGCACGAACTCCCGGGGGAGCGGCGACGCCCGCCTGCGAATAATTGTTGACAGGCGGCGACCCACGTGCTTAGTATAGATTACATTCATGGTTGCATGCAATATTGTACGACATATGTGCAACCGGAAAGCAGCGTGCATGACAGCTCGCGGCCAGGAGCGCAGTGCGGCGGCGAATTGCCATACAGCACAAAGCGCGGAGTTCGGGCACGCGATCTGGGGTTTGCGGCTGCAGCCATGGGGCGGCCGGCCGCGCGCGGCGTGCCGCCCGGAGGATGCGCCGGGTCGCTGAGCCCCGGCGCGCGAGGGTGCTTGATATGCGGTTGGCCCCGACCACGTCGACCGGATTCGCATCCTTCACCCGCCGTGTGTGCAATTTGTCGCTTCTCCCCTCTTTTGCCGTTTCACGGAAACTTCAGCCAAGGAGGTCGCAATGAAGACTTGCTGCAGGAATGCCATCCTCTTGCTTATGGTTGCCTTCGGCCTGGCAAGGGCGGCATCGGCCCAGGCGATCGCCGGGGTCGTGACCGACGAGCAAGGGGCGGTGATCCCGGGCGTCGAGGTGACCATCACCAGCCCGGCGATGATCGAAGGATCCAAGACCATGCTCACGAACGAAGCCGGGCGCTACGCCTTCGTGGACCTGAGGCCGGGCACCTACGAGGTGACCTTCGTGCTCAAGGGCTTCGTCACGGTGAAGCGTCCCGGGATCGAAGTAACGGCCCAGTTCACCGCGCCCGTCAACGCGGTGATGAAGGTCGCCGGCATCGAAGACGTGGTCGTCGTCGAGGCGGCGCCGCCGGTCGTCGACGTGCAGAGCGTCGCCACTCCCCACGTCCAGACGCGCACCGTACTGGATGCCATTCCGACCAAAGGGCGCAGCCAGAATGAAATGGCGCTCACCCTGCCGGGCGCCACCCTGACCGGTTTCGGCGACGTCACCTATCACGGCACACCGCAGTCGCTCACCATGGTCGACGGCATCCGGGCCACCAACATCTCGATCGCCAGCCCGTCGCAGAGCGGCAATTTCAGCAACGAGATGTTCCAGGAGATGAGCTTTTCGACCGCGATCGACAACGCCGAAATGGGCCAGCCCGGCCTGTTGATGAACCTGATCCCGCGCGACGGCGGCAACGAGTTCCACGGCAGCGTCTTCTTCAACGTCACGTCCAAGTCGTGGAACGCCAGCAACAGCAAGGGCATCAAGGAGCGCTACGGCGTCGATCTCGGCAGCGCCCGAACCCTCAGGTATTACGATATCAACTCCTCGGTCGGCGGGCCGATCAAGCGCGACAAGCTCTGGTTCCAGGCTACCGGCCGCTACAACACCGACAAGACGGAGGTGCTCAACGCCTTCGCCAACAAATCCAAAAACCCGACCTACTATGAACCGGATTACGACAGGCCGGGGTTCAGCGATCCCTGGATCGCCCAGGGCAGCGTCCGACTGACATGGCAGGCGACGGCCGGCAACAAGATCACGTTCTTCTGGGACGAACAGAAGAACCGGCAGAACCACACCACCACTCCGCTGACCACGTTCTACGGGTTGAAGATGATGGGGCCCGACTCCGCCCTGGTCCAGGACGTCCCGGCCCAGAGGAACGTCCAGGTCAAGTGGACACGGCTGCATTCGCCCCGGCTGGTCTTCGACATGGCCTTTTCGGTCTACAAGTTCCATCTGTATTTCAATTTCCAGGAGCCCTACTACAAGTGGTCGGGCAAGTTCGTGGAAGACACCTCGATCAAGAAGGTCCTCAATGTCGCGGCGGGCGAAACGCCCTTTTACGGCGACTGGATGAGCGGAAACTGCTGGGGGCCGTTCATGCTGGCCGACACCAACAAGTCGGACACCTGGACATGGAAGCCATCCTTCAGCTACGTGACCGGGTCGCACCAGCTCAAGGGCGGGCTGCAGTTTCTGGCCGGCACGTACTGGCGGCCCCAGGGCGTCGTGGCCGACACCAACCTCTATTTCTTCGGGCCGTTCTCGGCGAACGCCGTGCTCTATGTGCCGACCGTGCGCCGCGACCGGATCAAGGGTGACTTCGGCTGGTACATCCAGGACCGCTGGACCATCAGGCGCTTGACTCTGAACCTCGGGTTGCGCCTGGATCATCTGATCACGGGCGAGGACGAGGTCACCATCCCGCCGAGCACCTGGATCAAGAAAACCTTGAGCTATCCCGCCGAGGACGTGCTCAACTGGAAGGACCTGTCGCCGCGCATCGGCGCCGCCTTCGACGTCTTCGGCAACGGCAAGACCGCCGTGCGCTTCGGCCTGGCGCGCTTCGTGGCCGCGGAGACCACGTCCATGACGGCCAGCAACGCCGCTGCGGGGCGGATATCCAACACCGACTGGCGCAGCTGGTTCGACCTCAACGGCGACCGCACGCTCTTCAATGCCGACGGCACGCCGCAGCTCAACGAACTCGGCCCGACCGGCAACGCCAATTTCGGCACGTCCGTGATCCAGACCCGTGTCGATCCGAAGGTGCTGCGCGGGTGGTTCAGCCGCGGCTACAGCTGGGAGTACAACATCGGCGTCCAGCACGAACTTCTGCCCCGGCTGGCGCTCAATTTCCTCTGGTACCGGCGGTGGGAGGGCAACGGCTTGACCACCGACGATCAGTACGTCTTCCCCAGCGGGCCGTTCGCCGGGCAGGAGTTCAGCTACAAGATGTACGACGGCCCGTTCTGCTTCACGGCGCCGACGGATCCGAGGCTCCCCGGCGGAGGCGGCAACAAGATCTGCGGTCTTTACGACATCAGCCCCGCCGCCTACGGCCATCCGGCAAACAACTACCGGACTTTCACCAAGAAGCTCCTGGGCAGGGAGCTGCCCAACTACAACCAGGGATTCGACATCACGGTCAACGGCCGGTTCGTGAAGGGTGCGTTCATCCAGGGCGGGTTCGCCTTCCGCAAGACTTACAACGACTACACGCTTCTGACCAAGCTGGACAACCCGCAGTATCAGTTCCCCATTCGCCAGACTCCCTACAACGGGGAGCTGAAGCTCAACGGCCAGTATACGCTTCCCTGGAATATCGCGGTCTCCGGCAGCTACATGATGCTGCGCGGGCCGGCCGTCGGATATTCGTGGAACGCTCCGATTCCGAAGAACGCGGCGGGGCAGTACTACATTCCCGAGATCGGGCGCGGCCTGTCGAGCGGCGGCAGCTACAAGACCGTGTTGATCGCCGAGCCCAACAAGGAATATCTCCCCTTCACCCACCAGGTCAACCTGCGGTTCAGCAAGGCGATCGTGGTCAAGGACCGCTACACGTTCAAGCCCATGGTCGACTTCTACAACATCTTCAACAGCGACGGCATCCGCAGCATCATCACCAGCTACGGAACGAGCTGGCGCCAGCCCTCGGGGATTCTGGAGCCCTTGCAGTTCCGGATCACGGCGCAGTTCCAGTTCTGACAGGCGGACCGCAGCGTCGTCCCCGCGCGCGCCCGGCGCGCGGGGACGCGGCGCCCGGCCCGTACGGCAGCCCGCGCGCGGCCGCGAGCGCCGACCGATCGCCGCTGCCGGCGCCCCCGGAACCACGACCTTTCGACGCTGCGACGGCGATCTATGCCAGCAGCTCCTGGGCGCGCGTGAGGCGGTCGCGCACGGCGACGCCGTTCGGGCACTCGACCGTGCACGACGAGCAGTCGCGGCAGCGCACGGCGCGGATCTCGGCCGGCAGCTCCAGGAAGTTGGCGCGCGCGTGGTGGTAATCGCCCGCGAAGTCGTTGTACGCGAGGTAGCGCAGGACTTCCGCCACCGGCAGGCCCATGGCGCATTGGCCGCGGCACTCGTAGCACATGCGGCAATACAGGGGCCGCAAGCGCTCGTTCAGGGCATAGAGCAGCCTTTCGTCCTGGGGCGTGTAGGGCTCGGTCATGGCGCGGACATCGGTCTCCAGGTTGGCCGTGTTGCCCGGATCGACGACCGCGGTCGCGATCGCCGGGTTCACCAGCACCCACTTGATCGCGGCCAGCGCCGCCTCGCCCGTCTTTTTCGGAGACATGTCGATGCCCATGTTCATCAGGGTGCGGCCCTTGGCGAACTCCTCCATCATGCGGATGCCCGAGATGGCGATCACCGCCTTCATCGCGACCAGGCCGATTCCCGCGGCGTGCAGCTTCTTGATGGCGGCGTCGCGATAGATGCCGCCGATCGGGTAGCTGTAGGTCAGCTGCACGACCTCGAGCTTGCCCGACTTCAAAACGACATCCACGACATTGTTGGGGTCGTGCGTGCTCAGTCCGATGGCGCGCGTCTTCCCCTCCTTCTTGAGCGCCTCCAGCGCCTGGATCATTTCGTCGGTGACCCTCTCGGGGCTGTCTTTGGCGTGCAGGAGAAGGACATCGACGTGATCGGTGTTCAGCATCTGGAGACTGGTTTCCACCTGCTTGACGATGTCCTCCCTGGTGTTGCCGCCGGTCTTGGTGGAGATCAGGACCTTGTCCCTCCTCCCCTGGAGCGCGCCGCCCAGAATGCGCTCGCTGTCGCCGTAGTTGCGTGCCGTGTCGAAGTAGTTGACCCCGAGATCGATGGCGCGCGCGATGACGTCGGGCTTGGGATTGAAGCCGCATCCGAAGCCGACGGTCGAAACCTTCAACCCGCTCTTGCCCAAAGTGCGGTACGCGACCGCGGGCGCCGTCTGCAGCGTCGCGCCCGGGCGCCCCGGAACCAGTCTGGCGGCGGGCACGCACAGGCCCGCCTTCAGGAAACTGCGCCGCGAAGTGCTGTCGTTCATGGATTCTCCTTTCCCCGTACGTTGCATGGCCGATGGCTCCATCATACAAGTTCTCGCTTGACGATTCCATATCAAATTAGTTTATCATGGGCGGCGAGGCGACTCGGGCTGCGTCGAAGCGGCGGCTGCGTCGGCCGGGCGGCGCGCGGCCCGAGGCGAACGATTCGGCGCAGGGAGGGAAGAGCCATGGAGACAAGGGTGACGCGGCGGGCGGCGGCGCTGGTGGTGCTGTCGGCGGTGATGGGGGCGCGGGCGCAGCAGGCGCCGGCGCCCAAGCAGGCGGAAACGGCGGTCCAGCCCAAGGTGGTGGTCGCGGGCGAGAATCCCGCGATCCGCAAGCTCGACAAGGAGGGCGGCCGGGCGGTCAGCAACGCCAACTTCTTCCGCGTGCACTGGAGCCCGGTGGGATCGGGCGCCGTCTGCTATCTCACCGTGACCGATCCGGCTGCGGGCGATCTGCGCATCGCCATCCACGACAATCCCAAGGTGCTCGATTACGTCACGAATCAACTCATGGCCAGCCTGATGCCGACCTTCAACGTCCCGCCCTACGTTCCCCACCAGGGGACCATCACGCAATCGGGGGATGGGATCGTCGAGCGCCGGGAGACCTGCAGGTCGGAGAAATACACGGTGGAACTCATCTGGAAGGACATGGGGGAGCCCCGCTGGGTGGATCTCAAGATGGGGGCCAACACCCTGATGACCTTCGTCATGGTGCCGGCCGGCAGCGGCGAGATCCTGATCAACGGCAAGAGCGCGCCCGGCACATGGTATCCGACGGGCGGCGGCATCGGGACGGGCGCCTACCTGGCGCTCAACGAGACGTGGAGGCGCTAGCCGCGCTCGCTTTGGCGCCCTCCGGTGCCGGAGTTTTCGCTGCTGCGGGCCGGATGGTGACAGTGAGGGGGCATGGTCGTCGTTGCTGATGATTGCAGCGATTAGCCATCGGCCTTCAGCCGTCAGCCATCAGCTTTCAGTTTTTACCATCCGGTTCGCCGAATCCTGGTCCCTGAAAGCTGACAGCTGAAAGCTGACGGCTGATGGCTGGATCCGATGCCGCCGGGCGGCAACGGAATCGCTTCGGTTCCGCAGCGCCCGGGTTGGTGAAACAGGAGGACCGACATGAAGATCGCGATTTTCGGTGCCGGCGGGTGGATCGGCGGCGCCGTGCTGCGGGAGGCTCTGGAACGCGGCCACACGGTCACCGCCGTGGTGCGCGACCCGGCGCGGCTGCAACTCGCCCACGAGCGTCTGACGGTCGTGACCGGCGACGCCGCCGATCCGGAAAAGGTCGCGGCGGTGGTGCGCGGCCATGACGCCGTGATCGCTTCGATCGGCGGGCGCCGCCAGCAGCGCCACGAGGTGGTGCCCGCGGCCGCGCGCGCCCTGCTCGATGGGCTGGCGCGCGCGGGCGTCCGGCGCCTGCTGTGGGTGGGCGGCGCCGGCAGCCTCGAAGTGGCTCCGGGCACGCGCCTGGTCGACACCCCCGGCTTCCCGGCCGAGTACAAGGCGGAAGCGCTGGCGCAGGCCGAGGCCCTGGAGATCTTCCGCAGCGCAGCGGGCGAGATCGAATGGAGCTTTCTCAGCCCGCCGGCGCACATCGAGCCCGGGGCGCGCACCGGGCGCTACCGCATCGGCGGCGACCGGCTCCTCCAGGATGAAAAGGGGGAGAGCCGCATTTCGGTCGAGGACTATGCCGTGGCCCTTCTCGACGAGCTCGAACGCCCGGCCCACATCCGCCGGCGCTTCACGGTCGCCTATTGATGACCCCCGCCCATCCGAAGCACGGGCGGGGCCCCGATCTGCGGGCGGTGAGCTCGCGTCGGTTCCGGAAAGGAAGCCGGCCGGGCAGGAGCGCGATCGTTGCCGGGGCCCCGGGTTTGCAGCCTGCGGCAACGGGTCCTGCGCCCGGAGGCGGCATTGGCGGGCACATGATCGCTGAAAACTGATCGCTGAAAGCTGGTGGTGGTCGCGCATCGCAAAAAAGCCCCGGGCGGAGGGCGGTTCGGGTCGGCCCCGGATCGTTCGGGTCGGGGGCGCTCGAGAAATGTGTTGATATCGAACCATCATGGTCATAGGCTGACGGGGTGACCGGTCGCGCCGCAAGGGGACGCGATCCGGGAGCGCGGCGGAGGTCGCCGCTCGCTTGGAGCATGGCAAAGCTGGGGGAGGAGACATGAAAAGCAAACGAGGCATGCGCAGGAGAGATTTCATCAAAGGGACGGCCGTCGGCGTGGGCGCGGCGGCCGTGGGCGGCACCCGGACGGCCGCAGGCGACGCGCCCCAGATCGCACCGTCTGAGGT
>CAZHQK010000089.1:0-6881 GCA_964534795.1 uncultured Acidobacteriota bacterium
CCATGCGGATCTCTTCAGGGCTCTTGAGCGGCTTGGTCAGGTAATCCTCGGCCCCGAGCTTGATGGCTTCCACGGCCGATTCCACCGAGCCGTAGGCGGTAAGGACAATGACGGGTGTTTCCGGTGTTCTCTCGCGCACCCAGCGGATGAGTTCGATTCCGCTCATGCGCGGCATGCGCTCGTCGGTAATCACCAAGTCGAAGCTGCGCGCGCCGAGGAGCTGCGTCGCCTCCAGGCCGTCGGCTGCGGCGACGACATCGTAGTCCCTGCCCAGGGCGCCCGCGAGCAGCAAGCGCTGCGCCGGCTCGTCGTCGACGACCAGTATCGTGCACTTCATGTTCCGGCTCCCGCAATCGGCACCGTCAGCGTACAGCGCGCCCCGCCACCGGCGCGCTCTCCGAGCGTCAGCGTCCCCCCGAGAGCCGCGGCCAGGCGGCGCGACACCGGCAGGCCGAGCCCGGTGCCTTTGGCCTTGGTCGTCACGAACGGCTCGAAGAACTCCTCTGGATCGCGGCCGCCGAGCCCGGGGCCGCCGTCTTCGACCTCGACCTTCAGATTACGCGCGTTGCCGTCCAGGCCGACCCTCACCACCACAGCGCCGCCCTCGGGAGCGACTTCCAGTGCGTTCAGGATGACGTTGAGCAGGATCTGGCGCAGCGCGCTCTCGTCGGAGCGTACGGTCAACGGGTCGTGATCGGAGACGATCTCGATTTTCCGGCCGGCGGATTCCGGCCGCGCCCTCAGCTGCAGCGCCACATCGGAAAGCAGCTTCATGAAGTCGAACTCGCTCACGGCCGGCTCGCGCGGGCGGGCGAAGGCGAGCAGATCGGAGACGAGCCGCTCGAGGCGCCCGGCCTCGCTCACCACCGTCTTCATGAACTGCTGGGCCTCGTGGTCGCGGGGAAGGTTTTCCTGCGCCAGCTGCGTCAGACCCTTCATGGCTCCCAGCGGGTTGCGGATCTCGTGCGCCAGCGTCGCCGCCATGGCTCCCAGGGCCGCCAGGTGCCGGCCCGCCTCCTCGCGCGCCTTGAGATCGAGAAAACGGTGCAAGGTGCGCAGGAAGTAGTATGCAAGCGCGAGGAGGGCCGCGATCGCCGCACCGCTCACGGCCGCCTGAAAATAGGCCTGCCTGCGGATGAAATCGGCCGAAGAGGCGTAGATCCCGATGCGCAGGCGGCGTTGCTGGGAAAACTGCCCCATGCCCGGCCGATCCTGGCGGCCCGGTCCGATCGGCTGTTCAAAAACATAGAGCTCGGTGCCGTCGTGCTGAACGAAGCCGGCTGGGCCCGTAAACGCCTTGGCGAACCGATTGCCCGCACTCGCGAGCACGACTCCCGAGTAATCGACCAGGGCCAGGAAGGCCGTCGATTCGTGGTGGGCTTCCAGAGCGTCTTCGAGCGCGCTCTGCCACGCGGCGGGATCGGCGCGCATCCCCTGCATGCGCGCTCCGGCGCCCGGAACGCGCATCCCGGGGCCGCGCAGGCTGCGGTCGAGACTGCCCGCGACGTCGGCGGCACGGTTGTGCAGGTACTCCTCGCGCAGGCGCGCGAGCGTCCGAAAACTGTAAGCGGCGCTGAATGCGAGGCCCAGGCATAACACGGCCACCACGGCGAGGAAGGCCCTCTCCGGGAATGTCACCGTGCGCTCGCTTTTGTCTCCGCCCGCCTTTCCCGACATCTCCTGGGCCCCGCAGCCGCCTTCAAGGTACCATCAAAGGCCGCTGCCGTCATCCTTTGTGGATCCAGCGGTAGACCGGATCGGCGCGCTCCTCGCCCGGGCGCCTGCGGCTGCGCAGCTCTTCGAGGTCGCGGCTCATGATCCGGCGGACGTCTTCCATGAGGCGCTGCTTGTCGCCGCGTTGGTAGGCGGCGAGGTCGATGGGCTCGCTGATCTTGACGCGGATGATCGTTCCCGGGTTGACCTGCAGTGTCCCGGGAAAGATCACACGGGCGCTGCCGTCGATCGTGATCGGGACGAGCGGCACGCCGGCGCGCAAGGCCAGAGCGAATGCGCCGCTGTGGAATATGCCCAGCGTTCCGGTGCGACTCCGGGTTCCTTCGGGAAATGCGATCGCGGGCACGCCCGCCCGCACGATCCCGGCCGCCTCGACGATGCTGCGCGCCGCGGCGCGCGGGTTTTCGCGGTCGATGGGGATGTAGCCGGACCGGCGCATGTGCCAACCCATGAAAGGAACATTGAAGAGCGATTTCTTGGCCACCCAGCGGAACTGGATGGGCAGATGAGCCGCCAGGGCCAGGATATCGTGCAGGCCGCTGTGATTGGAGATGAAGATTCTCGGGGTGCCGGGACCGGCATGTTCCAGCCCCTCGATCTCGACGCGCGCGCGGCTGAGCCAGAGGTTGTCCCTCGACCAGCGCCGCATGCAGTAATGCTGCAACCTTCCGGAAGAGGAAAAAAGACTGCCGCAAATCGAGATCGTGGCCCAGAAGGCGGTGCTCAGGGCGCACCCCGTCCAGCACCAGATCGTAAACAGCCGCGCTTTGACTCCCTCCATCGCCCCCAATCTACCATTAGTTTCGGTGACAGGCTACTCAACCCCCAAACTCGGACCAGGCCTTCCCAGGGCGTGAAAATGGGAGTTTCGGGGTTGAGTAGCCTGTCACCGAAATATATGTTAGACTAATGGACACGGTTGCGCCCGGGGACCCGGGTGGCAGCTATTTCGCCCTGGCATTGTCGGATGGAAGGGGAGCGCCGCAGGCGCGACACATAACGGAGGGGTATGTGTCCGATCCAGGGAGGCCCAATGTGTCCGGGAACCGGCTTTCCGCCCGGCGGCGGTATATCCCCGTCCAAGAGTCGAAACAGCTTTTTCCTCAACAGAAAAAAGGAGTCGATTTGAGCATGTCTCGACACAGGATCCGCCATCTCTCTGTTTGCCTGGCGATCCTTGCCGTGCTGCTCTCTGCCGCCGCCGCGTTTGCCCAGCGCAGCGGCGCGCGCCTGGAGGGCACGGTCAGGGATCCCCAAGGGCTGGTCATCCCCGGTGTCCTGGTGGTCGCCACGAACCAGGAAACCAACGTCTCGCAGGAGAGCTATACCAATGAGGCCGGACTTTACGTCTTCCCTCTCCTGCCGCCGGGGAAGTACACGGTCACGGCCGAACTCACCGGATTCAAGAAGGTCAGCGTCAGCGATTTCCAGCTCGAAGTGGCCACCGTCAAGGTGCTCAACCTGACGATGGCGATCGGCGAGCTGTCCGAAACGGTCACCGTCAAGGCCGACGCCGTGCAGCTCGTTCAGACAGCGTCGTCGGATCTGGGCGACGTCGTCTTCGAGCGCAAGATCAAAGACCTGCCCTTGAACGGCCGCCTGCCCATCGAGCTGATCTTCCTGCAGCCCGGCATGGCGGGCAACAACCGGCAGTCTTCTACGGGCGGACTTTCCGCCAGCGGCTCCCGCGTGGTCAATAACGCCCTGGCCATGGACGGAGTCGACATCACCAACAGCGAACTGGGAACCGGCTCTTCCTCCGGGATCATGATCGCCACCGACATCACGCCCTCGGTCGACATCATCGAGGAGTTCCGTCTGATCACCGGCAACCCGAGCGCGGAATACGGCCGGGTTTCCGGCTTCCAGGTGGAGATCGCCACCAAGTCGGGGACCAACGAACTGCACGGAAGCCTCTACGAGTTCTTCCGCGACGAAACCCTCAACGCCAACAGGTTTTTCAACAACAGCGTGCTGCCCAGCGCCGGCGGACCTCTGCGCCGCCCGCCTCTGCTGCGCCACCAGTACGGCGGGACCATAGGCGGCCCGGTCTATTTCCCCTGGGTATACAACGGCAAGAACCGGACCTTCTTCTTCTTCAACTATGAAGGCCAGCGCCAGATCGAAGACGTGCCGGTCAACCGCACGGTTCTCACAAAGGAAGCGCGCAGCGGCATCGCCCGCTTCATCACCCCGGGCGTCACCAGGAACCCCGATACCGGCGCCACGCTTTCGTCCAACAGCCGCGTGGTGGTCGACGCGCAGGGGAACATCCGCCCCGGCGTGCAGGGGATCCAGTCGCTGGATCTCATCGAAGCCGACAAGCTCCGCCTGGACGGCATCGGCGCCGACACCACGGGCTTCATCAAGAAGATGCTCGATGCCACCCCACTGCCCAATGACTTCGTAAACGGCGGCGACGGCCTGAACACCGCATACTTCCGGTTCAATGCGCCCGCGAAGATGTACCAGGACCTTTTCACCTTCAAGATCGACCATGTCCTGTCGCAAGCGCACAGCATGTCGGTCCGCGGCAATTACGGCCGCCTGGACCGCATAGGCGATACCGTCAATGCAAACTACGCACCTTTCCCCGGCGGCACCTCGCGCAACCGGCTGGAAGATCAGTCGGGTTTCGGGTTCAATTTCCTCAGCCGCCTGAAGCCGACCCTGACCAACGAGTTCCGCACCGGGCTGTCGCGCAACATCCGTCTCTTCTCGGTGACCATCGACCAGCCGGGGATGCTGGCCATCAGTCCCGCAGGCCAGAGCCTGAGCCTGACCAACCCCTTCCTGATCGCCAATCTGCAGATGACCCCGCGCCAGACTTTCCAGATCACCGACAACGTGACCTGGATCCGCGGCAAGCACTCGTTCAAGGCCGGCTTCGCCTTCTACTCGACGCCTCTGAACCAGGTTTTCGGCAACAACTCCATCACCGTCAACTTCTCGAGCGGCACTTCGGGCGTGGGCGGCGCCGTGCTCAACCTGAGCACGCTCTTCCCCGGCGCCAATATCCCGAGCGCCAATGCCTTCTTCGCCGGCGACCTTTTCAACCTGATAATGGGAAGGATCGGCGGCACGACGGCATCGACGACGGCGATCTCCGAGACCGAGTTCGGCCCCATCGGCACCAACAAGGAGCGCGGCTTCCGCCAGAGGAACTGGGGCTGGTTCTTCCAGGACGACTGGAAGGTGAACCGCAACCTGACGCTCAATCTCGGCGTGCGCTGGGATTGGTACCAGGTGCCCTGGGAAGTCAACAGCTTCTACGTGCTTTCCAACAACCGCTTCCTGCTCGACACCCAGCTCGATCCCACCAAGCCCCACGTTCCGATGACGTTCGCGCCCGTCGGGCCCAAGTACGGCACCCAGATCTTCCGCGACGATTTCAACAACTGGGCGCCCGTGGTCGGCTTCTCCTGGGATCCCTGGGGTGACAACAAGACCGCCATCCGCGGTTCCTACAGAATCTCTTACGATCACCTCTACAGCCGCACGCTCGACACCATCGAGCAGCGCGCCCCGGGGCTGAACGCCACCGGGCAGTTCAACGGCGACCAGTACAAGACGCTCTATCCGCTGGTCAACGCCTTCGGCCAGCCGCGCACTCCGCGCCTCGCCGATCTCAAGAGCACGCCCACCCAGGCGGGCGTGAGGGTGGGAAACGGCGGCCTGGATCTGGGCTATTTCCTGGACGTCAGGAACCCCAACGCCCTGCGCGCGGCGCAAAAGCCCCTCTCGCTGGTGCCGGACACCCGCAACAGCTACAGCCCGTCGGACTACGAAAAGACCATGGTCAACCCGTATTCCCAGAGCTGGTCGTTCGGCATCCAGCGCGAGATCATGCGCAACACCATCTTCGAGATCCGCTATGTCGGGCGCAAAGGCGCGAAGGAATACGGCGGTCTCCCGGCCAACCAGTTCCGCGCGCCCGCGGACGTCCTGGCCGGACTGCAAAAGCTGCAGGATCTGCTGGCGTTGACCAACGCCCAGGCTTACGCGCTGGCGGGGAAAACCTACACCGGCTCCTCGCCGAACTCGCTTGTCTCGATCAGCGCCTTTTACGGAACCACTCCTTCCGGCGCCACGAGCTTCAGCCAGTACAAGCCCGGGGATCTGGCCGATATCGCCCCGCAGTCGCTCTACAAGTTCTTCCTCGCCGGCAACAGCACGTTCGACAATGACGTCGCCACACGCATCCGCAACAACAACCTGGCCGACATCATGAACGCGCTGGACACCACGACAAGCTTCGAGAGCAACTCCTTCCTCGCGAGCGCGGGACTCAGCCCGGTGCCCGCCGGTATGGACCCGCGCGGCTGGATGCCCCTGGCGGTCGGCCTGCCCAACAACGCCTTCCGCCCGAACATCCAGTTCCTCAACGGCCCGCGCGTGGCCTCGAACGGGTTCTATTCGAGCTACCACGGGCTGCAAACCCAGATCAACCGGCGCTTCTACAACGGCCTCCAGGTGCAGGCGAACTATACCTTCTCCAAGAACCTGGACATCACCGCCACTACGCAGCCCACCGGGCAGAGCGTCATCGACTTTTTCAACCGCAATGCCGACAAGGGGCGCTCCGACAACGACATAACCCACAACTTCAAGGCCAACGCCATCTACGAGCTGCCCTTCGGCCCCGGTAAGCGCTTCCTGGCCTCTCCTCCGGGATGGCTGGCGCAGATCATCGGGGGCTGGCAGGTCACTTCGATCGTCGAGATCGCCACCGGCACCCATTTCAACGTGTATTACGGATCGCAGTCCAGCAGCTGGGGCGGGGGCAGCAGGCCCGACTTCAAGCCCGACTTCAAGATCGAGCCGGGCACGAACGACATCGGCGCCGTCGGCCGCGACTCGCAGGGGCGCGTGACCTATTTCACCCTCGCGGACTGGACCGACAAGGTCCAGCGGCCGAAACTCGGCACGATCGGCACGATGCCGCGTAACTTCCTCACCGGCCCGGGATTCTGGCTGGTCGATTTCTCGGCGCTGAAGAACTTCAGGATCGCGGAAGGCAAGGAGCTGCAGTTCCGCGCCGAATTCTTCAACGTCTTCAATCACACCAATTTCGCCAACCCGACGGCGGATCTGGAATCCGGCTCCTTCGGGCAGATCACAAGCGCCCTGGGTGAGCCGCGCATCAT
>CAZHQK010000090.1:0-12897 GCA_964534795.1 uncultured Acidobacteriota bacterium
GCGGTTTTCGCCGCCTGCCTTTACGCGATCTATCGTGCACGCACTCCCTATCCCGGCCTGCGCTGGGCGGGTGCACCGCGCGAGTAGGTCCGCCGCGCCGCGGCGGACCGTTGGCTTGTTGCTTCAAGTTGCCGTTCGCGCGCGGCGCGCGGGCCATGTCCGTCCCGGAGGGACGGAAGCTGGTAGCTCCAGGTGAGCGGAAGCGAACCTGGAGAAAAGGGAGCGGCATGCGACAAGCCCCGAAGGGCCGGCAGAAGGATAAATCAGAAACGTCGGTCTGTCGGCCCTCCGGGACTTCGTTTATTGATACGCCCCTTTCCGGGGGCTCGCCTTCGGCTCACCCCCGGCTACCGGCTCAGGGCCCCTACGGGGCCGGATGGCAGGTCCGCCGCGGCGCGGCGGACCGTTCACTTCTTCCACCAACTCACCGATCCTGCATGGCGAGGTCGTCTCGGCACCGCCTGCCCCGGCCGGCCTGCGCATGGTCGTCCCCGGGAAAGAGCACGCGGCCGTGATATGATCCCCTGCCGTGAGTCCGCTGCTTTGGCCGCGTCCATCCGCGCGCTTCGACGAGCGCGACACGGTGCTTGCGCGCATGGCGCGCCGGCCGGGGAGCGCTCCTTACGAGGAGTACTATTCGCGCCGCGCGGATCTGAAAGAGATCGACGACCGCATGCGGCGCATGCCGGCGCTCCATCGCCCGGGCGGGCGCTATTATCACCCGGAAATCTCACTGGAGGCCGAGTGCCTGTTCGAGGCCATCCCCGAGATCAAACCGGACCGGGACGCCGTCGAGAAATGGAAATCCCGCCTCGCCGGAGCAGGGCGCAAGACGGCGGTCGTCAAAGAAATGGTCCTCGAGCTGGGCGCCGTCGCCGTCGGCTGTACGGCGCTGGACCAGGCCTTCGTTTACAGCCACAAGGGGCGGCATGATGCCGATTACGGCCGGGAGATCCGGTTGGACCATTCCTCCGCCGTCGTCTTCCTGGTGGAAATGGACTTCGCCGCCATGCGGCGCGCGCCGAAAGCCGAGACCCTGCGCGAATCGGCGCGCCGGTACTACCGCGCCGCCGTCATCTCGAAGACGACGGCCGCGGTGCTGCATGCCTGCGGATTTGAGGCCGCCAGCCATCACGATGCGCACTACGACGTCATCCTTCCCCCGCTGGCGATGATGGCCGGCCTGGGCGAGCTCGGCCGCAACAACATTCTGATCGCCCACCGGTACGGAAGCCGGGTCCGCATCGGGGCGGTCGCAACGAACATGCCTCTCGAGCATGACGCTCCGGCGCCGCTGGGCGCGGACCATTTCTGCCTGGTCTGCAAGAAATGCGCCCGGAATTGCCCGGCGCGCGCCCTGTCGCCCGGAGACAAGCAGGAAGTGCGCGGCGTGAAGAAATGGCCCACGGACGCCGAACGCTGTTACCGCTACTGGAGGGCCGCCGGCACGGACTGCGGCATCTGCATGGCCTGCTGCCCGTTTTCGCACCGCAACACTACGTTCCACAACTTCATCCGGCTGATTGTGCGCCGCTATCCCTTCAGCCACCGCGCCCTTCGCTTCTTCGACGACCTGTTTTACGGCCGCAAGTGGAAACCGTCATAGTTCCCGCTCGGCATATCCGGCGGGCCCCGGCGCACGGCAATCCGGCGGAGCATTTCCGGGCCTGCGTGCCGCCGTGCTCGCGCGCTGGGGCGTGCTGTCCTCACCCGCAGGCGCTCGCACTCGGAGACATCCTGCAGCACCCTGCGCGGTACCTATTCCCTGGTTTTCGTGCACCGCGTCATCCGGCGCGCAATTCGGGCGATGGACCGGGCGCTTTCCGCCGATATGTAATGCGTACACTTCCGCGACTTACCGGACCTTCAGCGGGGGCCGGTGCATGGTCTTCGGCAGGCCGGCGAGCAGCCGGCGGGAGGGGTGCTGAATGCGGCACTGGTTCGAGCGGATCCGTATGCAGGCGGCGTTTGCGGCGTTCATGCTCGCGGCCGTGCCGGCCGCGCGCGCCGAACAATACTATTTCCGTCTCTACACCGCGGGAGACGGCCTCTCGCAGGCGGTGGCGCAGGCCCTGTACCAGGACCGGGCCGGCCACCTGTGGATCGGCACCCAGGCGGGGCTGAACCGTTACGACGGCACCGCCATGACCGTCTTCGGCGTGCGCCAGGGGATGTCCAACGACTGGGTTAACGCGATCGTCGAGGACGCCGGCGGCCGGATCTGGGCGGCGACCCTGGGGGGCGTGAGCGTCTGGGACGGCGAGCGTTTCACCAACTACACGGTCGCCGAGGGGCTGCCCGACAACCGCACGACGGCGCTCGCGGTCGACGGCGAGGGAACCGTCTGGTGCGCCACCGCGCGCGGGCTGTGCCGCTTCGACGGGCGCCGCTGGATCCGGGCCGGAGGGCTCTCTGCGGGCGAGGTGAACGCCCTGCTGGTGGACCGCGACGGGAGACTCTGGGCGGCGACCGCCTGGGGACTGGCGTACCGCCGCGGGGAGCATTTCGATTACTTCGACGAGGCCGCGCTGCACGGGAGAAGCATCCGCTCCCTCGCCCAGGACGGAGAAGGGCGGCTGTGGCTCGGACTGGACGATTCGGTGAGGGTCTACCAGGGCGAGCGCCTCGTGCGCAGCTACACCAAAGCCGACGGGCTCGAACGCGGCCCGGTGGCGGCTCTTTGCCTCGACCGCTGGGGTACGGCCTGGCTGGGCACGCCCCAGGGCCTGGGAACGGTGCGTGAGGGCGGCATCGACTTCATCGGCGCAGGCCAGGGCCTGAAGTTCAGCGACGTGCGCGCGCTCCTGGAAGACCGCGAGGGAATTCTGTGGATCGGGGTTTACGGGGGCCTGTACAAGTTCCAGGGGCGCGCCTTCACCAATTACACCGCGGCCGACGGCCTGGGTTCCGACACGGTGCGCCCCGTTCTGCGAGACCGGCGGGGGCGGCTCTGGGCGGGCACCACCGGCGGGCTGAGCCGCCTGGAGGGGCGCCGCTGGCGCAACTTCACCGTGCGCGACGGCCTGAGCGACAACGCCGTCGAAGCACTCCTGGAGGACAGCTCGGGCAACCTGTGGATCGGCACGCGCGCCGGGCTGACCCTGTTCGACGGCAAGCGTTTCGTCAAGGATCTGCCGGGCGCTCCCCGGGGGCGGGTGATGTCACTCGTCGAAGACCGCGAGGGTGCAATCTGGTGCGCGGGCCGGCTGGGGGCGATCTATCGGCGGGCGGGCGGGAGCTTCGCTCCCGTACCGGTCGAAGGGCAGAGCTTTTCGGACGCGCGCCTTCTGCTCGACCCCCAGGGGCGGCTCTGGGTTTCCGGCGACAATGGACTTTCGTGCTGGGACGGCCGGCAGTGGCGCACCTTCACCGTGCGCGACGGCCTGGCCGCGAACCAGCCCTATTTCCTGTGCAACGGCCGCGCGGGGCGCATCTGGTTCGGCTACCATTCCTCGAGCGGCCTGACCGTCTTCGACGGCATGCGCTTTGCCCACTACACCACGGCCGACGGGCTCTCCAACGACGCCGTCTATTCCCTGGGTATGGACCGGGAAGGCAACCTCTGGGTGGGCACGGCGCGCGGCGTCGACCGCTTCGACGGGCGCGTTTTCACCCACTTCGACACCGAAGACGGCTACGCCCACGACGAATCGAACGCCGGGGGGTTCTTCGCCGACGCCGACGGCAGCCTGTGGTTCGGGACTATGGGAGGGTTGAGCCGCTACGATCCGCGCTTCGACCCATCGGCCGGCGCTCCCCCGCGCGTGGAATTGAGCGACGTCCGCCTCGGCCGGGAGCGGCCGCATCCCGGCGCGCCCGTGCGCGTCGGATATCGCGACAACGACCTTTCCGTGAGGGTCGCCGCCCTCACGTTCGCCAACGAGAAGCGGCTCGCATTCCAATACCGGCTGCGCGGCCTGAGCGATGAGTGGCTGGCGCTGCAGGGGCGCAGCGTCTGGGTGCCCAATCTCTCGCCCGCGACTTACACGCTCGAGGTGCGCGCGCGCCGGTATCAGGGGGCCTGGTCCGAGCCCGCCCGCTTCGACTTCACCGTCCAGGCGCCGTTCTGGGCGAGCGCCTGGTTCCGCGTACTGAGCTCCGTGCTGATCGTGCTGGCGGTCATGGGAATATTCCGCCTGCGGACCCGCGCCGTCCTGCAGAGGAACAGGCTGCTGGAAGCCAGGGTCGCCGAGCGCACCGCCGCGCTGCAGAAGGCCGAGGCGGAGGCCCGGAAGCGCGCCGCCCAGGCCGCCCTGCTCTACCAGATCGGCCGCCGGGTGAGCAGCAAGCTGGAGCTCGATGCGCTGCTCGCCGAGGTGGTCGACGCCGTGCACGATGCCTTCGGCTATTACGGTGTAATGATCCTGCTGGCGGACGAAGGCGGGAAGCTCCTGAAAATGAAAGCCATCACCGGCGGCTACGCCGGGCTGTTGCCCCCAAGGTGGACGATCGCAACGGGCCGCGGGATGATCGGCACGGCCGCCGCCACCGGCGCCACCCAGGTCAGCGGCGACGTGAGCCGCAACCCGCATTACCTCAACGCCGCGGGGGAAAGCACGCGCTCCGAACTCGCCGTTCCGCTCATGAGCGGAGACCGCGTTGTCGGCGTCCTGGACGTTCAAAGCGACAACTACGACGCCTTCGGCGAGGCGGACGTGACCGCCATGGAGGCGCTCAGCAGCCAGATCGTGGCCGCGATCGAGAATGCCCGGCTGTACGAGCGCGTCCAGCGCGAACTCGACGAGCGCCGTGCGGTGGAAGAGGCCCTGGCCAGAGAGCGCAACCTGCTGCGCACCCTCATCGACAACCTGCCCGACCCGATCTTCGTCAAGGACGCCGAAGGGCGCTTCGTCGACGGCAACAGGGCGCACGCGCGGACGCTCGGCGCCCGCAGCCCGGATGAGATCGTCGGCAAGAGCGATTACGATTTCTTCCCCGAGGCCTTGGCGCGCATGTATGCCGAAGCCGACCGGAAGGTCATCCTGCGGGGAGAACCGAGCATCAACCAGGAAGAGCCGTTCCTCGACCAATCGCGCGAATGCGCCCGGTGGGCCTTGACCACCAGGGTGCCGTTGTTCGACCGTGGAGGAACAGTGGTCGGGCTGGTCGGCATCAGCCGCGATATCACGCAACTCAAGCAGGCCGAGGATGCGCTGCGCGAGAGCGAGGAAAAATACCGCTACCTGGTCGAAAACATCAACGAGGTCATCTTCTCGATCACCGCGGACGGCACGGTGAGCTTCATAAGCCCGGCGATCCGCTCGATTCTGGCTTACGATCCCGAGGAGATCGTCGGGCGGCCCTTGCAGCAGTTCGTCATGCCGGAGGACAGGGAACGCTTCGAAAGGCGCTTCGGCGATGCCGGCCAGGGGCGTGCCGTGACCGCGGAGCTCCGCATGATCAAGAAGACCGGGGAGGCGCGCTGGATGCGCATTTCTGAGAAGCAGACCTTCGAGCGGGGCAAGCTTGCCGGATCGCAGGGCGTGCTGGAGGACATCACCGAGCGCAAGGCCCTCGAAGGCCGGCTGCTGCAGGCGCAGAAGCTCGAGTCGATCGGGCAGCTGGCGGCCGGCATCGCGCACGAGATAAACACCCCGATCCAGTACGTGGGCGACAACACGCGCTTTCTCGAGGAGGCCTTCGCGGGATTCAGTGCGCACCTGGCCGCCGTCGACGGCCTGCTCGCCTCGGGCGGGAACGACCCGGCGCTGCACGAGCTGGCGGCGCGTGTCGCACGGGCGCGCGAGGAGAACGACATCGATTACCTGCTCGAAGAGGTTCCCAAGGCCATCCGGCAGTCGCTCGAGGGCATCGCGCGGGTCGCCGACATCGTGCGCGCCATGAAGGAGTTCTCCCATCCGAGTTCCAAGGAGAAGACCCCGGTCGACATCAACCGGGCCATCCAGACCACGATCACCGTGGCGCGCAACGAATGGAAGTATGTCGCCGAGATGGAGACCGACCTGGACCCGGCACTTCCGCAAGTGCCCTGCCTGCCGGGGGAATTCAACCAGGTGATCCTCAACCTGATCACCAACGCGGCGCATGCCGTCGCCGCGGCGGCGGGCGACGGCTCGAAGGGCAAGGGCACCATCCGCATCAGCACGCGCCTGGACGGCGATTACGCCGAGATCAGGGTGAGCGACACGGGCACGGGAATCCCCGAGGCCATACGCTCGCGCATCTTCGACCCGTTCTTCACGACCAAGGAGGTCGGCAAGGGAACGGGCCAGGGGCTTTCGCTTGCGCGCTCCATCATCGTGAAGCTGCACGGCGGGACGATCGATTTCGAGACCGAGGTGGGGAAAGGGACCACGTTTATCGTCCGGCTGCCCCTGAACCGGGAGGAGGCTGCAGACCTCCCGCGGGCGAACGGGGCGTCCTGCGAGCCGGGCGGGCCTTCACTCGTCGAGGACCCGGCGCACCGTGCCGGCGAGCTCTGCGGCGGTGAAGGGCTTGGTGACGAGGTGCGTCCCCGGGTCCAGGAGGCCGTAGTGGGCGATGGCGTTGTCCGTGTAACCGGAGATGTATAGCACCTTCATCCCGGGGTAGCGCGCGCGCAGGCGCTCCCAGAGCTCGCGCCCGGACATTGCCGGCATCACCACGTCGGTCACCAGGATATCCGGGGCCTTTTCGGCGCTTTCCACGAGCCGCAGCGCCTCCAAGCCGCCGCCGGCGGTCAGGACCTTGTAGCCCGCCCCCTCGAGCATGCGGCCGGCCAGCTTGCGCACGGCCTCGTCATCCTCGACGAGGAGCACGGTCTCGCTTCCGAGCATCCGAAGCTCGGTGGGCTCGGGGCGGCGCTCCCCCACCTCTTCGTCGACCCGCGGCAGGTACATCTTGAAGGTGGTCCCCTTTCCGACTTCGCTGTAGGCCCAGATGTTTCCCCCGCTCTGCTTGACGATCCCGTAAACCGTAGCCAGGCCAAGCCCCGTCCCCTTGCCGAGCTCCTTGGTGGTGAAGAATGGCTCGAAGATGTGCTCGCGCACGTGCTCGTCCATCCCCGTCCCGGTATCGCTCACAGCCAGCATGACGTAGCGTCCCGGTTGCACGCCGGGGTGATCCCGGGCGTAATCCTCGTCCAGCTCCACGTTCATGGTTTCGATGGTCAGCGTGCCGCCCAGGGGCATGGCGTCGCGGGCGTTGACCGCGAGGTTCATAAGGACCTGTTCCACCTGCCCGGGATCGACCTTGACGTTGCCCAGGTCTTCCGCCGGCACGAACACCAGGTCGATGTCCTCGCCGATCACGCGCTTCAGCATCTTGTGGGTCTCGGCGACCACGGAGTTCAAGTTCAGCACCTCGGGCTTCAGTATCTGCCTGCGGCTGAAGGCCAGCAGCTGCTGGGTGAGCGAGGCCGCCTGGCGGCCGGCGCGCTCGATCGCCTCCAGATCCGCGCGCAGCGGGTGGGTCTCGTCGAGCTGCGTCAGCATCAGGCTGCAATAGCCGTTGATGACGCTGAGCAGGTTGTTGAAGTCGTGGGCGACGCCGCCGGCCAGCCGCCCGATCGACTCCAGCCTCTGCCCCCGGCGCAGAGCTTCTTCGGCCTGCTTGCGCTCGGTGATGTCGAAGGCCGTCCCCAGGCCGGCGGGACGGCCCTGCCAGTCGATCTTCCCGGCGCTGAAATCCACCCAGCGTTCCGAGCCATCCTTGCGCACGATGGTGAACTCGTACCGGTTCGGCACCTCGAAGCCGCGCTGGCGGTCCAGCCCGCGCTGCCGCACCATGTCGCGGAAGCGGGGGTGCACGAGCTCGTAAAAGCGCATGCCCACGAGCTCGTCCTTGGCGTAACCCGAGAGTATCTCCGAGGCGCGGTTTACGTAAACGAAGGACTCACCCTGGTATATGAAGATGGCGGTGGCGGTGGCATCGGCCAGAGTGCGGAACCACTGTTCGCTCGCGCGCAGGGCCTTCTCGGTCTCCTTCAGCCGCAGCAGAGCCGCGACCGTGGCCACGAGCTCGCGCGCGTCGACCGGCTGCACGATGTAGCCGTCCGCGCCCCCGTCGAGTCCGGCGGTGCGATACTCGCTGCGCACGTAGGTGGCCGATACGTGGATGATGGGGATGGAGGCGGTGCGCGCGTCGGCCCTGAGCCGCCGGCAGACCTCGAACCCGCTCATGTCCGGGAGGTTCACGTCCAGCAGGATGAGGTCGGGAAGCTCGCCGGCCAGTCTCAGCGCTTCCTCGCCGCTGGAGGCCTCCACGACCCGGTAACCCGCCGCTGTGAGGATGCGGCTGAGAGCGTAACGCCCGGCCTCGTCGTCGTCCACGTTCAGAATGCACTTCCCGGCTCCTTCAGCCATGCTGTGCCCTTTCTCTTTCCGCCCGCAGTTCGGCGGCCTTGCGCAGGGTTTCGGCAACGGTCTTCAGGGTCGCCTCCCTGGATGCGGCCCCCTTGGACAGGACGGCGAGGGCCTGTTGGTTGAGTGCGGTTCGCTCCTTTTTGTCGAGAGTCCTGGCCGTGTGAACGATCACCGGTATGGCGCTGGTGGCCGGATTCTCCCTGAGCCGGCGCAACACCTCGAAGCCGTTCATGCCGGGCATCACCAGATCCAGCACTATCAGCTCCGGCCGCTCCGCCTCGGCCAGGCGGAGCGCCTCGGGACCGTCCGCGGCCTCGATAATGGTGAATTTCGTGCCGGCGAGATGCTCTTTGAGGATGTAACGCGCCGCCTCGTCGTCGTCGACCACCAGGATCTTTTCCACCGGCACCCGCCGGGAGAGCGCGCGCAGTTTCTCCAGCAGCCAGGCGCGCTCCACCGGTTTGACGCAGTAATCCTCCGCGCCGAGCGCCATTCCCGCGTCGCGCTCGTGCAGCACCGAGGCGATGATCACCGGTACGGCGCGCGTGGCCTCGGCGGCCTTGAACTCGGCCAGAAACTGCCAGGCGTCCTCCCCCGGCATCAGGATGTCGAGGACTACGGCGAGCGGCTTGACGCTCTTGAGCATGCCGCGCGCAGCGTTTATGGAGAGGGCGGGCAGAGTGTGGAAGCCCGCGCCCTTCAGGTATTTCTCGTAGAGGAGCTGGGTCGCCGGATCGTCCTCGATCACCAGAACCTGGTGGCGCACCAAATCGTCGACGCTCGCCGGCGCCGCGGGCCGAGGTTCCTCGTAGCGCAGCGGAATCGAGGCGAAGAAAGTGGAACCGGCGCCCGGCCGGCTCTCCAGGCCGACACTGCCTCCCAGCAGCTCGGCCAGCTTGCGCGCAATCGCCAGCCCCAGCCCGATCCCTCCGGGCTTGCTCCGTTGGGCCTCCTCGATCTGGACATATTCGTCGAAAATCCGCTCCTGGTCCTCCGGGGCGATGCCGATGCCGGTGTCGGCCACGGAGAAGACCACCGATTTGCCGTCCTGCTGCAGGCGCGCCGAGACGCGCACCCCCCCCTGATCGGTGAACTTGAGGGCGTTGGTGAGGAAGTTGCGCAGGATCTGCGAGACCTTGGAGTCGTCGGTGTAAAGCGGGGGGATCCCGCACGGATCCTCGAACACGAGGTTGACGGCCGGTCTGGCCAGAAGCGGCTTCAGCATGCCGCGCAAGCCGCTGAAAATCTCCTCGACGGTGAACTCCCGCGCCCGCACCGTCGTCTTGCCCGCCTCCAGGCGGGCAAGGTCGAGCAGGTCGTCGACCAGGGCCGACAGATCCTGGGCCGCGCGCCGGATGAAGGACACCTGTTTTTCCTGCTCGGCGGTCAGGTCGCCGTCGATGCGGTCAAGCAGCAGCTGCGACAGGGCGAGTATCGAATTGAGCGGCGTGCGGAACTCGTGGCTCATGTTGGAGAGGAAGTGCGCCCGCAGTTCGTTGGCCCTGGCGAGCTGCACCGCTTTCTCGTCGAGCTCGGCGTACAGGGCGAGCATCCCGCGGTTGGTGTCCTCGAGCTCCCGGTTGGCCCGGATCAGTTCCTCCTGCCGGCGGCGCAGTTCCTCGAGGGTGCGCAACAGCTCGCGGTTCTGGAGGCGGACTTCCTCCAGCGGCGAGGCCGGCCGCGCCCGGAGCAACGTCTCCCTGATGCGCTCGAGCGCCTGGGCCGTGACCGGGGGCGCGCCGGCGGGCAGCGTCCTGCCCAGGAAGACCGTGGTGCCCGAACCCGGGCGGCTCTCGAGGCGGAAGTGGTCCATCAGGCGCCGCACGCCGGCAATTCCCAGGCGCGTGCCGTCCGGCGGAGGATGGCCCTCGCGCAAGAGCCCTTCCACGTCCTCGATCCCCGGGCCGGCGTCGCGCACCGTGACCGCGAGCACCTGAGGCGGCGTCTCCCCTTCCAGGTCGAACTGCACCTCGCCCCCTCCCGCATACTGGCAGGCGTTGCGCGCGATCTCCGCGACCGCCGTGGCGATGCGGGTCTGGTCGTTGCGGTCATAACCCAGCAATTGCGCTATCAGGCGCGCCCGCTGCCGGACGTGGATCACATCCTGTTCGTCCCGAACCTCCGCCTGGGTGATGAACGCACTCATGCATGCCGCTCCTCGATCCCGGCTGCGGTCGGCACGCAGGAAAATCTCCGATCGTTAGTGACCTTGATATCGGCGCCGGAACTATCGCTGGTCCAATCCGGCGCAGGCCCTTCTCGGCAGCCGCCGCGGCTACGTGCGGCTACTCTATCAGAAGGGTCACGTCCGGGGCAAAGGTTTTCCGGTGCGGGCTGCTGCGGCCCGCCGCTGCCGTGCGGCGGGCCGCGAGCGGCGGACTAGAAGTCCACCCGGAAGCTCACCTGGATCCAGCGGCTGCCGTCGGTGCGATCCGGCGGGATGTACTGCGAAGTGATCACACCGAACGATGCGGGAGTGCTGAGGTTGAGCGTCGGGTTGTTGAAATCGACCTTGTTGAGGATGTTGAAAAAGTCGAAGCCGAAACGCAGCGCCGCGCTTTCCGTCACCTTGATGCGCCGGGCCACGGACATGTCGAGATTCCAGCGCGGCAGGCCGCGCAGGGGATTGGCGCGTCCCGCACGCCCGTCCCTGGACAGCTCGACTCTGCGGAAAGAATTGAACACCTTTTCGGGATCCGCGAACAAGTTGAGACCGGTACCCTTCTTGGCGGGATCCCCGGTGGTTCCGACGTTTCCGGAACCGCTGACGTTGCTGCGCACGCTGTTGCCGAACTGCTTCACGTCGGTCGTAGGTATGGCCCCGGAGTTGAAGCCCAGATAGAGGCTGCCGCCCCATACCTGGGAGCCCTGGACCACCACGAGCGGGTTGCCGCTCTGAGCCCTGAAGATCCCCGAGAGCTGCCACCCGGAAACGATCTTGTCGAACACGCGGTTACCCGAACGGAAGGGCGGTTCATACACCCACCAGCCGTTGAAAATGTGTGTGATGTCGAAATTCGACGGGCCGTATTCGGCGTCGAGATCGAAGCTGTTGGGCATGACGCTGGCCGCGTTCTGCCATTCGCCCAGCTGGTCCATGGACTTGGAGAAGGTGTAACTGAGGTCGTAGACCAGGCCCTGGGAGAAGCGCTTGCGCAGGCTGATGCTCATGCCGTGGTAGTTGGACCTCCCGGTACCCGAGCGCAGGAGGAACATCTGGCTCATGTAGTTCTGGAAGGGGGCCAGGCCGTTGCTCATCCGGCGCTGGTCGATCGTCAGGAAGAGGGAGTTCACGTTGCCGTTGATGAAGCTGGCCTTGGCGGCGGAGGCGATGTAGCTCGTGCCGCCGGGCACCTGGTTCTCGAACCAGGGCTGCGAAGCCACGGTCGCGCCCGTGCGCAGCGCGATCGCCACGGCGTCGAAGGCCTGGGCGAAGGTCTGGCCCGAGGTCTTGTCGAGGAAGTTGTACGGCGCCTGCCCCAGGTTCATGCTCTGCGGCAGGTGATCGGCATATCGCCCGATGTAACTGATCTCGATGAGTTGGTTCCACGGCAATTCCCTCTGGACGGTGAGGTCGAATGCGTGGTTCTTGCCCACCAGGATCGAAGGATCCACCTGGAAGGAGAGGATCTCGGGGAACAGGCAGGCGGAGGATCCGGTGCGGCACCAGAAGGGGGAGGCCGGCACTGTCTGCTCGGGAACGACCGGTGTGGGGATGGGGCCGTCGACGCCGACGCGGAACAGGCTCAGCGCCTGGTTGGTGCTCGACGGGTTGCAGCCGGGGCCGCCGGAGCCCGTCGCATTGCATGGCGGCGTGGTCACGTTGAGCGTCTGAGCGAAGCCGATCCCCAGCGACGGGATGATCACGCTCTGCACCGTGTTCTGGCGGTCGTAGACCAGGCTGTAACCGCCGCGGATCACCGTCTTGCGATTGCCCATGATTCTTCCCAGGAAGCCTTCGGTGAAGGATGGGTTCCATGCCGCCGCGGCGCGCGGTCCGATATTGTTCCAGTCGATGTCGAACACTTTGTCAGTTCCGGACGACCGGATGGGCATGAACGCGAAATCCGGGTTGTAGATCTCGCCGCGGGCCGCGGCGTCGCGCCGCTTCTTGAGGAATTCCTTGGCTTTGATCACCGCCCCGGTTTCCTTTTCGATCTGCAGCGTGTAGCGCCCCAGTTTCTCCACCGGAGGCGTCTGGAAATTGTAATTGACGCCCAGGGTCAGGGTGAGCGACGGGCGCAGCCGCCACACGTCCTGGAAATAGAACTCCGGAGCCCACAGCTTGGAGGTATCCGAGACCAGCATCGACCCGTAGGGAAGCGGCTTGAAATTGCCGTCGCGTACCGCCATGACGCTCACGTTGTCGATGATTCCCGTCACCGACGCATAGAGCCGGTTCCATCGCTGCAGGTCGTTCGCCAGGATGCAGTTGGTCGTGACGGCGCCGCCGCAGACAGGCGGGGCCACGCTCGTCGGCAGGCGCACGGCGCCCAGGTCGGAATCGATCTGCGCCACCAGTGCTCCCAGCGAGCCGAAGACCTTGTCGTCGCGCTCGTGCAGCGTGGGCAGGTAGCGCAGGTGAGTCCCGAAC
>CAZHQK010000091.1:0-1850 GCA_964534795.1 uncultured Acidobacteriota bacterium
GCTGGCTGCGGCCCGGGCTGTGATCTTCGCGCAGATGGTGGACGATCCCTCGAGCCGGCCCGAGCTGTTTCCCACCGAGGAGGAACAGGAGAAGGAAAGGCAGCGGCTTTTCCGCATCATCGAAGACCTCGTGAAATGGGAGAACACCACCAACGAAGCTGTCCTGCAAAGAGCGCGCGATGAGATCCGGGCGAGCTGGAGGCGGACCTGCGCCGAAAATGCCGATCATCCGCGCGCCAAGGAACTCTTCGATCCTGAAAAGCTTCCGGCCTTCCATGATCCATTCGCCGGCGGAGGGTCTCTGCCCTTGGAGGCCCAGAGGCTCGGCCTCGAAGCCTATGCCAGCGACCTCAACCCGGTGGCCGTGCTGATCTGCAAAGCCATGATCGAAATCCCGCCGAAGTTTGCCGGCCTGCCCCCCGTGAACCCAGCGAGTAGGATACAGGACTCAGGACTTAGTACATTGGTTCATAAGTTCGGCAACGTATTCTCCTACGCCGCCGCAGCGACCGTAATAGGATGATCATCAAGTTTCCGCATGAGTGCTGCGAGGTCGTCCTTGGTGAAGCGCCATTCGAACGGTTTCGCGATGCTCTCGTAGTAATGCTGGAACGCCAAGAGGCGTTCCTCGACTTCCTCCAGAGAGGAGAAGTCGTTGGGCGTGAGCGCCTTGCGTTGTACGATCGAAAAGTAGATTTCGATTTGGTTCAGCCAACTCGCATGAACTGGGCCATGGACCGGGACCAGATTGGGAAAGGCACTCTGGAGGCGTTCGACGCAGGCCGTGCCGCGGTGCGAGGATCCGTTGTCGATAATCCAGAAGACTCGAGCTGCGTCGCGGTAGGGTGACTGCGTCATGACCTGCGTCACGAGCCGGCCGAAGGGCGCGATGCCGGTGGTCATCTCGCAGCGGCCGAAGAGTTTGCCGCGATGTACGTCGAGCGCTGCCAGGTAGGCCCAGGCGCCGCCGCGTGCATATTCGTGTTCGACGCGCATCGACTGGCCGGGGTAGGGCGGCGTCGTCGGATGCCTGCGGATGCGCGCTTGGATGCTCGTTTTCTCGTCGGCGCTCAGGACGAAGTCGTCGTCCGTCAGCGGGCGCCCTTGCCAGCACCGGGCGTACAGATCAAGAATGCGCCCCGCTTTGCGGGCGAAGTCAGGGTCGCGGGGGAAGACCCAGCTGCGGTGTTGCCATGGACGGATGGCGTCCTCGTGCAACCAGCGCCACACGGTCCTGCCGCTCACGCTGGCTACAATGCCGTTTCGCTGAGCCTCACGAACCACATCCGCAGTGCTCAGGCGCGAAAGCGGCAGGCCCAGGCTGGCAGGCAATTCACACGCGAGGGCTTTGATCTGCACGATCACCTCTGGGGGGAAAAGCTCGGGGGCGGCCCGAGCGCGGGCGCTCCTCGAGTCCGGCCAGACGTTCATAGAAGAAGCGCTTGCGCCACAGGCTGACGACATCGCGTCCGATGGAAAGGGCCGCGGCGATCTCGTCATTGGACCGGCCCTCGGCGGCCATCAGAATCATCAGTGCGCGAACAACCTGATAGTATGGCAACGTATACTTTCGGGCCCGACTTTCCAAAAGACGTCGTTCCTCCTGGGAAAGCGTGATGACATATGGGCTTTTTCGCGGCATATCCACCGTCCTCCTCGGACGCAAGGATAAACCACGAGCGTGCGAATAAGCAAGCATAATATGTTGCCATATTTATGCCATTGAGTACTTAGATGCCGCCGGCGCTGCCGAGTTCAACGGTTTCTTGCCTCTTGCGCCCGATGATGCGGATCGCCATAATGACCGGCCGGAGGTCGGGCTTCCCGATGATCATCTGTCACGCCGGCTT
>CAZHQK010000092.1:0-5152 GCA_964534795.1 uncultured Acidobacteriota bacterium
GCCAGCAGCGCGGGGCCTATGGCCAAAAGCCTGGTTCCCATGATCGATTCTCCTGCGGATGCGAGGGTTTCTCAGGAGGGGCGTCCCCTGAGGGATCGCCCCTCCACAGGGGCCGTCAGAAAAGGATCTTCAAGGCGAACTGGAGTATGCGCGCGGCGCGCGCGCTCGTGATCTGGCCGAAGCTCCCCGAAGCGATGCTGCTCGTCGGCATATTGAAGCTCGGGTGGTTCAGCACGTTGAAAGCCTCGGTGCGGAATTGTATCTGGCCCTGTTCTCCCAGGAACGGGGCGCGGAAGTTCTTGAAGAGGCTCGTATCGATGTTCGTGTACAGCGGCCCGCGGAACATGTACTGGGGTGTCCCGCCGGGGCTGCCGGCCGCGGGATAGGAAAACAGCGCCTTTTCCTCCGGCGTGATCGCGTAAATGTAATCGCCCTTGATCACCTTCGAGGCGATGTTGAAATCCTTGCCGCTGTAATCGGCCGTGGCGTCGTCGTTGAGCGTCAGCGTGTAGCGGCCCGTGCCGATGGTGAACGGCCGGCTGGTGGCCAGGGAAAAGATGCCGTTCAACTGCCACCCGCCGAACAGCAGGTCCTGCCAGGTCGGGGCGGCGGAGAGCCAGCGCTTGTTGCGCCCGAAGGGCAGCTCGTATATGCCCGTGGCCTGGATGATGTGGGTGGAATCGAAGGTCTGCAGCCGCTTGTCCAGGCGGCGGTTTTCGTTGTCGCGGAAATCGTCGTACAGGCCCTGGCCGCCGGTGTAGTCGGTGAGTCCCTTGCCCAGGGTGTAGTTGAACTGCAGGAAGGAGCCGCCGCTGAATCGCTTGCCGACCTCGAGCATCATGCCGTGCCACGTGGACACGGACAGGTTGTCGCCGATGTTGGCGTTCAGCAGCTGCGGATTGGCGCGGAAGAAGGTGATCGGCAGGCCGGCGGCCGTGATCAGCCCGCCGCGCTTGCCGGTGCCCTGCGAGGTGGTATCGGCCCAGTCGGCCACCGTGGCCGCCTGGCCCTGCGAGATTGCGGTGTTCAGGCTGCTCGGTATGCCGCCCAGCGGGGCAAAGAGCTGCTTGAGCACGCCGATGTCCTCGCCGATGTTGGGATTCTTGTTGGCCGCCAGGTTGCGCTGGGCCGCCTGGAAGCCGGCGAGGAACCCGTTCTTGCGGATTTCGATCTGGTTGATGTTGATGGCGCGCCAGCCGCCGACGGAGATATTGCCGACGTAGGAGGTCTGGATGTACCAGTCTTTGAAGAGCTCGCGCTGGATTCTCAGGGACCAGTTCTGCGTATAGGGTGTCTTGGTGCCTTCGTTGAATGCGTAGCCGCGGCCGTAGCGCTCGAAGGGCAGGGGTGCGAACGGCTTGCCCGGGTTGGGCAGCGGCAGGATCGGGGGCTTGCCGCCGACTTCCTGATACAGGTTGGGGTCGGAGAAGCGCACGAAGGGGGTGACGGTGAGCGTGGTCGAGAGCCCCTGGTTCATGTCGTCCAGGCGGTTGGTGACCGCGATCATGACCCGGTCATAGGCGACGCGGTAGTTGGCGCTCACGCTCATCTTGCCGTTCTTGAAGGGATCCCAGGTCAGGCCGACGTTGGGGCCCAGGTTGTTCCAGTCGGTCGCCATGGTTCCCTTGCCGCGGTCGGGCGCCGGGCCGAAATCGGTTTTGCCGCGCGGGCCGGATATGCCGTAGACGCTGAGCGCGCCGTCGACCGGATAGCTGAAGATCCCGTTCTTCATGTAGCCGGCCGGCAGGATGTCCCAGCGCACGCCCAGGTTCAGCGTCAGGTTCTCGGCGAACTTCCACGTGTCCTGGAAAAAGGCGCCGTACTGGCGCTGGTTGGTCAGGCGATGGCGGGTGTCGTAGGGGAGGAACTTGTCGACGGTGTTGGCGTTGTAGGTCTGGTTGATATAGCCGATGGTGCCCGTCAGATCGTTGACCAGCTGCTGCGCGCGGCCGCGGTCCGTGCTGTTGAGGCCCGGCAGGCTGGGGACGTTGGCCGGGTTATAGGAGTTGGTGGGATAGATGACCGGAATGTACTCGTCCCCGCCGAACTTGTAGTTACTGTAGCTGTGGGCGACCTCCAGGCCGAACTTGATCGTATGGTTCTTGACCACCCAGGCGATGTTGTCGCTCCAGGTGAAGGCGTCCGTGGGCGTGAACTGGGGCAGGAAAACCGCGAGCGGATTGCCGTTGGGCTGGCCGCCGCGCCCGGTGCCGAGGCTGATGAGCTGGAAGTTGCCCTTCGGGTCGGCGTGCGCCGGGTTGGGCATGTACCAGTCCGATGTGAAACGGGTGGCGCCGGCCCGGAACTCGTTGGTCAGGTTGGGCAGGAGGGACGAGACCCATCCGATCGAAAGGAAGCGCCGCGCCTGCTCCCAGAAGTTCTCCGGATACCCCGAGAACAGCGTGTTCCCCGGCGAGCTGGTCTTGGACCAGCCCAGCGAGAAGGTCAGCTGGTGCTTCACGCTGAGATTGTGGTCGATCTTGGTGATGAACTGATTGACGGGGGTGGGGATGGAGCATGTGTACTGGTAGCCGGCCAGGTTGAGGCCGTCGCCCAGCCGGTAGTTGTTGGGCAGGGGGATCTGCTTGAGCTTGGCCGCGACGATCCCCGAGGAGTCGAATCCCAGTCGCGTCGCGTCGACGGAGAACAGGTCGATGGTGCCGATGTCGGAGGCGGGCACGGTCGGGACGCCTTTGGCGTCCACGAGCGAGCTGGAATTCGCGCCCTTCGTATAGTAACGGAATATGCCCCTGCGCACCGGCTCGGTGAACACGTTGCGGTTGACTATGTTCGCCTGGATCTGCCGCTGCCCTTCATAATTGAAGAAAAAGAAGGTCTTGTTCTTGACGATCGGGCCGCCGATGCTGGCGCCGAACTGGTTGCGCAGAAACACGGGCCGGGGCTGGCCCTGCTTGTTGGTGAAGAAATTGTTGGCGTTGTATACGGTGTTGCGGTTGAACTCGTACACGCTGCCGTGAAAACTGTTCGTACCGCTCTTGTATACCACCGAGACCATGGCGCCCGAGCCGCGGCCGCTCTCGGCCGATGCCGACGAGGTGGTCACGCGATACTCGCCGACCGCCTCGAGGGGAACCGGGGCCGCGGAAAAGGTCGGGGCCGAGTCGAAGGAAGCGTCGCTCGCCCAGATGCCTTCGACCTTGGTGTTGTTGGCGTTGGTGCGCAGACCCGTGACGCTTCCCCCGCCCAGCGGGCTCGCGCCGGGCTGCAGCAGGAAGAGATCGAGCGGATTGCGCCCGTTGAGCGGCAGGTCCATGATCTGCCGTTCCTGAACGACCGCGCCGATCTTGTTGGAGGTCAGATCGATCAGGGGCGCGGCCGCGGTGACGACGACTTCCGTCTGGATATCGCCGGTCTCGAGCACGATGTTGATGGAGACGGCGTCGCCGACTTTCAGCAGGATGCCCTTGTTGACGTAGCGCTTGAACCCCTGCAATTCGCAGGTGAGCGCGTAGCTGCCGGGCGGCAGGTTCACGAATACGTAAAAGCCGGTGTCGTTCGTCAAGCCGGTATAGGAAATGCCGGTGCCTTCGTTGGTGGCGGTGACGGTGACGCCGGGTATCACGGCCTGGGATGCATCCTTGACGATTCCCTCCAGGCGCGCGCCGACCACCTGCGCGCCGGCCTCCGGTGGGAGCAGGCATACGAGGAGCAAGAGCGTCAGGGCACACCTCATGCCGAGGTCAAGCCGGAATGGGTTCATAATCTTCCTCCGTATGATGGTTCATCAGAATAGGCGGGCCGAGGGCAGCATGGGTTATCGCCGGCCCGCAGCAGCATGAGGGCCGCAAACTGTCACAGGCGTTTCGGCCCGGGGCTGGGTGCAAGGAGGGATACCGGACGGAGCTTCTTTCCCGCCCCGGTCTCCATCGTCTTGCGGTGCAGCGGCCCCTGCGAGAGCTTGCCATCGCTTGCCTTCAGCGGCTGGGTCGATCGTAGGTCGCTCCCGAAGGGGTGTCAATTGGAATCTCTGGTATTCCATGGGCGATGCGGAACCGGCGGCGAGCGGGGAAAGCGATCAGGGAGAACTTCGGCGCGAACGCGGCAAACGAATTCTGTATACCTAATGGTATACAGAGTATACGGCCGCGCCGGGCGGGCGCAGGCGGCCGGCGTCGTCGTCTGCCCGCCTACAGGCTGGAGCCGCCGCCGGGGAGGCGCACGCGCAGGAAGTGGGTGCGCTTGTTCATCGGGAGCGACAAGAGCCGGCGGATCTGCTCGCGGATGGCGCGTTCGTTCTCTTTTTCGAGGGCCCGCAAGCGTTCCGGCTTAGGCTTTTTCCTTTTCATCGAGGGTCTGCTCCAGGATCGCCAGTACGGCCGCGTCCTTCGGCCTGCCGAGCGCCTTCTTGCTGCGGATCACGTCGCGCAGGTCGGCGACCCAGAGCGCGTGCCGGCCGAACACAACCCTGGACGCGCGGGCGCGCAGGCCCTCGAACGAGCGGATGCCGTGCAGTCTGGGCATGAAGTCGAGCTGCAGGCCGCGGTCTTCGACGACCACGCGATACAGGTCCGAAGCGGGATAGTAAGGGGCGAGGATGCGGCCGGAAAGCCTGCGGGCCAGGGCCTTCAGCTTGCGCAGGTTGGCGGGGGTCTTGCGGAACATGAAGTCGAAGTCGAGCGTGGTGACGGGCGCTCCCTGGAGGGCGGCGGCAGCATTGCCGACGAGAACCGCCTCCAGGCGGCACTCATCCAGGGCTCGTGCAATTTCATTGAGAAACGGTTCGGCGTTCATTTGGCATCCCCGACAAAGGCCGAACGGTTGCGGCCGGGTGCACCCGGCCGCCGCAGGGGCGGCCGCTGGGCACGGCGGGTTGCGCGTCCTATACTAATGGCAACCGGTTAAGAATAGCACGGAATGCGGCGTACCGTTCGCGAGGACGCGCGCGGGGGCCGGGCAGCGCCGGTCCCCGGACGCGGTGCCGGCGCCGTCCGATTGCACCCCTTCGGGATGCCGATCATTGCTCTTCCGGCAGCGGAGCACCGATCCGTAAAGGGGAAGGCATGGGCGGGAAGGAAGACCGAGTCGCGCACCTCCATGCCGATGTGCCTCCGTTCGAAAGGCTCGTGCGCCACGGCGTCGCCGCCGCAATTTCGATATCGCCCGCGATTGCGCATGGACAGCGGCCGTCGGG
>CAZHQK010000093.1:0-10555 GCA_964534795.1 uncultured Acidobacteriota bacterium
CGCGCAGCGCCAGGAGGATCCCGAGAGCGGCGTAGCCGGCGTAGCCGAAGGACCAGACCCATATCTGCCGCTTCAGGCTCAAGGAGGGCTCGATCGCGAAAGGATAGGCGATGACGGCCAGCATGGCGCCGAGATTCGCCAGCGCATAAAGCCTGTAGGGGGAGAAGCTGCGGCGGCTGCGCGCGAACCAGGATTGCAGCAGCGGGCTGGTGGCGGCCAGCAGGAAGTATGGTGCGCCGACGCTGGCGGCGAGCAGGCCGAAGACGGCCGCCATGGGATATCGGGCGGCGAGCGGCTTCCAGCTTTCGGAGGGGAACACGGGCAGGGCAAGCAGGCTGGCGGCGAGCAGCAGCGCATGCAGGAGGAATTGCCGGCGCGGGTGCAATCGGCCGGCCAGGAGGTGGGCGTAAAGGTAGCCGCCGAGCAGGAGCGCCTGGAAGAACAGCAGGCATGCCGCCCACACCGCCGGCGTGCCGCCGAACCACGGAAGGATGAACTTGCCGATGAGCGGCTGGACCAGGAAGAGCAGGAAAGCACCCAGCAGAATCGTGAGGCCGTAAAGCGCCATCGTCAGATCGCCTGCTCTTCTCTCAGGCGTGCGATGTCGGCGGCCGAATAGCCCAGCTCCCCGAGGATCTCTTCCGTGTGCTGCGAAAGGCGCGGCGGAGGAGCATCGATGCCGGCCGGGGTCTTGTCGAACTTCGCCGTCAGGTTGAAGAGGCGCAAAGGCCCGATCCCTTCGGCCTCCACGGTCTGCAGGGTGCCGCGGTGGCGGATCTGCTCCTGGTTCAGGGCTTCCTCGAGTCCCAGAATGGCGCCGGAAGGAACGTCGCGGGCGTTGAGCACTTCCACCCAGTAGGCGGTCTCGCGCTCCTTGAGTTTGGCTTCGAGCAGCGGGGTGAGCAGCTTGCGGTTCTTTTTGCGCGTGTCGCGCTCCTGGAAGCGCGGGTCGGTCTTCAGCTCGGGAACCCCGAGGATGTCGGCCAGGGTTTCCCATTGCTCCTGCTTGTTGGCGGCGATGTTGATATAGCCGTCCTTGGTGGCGAAAGTGCCCGAAGGCGCGGCGGTAAAGTTATCGTTGCCCATCAGCACGGGCTGCTGTTTGCCGATCAGCAGGTTGGCGGCCACCCAGCCCATCAGGGGCATGATGGAATCGAGCAGGGCGACGTCGATGAACTGGCCCTGGCCGGTCCTCTCGCGGTGATAAAGGGCAGCCATCATGGCGAAGGCGGCATTGAGTCCGCCCACCGTGTCGCAGACCGGGAAGCCGCAGCGCAGCGGGTTGAGGCGCTCGTCGCCGTTGATCGCCATCACGCCGCTCAGTCCCTGGATGATCTGGTCGTACGCGGGCTTCATGGCATCGGGCCCCGTCTGGCCGAATCCCGAGATGGCGCAATAGATGATCCTGGGGTTGAGTCGGCTCAGGATTTCGTAGGAGAGGCCCAGGCGCGCCATGACCCCCGGACGGAAGTTCTCGACGACGAGGTCGGCCTTGAGAACCATCTTCTTGAAGATTTCGCGGGCCTCGGGGTGCTTGAGGTTCAGGGTCACGGACTTCTTGTTGGCGTTCTGCGCGAGGAAGCTCGTACCCATGAGCCTGCGGTTGAGCTCGGGGACGTTGCCGAGCTGGCGCGCCAGCTCGCCGCTGCCCGGAGGTTCGATCTTGATCACCTCGGCTCCCAGGAGCGCGAGATGGAGCGTGGCGAATGGCCCGGAAAGCACGTTGGTCAAGTCGAGAACGCGGATGCCGTCGAGCAGTTTCATGGTGCAGCTTCCCTCCCGGCGAGTTACGCCTGCCGGCGCGCGGCTTTCAAGCCGGGCCTTCGCGTATCGGCCCGGTCTTGTAGACCATACCCGGCATTTCGCGGCCGAAGAATGCGCTCACGTCGCGCGCGAGCGCGATCAGCCGGTCCAGCTCGATATCGGGGCGCAGGCCGATGCGCTGGAGGTAGTGGACGAAATCCTCGGTGCATACGTTGCCTGCCGCCACCTTGGTGAAAGGGCAGCCGCCCAGGCCCGCGACGGCGGTTTCGAAATACCTGACGCCGCAGCGCATGGCGGCATAGCAGTTGGCCAGGCCGAGGCCGTAGGTATTGTGGAAATGGCAGGTGCATTCCACTTCGGGATCGAGCGCGTAGACTGCCTCCAGCATGCGCGCGACCTGATCGGGATTGGCGTGGCCCGCCGAGTCGGCGAGGCTGATGTTCTTCAGGCCGGCTTCCAGATAGCCGCGCACCAGGCCGATCACCTTTTCCTGCGGCACGCGCCCCTCGTAGCCGCAGCCGAAGGCCGACTGGACGGACACCTGTACGCGCTTTCCGGCCGCGCGGGCCGATTGCGCCATGCGCGTGATGCGCTCGGCTGCCTCGGAGGTCGACATGCCGGTATTCCGGCGGCTGTGGGTTTCGCTGGCCGAAACGCCCATGCACAGCATTTCGACGCCGCAGGCGAGCGCGCGCTCGAGGCCTTTTTCGTTGAGCACGAGTCCCGAAAGGACGGCACGGCGCGGCGGGCGCCCGTTGCCGGCAAAGCGGCGGAAGAGCTCGTCGGTGTCCGCCATCTGGGGGACTTTTTCCGGGTGGACGAAGGATCCGATCTGGATGATGTCGACGCCGGATGCCAGGAGCTCTTCGATCCAGCGGGCCTTGACTTCGGTCGGGACCGTCTGCTTTTCGATCTGCAGGCCGTCCCGGAGCAGCACGTCGTGAATGACGGGCCGGCGTTCATCCCGGCCGCCATGTCGGTCCGTTGTCATGGCTCCCTCTCCTTTCCATCCTGCATCTGCCGGCCGCCCCGGCAAGAAAGGAGCCGGCGAACCATCATCCGCGTCTTGCCATGATCATATATTCGATGCTTTCGCGGGCGCTGTCAACAACGGCTGCCCGGGGCTTGCAGGCTCGTGCGCCCCGATTCACGACTGGGGAGGATCCGGGTAATCCTTGGATTCGGCGATTCCTTCGGCATCCGTCCGGCGCAGCCTGTAGAGCCGGGCGCCGTGAATCTGCGTATCGAAATCGTAGTGTTCCTGGACCAGCCTGCGGAAGGGAGCGAAATCCTCGATGCGGGCGACTCGCTGGACGTCGACCACATAGCACGGCGGATTCCCGCGCAGCAGAGCGGCGGTTTGCTCCTGGACCTCCGCCTCGGCGGCGCCGACCGGGAAATCATCCGCCACATCGAAATCCATGTAGGCTGTCGCCATCTTCCGGTCGGCCAGGAAGTATATCTGCGACTTGGATCCCCATACGAATATCCTGTCGTCGGGCAGCGTCATCGATCTCAGGTATTCGGCGATTTCCCGCACCCTCTTGTCCTCGGCGCACATATCCCAAAGCCCGACTCGGTCGTGCAAGGTCGGAACCATGAGAAAGAAGTAATGGGCGAGCGTGCGGGAGTGAAACCACAGGAAGCTGACCGAAAATGCCGCGCAGCATGCCCAGCGCACCAGCCGAAGGCGCGCTCGCGCGCGTGCCTTCCACAGCCGGGCCAGACCGATCGCCCCGACCAGGGCCATGGGCGGCATGACCTGGATGAAATAGTTGGCATAGAAGCGCCTGCTGAGAACCACGCCGGCGAACGCGCTCAACAGCCACAGAAGCGCGATCCTGTAGGCCGGCGTATCCCGCCATCTTGCGCCCCGGCTTTTCAGGATGAGAATGGAGATCCACGCATAGATGATCACGAAGGCTGCGTTGGCCCGCAGAAGCTTGACGAGGAATTGATCGAGGGTGATCCGGTCCACATAGCGAAAGCCGTAAAGTACCGCCTGCTGCCACCAGTCGAACAGAATGCCCTCGCGCCACATATGGCCGAGAAACGCACTCAGGGTCACGGCGAAACCGGCGAGGAGAACGATGAGAGAGCGAACGCGGGTGCGCAGGGTGCCGCCCGGCAAAAAGCTCACGAGAAGGATCAACATCAGGCTTTCCGTGATCGCGGCGGGTTTGGTGAGGAGAGCTGCCGAAGAGAGCAGCCCCGCGCCCAGAAGCGCGAGCTGCCGGCCCCGGGTCGCCGCCACAAGAAAGCTGTAGAGCGCCGCGGTTGAGAAAACCACCATCAGGGTTTCCGTGGTCATGCCGACGATTCTGGGCATGTAGTACGTCGTGCTTGCGACCGCATAGATCAGGCTTGCGGCTGCGCCCACGCGCGCCGAGAAGAATCGCTTCCCGATCAGAAAAAGCAGGACGCAGGCGGCGGCGACGAGCAATAGAGCGCCCGCATGGATCGCGCCCGTGCCGACGCCGAAGATCTTGAAAAGGATGGCGCAGTACCAGAAAACGGGAGGGTTCTTGTCGAGCACTACATCGCGGTATAGCTTTCCGCCCTGGTGAACGACTTTGGCGCCGTTCGCCCACCAGGCTTCATCGACAAAAACGAAATCGTGCTGGAAATGCGGCGCCCTGAGCATAACGGACAAGCCCAGGCTCAGGAGGAGCGCCAGGAGGCATTTGTCGATCCTTATCCGACTTTTCGGGCCCGTCTCGGGCGAGCTGCCGTTATCCGGTTCATGACTCGAAGCGGGCTCCGAGAAAGGGAATTCAAGCAGTTTCGTTTGCTGCATGCAACTTCTCATCCTGTTGCGCGCCCGGGTATGCAGAATTCCCGGCGCGTTCCGCCTCGCCGATCTCAGCCGGTGCCCGTGCCCGATCGGGCAACGGTTGCCTATATGCATGCAGGTCGCGCTGCACGACGCGGCCCGGCCGAAGGCATGGAGGTTTCACTAACCACCTTCGATTGAGCCTCCCGGAAGCTGTTCCATCGTGTGCTCCTTCGAGTCCGGGGGGCCCGGCCGAGGTTGAGTCTGCAATATCGGCCCCCGTATTTTAAAGCTTTTTCTCACAAGATCCCGCGTATCGGTCGATTCAGCCGTTGCGGAGGAGGGAACGAAACGGGATGACGGGACGGTCGTATCCTCCTAATGTGAGAATCCCTGTTCACGCACGTCGTAGCATCGCCTGTTCCTTGCCGCTTCTTGTTGCCTTGATAACCCAGCCTGGCGCTCAGCCGCAGACCGGGGCCGGCCCCGTATTTACGGTTTCCTTGCCCGACGGGACCCCAGTGGAGCTGGGTTTTTACGCCGAGCCGCGGATTTCCGGCTGCCGCCGCCTGGATTCCGTTGAAAAAGGCCAGTCCTGGCTCTGCTCGGATTACACGCTCGAGCTGGCCGTCGGCGCGCAGGACGGTGCCGACCTTATCTCCTTTGAGATCAAGCATCTGGATGGGATGCCGTTTCGCTTGCGCGAGCAGAGCACCCGTGTCGTTCTGCCTTTCTACGAAGGAGATGCCTTGTGGACATTCAACCGCCAGGCAGTGCGGGACATAATGGAGACCGACCTGAGCCGCCCATGGTTTTACTACAGCGCGGCCAACCGCGGCATTCCGTACCTGGCGCTGGTCGACAGGAAGGGTCAGAACCGGATCGCGCTGGGTCTGCTGGGGCAGGATCGCACGGCGCTCATGCGCGGCGAATTGGGCGGCGACAAGAAATCCTACGTGCTTACCTTGCGCCTGACGGACAACGCCGTCGCCGAGACGTTCGCGGACACGATTTATGTCTCCCGCGACGACCTTGACTGGTTCCGCGATGCGCAGAGATATACGGCGTTGGTCGACAGCAGCCGGGGCTATGTGCCGCCGGCAATGCCCGACGGAGTTCTGAATCCGACCTATGACAGCTGGTATTGGTCGCTGGACCGGATCGATCAGGATCTGACCTGGGAGCTGGCGCAGCGCAGCCGGGCGCTCGGTTTCAAGACCTACTTGATAGATGCGGGTTGGGATACCGTGGCCGGAGAGTATGTCAAAGGGCTGCGGGGCAGCACGGGCAACTACCTGGCCCCCAAGGAATCCTTCCCTGATTTTGCCGGCCTGATCGCCGATATCCGGAACCGGCTGGGCATGAAGGTCATGCTCTGGATGCAGCAGTACGCTCTGGGACGCCGATCCTTCTACTACCCGACGCTCGGCAACGCACTCTGCCTTGTCGGCGATCCCGAGCTCGGGCCGCCGGTGGAAACTCCGTTTCTGTGCCCCAGGACGTATGCCGCACGCCGCCACATGGTCGAGCTGTTCGGGCGCATCCTGGAGGACTACAAGCCCGACGCGCTCTGGTTCGACTGGCAGGAAGAGATACCGCAGACGTGCAGCGCCCCGCATTATCACGAATACGAGAGATTCGGCGACGGCTACAATGCCACCCAGCAGACGATCATGGAGACCATCCGGCGGGTTGCGCCGGATGTCTTCGTCAATATGCGGTGGCCCTTTGCCAATCTCAACAACAAGCCGTACGCCCACCTCTGGCAGCCGATCGATTCGGCCGGAGATTTTGAGGCCATGCGGCTGCGCGCCATGGTCATGCGGCCGTTCTCCGCGGGCATCGTCATGGGAACCGACGAGATGTACTGGGATCCCGAGATATCCGATCCCCAGGCGGCGCGTTTCATGGCCGCCGTCGTCTTTACGGGCGTTCCTTATTTCGGGCCCAACATCCTGGAGGAGCCTGCGTCACGCGCCGGGATGCTCCGGGGATGGCTGGACTTTTACGAAGCCAACAAAGAAGACCTGGTCGGAGGGGATTTCCACCCTTACGGCGACAGGGATCGGCCGGACCAGTACATCGAAGGAGAACATGCCGCTTTTGTCTATTACGGGAACCGGTACCGGGGCCCTGTCAGGTTCTCGAAGCCCGTCGGCCGTCTGCACGTGGTAAACGCTTCTGCGTTGTCGGGGATCGACCTTTGGGTGATCGGCCTCGAGGCCGGCAGGTACAGGGCCCAGATATCGGACCTCGACCTCGGGAACGAGATCGACAGCCGCAGTGTCCAGCTGTCATTTTCCTCCCGGTTGCGATTCGAGGTTCCGGTCGGCTGCCTCCTGACGCTGGTGCGCATGCCCTGAACGGCACAGGGAAGATCCCGGCGCACGGACTGTCGAGGCGAATTCCATGAGTAAAGGGTACCTCCAGCCCTTGCGCGTGCTGACTGCCCTGTTGCTTTTCATGCAGGCTTTGCCCTTCGCCTGCGGCCAGACCGGCTCGAGCAGCATCACGGGAACGGTCCGGGACGCATCGCTCAAGGTCTGCATTTCTAACGCCACCGTCACGGCCGTCAATGAAGAAACCGGCATTGCCGCAACGGCGGCCTCCAACGGCGGCGGTATCTACGAAATTCCCTTCCTCGCCGCAGGGCATTACACGGTTCGCGCCGAGACGCCGGGCTTCGCCAGGGTGGTCCGCCGCGGAATCCGGCTGGGCCCCCGGCAGAAGGCCCGCGTCGATTTCAGCCTCGAGCCGGCATCGAGCGGCGAACAGTTCGTGATGGATTCGGACGGCATCCTTGTGGCTGTTGCCGGGTCCGACATCGGCGAAAGCATCGTTCGCGAGGAGGTGAGGAATCTGCCCCTGCTCGGGCGCGACTTTGCCGGCCTTCAAGTCCTCGCCGGCGGCGTGCAGCCTGCCTCGAGTGTCGGTTCGTTCGCCGGCCGCGAGCTGTCGGAGGGATTCAGAATCTCCGGCGGGACCATGTACAGCGGTATTTTCTCCGTGGAGCAGGCGGACAATAACCGAACCTACTATTTCGGGAACGCCGCTTCCCCCTCGCTGGAGATTGTCCAGGAGGTCAGGATACTGGCGGCCGGGATAGCCGCCGACATGGGCGGCGGAGCTTCATACGTAGATCTGTCCCTGAGGGGCGGCGGCAAGTCCGCCCACGGATCGGTCTTCGAGTACCTGCAACATGACCGTTTGAGCGCCGGCAATGCGATGTCCGGCGCCGCCCCCCCGCACCTGCGGCGAAACCAGTTCGGGGCTGCCGTTTCGGGGCCGCTCAAGAAGGACAAGCTCTTCGTCTTCGGGGTCTATGAAGGCCTCCGCGAGCGCGGGGGCCGGACCACGATAACCCAGGTTGCCACCCTTGAGCAGCGCAACGGGCTGTTTCCAGTCACGGGCGCCGGGGCGGTGATCATCAAAGACCCGGCGACCAACATGCCCTTTCCCGGGAATCAGATTCCTGAGTCGCGCATTTCGCCCCTGGCCCGGTATTTCCTCGAGCGCGTCTGGCCGCTGCCCAATCTTGAAGCGGATATGTATCGAGCGGAAAGCGTTCCGCTTGTGAGCTTCGGGCAGGTGGACACCAAGCTGGACTACATCCATGGTGCGAACGACACGTTTTCGCTGCGCGTCTCCCGAACGAAACGGGCGTTCAGCGAGCAGATCGAGCAGTCTCTCGTATCGCCCCGGACGGATCGCTTCGATCACCTGAGCGCCGCCGTCCGGTACACGAGGATTGTCGGCCCGGGCATGGTGAACAGCCTTCTCGTCGCCGCCCGCCGCGACGACAATACCGCCCGCAGCCGCGCGGAGCTGGTGCGGGGGTCGAGCTTCGCCGACGGAATCGGCCTGGTGCTCGGAGGGCCTGCCGGAATGGGTTATCCGCTGATCACCATCAGTGGGAGGGGATTCGCCGGGCAAACAGGGCAGTCGAACACGCCGGTCGAACACTCCGGCACCATTTATCAGATCCAGAACTCCTTGCGGTGGATTAAAGGCCGCCAGGGCTTCAGCCTGGGCTTCGAGGTGAAGAGATTTCACGCCGATGAGATGGAAGACGTTGCCTCCACGGGCCGGATCAGCTTCAACGGTCGGTACAGCGGCTCCGGCCTGGCCGATTTCCTTCTCGGGTTGCCGAATCAATTCAGTTACACGCCGGCGCTGGGACGGCTTTACCTGCGCAACACTCTCTGGGCGGCCTTCGTGCAGCAGGACTGGAAGATCCGGGATGATCTGACGCTGAATCTCGGGATTCGATACGAATACCTTTCCTGGCCGGTCGAGCGCTACGACAGAATGGGGACCTCGCACCCGCACCTCGGCATGCGGGTGATTGTCGCTTCCGCCAACGGCCTTCTTCCGGAGCGCATGGATCCGGTGGCCGTTGCATCCTATCCGGGGGGGACGTTCATTGCATCGCGGGAGGCGGGCTTGCCCAGGTCTCTCCGGTTTCCGGATCGCAACAATTTCGGCCCGCGCGTGGGATTTGCATATAGGATCGTCGGCGACACGGTCATCCGGGGGTCGTACGGCATCGATTTCCTGAAGGAAAGCCAGGCGGTTTTCACCGATCGGGATGCAAGCTTCGGTCTACCGTTCAGGATATCGCGCACTGTCGTCAATCCCAATCCCCTCACTTTCAATATTCTGCGGCCTTTCGAGGGCTTCTCGCCCCGGGTCCGGAGCACGATCGATTCGGCCTTCTACCTCGACCCGCACGCCGCTATGGCTTACGTGCAGACCTGGTCGCTTGCCGTCGAGCGCCCGGTACCGTTGGGCTCGGCGTTGCGGATCGGGTATGTCGGCAACCGCATGGTTCACGGCCGCCAAACCTGGGATTGGAACCAGTCGCTGACGTGGCCGAACTGGAACGACAGGTTCCCCGGCTACACGGAGATTAAGGCGCTCACGAACGGCGGGGATTCGCGCTACAACTCGCTCCAGGTGGAATTCAGGAAAGAGGCGACCGGCGGGCTGCTCGGCCGCGTGAGCTATACCTGGGCCAAGACCCTGACCAACATCGTGGAAGAAGGGAAACCCGTTTCGATCTGGGTGCACGATCCCGCGATGCAGTGGGGCCGCAGCCCGTGGGATCGCAAGCATGTTCTGACCGCCGGCTTTGTATACCGGCTTCCCTTCGGCAAGGGCAGCAGGTGGCTGCATTCTCTGCCTTGGTTCCTGGATGCGATTCTGGGTCGGTGGCAGGCATCGGGGATCGTCAAGGTTATGTCGGGCAAGCCGCTGACGATCACCTCATCGCTGGCTCGTGCCAACCTCTCCGTGCGGGGGATTGTGCCTGCGGACCGCCTGGCGGACGGGCGTCTGCCGCATCCCAACAGCGGGCGCTGGTTCGACCAGACGGCCTTTGCCACGCCGCCCGCGGACCGTCCGGGGAATGCCGGTTATGGAGTTCTCGACGGCCCGGGAGTAGTTACCGAGGATCTGGCTCTTTACAGGAGTTTCGGCATCCGGGAAGGTGCGAAAGTGCAATTCCGGCTCGAGGCATACAACGCCTTCAACCATGTCAACCTGGGGGACCCGGTGACGGACGTCGACAATTGGAACTTTCTGGGGAAGATCCTGACATCGGGGCCGGCATTTCGCCTGCAGGCCGCCCTCCGCCTCGACTTTTAATTTCGGTGACAGGCTACTCAACCCCGAAACTATGGCACCGGAGTCAGGCAGAGACTTGTAGGATTGGAGTTTGGGGGTTGAGTAGCCTGTCACCGAAATAAATGGTACGCCTGGCGCGATTCGAACGCGCGACCTTCGGTTCCGGAGACCGACGCTCTAGTCCGGCTGAGCTACAGGCGCATGGCTTATTTTCAATGACATAGCGGCACCACAGGATACCACCTCACCCGGCGTGGTGTCCATATGGTGTCCATCGGCGAGCAGCTCGACCGCCCGGCGTCGTTCCGAACGACCGGGATGGGAGTAGCGCAGGGTCATTTCGATCGTGGCATGCCCGAGCAGCTCCTTGACCGTCACCAGATCCGCACCCGC
>CAZHQK010000094.1:0-3188 GCA_964534795.1 uncultured Acidobacteriota bacterium
CGGCCACCACTCCCAGCTCAGAGCCATAGCGGAAGTCTACGCTTGCAATGACGCCGGCGAGAAATTCGTGCACGACTTCGTAGCGGTGTGGAACAAGGTCATGAATCTGGATCGCTTCGACCTCGCCTGATCGCAACGCAAACAGTCACCGGCTTTCGGGAGCGGCGCCGCGCGCCGCTCCCTTTCCTTGGACGTGGATCGGCGTGCGTCGCGTCGGCGCTCAGGCTCGGCCTCCGTGCCGCAGCGCCGGAGGGAATGCGGGCACATAGGGGTCCGCCCATGATACTCGGCTGTACAGGCGTAATCTCGAAAACCTGCTCCATGCCTGTCATGGATTGCGGTCGAGCCATTCCAGGGCGTCGGCGGCCGTGTCGTTTACCGTAGCGGCCTTCATCAGGCGCGATACCAGGATGGCCTCGGCTATTTCTTCCTTGCTCGCCCCGGCTTGCCGCGCCAGCTTGGTCCACATGAGCGTGCAGGTTGTCGATTGCAACGAAGCCGCCACCCCGATGCCGATAAGGAGCTTTATCTTCTTGTCCAGGGCTTGGAGCCTGGGGTTGTCCATGATGGCCGCCCTGTGCTCCATGTAGGTCCTCTCTCCTTCAGGAGAGACGCTTTTCATGATTTCCATGGGGGTCTTGCCTGCGTTCATTCGATTCCTCCTGCTTTTTCGTTACGGTTCCGACGGCTCCCGGCCTCGGGGGCCCGAGCCCTGAGGGCGGTGTCTTGTGCCGGCGGCATGGGGATCGGCGAACGGCCGTGAATCTCATGCGCTTCCGGCGTGCCGACGGCCTGCGGGCGAGTGCCCGCCCCGGATGTAGGCATGCACCGCCGGGGAACTCTAGCGAGGGATCTTCGATATCTCCACTCCCTGCCTGGCCAGCAGTTCGCCCGTGACCCTGTCCAATGCAGTCCGTGCCTTGACCCAGCCCGCCTGTGCCGCCACTTCGGCCGATTGCGCCGCCGCCAGATCGCGCTGGTATTGAATCACCAGGTAGGTGGTCGAGGCGCCGACCGCGAGCTTTTCCTCCTCGGCGGCCAGGGCCTGTTCCTGGAATTCCCGCTCGCGTTCGGCCGAATCGAGGAGCGCGCGGGCCTGTTCCAGGGCGATCAGTGCGTTTTCGACCTCGACGTGGAGCTGTTTGACCAGCTGCTGCAGCCGGAGCTCCTGCTGATGCAAGGCGAGGCGGTCGCGCGCGTAATCGGCTTCGGCGGCCCGGTTTCCCAGGGGAATGGTCAGCTGCAGGCCCACGCCGTAATCCGGGAAGTTGCGGCGAACGAGCTGGGACAGCGCTCTCCCGTAACCTCCCACGAGGATATCGTCGGGATTGTGCGGCGCCGCCCCGGGAAGGGTGAGCGGATTGACATCGCCGGCAAGGGCGTTGTTGCGTACCGTAGCCACAAGATCCAGGGAGGGGAGCAATGCGTTCTTGCTTCCGCTGAGGGCCAATTGCGTGCTTTCGATCTGCATGCGTGCCTGCTCGATGTCCGGCCGCTTCTTCAGAGCGACGGCGGCCAGCTCCGCCGCGGGCGGCAGCTGTTCGTTCCGGTCGACCCTGAGCGCCTCGGTCGGTATGATGCGCACGGTTGCGAGGGCCGCATCCGTGACGGTGCGGCGCGTCAGGTAATCCTTCAGGACCGTTTCCTGCTGCCGCACCAGGCTTTCGGCGGTCACCAGATCGCGCCGGCTGCGGGCGACCTCGGCTCGGGCGCGCACGACCTCGATGGCGGCCCTCGTGCCGGTTTCGACCTGCGCCTGGTTGTCGCGCAGCAGTTTTTCGGCGCGCTCGAGCGCCCGGCGGCGCACCTTGACATCCTCGTTCAGGCTCACCAGATCCCAATAGAGGCGTACGACCGCGGCCACGGTGCTGATCACTTGCTGCTGGAAGACCAGTTCGGATTGGGTGCGGCTGTTGTCGGCGATGCGGATGAAGCGCGAATTGAGGGCACGTCCGAAACCCCGCAGCAAGGGCTGGGTGAACGTCAGGGCCAGCGATGAGGTATAGAATGGGGAGAGATCGTAGCGGCGGTGATTCCAGGTCTGACGGCTGTTTTCAAAGGCGGCGGAGATTGCCGCGCCCGTGGCAAGGCCCTTCTGCAGGGAGAAGCTCACGACGGCCGCGTCCGAGACCAGCGCCGGCGTGCCGGCCAAGAACGAATTGAGCTGGGGGAGGGTCGTGTGGTTCAGGCTGGTCTTGGCGGCGAATACGGGATCGAATGCCGGCGGCAGCGGGCCGGTGCTCAGCGCTGTCGGTCCGGAGATCGAGAGATTCGTTTCCGGGCCGGGACCCAGTAGCGGCGCGAGCGGATCCGCGCCCGCGCCTTTCGGACCTTCGCGCACCGTAAGCGCGATCCCCCGGGGCAGCGCCCCCGCCAGCGTCCTGCGGACATCGGTGTCGGCAAAGCGCGGGCCGAGGCGCTGCAGCTCGACGTCCAGATTGTTCTCCAGCGCTATGGCGATAGCGTCCTGCAGCGACAGGTATGCGTTGCCGTCCCGCACCAGATTCTGAAGCCGCGGTGAATCCACCCCGACCTGCGCCCGGGCGCTTGCGGCGATCAGCATTCCGGCCAGCAAGAATCGTCTCATTTTGTCGCACCTCCCGCCTTTGCCGCCGGCGGCTTGGCCTGCGCCGCGGGCCGGACCTTGACGCCTTCCCGGACCTCGTCGGTCGCGTTGGTTACGACTTTCTGCCCTTCGCGAAGTCCGCCGAGCACCTCGATCTGCGCTCCGTAGTCGCGGCCCAGAGTCACGGGCACGAAGCGGACGACGGCGTCGTCGCCGACGACGGCCGCCACCGGTCCCTTTTCCGTGTTCCGAAAGGCCGCGGACGGGATCAGCAGCGGCGGATCCTGCCTGCGGAGGCGCAAGCGCACGGTCGCGTACATTCCCGGCATGAGCTCTCCGCCCGGATTCCGGACCTGCACTTCGGTCAGCAGCGTCCGGGACAAAGGATCCAGGGCGTTGGCCGTGCGCGTGACCTTTCCCGGAAATCTCCGGCCGCGGTACTCCCGGACTTCGACGGTGCAGGCCAAGCCGGGCCGAATCGCCGGGGCCTCGCTCTGCGGGACGTAAACGAACACCCGGAGCAGCTCGATCCGGGCGATGCGGAACAATTCCCGGAGAGAACTGCTGCTGCCCGCGCTCACCAGTGTCCCGGTGTCCACGTTTCTGGCGACGACGATCCCGG
>CAZHQK010000095.1:0-3124 GCA_964534795.1 uncultured Acidobacteriota bacterium
GACCTTGCGCACGTCGGCGTAGACTTTCCGCATCACGCCGCTGCTGCCGACGACCTCCTCGAGCGACAGATGCAGGCCCAGCCGGCGTTCCTCGAAACCGGCGCGCTCGAGAGCGACGCGCCTGAACACCCGCCGGAGGACCACCTTGAGTTCATCGAGGTCGACCGGCTTCGGGAATATGTCGTGGGCGCCCTTGAAGACGGCGTGCATCGCGTTTTCGCGCTCGGCGTTGCCCGAGACTATGACGACCTTGACGAAAGGGTCTTCCGCCACGAGTTCTTCGAGCGCCTGCAGGCCTTCGACGGCCTCACGCGGGTGCGGCGGGAGGCCGAGGTCGAGCAGCACCACCGGCGTCCGCTCGCGCCGGAAGATCTCGAGCGCGCCCGCGCGGTCTCGCGCCGTGTAGACGGCGTAATCCTCGCTCAGCGCCCAGCGTATCTGGGCGAGGATCTCCTCGTCGTCGTCCACGACCAGGATCTTGTCGGGCGCTTTGATTTCAGGCATCGGTTTCGCTCTCCGCTCCCGTGGGGCGCTCGCAAGGCAGCGTGACCCTGACGATGGTCCCCCTGCCGGCCTCGCTCTCGACGGCGATGCTGCCCCGGTGCGCCTCCACGATCTTCTTGCACTGGAACAGCCCGATTCCCAGGCCGTCGCTCTTCGTGGTGCGGAAGGGCTGGAACAGACCTTTTTGCATGAACTCCCTGTCCATGCCTCGGCCGTTGTCCTCCACGGTCAACTCCACGCGCCCGTCGAGCCGCCGGGTGCGGATCGTTATGATCCCGTCCGGTCCGATCGCCTCGCGCGCATTGAGCAGCAGGTTCTGTACGACGCGGCTCATTTCCTCCGGGTCCAGGGCGACCGCGGGCAGCTCCTCGAGTTCGAGGAGCAGCCGCTCGCCCAGCTCGCCTTTGAAATTATCGGCCGATTCGCGCACCACGTGATTCAAATCACCCGTTTTCAGGTCCGCCGCGGGCGGGGCGGAGAAGGCGCGCAGGGTGTTGCACAGCCGCTTCATTTTCTCCGCCGTCTGGAATATCGACCGGAAGGCGTCCTGCCTGAAGTCCGGGTTGTCGCTGTGCTTCTCGGCGTTGCGGGCGATGAGCGAGAGCGTGGAGGCGAAGTTCTTCAGGTCGTGCAGCAGGAAGGTGGAGAAGGTGCGGAAGGCCTCGCTTTCCTTGGCCTGCACGAGGCGGGCGAGCAGGTCGGCCTTGTGGAACTCGGCGGCCGCGTGCCGGCCGAGCGCGCCCAGGAACTCGCGGGCCTCCCAGCCGTAAGGCTTGCCGCTGCGGTCGGCGCCGACGCAGAGAAGGCCGGTGAGCTGCCCGCTCGACTGCAGCGGCACCAGGACGGCGGCGACCGTCTGCTCGAGGAACGCTTCCAGTTGCGGGTCGGAGGCGACCTTGCGCATCTCGTCGGCGCCGATCGGCTCCTGCAGGTCGATGAACTTTTCCGCTATGCCGGTGACTTCGTGCGGCAGCAGGTGCTCGACGCCGCTGCGCGCGGCCAGCAGCCTGAGCCGGTTGGGCTCGCGCAGCCTGACCCAGACGCTGACGTCGACCGAGCCGAGGGCGCGCTGGACGATCTCGGCCAGGGCGGCGGCGGCGACTTCGGGCTGCTGCACCGACTGGATGCGCTCGCCCGCTTCGAGCCAGTAGGCGCGGTAGTCGTAACCGCCGGCGAGCAGGTTGCGGCGGATCCACAGCTTGGCCCGGTGGCGCATGTCGGTCCAGAGAAGCACGACCGCCAGGGCGAGCAGGGCGAGCAGGAAGAGCAGGGTCTCGATCGGGAACGCGGCGCCGCCGCGCCTGCCGGCCCAGGTGATGACCAGGCTGGAAACGATCAGGTAGAGGCCGACGCCGAGCAGCGTGATCGAGCTGTAGACGACGCCGTGGGAGACCACGACCCGGGCGCGGCCCGAGCTGCGCAGCCAGGAGACGGCGATGAGCGCGCAGGAGACGAGGAAGATCGCGGGGAAGAGTTGCAGCGACCGTGCCGAAAGCAGCGTGAGGCGCGGCGGGTAGAGGAGCACGCCGGAAGCGATGTAGATCATGCAGGCGAACGAGCCTGCCATGCCGAGCAGGAGGAACTTGTTTTCCCAGCGGACGTGCTCGGCGGAGCTGCGCAGGGTCTGCTCCAGGCCGGCGAGCGCGGCGACGGAGCAGGCGAGAAGGTAGAGGGCGGCGGCATAGCCGGCCGGGCCGACGATCACCATTCCCTCGGGCGGCACGGCGGTGCCGGCGGCGGTGGCGGCGGGAACAAGCAGGGATGCGGCGCAGGCCGCTCCGGCGGCGCCGGAGGCGGAGAGCCACATCCGTTTTCTGCGCAGGCCTTCGCGCGGCTCGTCGCGCTCGACCGACCAGGCTGCGGCGAGACCAGCCGCGGCGCACAGGCAGATGGCGGCGAGCGACAGGCGCGCAGCGCTGTCGGGCTCGAGGCCGGGGAAGAGCAGGGCCAGGGCCGGCACGGCGCAGGCTAGCGCGCCCGGGAGGAGGAACAACGGCACGGTCCGGCTTGCCGGGCCGAATCTCTGCACGGCGCCGGTGAGCAGGGCGGTCAGGATTCCGCCTGCTGCGGCGATGATCTGGATAGCGGTAGCGGCCGTCATGGCACAAACGAAACGATGCGATTATACGCCGGAGGCGGGCGCGTTGCAGCATTTCTCGGTCCGCCGCGCCGCGCCGGACCGTATTCCGGCATTGCACCGATGTCCGATGCGCCAGTGCCGGAGGCACGGCAGCGGGTAGCCGGGGGTGAGCCGCAGGCGAACCCCCGGAAAGGGGCGTATCGATCAGTCGAGCCCCGAAGGGCCGCCAGGAAGCGCGGCCCACCGAACCGGCGATGCCGAATTCCGGCATTGCATCGATGTCCGATGCGCCAGTGCCGGAGGCACGGCAGCGAGTAGCCGGGGGTGAGCCGCAGGCGAACCCCCGGAACGGGCGTCACGCATGCATCGAGCCCCGAAGGGCCGCCACAAAGCGCAGCCCGAAGAATCGGCGATGGCCAATTCCGACATTGCGCCGACGCGCAATGCGCCAGTGCCGGAGGCACGGCAGCGGGTAGCCGGGGGTGAGCCGCAGGCGAACCCCCGGAAAGGGGCGTATCGATCAGTCGAGCCCCGAAGGGC
>CAZHQK010000096.1:0-9050 GCA_964534795.1 uncultured Acidobacteriota bacterium
TCCCTTGTTTGACGGGATTGGTTTTCAATATCTTTCCCCCACCTGGCCCGGCGAGTGTGCGGAATGTTTCCCCCACCCCGCTTTCACTATCTTTCCCCATAATCGTGTCACCCGGCAAAGCGATTGCGCCGTAAAATGTGCCTGAGGCGAGAATCGGGCCGTGACCGAGGTCGGCAATCTGCGAATCGGGGTCGTCAGCTGGTTCAAAGAAAGAGACGGCATCGCATGCGCCATCTCGAGCACGATCAACGAGATGGGCCACAGCGCCGTCAATTTCGCCTTCGACTCCCCCCTGCCCCGGCAACTCGACGCCGTCATCGCCTACGGCCCGCTCGGGAGCTTCCTGCCCATCGCCAAACAGATCGCCTGCCGCAGCCGCCGGGATCGGCCCTTGCTCGCCTGGTGGCTGACGGAACAGTTCCCCAGCCCACACCTCCCGGAATGGCTCCTCTACCCCATCGCCACCCTGCGCTCCTATGCCGAAAGATCCGCATTTTATGAAGCCGCGCCGGGGCAATGGCGCATCAGAAGCCGGCTTTCATGGATCGCCGGCAAAGGCCCCCGCTTCCGCTATTACGGCGACCTGTTCTGGCTTCGCCGCGCGGGCTTGCTTTCCGTCCTGGCCGTCCCATCCCCGTGGATAGCCGCCTTCCTGCGGAGGCGCGGGTTCGACCCGGTGGTCACGTATTTCGGCTCCCATCCCGAGTGGGGAAGACCTCTCGATCTCGATCGCGACGTGCCGGTGCTGTGGCTCGGAAAGCCCGGCACGCGCCGCCGGGCAAGACTGCTGCGCCGCATCCGCGGGGAACTCGAGCGGCGAAACATCCCCGTTTTCGTGGTCGACGGCATCGAGCACCCCTTCGTCCACGGCGAGGAGCGCACCATATTGCTCAACCGCACCCGGATCGCCTTGAACCTGCTGCGCAGGGAGTGGGACGACAACTCCCTGCGCTTCTACCTGGCAGCCGCAAACGGCGCATTGATCGTCACGGAGCCCACATTGCCCCACTGCCCCTTCGAGCCGGAAGTCCATCTCGTGCAATCCCCGGTCGACAAAATGGCCGAGACAATCTGCTACTATCTGTCCCACGAGCAGGAGCGCGCGCGCATCGCCGAAAACGCCCGCAAGCTTGTGTCAAACAAATTGACAATGAACAGGGCTCTCAGCCCCATCCTGGAGAGAATCCGATCGCTGAAACAAAAAATGCACTGACAGGCTACCTCCACCCCGGCTATGCGGACTCCCTCGCCGAATTCGGCAGCCCGCGAGAGCTGCCGCTCTCGGGCGGATGGATCCTCGAACGCATCATACCCGGAACCACGAGCCGGGATGCCCGCGGTTGCTACCCCCTGTTCTGCTGCCGCGATTGGTCGAAGCTCCGATCGGATCTCGAAGCTGTCAAGGACCTTGTCAGCTTGACGGTTGTCGCCGACCCTTTCGCCCAAATCGGGGAGGGCCTGCTGCGCGAGTGCTTCCGCGACACGGCCGTGCCGTTCAAGAAACATTACATCGTCGATCCGGCCGCGAACGCCGGAAACCCTGCATCGGCGCACCACCGCAAGTATGCCCGCAAGTCACTCGAAAAACTCGAAATCGAGGTTGCGCCGGACCCGGCCGCATACCTCGACGAGTGGGTCTCCCTGTATGAAAACCTCGTGCGCGCAAAGCACTTGAGCGGCATCAAGGCGTTCTCGAGAAGGGCTTTCGCAATTCAGCTCAGATTGCCGGGGATGATCATGTTCCGCGCCCTGGCACCCGGCCGTGCCGGGTCGATTGCAACCCATCTATGGTATCTCATGGGAGAGGTTGCATACTTTCACCTCGCCGCGCTCGCCCCGGAAGGATACGCGGCCAACGCATCCTATGCCCTGCTCTGGACGGCGATCGGGTATTTCCGCTCCAGGGCGCGCCGGCTCGATCTCGGCGGCGGCGCCGGGACTTCGGAAGACCCGTCCGACGGCCTCAGTTGGTTCAAGCGAGGCTGGGCGACCACCACCCGCACCGCCTGGCTGTGCGGCAGGATTTTCAATCGAGAAGCATATGACAGCCTTGTCGGATCGCGCCGCATCCGATCGGGCGAGTTTTTCCCGGCATACCGCGCGGGCGAATCGGATTAGGGCAGGCCGCGCGGGCAGACCGCGCAGGTCGTTCGCAAAGCGGGCCTTCTGCTCACACCCCTTCTCTGTGCGGCTTTTCTGCCGATCTGAATCTTCGTGGGCGCGCGCCTGCACATGGAGGGCCCGCCGGCGGACGGCCCGCGCCATGCTTTCGAGCGGGGCGGCGCGCTCCGGTTCGATTGCTTCGCGCGGGATTTTCCGATATTTAGGTGCCGAACCCGACCAGGCAGGCTCGAAATCGATGAAATCGTCAGCGGATGATCTCGCCGTCTTCACCGGGATCCCGGCATTCGGCCGGCAGTTGCACGTGGGGCAGCCCGACGTGGGCAGTCGCGGCACGCTGATGCGGCGCATCGACGGGATCTTAGACCGGCACTGGCTCACGAACGACGGGCCGTGCGTGCGCGAACTCGAGGGGAGAATCGCGGACCTCCTCGGCGTCCGGCACGCGATACCGCTCAGCAGCGGCACATGCGCTCTCGAGATAGCCGTCAAGGCCCTTGAGCTTCGCGGCGAGGTCATCCTGCCGTCGATGACCTTCGTGGCCACGGCCCACGCACTGGAGTGGCACGGAATCGTTCCCGTCTTTTGCGACATCGACCCTGAGACGCACAATCTGGACCCCGGCCGGGTGGAAGAGCTCATCACGCCCAGGACCACCGGGATAGTCGGAGTTCATCTCTGGGGCAGGCCGTGCGATGTCGAACGGCTGGCGCGCGTCGCCGCCCGCCACAAGCTTCGCCTGCTCTTCGACGCCGCCCACGCCTTCCGCTGCTCCTGCAAGGGCCGAATGATCGGCAATTTCGGAGACCTCGAGGTATTCAGCTTCCACGCCACCAAGTTCTTCCATACCATCGAAGGCGGCGCCGTGACGACAAACGACGGCGAACTGGCCGAGCGGGTCAGGCTCATGAGCAACCATGGATTCGTCGGCTACGACGCTGTCGGCGGGCTCGGGATCAACGGGAAAATGAACGAGATCTCGGCAGCCATGGGCTTGACGCTGTGCGACGATCTGGAAAGGCTCGTCGCGGCCAACCGGCGCAACTACAGGCAGTACAAGTCACTCCTGGAAGGACTGCCGGGCGTCGCGGTGGCCCCTTACGACGAAACCGAGCAATGCAATTACCAGTATGTCGTGCTCGAGATAGACGAGCGGTCGGCGTTCATCACCCGCGACCAGCTGGCCGGCATTCTGTGGGCCGAAAACGTCCTCGCACGGCGCTATTTCTATCCCGGGTGCCATCGCATGCAGCCATACCTTTCGAAGTATCCGGACGCCGCAGGCCGTCTGCCCCATACCGAGAGCCTATGCCGCCGGGTGCTGTGCCTCCCGACCGGAACGTCGGTCGGCCCCGAGGAGATAGAGACCATTGCCGGGATAATCCGGATAGCGGTGACCGATGGCAGGAGACTGGCAAGCAGGCTCCCGGAACGGCTCCACAGCGCCGGAGCATGACGCGGAACCATCCGGTCCGCCGGCGGCTCCTGCTAACGCGCGCGCCGTTTCGAGCGAGGGCGAACCGCCGACCGCGATGCGGGTAGAGCGGATCGAGACGATCGAGGGGTTCGAGGCGCTCAGGACCGACTGGGAAAGGGCGTACGCGGCCGACGCCAGCGCCCACATCTTCGTGTCATGGCGATGGCTGCGCGCGTGGTTCGAGCTGGTTCCCTATCGATGGGCCGTCCTGGCGGCGCGCCCGGAAGGATCGCCCCAGTACACGGGATTCTTGCCCCTGATCGAGCGGGGCGCCCGTGTGCCGGGGTTTGCGCCGGTGTGCACCCTGCAGATGGGCGGCCGGCCGCTCGCCTGCTACACGGGATTCGTCGGCGCGCCGGCGTTCGAAGGAGATACAATCGCCGCTATCGCGTCTCATCTCGAAAGGGATCCTTCGTGGCAAAGGCTGCAGCTCGAAGGCGTGCTCGACCCGCGAGTGGAGCTTTTTCTGGAGCGCTTTTCCTCGGACGGATATTCCGTTAGGAAATCCCAGGGAATGCCCTCGCTCTATCTGCCGCTCCCTTCGAGCTGGGAGGCATTCCTCGAGAACTTCCATGGCCCCAGAACCCGTCACAGGCTGGCACGCTCTCTGGCAAAGGCCCGGGATAGTACATTTTTCGGCATCAGGGCGGCCGCAGGATCGGCCGCCGGCGACGACCTGGACATGTTGCTCGCGATGTGGCAGCGCCGGTGGGGGCCGAAGCCGGCGGCCCCGTACCATCGTGCGATGCTGCGCCGCTGCCTGGAAAACGGGATCGCCACGCTGCGGGTGATGGTCGACGGCATAAGGACGGTCGCGAGCTATGCGGCGCTTCTGGACCGGACCAGGAGGACCTTTATCCTTTACATCATGAGCCACGACCCGGCGTATGCCAGATTCTCCCCAGGCAGGACGATGGTCGCCGATGCGATACGGTATGCCATCGAGGAGGGGTTTGAACGGTTCGACTTCCTGGTCGGAGCGGACGCCTACAAGATATGGTTCGGCGCGCGACAGAGGCCTACGCTGACGGCTGTCGTCCGGCGGGGCGGCATCCGGGGCATCGCGGCAAACGGCATCATCGAAGGCGCGGCTGCCGTTTCGGGCTGGGCGCGAACGATCCTGGGGAGAGCGAAACGGACACGGCTCGTTCGTGAGCTGTGGTTTCGCGTGCGCCGGGTCGGCAGGTGACGCCTCGCGGATCACTCCGGCCGCCCGAGCCTGGCGCGAAGCGCGGCGACCTCTTCCCTTTCGGTAAGCTTGGGATCCAGCTCCAAGGCGCGCGCGAGCGCCGCGCGGGCCTCGCCGTAGCGGCCGAGCGCCGCGGCCACCGCCGCATAGTGGAACTGAATCTCCGCATTCTGCGGCTCATCGCGCACGGCGACGGTCAGAAGCTCCATCGCCTTATCGTTCTCCGCCAGCAGGTGGTAGACCCAGGCAAGAGTGTCCGCGATATTCGGGCTCGTTTTCGCCAGCTCGTGCGCCTTGACGGCCAGCGGCAGCGCCTCCTCCGGCTTGTTTTGGCGCACGGCGAGCGCATAGGCGAGATTGTTCAGGGCCACGGCATTATTGGGCGTCATCTTTACGACGGCGCGGTAGCGCTCGACGGCCTTGTCGTGCTCCCCGGCCTCCTCATATAGCAGCGCCAGATAGGTCTGCGCCGCAACCAGGCGCGCGTCGCGCGCCGTAGCCTCCTCGAGCGCCCGGCGCGCCCCGGCCTTGTCACCCTTCGCCAGCCGGACCTCACCGCGGAGCAGCGCCTTGATCGCCTCGGGGGGCACGCCGCTCAGCTTGAGGGCCGCGACCGACAGGAGCCTGGTGCGCCGCGGGGAAAAATAGCGGGGCAGCTCGGTTTCAGGATCGATGCCCAGATCGATCTCCTGGTCGTCCAAGGAGCGCTGCCGGAAGGGCGCGCACAGCGGGTCGCCGACCACCACGGTCTGCCAGCTCAGGTACGGCATGGCCAGATAATACGCCTCGGCCAGGTTGAAGCCGCCGAGATAGGCGGGAAACAGAATGTCCGGGCGGATCGTGGCCTCGAGATATGGCTCGGCCACATGGCCCGCGACGCCGGTCACGCCTTCGCGGATCAGATCCCCCGCCAGCGACTGGGGCGAGCCCGCGAATCTCGGGCTGTTGCCTTCCCATGAGCCGACCTGCCAGTCCGGCGGCGGCTCGGCGAACGTGCGCGCGTCGGAACTGACGAACATCCCCGCCAGCGCGCCGGGGACAAAACGGAAGCCGAAGCGCCGCGTGCGTATGCCGGGGTCGTTCGAGCCCCAGGAGTAGTAGCCGAGCACGCCGTCGACATCACGGAGGACGCGCTCGCCGGCGTCGAGGACCACGCGGTCCTCGAAACCCATCGACCGGAGAAGATCGGCGGCCCTGTGAAGCCAGCCGTCGCCTTTGCCCGAGGCCGGACCCTTGGCGTCGAGCAGGACCTTGCCTTCCCTGGCAGGAGCGAAGCCCCGGTCGATCAGGTCGCGGACGTCCTTGCCCGAGTAGCCGTCGAGGCGCGTCACGAGAAAGATGTCGTAGTCCTTGTGCGTGAACCTCTTGGCCTGCGCGGGCGACGCTTCGCCGAGAAAGTACGGGTTGCCCACCCAGCCGTCGATCGGAACTCCAGCCCCGGTCATCTTGCGATAGAGAAGCGCCAGCTCCGAATCAACGCTCGCGACATTGCCCCGCGGGCCCGAGGTGCCCGCGACCCGCAGCGGCACGCCTTTGGTCAGAACGATGTAAAGTATGCGATCGTGCCCGGAATTGCGCGCCATCCAGGCGGCAATCGGCGCCTCGATCTCGCGCTCGTATGCGGCGCGCGCGATTTCGTCGGCCGACGCGGTGGAAAGGCGCAGGATGTTGTCGGCCGGGATGCCGCGCTTTTCGGCATAATATTGACCCACCTCGAGCGAAACCGGGCTCGCTTCGTTCAGCACGAGGAGGACGTTCTGAGCGGTTTGCGCGGCAAGGGGAGGGCAAGGCGCCATGGCCAGGGCCGCGCTCAAAAGCATAAAGGATTTCATCGCTGCGCTCGAACTGTACATGGGTGAACATGATATCACAGCTTGGGGAGTCGGGTAGTGCGACGGGCGAAAAGGCATTCGCCTATGTTGCTCCGTTCGCGGCATTTATTGCGTTTCTGGCTTTGCGGCGTTACATGCCCTGGGGGGCGGATATCGAATACCCCCTGCGGGTCGTAACGGTCTCCGCGGTTCTGATCATCCTTTCCCGCCGGGTCGTCTCGTTGCGCTCTTTGAGGCCGGCGTCCAGCGCGGCCCTCGGCATCCTGGTGTTCATCGTCTGGATCGTGCCCGACCTGGTTTTTCCGAACCTGCGTGAGCACTGGCTCTTCGACAATCCCGTGACGGGAGCGGCGCGCAGCTCGCTGCCGGTGGAGGTCCGCACCAGCCTGTGGTTCCTGGCATGGCGCGCCGCCGGAAGCGCGTTGCTCGTTCCGGTCGTCGAGGAGCTTTTCTGGCGCGCATGGCTGATGCGCTGGCTCATATCGGCGGATTTTCACAAGGTGCCCTTGGGCGCGTACTCGCCGCTATCGTTCTGGGCGACGGCGATCCTTTTCGCCAGCGAGCACGGGCCTTATTGGGACGTGGGTCTCCTGGCGGGAATCGCTTACAACTGCTGGATTATCCGCACCGGGAACCTGGGCGATTGCATCTTCGCCCACGCGGTAACGAACGCCTGCCTGGCCGCCTGGGTCATCTCGACCGGGCAGTTTCAATATTTGCTGTAGGTCCGCCGCGGCGCGGCGGACCGTGAGCTTTTTGGTTCAAGCCACCGGTCCCGGGCGGCGCGCCTGAACCAACCGGCCCTGCAATCCAATCCTCGCCGAAAATCACCACAAGTAGAGCCTTGGTGACAGCCACCACAGCACCTGGCCGCTTTCCCGTCGATCATAGATGCCATGAACATACGTGCATTGAAACCCCTTTCCCTGCTCATTCTGCCGGCGTTCCTCTTGCTCGGCGCCACGGCCAAGGCGCAGAGCGTTACCCTGGAGTGGGATCCCAACAGCGAGTCGGACCTCGCCGGGTACAAGGTCTACTACGGTACCGCCTCGCGAACTTACGGAAGCCCAATCGTCCTGGGAAAGGTCACGACCTATACCGTGACCGGGCTGACGCCCGGAACCACATACTACTTCGCGGTCACGGCATACAACACCGCCGGCCTCGAAAGCGGCTATTCGAACGAGGTCTTCACCACGATTCCTTCGACCGCATCCAAGTGCGACGCCAATACGGATGGAAGCGTCAACGCGCTCGACGTGCAGGTGATCGTCAACGTCATCCTCGGCTTCAGAAGCCCCGCAGCGGCAAACGATCTTAACGGAGACGGCAGGGTCGACGTCGTCGACCTGCAGATTCTGTGCAACGTCATTCTAGGCATTCGGAGCTGTCCATGACGAAGTGTGCTTTCAAAGGTCTAACCGAAGGCTTGGGTCTTGTTGGTTGCGGTCGCCCGGCGCGCGGTGCGGCTTTTTTTTCGGTCGCGGCTTTTGTTGCGCTCGCGGCGCTTCTGCCCGCCCCGGCCGCCGCCCAGTCGCCCGCGATCAGCGTGGGCAGCGCGGCGGGATACGCAGGCACCTCAGTCGACTTGACCGTGGCCTTTACGCCCGGAAGCACCGGGGTCGCCACGCTGCAGTTCGACCTGACTTATCCTTCGGCGCTGACATTCGTCTCCACCACGACGGGTTCCGCGGCCGCCGCTGCGGAAAAATCGGCCAGTAGCAGCACCATCACCGGCGGAATCAGGGTTCTGATCTTCGGTCTGAATCGGAACGTCATCGGGGCCGGCCCGATCGCCATCATACGTCTGACAATCGCTTCGGGAACCCCGCCTCAGGTACTTCCGGTCACTATCAGCGGCATCACCGCGTCGGACCCGGATGCCAACCCCGTCAGCGCCACCGGAACCAACGGGAGCGTGACTGTGACGCTGCCGCCCGACACGACCCCGCCGGTGATCTCGAACGTCGCGGCCTCGAATATCACCGCAACCGGAGCCACCATTTCCTGGACGACGAACGAGCCCTCCGACACCCAGGTCGAATACGGCACCACGACTTCCTACGGCAGCTCGACCACGCTCAACTCGAGCATGGTCACGTCACACTCGCAGAATCTCACCGGCCTGAGCGCAAGCACGCTCTACCATTACCGCGTCCGCTCGCGCGACGCCGCCGGCAACCTCGCCGTTTCCGGCGATTACACCTTCACGACCGCGGCTGCGCCCGATACGACTCCTCCGGTGATCTCGAACGTCTCGGCCTCGAACATCACCGCGACCGGAGCCACCATCTCCTGGACCACGAACGAGGCCTCCGACACCCAGGTCGAATACGGCACCACGACTTCCTACGGCAGCTCGACCACGCTCAACTCGAGCATGGTGACGTCGCATTCGCAGAACCTCACCGGCCTGAGCGCAAGCACGCTC
>CAZHQK010000097.1:0-26013 GCA_964534795.1 uncultured Acidobacteriota bacterium
TCGCCGGTGATCGAGTAAGGCCGGGCATTGAAGAACGAATTGGCGTAATTCGAGTAGACGTTTCCGTTGATGGGAGACTGGCGGGCCATGGCGCCGCGCCCGCCGAGGCCGAAGCCGCCGAAGCCCGGCCCGCCGCCCCTCCCCGGGCCGGCCATGCCCGGGCCGCCCTCGCCGCCCGGGCCACCGAAGCGGCCTCCCGGGCCCCGCTGCTCGCCCGGACCGAAGCCCATGCGGCCGGCCATCTCCATGATCCGCTCGCGGAAATTGGGATCGTTCCAGTCTCCCGCATCCATGCTCGCCGTCGGATTGCCGGTGATGACGAGCAATTCCGAAATTTCGTCGCGCGCGCGGGCGGCTGCCGTCTCGGCTCCCGATTGGGCGGCGCTCGGCAGCGACTGCTCGGCGGCCGCGATCCCGCTCACTTCCACTTCCCGGAACACGGATTGATCCGCCGCCTGCCGCTGCCCCGCCGAAGTGGGTTGAGCCGGCCGCTTCTGGCCCGCCGCAGCCGTCGACGGCCCTGCCGCCTTGGGCCGCTCCAGGGTCAGACGCAGCCTGCGGCCGGGTTCCGCCACCGGCTCGATCCCCGGAAGATCGACTTTCAGGAACCCTTCCATCTCCACAACCAGGCGGTAGGCGCCCGGGGCCAGGTTCTCGAATCGGAAAGCGCCGTCCTCATCCGTCAGATCCACGACGGGGGTTTGGGTCGCGGGCGCAAAGAGCTTCACTGTTGCACCCGGGACGGGCACTCCCTTGGCATCCACGACCATACCCGCGATGGAAGCCGCGCTTTGCGGAGCGTCCTGGCCTGCCGGGAGCGTCCCGCAAAGCAGCAGCCATAGAAAACCCTTCACTATTCCGCCATGTAACGAGCTCATTTCATCCCCCGAGAATCGCCGGGCAGCCGCATCCTGATATACGCATGCAGCCCCGTCTTGTTCCAGTAATACATTCTCGCTGTGAGCTAATTACCCCGGGGCGGCGGAGAAGTTTCAGGGATTGGTGATACAAAAAAGCAATGCACCCGCCGGGCACGATTGTGCTATCTGGCCAGGTCCAGCTTCTCGAACGGAAGGCGGAAGCCCCGCTGATTCACGGCGTCTTTCCAAGGAACCCCGAAGGAATCGAGCAGCAGCTTGTCCGGGGGAGATTGGATGTTGCCGTTGCGGTCCTTGTACTGGAAGAGCATCAGCCTGTATGTGTTTGCCGTAGCCAGACCCCCCGTGCGCTCGTAGGGAAAAACTCCCGCAAAAGTTCCCATGGCGGTGCCGCGCCGGTCGAATACCGGCAGCTCGATCAGGGAATCGCCGGGAAGGTATTTCAGCACGGAGTGCGTGAGCGGCAACAACGCATCGGCGTTCTTGACGGCAAAGAGCTTGTCATAGGTCAGGGCATGGGCTTCCAAAGCCTCCTGCACCATGGCCTCGAACCGGCCGGCAGCCGCGATTCCGGCCGAAGCGCGCAGATCGCGCAGGCTCGCCGATACCGCACCCCAGTCGACGCGGGCGGCGGCGTCGTTGAGGCAGCGATCCACCTCCTGCCAGCGCATCATCCTGGGCTTCCCACCGGCCTTCACCTTGCACGGGAAGCCGGCGGCGGCGCTTCCATAGGCGCCGGCAATGACTGTGTCCACTCTCGCCTTGAGTTCGCCGGGCAACTCCTGCCTGAAGACAGCGTGTGGCGCCGCAGGCGCGACCAATGTTACCGCCAGGAGAAGTCTCGACAGGCTGCGCATGGATCCTCGACAATCCTGGTTCTTACGGCCGGCGGGCACCCAGCTTGCGTATTTCCCTTTCCGCCGTCGCGGCCACGCTCCGGTCGCGGTCGCGCAACAACGGCGATAAGTCTCTCACGTTCTGCTGGTCGCCCAGCAGCGAAACCGCGATGATCGCGCTCTGGCGCACCGCCGGGTGTTCGTCCTTCAGAGCTTTCAGTATCTCGGGCAGAGACGGCCGGGCGCCGAGAGCCACCAGTCCCTCAAGGGCGGCCACGCGGACCTCCGGGGCCTGATCCTGGAGCGCCTTCGTGAGAGCGGCCGCCGCGGATGGATGGCGCGCGTCGACCAGCACTTCGACCGCCTTCTGGCGCGCTTCGGCGTTGTTGCTGCCCTGCAGCGCGGAGAGCGCCTGCTCGGGATCGTCCACGGCGTCCGCTTCGGTCTTCGTCACCTTGCCGGTTCCGATGTACTCGAGGCTCACGGGCGTGTTGGGGCGGTTGCGCGAAAAAACCCTGACGTACGACACCCTGTTGCGCCCGAGCGCGTCGCTTTCGTAATAGATGATCGAGTTGCTGCTCTGCGTTATGCGCTCGATGGCGCGCTCGAGCGGCACGGCATTGAGCCGTATCGAGATCGAAGGGTTTTCCTGCGCCTCCACCTCGAACACCACGCCCGTCCATCCGGCAAGTTCCCTGAGAACGCGCTGCAAGGGGGCGTTGCGCACCTCGGCCGTTACCAGATCCTGCTGGACGCGGATGCGCACCGACGATGGAATCGTCGGCTCTTCCGGGGTCGCCTTGCGGGCGGGCTGCCTCCCGCCGAACTGAGCCGGGGCCCATGTCGCGCACAGGCTCAGCGCCAGCCCGAGCCATAGAGCGCGCATCACTCCCCCTCCCGGATCTTCATGAATCTGTCGAAGCGGTACATCGAGAAGAGCATACGCAGCTTCTGGTTCGGATTGGCGAGCGCCAGCTCTCCCTGGCGATCGCGCACAAGCTTGTAGAGCCGGAGGATCTCCCCGATACCCGAACTGTCTATGAAGGGAACATCCTTGAAATCGAGCACTATGTCGCGGGCGCCCTCGGCCAGCACCTGGTCCAGCCGCGATTGGAGCCCCGCGCAATGCTCGTAAGTGACCTTGCCGGCGATGTGGACGATGCGCCGTTCGCCCTGCGATTCGACTTGGATATCCATTTCGGATCAGAGAAAATACTGTCACAATTCCCGAACCGGAGCAAGTTTCGGTGACAGGCTACTCAACCCCGAAACCCTGCGCCGGCACCCGCCAAACCGGAGAGTTTCGGGGTTGAGTAGCCTGTCACCGAAATAAAGATGGCTGGGAGATTTGTAGTGCAGAGGCACAAGACGAGGAAGGCGCACTTCGACCTGCGCCTTCTCGTAGAGGAGCGTGTGCGCTCATGGTCGTTGCTGCGCACGCCGCCGCTGCGCGCCGGAGAGCAACGCCTGGCCATCGAAAGGGAGGGCGGACCGGCTTCGCAAGTCAATCCGCCGGTGCTCGAAGAAGCGGCATTCGGTCGCGGAAAAACATACGTCTGGGACCAGGGCGACCTGAACATCCGCAGCGCATCACCGCAGCGGCTCGTCCTCTCGCTCGAAGGCGCGAAAATGGCCGGAACCTACGAATTGCGGCGCATGAGCTGGTATCCCGGCGACCGATGGCTGATCCGCAAGACCGGTTCGTGAAACCAAGCGCTGCGCCCGGCATCTTCAACGCTGTACGGACCGGCCCGGCAGCGCATCCGCGAGCGATGGCGCGCGGCCGCCCGCAGCGCGGAATTTGGCTTGACAGGAGATCCCGAATCATTAGAACCTTAAACGAAATGCGATGAACTTCGAGGGCGGCCGGCACGGCTGCGCAGGCCGGTCCCTCGCAGGACAACAGGAAAAGCACACAAACGCAAACCTCCGTTGTGAGTGCAGGAGCCATGCATATGACAAATCATGTGAAATGCCCGACCGTTCTGATACTTGCAGCCATTGCCGCCGGCACACTGGTGCTCATGATTCCAGCCGTCCGGGCTCAGGAGCAGGTCAAAATCCCGCCCAGATCGGAGTACCAGTACAAGAAGGACTACGATGAAGTAAGCCAGATCATGAAAGAGACCGATCCCGCGAAACGCGAGGCACGGCTGCAGGAGTTCGTCAAGGCGCACCCCGAGTCGCGCATGATCCCCTACGTCAGCGCCCAGATCATACAGCCGTACGCGCAAAAGCAGGACTGGCAGAAGGTGATCGCGCTCGCGCTCGAATATCAAAAGCTGATTCCCGACGACCCCGGCTTGAAGACCACCCTGATCACGGCCTATTTCAGGTCGGGCAATACGGCCAAGGCGGGCGAACTGGCGGAGGAGCTGTACAAGGCGAATCCGACGAAGGAAAAGGCGGCGGAAGTGGCCGAGCTTTTCCTCCACATGAGGAACAACGACAAGTACCTCTTTTACGCCGAAAAGGTGGTCGCCGAGTTCCCGATCGAGCAGTCCTACCCGGCGGCGCTTCAGGTGGCGCAAATCTACATCCAGAAGCAGAACGTACCGAAGGCGATCGAGTACCTCAACAAGGTAATGGCGGCATACGGCGACAAGCTGCCCCAGGGCGTCAAGGAAGAAGACTGGAACAAGACGCGCGCCTTCGCCTATGGCGTGATGGCGGTCGACGCTTACGGCAAGAGCGACTGCGGCAAGGCTACCGAATACTATGGCAAGGTGGTCGCTTTCGCCCCCAAGAGCGCAGATGCATACTATTACATGGGAATGTGCAAATGGAAGGGAGGCGATCAGGCCGGGGCCATTCCATACTTCGCCAAGGCGCTGGTTCTCAACGACAAGATTTCGCCCAAAGCCAAGGAGAATCTCGAGCAGCTGTACAAAGCCGAACATAACGGGAGCCTGGACGGCCTCGACGAGGTGCTGGCCAAGGCCAAGGCGGAGCTGGGCATAGGCTGAGGCGGTTGCGGCAGGCCGCGCCGGCGATATCGGGCCTCAGGGAGCGGGCACGCTACCATTGGACTCATCCTGCAGATGCGGTAAAATTTGATTTTACCAGAAAGCAAGCTGCACCCTTGCATCCCGGAAGCCATCCCTCTTAGGAGCGTTATGCCGGAAAAGGAAACAACCCAGGAGAACACCACTCCTGAAAAGAAGATCTCCATCCAGGAAGCCCTGGACAAGGCAGGCGAGCAGCTCCACATCGGGGAGCTGCAGGCGCTGAACATCAAGGAGCTGGCCAAGCTCGCCAAGAAATACAAGCTCGCCAACATCGGCAAGATGAGCAAGCAGGACCTCATCTTCGCCATCCTGCAGGCGCAGGCGGAGAAGCACGGCCTGATCTTTTCCGAGGGCGTGCTCGAAGTCCTGCCCGAGGGTTACGGGTTCCTGCGTTCTCCCGACTACAGCTATCTGCCGGGACCCGACGACATCTATGTCTCGCCCTCGCAGATACGCAAGTTCGACCTGCGCACCGGCGACATCGTCTCCGGCCAGATACGGATGCCCAACGAAGGCGAGCGCTACCTCGCGCTGGTCAAGGTCGACGCCGTCAATTTCGAACCTCCGGAAGAGGCGCGCCACCGCATCTTTTACGACAACCTCACCCCCCTCTACCCGCACGAGCGCATCCGGCTGGAAACGGTCAAAGACAACCTTTCCGCCCGTGTCATGGACATCTTCACCCCGCTCGGCAAGGGGCAGCGCGGCCTGATCGTTTCCCCGCCCCGGGCGGGCAAGACCATGCTGCTGCAGAACATCGCCAACTCGATCAGCACGAACCACCCGGAGATCTACCTGATCGTGCTGCTGATCGACGAGCGGCCGGAAGAGGTGACCGACATGGAGCGCTCGGTCAAGGGCGAGGTCATCAGCTCCACCTTTGACGAGCCGCCGACGCGCCACGTGCAGGTGGCCGAGATCGTCATGGAAAAGGCCAAGCGCCTGGTCGAGCACAAGAAGGACGTCGTCATCCTTCTCGACAGCATCACGCGGCTGGCGCGCGCCTACAACACGATCGTGCCCTCCAGCGGCAAGGTGCTCTCGGGCGGCGTCGACGCCAACGCTCTCGAGAAGCCCAAGCGCTTCTTCGGAGCCGCCCGCAAGATCGAGGAAGGCGGCAGCCTGACGATCATGGCCACGGCGCTCATCGACACCGGCAGCCGCATGGACGACGTGATCTTCGAAGAGTTCAAGGGCACGGGCAACAGCGAAATCATCCTGGATCGCAAGCTGGTCGACAAGCGCATCTTCCCCGCGATCGACATCAACCGCTCGGGCACGCGCAAGGAAGAGCTGCTGCTGGATCCCGCCGATCTGAACAAGGTCTGGATCCTCAGGAAGGTCCTCAATCCGCTCTCGATCGACGAGGCCATGGACCTGCTGCTCGACAAGCTGCGCAAGTTCGAAACCAACGCCGACTTTCTCAATTCCCTCAACAGGGGCTAGCCCGCCTCCGACCCCCGTCCGGGCATGGGGCATGCGCTGCGCATTTGACTTCGCGGGCCGCGGCCCGGAAAATATGAAAATCCCGGCCCCGGGCCGGGGTTTTCCCTAGACCCCCTGCAGGCGCGCCGCAATGCCGCGCAAAATCCGGGCGCCTCCGGCAGCGGGCAGGAGATCAGCCCATGGAGCTGGCCGCACACATACAGGAAATCAACCGCAAGGTGAAGGAGGAAAGCGCCTTTGTCGACCGCCTGGTCGCCCAGGTCCACCGCGTGATCGTCGGCCAGAAGTACATGGTGGAGCGATTGCTGATCGGCCTGCTCACCCGCGGACACATATTGCTCGAAGGCGTGCCCGGCCTGGCGAAAACCCTGGCCGTCAAGACGCTGGCCGCGGCGATCGACGCCCGCTTCCAGCGCATCCAGTTCACCCCCGATCTGCTGCCCGCCGACCTGATCGGAACCATGATCTTCAACCCGCGCGACGGCTCCTTCTACCCGCGCAAGGGACCGATCTTCACCAACATCCTGCTGGCCGACGAGATCAACCGGGCGCCCGCCAAGGTCCAGAGCGCCCTGCTCGAGGCCATGCAGGAACGCCAGGTCACCATCGGCGACAACAGCTACCCGCTCGAGGAGCCTTTCCTCGTGCTGGCGACGCAGAATCCCATCGAGCAGGAGGGCACCTACCCGCTCCCCGAGGCGCAGATCGACCGCTTCATGCTCAAGCTCAAGATCGACTACCCCGACATGCGCGAGGAGCGGCAGATCCTCGATCTCATGGCGCGCGACGACCGGATCGCCGTCGAGCGGGTGGTCGGCCCGGCCGAGATCCTGCGCGTGCGCGAGGTGGTCAAGGAAGTCTACATGGACGAGCGCATCAAGGACTACATCGTGCACCTGGTCTTCGCCACGCGCAAGCCCGAGGATTTCCGGCTGGATATCCGGGATCTGGTGCAGTTCGGCGCTTCGCCGCGCGCGACCATCTACCTCGCGCAGGCCGCACGCGCGCACGCCTTCATCAAGGGGAGGGGATATGTCACCCCCGAAGACGTCAAGGCCGTCGGCATGGATGTGCTCCGGCACCGCATCATACTGACGTACGAGGCGGAAGCGGAGGAGGTCACGACCGAGTCGGTGATCCGCAGGGTCTTCGACGCGGTCCAGGTTCCATAGCCGGCGCACGCCGCGCGGCCCGTCCCATGCTGCCCAGGGAACTCATCCGGAAGATCCGGCGGATCGAAATCACCACCCGGCGCCTGGTCGACGAGTCGCTGGCCGGTGAGTACCACTCGGTTTTCAAGGGGCGCGGCATGGAGTTCGACGAAGTGCGCGAATACCAGCACGGCGACGACGTGCGCACCATCGACTGGAACGTCACCTCGCGCACCGGGCACCCCTATGTCAAACGCTTCGTGGAGGAACGGGAGCTGACCGTCATGCTGCTCGTCGACACGAGCGCCTCGGGTGCCTTCGGCTCCCGCGCCAAACTGAAGGCGGAGATCGCCGCCGAGATTTCGGCCCTGCTCGCCTTTTCCGCCATCAAGAACAACGACCGCGTCGGCGCCGCCCTGTTCACCGACCGGGTGGAGAAGTTCATACCGCCGCGCCGCGGCAGCAAGCATGTGCTGCGCGTGATCCGCGAACTGCTCTACCACCGGCCGGCGCACCCGGGAACCAGCATCCAGGAAGCGCTGGAACATCTCAACTCGGCCCTGCGCAAACGCGCCGTCGTCTTCTTGATCACCGACCTCCTCGACCAGGGCTACGAGCAGCCGCTGAAGGTGGCGAACCGCAGGCACGACGTCATCGTCGTCCAGATCGTCGACCCCCGCGAGCGGGAGCTGCCCGACGCCGGCATCATCGAGGCGAAGGACGCGGAAACCGGCGAGGTGGTATACATCGACTCGTCGCTCGCGCACGTGCGCGCGGCCTACCGCGACAACTGGCAACAGAACCACGAAAGGCAGCGCAGGTTCCTGCAGACTCACCGGATCGACCACGTGTTGATCGACACGGCCCAGGCCTACGACATCCCCTTGCTCCAATTCTTCGCCGCGCGCGCCCGGAGGTACCGATGAGATCCAGCAGGGGCACACGGAGAATCCTGAAGCGGCGCTGCGCCTTGCTCCCGGCATGCCTGCTGTGCGCGGCCGCCGTGCCGGGCCAGACACCCGCGCCCGCCCCTCCCGGTGTGGAGATCGTCGTCGAAGCCCGGCCGCAGCAGGCTGCGGTGGGCGACCCGATCCGTTTCGAAGTGCGCATCGCTGCGCCTCCCGGCTACCGCATCGAGGTTCCCGATCCGGGGCGGCAGATCGGCGACTTCGACGTCATCGAGTTTCTCCCTGAAGTTCCCGAACCCCGGCAGGGGCGAGAGGCCGCGCGCGCCGCCGTCATGCGCCGCTGCGCGATCATCGCTGCGGTCTACCGGACGGGAGAGTTCGAGTTTCCGCCCCTGCCCGTCGTTCTGCACGATCCCGGCGGCGCGGAGATCCGGACCGCCGGCCCGCCCGCCAGGATCCGCATCGAGAGCGTGCTCGGTCAAAGCGACCGAAGCCTCAAGGACCTGAAACCCCAGGCCGAGATCCCCGCGCCGTTTCCCTGGCTGCCGTATCTGGCAGCGGCGGTGCTGCTTGCGGTATTGGCCACGCTTGCCTGGCGGCTCCGGCGCCGCCGCCGCGCCCCGCCTCCCGCCCTGCCCGCCGCCCCGCACGCGGACCCGCTCGAACTGGCCGAGGCCGAGCTGCGCGCCCTGCAGCACCGCGGGACGCCGGAACCCGCGCGGGTCAAGCCCTTCTACGTGGCGCTTGCCGATATCGTCAAGAAGATCCTCGAGGCGGGATACCGCATCCAGACATCGGAAAAGACCACGTCCGAGATCGTGGCGGGCCTGCGCGGGTCGCTTCCGGGCGCCGGGCTCGAACGCATCGAGAACCTCCTGCTCGCCTGCGACTACGTGAAATTCGCCCGCTACGTTCCATCGGCCCCCGAGCACGACGCCGCCCTGGCGGGCGCATGGGAGATCCTGGCGGAGTGCCGCAAGGCGCGGGCGCACGCCGTCCCGCAAGGCGCACCCGCCGGCGCCGCGAACGCATGATGCCGCAATTCGCCGATCCCTGGTTGCTGCTGCTGCTCGCCGTCGTCCCCCTGCTGGTGCGCCGCTACCTGCGCCGCATGCGCGCGGGGGAAGGCAGCCTGCGCTTCGCCTCCACCATCGCGCTCGAGGGCGTGCGGCCGCCCTGGAGCGTCCGCGCCCGCCATGTCCTCTTCGGCATGGAGATGCTCGCCTTCTGCCTCGCCGTCGCGGCCCTGGCCAGGCCGCGGCAGGGAATCGAGGAGGAAGAGGCCCTCACCGAAGGCGTCGACATCATCATCGCACTCGATCGTTCGGGCAGCATGGCGGCGGAAGATTTCGCGCCGCGCAACCGCCTGTTCGTCGCCAAGCACGTGGCCGGCAAGTTCATCGAAGGCCTGCAACACGACCGCGTCGGCCTGGTGGTCTTCGCGGCGCGCGCCTTCACGCGCTGCCCGCTCACGCTCGATTACGCCATGGCGCGCAGCATTCTCGACAACGTCCAGCTGGCCGCGCCCGCGGAAGACGGGACCGCCATCGGCAACGCGCTGGCCACCTGCCTCAATCGCCTGCGCTCGAGCGAGGCCAAGAGCAAGATCATCATCCTGGTGACCGACGGCATCAACAACCGCGGCGAGGTCCAGCCGCTCGACGCCGCCGAGATGGCGCGCGCCCTGGGGATCAAGATCTATACCGTGGGGGTCGGCAGCGAAGGCACCGCGCGCGTCCCGGTGCAGGATCCCAATTACGGCACCGTCTATGTCGACATGCCGGTCGAAATCGACGAGGCCTCGCTGAAGCGCATCGCCGAGCGCACCGGCGGGATCTACCACCGGGCCACCGACCGGCCGTCGCTGAAGAAGATCTTCGAGGAGATCGGCAGGATGGAGAAGACCAGGATCCGGGTCAGGACCTTCCGCTACTACCGCGAGCGCTTCCCCTGGCTGCTCGTCCCGGCGCTCGGCCTGATGCTCGCCGTCACCCTGGCGGGGTATACGCGCTTTTCCAAGCTGCCATAGGTAGGCCATGCATTTCGCCCAGCCCCAGTACCTCCAGTTTCTTTGGAGCGTGCCGCTCATGGCCGCCTTCCTCTACTGGGCGCTCCGCCGCCGGCGGCGCAGGCTCCATATGGTCGTTGCGCCCGCGCTCGTGCCCCGGCTGGCCGGCGAACACAGCCGTGCACGCGCGGCTCTCCGGGCGGCGCTCCTGCCGGCTTTCTTTCTCTTCGCCCTGCTCGCCCTGGCCCGGCCGCAATGGGGAGCACGCACGGAGGAAATCCGCCGGCGCGGCGTCGACGTCATCCTGGCGCTCGACACCTCCTTCAGCATGAACACGGAAGACGTCGCGCCCAGCCGCCTGCAGAAGGCCAAGGCCGAGATCCGGTCGCTCATCGGCAAGCTGCGCGGCGACCGCGTGGGGTTGATCTGCTTCGCCGGCAGTGCTGTGCTGCAGTGCCCCCTGACGCTCGACTACGGGGCCGTGGCGATGTTCCTCGACGTCGCCGACACGCAGATTGTGCCCGACCCCGGCACCTCGCTGGCCGCCGCCATCGCCACCGCCGACGCTTCCTTCATCGCGGGCGAGAAGAAATACAAGGTGCTCGTCCTCTTCACCGACGGCGAGGACCTGGAAGGCGAAATCGAGGCGGCCGTGCGCAAGGCCCGTGCGGCCGGCATCGTCATCCATGCGATCGGCATCGGCACGCCCGAAGGCCGCCCCATCCCCGTGCGCGACGCCGAGGGCAATGTTGTAGAATATCGCAAGGACGAAAACGGCCGCGTCGTGGTCAGCAGGCTCGACGAGGCGACCCTCGCGCGCATCGCCGAGGCCACCGGCGGCCGATACTACCGGGCCACCACCTCGGAAGAGGAACTGGACGGGCTTTGCGAGGAGATCTCGGGCATGGAAAAAAAGGAACTCGAGGCGCGCCTCTATCGAAATCTCGAGGAACGCTTCCAGTACCCGCTGGCCGCGGCCCTGTGCTGCCTGGCAGCCCGGCTGTGGATCACGGAACGTCGCAGGCCGGCTCCCGGAGAGCGGACGCCATGAAACGGCAGGCTGCGCTTGTTCCCACGTGGGCGGCCGCGGTCGCGGCGCTTCTGCTCCTGCCGGGAGCGGCCGGCGCGTCGGTCCCTTCCGCAGCCGCGAAAAACAAGGAGGGCAACCGGCTCTTCCGCGAGCAGAAATTCGCGCAGGCGGAACAGGCTTACCTGGAAGCGCAGGCGGACCTGCCCGACCGGCCCGAGCTTTTCTACAATCTCGGGAACGCGCTCATCAAGCAGAAGAAATACGATCTGGGCCTTCAGGCGCTGCGCCAGGCCGAAGCACGGGGGAACAAGCCGCTGCAGGCCGACAGCTGGTTCAACATCGGCAATGCGCTCTTCGAAATGGGGAACTTCGGCGAGGCGGCCCAGGCCTACGCGCAGTCCCTGCGCCTGCGCCCCGCGGATCGCGATGCCAAGCACAACCTCGAGCTCGCCCTCGAGAAAATGAAGGAGCAGCCGAAGAAACCGGCGGCCGCCGAGGAGCGCGCCCCGCAGCAGAAGCAGCAACAGGAGCAGCAGCCGCAGCCCCCAAGGCCCTCCGACCAGCCCCGGCAATCCGCGGGCGCGCAGGACGAGCGGGAAAAACGGCAGCCGGCCAGGCCCAAGGCCAGCAGACCGGAAGGCGGGGAGGGAACCATCAGCCGTGAGCGGGCCCTGCAGATTCTCGACGCCCTCCAGAGCCAGGAACTTCTGGAACAACGCAAGCAGCTCGAACGTATGATCCGGCGCAAGACCACGGGCAGGGACTGGTAGATAGATAGAACGTCGGCTCCCTGCGCTCGGATCCGGCAGGACATGAAAGCGTATCCGGCAATCATCCTCTTCTGGGCCCTGGCGGTCCCGGCCATGGCCGCCGATCTCCAGGAAGTCCAGATCTCCGCCACCGTGAGCGCCGATACGGTCGGGGTGCAGGATCAGTTCCAGCTCACCGTCAGGGTCTCCGGAAGCGATCTCGCCGACGTCGCCCCTCCCCGCCTGCCCAGGCTGCGCGGCCTGCGCGTGGTCGCCGGCCCGAGCATCAGCACGCAGTTCCAGTGGATCAACGGGCGCTCGAGCCATTCCAAGAGCTTCATCTATGTCCTGATGCCCGAAACAGAAGGCCAGTTCCGCATCGAGCCCGTCGAGATCCAGGTGGGTAATCGGATCTATCGCACCGAGCCGATCGACGTGCGCGTGACCGCAGCCGGCGCCGCGGCGCCGGCGCGCCGGCCGGCCTTCACCGATCCCTTCGCCGAGCCGGATCTCGAACCCCTGCAGCCGCGCCCGCGGGGCGATGAAGTGTTCGTAACGGCCGAACTCGACCGGACATCGGCCTATGTGGGACAGCAGGTGACGCTTTCCTACTACCTGTATACGCAGGTCAGCGTAACCGGGCTGCAATTGCAAGATCACCCGCCGTTGAACGGCTTCTGGGTGGAGGACCTCGAGGTCGAGAGCGATCCGGTCGGCACGCGCAAGGTCGTCGACGGCAGGGAGTACGTGGCCTACCTGATCAAGAAACAGGCCCTGTTCCCCAACACCCACGGCCGCCTGACGATCCCGCCCGCGTCCTTCGCCGTTTCGGCCAGATCCGCGGGCGGTTTTTTCGGTATTTTCGGGCAGTCCGAAACACTGTATCGCAAGACCAGGGAGGCGGTCCTGCAGGTCCGACCCCTGCCCTCCGCCGGGCAGCCGCCGGATTTCACCAACGCCGTCGGCTCCTTCGCCCTCAGCGCCCGCCTCGACAAGGCCGAAGCCGCAACCGGCGATGCCGTCACGCTCGAGATCCGGCTGTCGGGCTCGGGCAACATGAAAATGATCCCCGACATACCTCTGCCGCCCATGCCCGACTTTACCGTCTACTCATCGAAGCGGGTCGACAACGTGCGGCCGGACGCCGCCGGCAGGATCGGCGGAGAGAAATCCTGGGAATACGTCCTCATACCGAAGGTTCCCGGCACGCACACGATCCCGCGGCTGGCCTTTTCCTTTTTCGACCCCGAAGCCGCCGGCTATCGTGCGGTCACGACCGACCCGCTCACCCTCCGGGTGGCGCGCGGTTCCGACACGGGCGGCGCGCTCGCCGGCTTTTCGGGCGGCGGAAAGCAGAACCTCACCCGGCAGGCCAGGGATATCAATTTCATCAAGCTCGCGGGCGGCAGGCTGCGGGCGGGCGCGAGGCCCGCATATCAGGCTCCCTGGTTCTATGCGCTCGCCGCACTGCCGGTGCTCTTCAACATCGGCATCCTGCTCCACCGGCGCTCGCATGCCCGGCTGGCCGCCAACCCTGCACTCGTGCGCAGCCGCAAGGCGCGCGCGCTCGCCCTGGCGCGCTTGAAACGGGCAATCCAAGCAGGCCGCGCGGAACCGCGCCGCTTCTACGATGAGGCCGCCCGCGCCCTGGGCGGCTACCTGGAGGACAAGTTCCAGCTGCCCGAGATCGCGCTGACCGGCGATGTGCTCGAGCGAACGCTCGCCGGCAAGGGGATCGCCCCCGAGGTGGTGCGCGAAACCACAGCGTGCCTCCAGGACTGCGATTTCGGCAGGTTCGTCTCGGCGTCGCCCGCGCCCGAGAAGATGGTGCAGCTGGCACAACGCATTCGCGGCGCGATCGAGGGACTGGAGCGGTCTTAGCCGATGATGCGCCCGCCGAGGCTCTGCCGTGTCCTGGTTTTCCTGCTCGCCGCGGCCCCCTTCCTGCCCGCGCGCACCGCGCCCGAGGAACTGTTCGCGCGCGCCAACGCGCTCTACCAGCAGGGGGATTTTGCCGCGGCCGAGCGCGCCTACCGGGAACTTGCCGATGCGGGCATCGACAGCGGCGAACTCTATTACAACCTGGGCAATGCCTGCTTCAAGCAGAACAAGCTGGGCGAGGCCGTCTATTTCTGGGAACGGGCGGCGCGGCGGCTTCCGGGCGATACCGACGTGCGGGAGAATCTCGAGCTGGCGCGCCGGCTGGTCGTCGACCGCATCGAGGTCGCCGAAAGCCCTTTGCCGCTGCGCTGGCTTTCGGCGGCGCTGCACCGCTTTACGCCGTCGCAGGAAAGCTGGGCGGCATTCGGGCTCTTCGTCGCGGGCAACATCCTGCTGGGCATGTATCTGCTTGCGAGCGGACCGCGGCTCGCGCGCTGGTCCCTGGCAGGCTGCCTGACGGCGGCGGCCCTGTTCCTGCTGGTGAGCGGCTCGCTTGCCTGGAAACTTTACGAGAGAGCTTACCGGCCCGAGGGCGTGATCGTAGCCCAGGCCGTGGAGATGCGCAGCGGTCCGGGCAAAGGGTACCTGACGGTCGCGACCATCCACGAGGGGCTCACGGTGCGCATCCGCGGGCGCGCGGATGACTGGTACCAGATCGTTCTGCCGAACGGCTGGAGCGGCTGGCTTCCGGGCGACTCGCTGCGCATCCTGGAGTGAGTCCCGGCGGCGGCCCGCGCGGCCTGCGCCGGACATTGCGCGAATAATCCCGGTCGCGCCGTGTAGTTCATATGGCGGCACGCGGCGGGGCACGGCGCACCGCCGCCGGCGCGAGTCCACTTGAGATGCTCACACTGCAGGACGTGCACAAACGTTACGGCAGCATCACCGCCCTCGACGGCCTCTCCCTCGAGATCCGGCGCGGAGAGATCTTCGGACTTCTCGGGCCGAACGGTGCGGGCAAGACCACGACGGTGAACATCGCCGTGGGCCTGCTTGCCCCGGACCGCGGATCCGTTTCGATCGAGGGGCTGGGCTCGCCCCGTGCGCCTGCGGCGCGCAAGCGCCTGGGCGTTGCCCCCCAGGCCCTGGCCCTTTACGAGACGCTCTCGGGAGAGCAGAACCTCCGTTTCTTCGGCCGCATCTATGGTCTGTCGGGACGGAAGCTCGCGGAGCGCGTGGACTGGGCGCTCGACTTCGTCGCCCTGGCGGAGCGCCGCCGCGATGCGGTGCGCACCTATTCCGGAGGGATGAAAAGAAGGCTGAACCTCGCCGCCGCGCTCATTCATGACCCCGAACTCATACTCCTCGACGAGCCGACCGCGGGCGTCGATCCGCAGTCCAGGAATTCGATCTACGAAAACATTCTCGCCTTGAAGCGCCAGGGCCGTACCATCCTCTACACCACCCATTACATCGAAGAAGCCGAGCGCATGTGCGACCGCGTGGCCGTGATGGATCACGGCAAGGTGCTGGCGCTCGACAGCGTCCCCGGACTGCTCGCGGCCCACGGCGCCCGCGCCGTTCTGGTCGCCGAGTTGTCGGGGGAGACCGTACGCGTGGAAACCGACGATCCGATGGCGGAGCTGCATCGCCTGGCGGCTTCCGGGCCCTTGGGTCGCTTCTGGGTGGAGCATGCCACCCTGGAACAGGTATTCCTCAATCTCACGGGCAGGGAGCTGCGGGACTGATGCGCGCCGTCATGGCTCTGGCTTTCAAGGATCTGCTGGTTCTGGCCCGTGTGCGGAGCGCGGTTTTCTTCACCTACCTCTGGCCCTTCCTGGTGGCGATCATGTTCGGCGTGATCTTCGCAGGCCCGGGCCGTGGAAGCGCCAGGATCGGCATCGCGGTCTGCGACGAGGATTGCACACCCGCTTCCGAGGATTTTGCCGCCCGGCTGGCGGAGAGCGGCAACCTCGACATCCTGCGCGCGGAACGGGATGAGGCCGCCGCCCTGGTGCGCCGCGGCAGCCGGACGGCCGCCGTGGTGCTGCCGCGCGGCTTCGGCGAGGCGGCGCAACGCCTGTTCTACGGGACGCCGCCCAGGGTCGAGGTGCTCATCGACCCGAGCCGCAAGGCGGAAAGCGCCATGATCGAGGGGATCCTGTTCCAGCAGGCCGCCCGCTCGATGCAGCGGCGCCTCTCGGACCGTGCCGCCTCGCAGGAGATGATCCGGAAATCCCTCGAAGACCTGGACTCCGCTCATGACATCGATCCTGCAGAGCGCACGAGGATCACCCGATTCCTGGGCGAACTGGATCGTTTCATGGGAAGCCGCCCCCAGGAACCCCAGAGTTCCGGTGCGGCGGCCGAGTGGAAACCGCTGGAGATCGTGACCACGGATACCGCGCGCGAGTGGTCGGGGCCGCGCAACTCCTTCGAAGTCACCTTCCCCCAGGGCATCCTCTGGGGGATTATCGGCTGCGTGATGAGCTTCGGCATCAGCATCGTGAGCGAGCGCACCCACGGCACCCTGCAGCGACTGCAGATCGCCCCGCTCACGCGCTCTCAGCTTCTGGCCGGCAAGGCCCTCGCCTGTCTCGTTTCGATCACGATCGTCGAGGTCGCGCTGCTCGCCATGGGAGGGCTCTTCTTCCAGGTGCGCCCGTCGTCGCTCGGGCTGCTCGTGGTCGCCTGTTTGGCCATCTCCGTGGCCTTCGTCGGGATCATGATGCTGGTGTCGACACTGGGCAGGACCGAGCAGGCTGCGGCGGGCGCCGGCTGGGCCGTGATGCTGCCTATGGCCATGCTGGGCGGGGGCATGATGCCGCTGTTTCTCATGCCTTCCTGGCTGCAGGCGGCAAGCACGATCAGCCCCGTCCGCTGGTCGCTGCTCGCGCTCGAGGGCGCAATGTGGCGCCGCTTCTCGCCGCAGGAGATGGCTCTGCCCTGCGCCGTCCTGCTGGCATTGGGGATTGTCTGCTTCCTTGCAGGAGCGCGAGCCTTCCGCTCCGACTCCTGAATCGCACCCGCACGGGCTCTTCTATGCCCTGTTTCTGGTCAGCTCGAATACCACCGGATTGGCTGCGTCCGTGCACGGATGAGTCTTCCTGTCCGGGTCTGCGAGCCAGGGAAACTTCGCGTCGAAGAGCATGGCGAAGACCGCCGGGAGCATGCTGTAGAGCGCGTGAATGCACACCTTTCCCTCGACCCCCGACTCCGTGAACTTCACGACGTCGCCGACCTTGTGCCCCAGGGCACAGGTTCCCTGGACGCTGATCACCCTGGCCGTCACCGATGTGATTGGCCCCGCCATGTCGCCGCCCTCCTTTCCGCTTCCGCACCCCGCCGTCCGCCCGGGGATTTCTCATTTTCCTCGATCTCTCAGCGGCCCGAAGGGAATACAATGCCTCCGGGAACGCGTCCTTACCATATCACAAAGAGCTGGACGATCAGGCGGCGGCCTGCCGCGGGAGGTGCTCATGGCCAGGGTTTCCTGGGGCGTACTGGGCTGTTCGGACTTCGCGCGCCGGCGCACCATTCCGGCGATGCTGGAGTCCTCCTCTGTCGATCTCGTGGGTGTCGCGAGCCGCTCCGCGGAGAAGGCCGAAGCATTCCGCGCGATGTTCGACCTGCGCCGGGCTTACCCGAGCTACGAGTCCCTGCTCAAAGATCCCGGGATCACGGCGGTCTATCTCCCTCTTCCCGCCGCCCTGCATGCCGAATGGATGCTGCGCGCGGCTGCGCACGGCAAGCACTGCCTGTGCGAGAAGCCCTTCACGAGCTCGGTCGCCGATGCCGCCCGCGTGCTCGATGCCTTCACCGGCCGCGGGCTTTTCGTCATGGAAGCTTTCATGTGGCGCCTGCACGTGCAGCACCGCCGCGCGCGCATGTGGGTCGAGCGCGGCCGCATCGGGGAGGTCCGGCTCGTGCGCGCCGCCTTCAGCGTGCGGCTCACGCGCCGCCCCGACATACGCCTGGATCCGGCGCTCGGGGGCGGGAGCGTGCTCGACCTCGGCTGCTACCCGGTCAGCGCCGCCCGCTTCTACTTCGGCGACGAGCCGATTGCGGCCTATGCCTGCGGCACGGTCGATCCGGCCTACGGGGTCGACATGAGCATGTCCGGCGTGCTCGAGTTCCCGCACGGCGCGGCGATCATCGATTCGGCCTTCAACCTGCCCTATCGCACGGAGCTGGAAATCGTCGGCGAGGAAGGGACCATCCGAATGCCCAAGCCCTGGCTGCCGGACAGCGAAGCCACGGTCATCCTCAACGACAAGGTCGAGACCATGCCTCCCGAGAACCAGTACGTGACCCAGTTCGAGTTCTTCTCGACCTGCATTCTCGAAGGGATCCCGCCGCGCTTCGGCCCCGAGGATGCGCTCGCTCAGATGCGAGCGCTCGATGCCGTGCTGCGCTCGATGCGCAGCGGTGCACGCGAGGCCGTGGCCTGAGCGGAAGCCGGCCTGTTTGGTTTCCGGCAGGGGACCAACCGGACATGATCTTGGCGACAGTGAGGCGCATCCGGCATGAGGGGGTTGCTGGTCTCGCCCAATACGGAACCGATGAACATGCCCGTCATTCCCTTGGGGCTGGGCTGTGCGGCCGAATTGGAAGAGTGGCTGCCGGAGACCGCTGCCGCCCGGGTCCGACACCGGCCGGATCGGTTGATGTAGTCCGTATGGAGTGCATCCCCTTGCTCCTCAGAAACGCGGCGGCGGTTCTATGCCTTAACCACCCGCCCGGTTGTTGGGGTGCATCATATCCGGATCATCTTGGGCATGCTGAAACGTTAGTTTCATGTCGGGCGAATATCGAGCGGGCCGGGAGTTTCGGGGTTGAGTAGCCTGTCACCGAAATAATTGGCGAAAGCGCTGGCGCAGGCATTCGTAGAGGGCGATGCCGGCGGCGACGCTCACATTGTACGAGCCGACCTTGCCGCGCATGGGAATCGACGCCAGGAAATCGCACCCCTCCGTGACGCGCCGCCGCAATCCGGCACCTTCGCTTCCGAGCACGAGCGCCGTGGGCGCGGTCAGGTCCACGTCCCACAAGGGGCGCGCCGCTTCGCCCCGGAGCCCGACGATCCAGTAGCCCTTCTCCTTGAGCGACTCGAGGGCCCGGCGCAGATTGATGCAGCGCGCGATGCGGACATGGGCGGCCGCGCCCGCGCTCGCGCGCATCACGGCTGCGCTCACCCCCGCACTGCGCCGGCTGGGCAGGATGACGCCGTCGGCTCCGGCGACCTCGGCCGAACGCAGGATGGCGCCCAGATTCTGCGGATCCTCGATGCCGTCGAGCACGAGCACCAGCCCGGGAGAGGAGGCCGCTTCCAGGACCTGTTCCACTTCCAGCAGCTCCACCTCCGACAGGCGGCAGAGCACTCCCTGGTGCCGGCCGCCCCCGCTTTTGCGGTCGAGCCCGATCTTTTCTTCGAAGTCGACCGGCACGTTGCGCAGGCGGGCGAGGCGCACGATCTCCTCCAGCATGCTGCTGCGGCGGCCGCGCTCGATCGCGATGCGCTCGATACGCGAATCCGCCGCACGCAATGCCTCGAGCACCGGGCGGATGCCGTAAAGGACGGTCATGACTCGGACTCCCGCCGGTCGAGAGCCGCCAGCACGGCGCGCAGCCTTTCGCGGCAGGACATGACGCGCCGCGGCAGATTCAATCGGCTGCCCTCTTCATAGATCGGCACCAGCCGGTCCAGTTCCGGCCCGGAGCCGCGCCCGGTCAGTGCCGCGCGGATCGGATGGAATAGATCCCTTCCCTTTCGGCGCGTCGCCTGCTTGACCTCGGCGACGATCCTGCGGTAGAGCTCCGGGGTGAGGTACTCGTGCTCCTCGACGCGGCGCGTGAATTCCCGCGCCACGCCGAGGGCCTCGGGCGAGCTCAGGATCGAGCGGGCCTCGTTGTCCGGCTGCGGCGGATCCGTGGGGAAGCCGAAGGCGATCGCGGCCGCGTCCGGCAGCTGATCCAGATGATCCGCGTGCGTGCGCACGGCGTCGACGACCCGCGCCAGCCAGGCGCGCACCGCCTCGTCGGGCGCAGGCGGCACGAGTCCGGCGGCCGCGAAATAGGGGACGGCTCGATCGACGAGGCTCGCGAGCGGCGCCGCGTCGATATACTTGCGGTTCATCCAGTCCAGCTTGGCGCGGTCGAAGATGGCGGGGCTCCGGGAGACGCGCCCGAGTTCGAACAGCGCGATGATTTCGTCGCGCCCGAGTATCTCCCTGCCTTCCGCGGGCGGCGACCAGCCGAGAAGCGCCAGGTAATTCAGCAGGGCGTCGGGCAGATAGCCCTGAGCGCGGAATTCCTCGAGGGAAGTCGCTCCGTGGCGCTTGCTCAGCTTCTGGCCGTCGGGCCCGAGCACGGTAGGCAGATGGGCAAAGGCGGGCGGCGGTGCGTCCAGGGCCTCGTAGATGAGCATCTGGCGGTGGGTGTTCGACAGGTGGCCCTCGCCGCGTATGACGTGGCTGATCCTCATGAGCACGTCGTCCACCACGCAGGAGAAATTATAGGTCGGCGAGCCGTCGCTGCGCAGGATCACCGGGTCGCTGATCTGGACGGTTTCGATTTCGACCTTGCCGTACACCAGATCGTCGAATCCGACCGTGCCCGCCCGGACGCGCAGCCGCACCGCCGCCCGTTCTCCGGCGGCCATGCGGGCCTCGGCCTCGGCGCGCGGCAGGTTCCGGCACGTCCCCGGGTAGCGCGGCATGGCGCCCTCGGCGAGCAGTTCCCTGCGCATCTGCTCGAGTTCCTCCTGCGCGCAGAAGCACGGGAAAGCCTTGTCCTGCTCCAGGAGCCGCCGGGCGAAGTCGCGGTAGGTGCCGTAGCGCTCGCTCTGGCGATAAGGGCCGCAGGGCCCGCCGACGTCGGGACCCTCGTCCCACTCGAGCCCGAGCCAGCGCAGATCCTCGCACAGCTGCCGCTCGTATTCGGGCCGGCTGCGCGCCGCGTCGGTATCCTCGATGCGCAGGATGAAGCTTCCGCCGCAGTGGCGCGCCCAGAGCCAGTTGAACAGTGCGGTGCGCACGTTGCCGACATGGAGGAAGCCGGTGGGACTCGGAGCGAAGCGCACGCGCACGGGACTGTCCTTGCGGTTTCCTTCCGTCATCGCATGCGATCTCCCGGCCGGTTGCGCGAGCACCCTGCGGCGCTCACCGGCCTTCCGCGACTCTTGCGATAAGCGCGACGGCGTGCGCCGAGATGCCTTCCTCGCGCCCCTCGGCATTCATTCCTTCGCTCGTGGTCGCCTTGATGCCGACGGCCCCGGCGGGGATTCCCAGCGCAGCGGCGATATTGGCGCCCATGGCGGCGAAGAACGGAGCGAGCTTCGGGCGTTGCGCCACGATGGTCGTATCGACGTTGCGCACCCTCCATCCGGCGCGGCCCAGCATCTCCCGGACCTCGCACAGGAACTCGAGGCTGGAGCGCCCACGATGGCGCGGATCGCCGTCGGGGAAATGCCTCCCGATATCCCCCAGGGCGGCGGCGCCGAGCAGCGCATCGCAAACGGCGTGTGCCAGGACATCGGCATCCGAGTGCCCGGCGAGACCGCGCGCGGCGGGAATTTCCACCCCGCCCAGGACGAGCCTGCGCCCCTCCTCGAGCCGGTGGTAATCGATGCCGGTGCCGACGCGAAGCATGGTCCCATCCTCCCCGGCGGGCCCGGGTCGCCTGTCGCCGCCTTCCATGCCTTCCAGCAGGCGCGCGGCGATCTCGAAATCCCAGGGCCGCGTGATCTTGATATTGGCAGGCGAACCCGGCACGACCATGACCGGATGGCCCGCCCAGCGCACCACGGACGACTCGTCGGTGCCCAGGAACCCCTTGCGCCGGGCAAGCTCCAGCGCGGAGCGCAGGATGTCGGCGCGGAAGCACTGGGGCGTCTGGATCGCCTGCAGCTCTGCGCGCGGCGGGGTCCGCACGATGCGGCCTCGGGGCGAGATGCGCTGGATGGTCTCGGTCGGCGGCAGGCCGGGCACGGCCGCACCCGTGCGGCGCGCCGCTTCCACGACGCGCTTCATGGTGGCGAGGTCGCACAGGGGCCGCACCGCATCGTGAACCATGATCAACCCGGCATCGGCACGCACGCGTGCGACCGCGCGCCGCACCGATTCCTGCCGCTCGCTCCCCCCGCGCACGAAGTGCATGGGCACCTTGCGGCTTTCCTGCGGGAAAAGAGAGCGCGCGCGGCGCACGTATCCCGCAGCCACGGCCACGACCACCTCGAGAAGATCGTCGAGCTCCAGCGCACGCTCGACCGTGCGCACCAGGACCGGCTTGCCGGCAAGATCCATGAACTGTTTCGGCAGGCGCGCTCCGATCCGGGTTCCGCTGCCCGCGGCCGCGATGACCGCCGCGAGCCCGGCCCGCTCCCGCCTTGCGCCGGTGCGGTCCAGCCGAAGAGGAGAACCGTGCCTCATGTCAGGATGTGCGCCCGCGGTGCCGCGATCAACCCCTGCTCGCCCGCTCCCGCCCGTTGTCGAAATTGCGCTCGCCGCTGCGGCGCTCCGGCCGCTGCGCAGCCGTCGCCTCGCCGACTTCCTCGGGGAAGCGGCCGAAGATCATCTTGCCGGCGGTCGTCTGCAGGACGGAGGTCACCTGGGTCTCGATGGTCTTGCCGATCATGCGCCGCGCGTTGTCGACCACGACCATCGTCCCGTCGTCCAGGTACGCGACTCCCTGGTTGTACTCCTTGCCTTCCTTGAGGATGAACACCTTCATGGTCTCCCCGGGCAGGACGACCGGCTTCAGCGAGTTCGCCAGTTCGTTGATGTTGAGAACCTCCACGCCCCTGAGCTGCGCGACCTTGTTCAGGTTGAAATCGTTGGTCACGATCTTGGCGTTCAGTTCCTTGGCGAGCTCGATCAGCTTCAGGTCGACCTCCTTGACCTCCGGGTAATCCTTTTCGACCACCTGCACGGTGAGGCCGGGCACGGTCTTGATCTTCTCCAGTATGTCCAGCCCCCGGCGCCCGCGGTTCCGCTTGATGGAATCGGCGCTGTCGGCTATCTGCTGCAGCTCGCGCAGGATGAAATGGGGCACCACCAGCGTGCCGTCCAGGAATCCGGTCTTGCACACGTCGGCGATGCGCCCGTCGATGATCACGCTGGTGTCGAGGATCTTATAGGACTGGCGTGTGCTGCGGTCGCGGAAAAAGCCTCCCATTACCGACAGGTCCAGGTACTCCCCTTTGCTCGCGCCGGAAACCAGTCCCACATAGGCCATGAGAATGAGAATCATCGCCTGGGCGAAGTTCTCGTGGGCCGGCTCGAGCTCCATGCGGGCGAATACCATGCTGATCAAGGTCGCGCCCAGGATTCCCAGGACGGATCCGAGAGCCGCGCCGATCAGGGTCTTGATCGAAAGGGTCCGGATCCGGATCTCGGCCAGGATGATCAGGATCCCGAGGACGGCGCTGACGGCAAGGGTGCCGGCAGTCCCGAGCCCGAAAGGATCGACGAGGTAGCCTGTAAGGAGAACGGAGATAAACAAAACGACGCGAATGATCCATAAGTCCATCGGATGAGCTCCCTCGGCACGAACGTGCCGGTATGAATCCGGTCGATGAAAAATAGAACGATCGCCCATGCCGGACGCCTTTCGATGAAAGGATTTTGCATCAGGCAAGCCATCATGAATCCGAAAATATTATGGGAGGCATCATTTATACAAGTGCCTCGCAGTTTCCCGCCTTTTCTTGCCGACTGAGCTTACCGGTGCGCGGAGTGCACTTTCCGGCGTGGGAACAGCTTACCACATCCCGGGCACGTTCGGTAAGTGCCTTTTTCGAAGGCCGGCGGCCGGACCTACCAGCCCCGGCAGGGGCCCTGAGCCGGTGGCCGGGGGTGAGCCGCAGGCGAACCCCCGGAAAGGGGCGTATCGATCCGGCGAGCCCCGGAGGGCCGGCAGACCCGGAAGGCAGGCACGTCCCGCGCGCGATCGGGAGCATGAAACAAAAAGTTTCCGATCCGCCGCGGCGCGGCGGATCTACCCGGAGCGGGGGCGGACTCAGAGGGCGGAATCGGGCAGCTCGGCGACCGCGCGGATGGGAACCAGCTCGGCCCCCGATATCGTTTCCAGAAGCGGCAGATTGCCCGCAGGCAGCACGCACCGACCGAAGCCCATGGCGACGGCCTCGCGCACCCGCACGTGTGCCTGGCTGACCGGGCGCACCTCACCGGAAAGGCCCAGCTCCCCGAGTAGAACGGTTCCGGGTGCGGGCGCGCGGTTGCAGTAGCTGCTCCAGACGGCGGTGAACACGGCCAGATCCGAGGCGGGATCGTCAATGCGCAGGCCGCCGGCCACATTGACGTAAATGTCGCAGGCGCCGAGGGGCACGCTCATGTTTTTCTCCATCATGGCCGCAAGCAGCGAGAGGCGGCTGTCGTCGAACCCGGTCGACATGCGCCGCCCGGTGCCGTACTGGGTGGCGACGACGAGCGCCTGGACTTCGACGAGCATGGGCCGGGTGCCTTCGAGCGTGCACACCACGGCGCTGCCCGGAGGCGCCGCCCCGCGTTCGCGCAGGAAAAGATTCGACGGGTTGCGCACCGCGACCAGCCCGCGGGATGTCATCTCGAATATGCCGAGCTCGTTGGCGGCGCCGAAGCGGTTCTTGACGGCGCGCACGATGCGGTGGTTGTGGTGCCGCTCTCCCTCGAAGTAGAGCACGGTGTCGACGATGTGCTCGAGGACCTTCGGGCCTGCCAGGCTTCCATCCTTCGTCACATGGCCGACCAGGAACACGGGGGTGCCGCTCGACTTCGCCAGCGTCAGCAGGCAGTGGGCCACGTGCCGCACCTGGCTGACGCTGCCGGGCGCGGAATCGAGGGCGTCCGAGAAGGTCGTCTGTACCGAATCGATGACGAGATCCGTGGGGCGGGCGCTTTCGACCGCCGCGAGGATGGCCTCCAGGTTCGATTCCGCAAGCACCCGCATGTCGTCCCCGCCCGGGTCCAGACGCTCGGCCCGCATCTTGATCTGGCCGGCAGACTCCTCCCCCGAAACGTAGAGCACGCGCCTGCCGCGCGTCTGCAGTTGCCGCGCGACCTGGAGCAGGATCGTCGATTTGCCGATTCCGGGCTCGCCGCCCAAAAGCACGAGCGAGCCGGGCACTACCCCCCCTCCCAGGACGCGGTCGAATTCCGCGTTTCCTGTCGAGATACGCGGCGCGCTTTCTGCCGCCAGGCGGTCGAGGCGCACAGGTTCGACCGATATCGCTGCCGTACGGGAAGCAGCGCGCCCCGGATCAGGCCTTTTCCCTTCGACCATCGAATTCCAGGCACCGCAGTCGGGGCAGCGCCCCAGCCACTTGGGCGACGAATAGCCGCAGGCCTGGCATTCGTAATAATAAGATGATTGCCTCGTCATAGACGACCGCCGCCAGTCTATCATAGAGAATCCGGGCCCGGCGGGCAACTCCTGCGCGGAGACGGATCCGCCGTATAGGCCGTCAGATAGCGAATATCCGAAACGGGAACCGCAACGCCTGTAGGGGATTGACAAATATCGGCAAGCTGAATATCGTTAGCTTACGCTGCAAGTTCGCAAGAGGGAGCGAACGATGACGTGCCCGCGCAGAGCGGGGCGCAGCCGGGTTTTGCGCCGATCCCGGGAATCGGATCGGGGACGAGGATTGCTCATCACGGGAAAGATCCGGCCGAGCGGGGCCATATCCCTGGCGTGACCTGATCGGCCTTATGGAGGAGGAATTCATGTACATGCATAGAGCACGATTCAAATTGCTGTCCGCCCTCACGATCGCGGCGGCGGGCTTGCTGCTCTGCCTGCCCGCGTTCGCGCAGGTGTCCTCGGTGTCGGGCAAGGTGCTGGACCCTCAGGGAGCGGTGATCCCGGGGGTCACGGTCACCATGACCAGCGCCAGGGGCATAGAGCGGACGGTGGTTTCCAATGAGGTCGGGATCTACCAGTTCCTGCAGGTGCCCCCAGGAACCTACACCCTCAAGGCCGAGCTTTCGGGCTTCAAGACGGCGGTCATCCCGAACGTCGAGCTGCTGGTCGACACGCCGCGCACGCTCGATATCAAGATGGAAATCGGGGAGCTCACCGAGACCGTGACCGTCGAGGCCGGTGCGATCAAGCTCAACAC
>CAZHQK010000098.1:0-17070 GCA_964534795.1 uncultured Acidobacteriota bacterium
CGGCGAGATGTTCGATCCCGAAGGATCCGGCGCGGGCGTTCTTGAATGCTACCGGATCCCGCGCGCCCATAGGTCCCGTGCGCCCCGCGGGACGGGTAGCTTGGAGGAATAGGCCAACGGTCCGGCACGGCGTGCCGGACCTACCAGCCCCGGAGGGGCCCTGAGCCGGTAGCCGGGGGTGAGCCGAAGGCGAACCCCCGGAAAGGAGCGTATCGATCAGGCGAGCCCCGGAGGGCCGACAGACCGGGGCCTCTGGCATATCCTTCTGCCGGCCCTTCGGGGCTTGTCGCATGCCGCCCCTTTTTCTCCAGGTTCGCTTCCGCTCACCTGGAGCCACCAGCTTCCGACCCTCCGGGACGGATACGTCCCATGCGCCGCGCGGGACCGGCAACATGGAGCAATAAGCTTGCGGCCCGCCGCGGCGCGGCGGACCTACGGGCGGCGTGATAGACTTGAGGCATGAAGCGCAGGAGGATATGCCGTGTCTTTCTGACGGCTCTCTTGGCGGCCGCCGGCGCCGCCGCATTCGCCCGGCAGGAGCGCGGCCTGCAGATCAAGATCCAATCCAGTCTGGTCCTGGTGGACATGATCGCGACCGACGCCGAGGGGCGGTTCGTCGCCGATCTCCGCCCCGAGGAAATCCGCCTTTCCGAGGACGGACGCCGGTGCGAGATAACCAGCTTCGAGCTGCGCGACCTCGGTCCCGACCCGACGGCGGCGGTAGCCCGCCCGGGGAACGAACCCGGCCGGGCACCGGGAATCACGCTGGCTTTCCTGCTCGATCTCAATTCCATCGGTCCCACGCACCTGCCGCAGGTGAAGGGGGCCGTTTCAGGATTCGTGCGCTCCCGCATGCGGCCGCAAGACCGGCTGATGCTCGCCGCCGGCACGAGCCGCAGCGTCATCGTGCAACCCCCGACGGGCGACCTCGCCGCCTTCCTGGAAGCCCTCGAGCGCATCGAGGCGGCGGGCGAGCCCGCCGGCCGGCTGCTGCGTTTCGGCGAGGAGCTGGAAATCCTGGTGTTGCAGATGAAGTCCGCCGACCTGGATCCGCAGATGGTCTGCCGCAACGCCACCAGCTTCGGCCGGCAGTTCATCATGGAAGAAGAAGAGCAGGTGCGATCCGCCTGTTCGGCGCTCACCGAATTCGTCAAGGAGGTCGGCGGCTTGTTGGGGAGAAAGAGCGTGCTCTTCTACTCCGGCGGCTATCGCCCCAAGATCGGGCTCGTGATCCAGGAAATCCTGATCCGCTATTTCGGCGGCATCGCGCTCGGGCACGGGGACACCACCACGCTGCAGATCAAGAGCATGCTCGGCGCACTGGAAAGCGCGACGCGGATGGAATCCCACCTGCAGAAAATGATCGAGGAGGCCAACCGCGCGCGCGTGTCCTTTTACGCCGTGGACGCGCGCGCCCTCATAGTGCACGACGAGGGGCGCTTCCGGCGCACGGGGCCGCTGGCCGAGGAACTCTGGCGGGAAGAAACGAGCCAGCCGCAGAATCTCCTGCGCGATCTGGCCTCCCAGACCGGGGGGCGCTGGTTTTTCAACAGCAACGATCTCGCCCTGGGCATCGACGGCGTCTATCGGGATTCGGCGCGATACTACGAACTCGGATACGTTCCCGCCGGCAGGCCCGCCCCGGGGCGGCGGCACAGGATCGAGCTCGCGGTCGCCAGGCCCGGCGTCCATCTGCGCTACCGCGAGAGCTACTTCGAGCCGGAGCCCTACGACGCGGAGAGGCGCGCGCTGGAAAACGCCTTCAAGTTCCCGGAGCTGTTCGCGGATTTCCCGGTCTCAGCCGAAGTCACGCGGCAGGGGCCGAACTGGAAGATCGAGGTGCTCGTGCCCGCGGACCGCGTGCGCCTGGTGCGCGCGGGGGAGCGTTATCGCTGCGATCTTTCGGTCTACATGGCCCTGTTCGACGAAGCCGGCAACCTGTACGGCGGCAAGCCGCTCTCTTCGAAGACCTACCGCCTCGACTTCAGCGCGGCGCAGGCCGCCGACCTCGGCCGCTTCAAGAACGTCACCAGCGCATTCCAGGGACGCATCGCGCCGGGGAAATACCGCCTGCGCGTCGTGGTCCGCCAGCTTCCCGCCGCCGGGACCGCCGCGCTGGAAAAGCGCATCACGATCGAGTAGCCCTTGCCGCGCATTCTCGCCTCCGCGGGCGCTTTCGGCGCCGCGCGGCGTGCGATCTTTCAGCCGCCACGCCGTCCGCTCTTGAAGAGCTGCTGCGGCGTAGCGCCTGTGGTGCGCCGGATGAAGCGCAAGAACCATTGGGGGATTGGAATCCGGATTCTCCCAGGCGTCAAGCCTATCGGCTTGTCGTAAAAGTCACACGTTCGGTAGAATAGGTGCAACCTAGGTATTTGCTGCTGCTGAAACAATCGGCAGCCGATTTTCCCAAACGTGGATGGGAGGTAGCTATGGGGGCATGGATACGACGTAAGCCATTACACATTTTGGGCTTGGCCGTGCTGATACTGCCGGTTCAGCAGGCGCCGCCTGGGCAGACGGCGGCCGTCGCCGAAGGGCAGCCCGGATCGCCGATCCGCATCTCCCCGGTTAGGCCGACAGGAGTGCAGTCGGTTGCAGGCAAGGATCACCTGGCCTTCACCTACTTGATCGAGAATGTCTCAGACCGGAATGTCGTGTTGTACGCAATCAATTGGATCTGGCAGGACGCATCGGGCGCCGTGATCAGGAAAGGCGATTACAGCTATTTTTGGTCTTTCGATGCCGACAAGCCTGTGCTCCGGGCCGGGGAGAGCAGAAGCCTGACGAAGGACTTGCTTCCCAGAGGGCCGGTCCTCAAGGCAAGGGTCGATTCGGTGCTGCTGTCGGACGGATCCGCCTATGGTCCCGACGAGTCGCGCACTCGGCAGAGATTCCGCTACATGCTGAGCGCGACCCGAAGCACTGAAAGGAGAATCCTGTCGCTCCTCGAGTCCCAGGGCCCGGAGAAGGTCAAGGAGATATTGCGCAGGAATCTTGCCGCGGAAGCCCAAGAAAGGAAGTACTTCGAAACGAAGCTCATCCCACCGATGCCCTGAGGCATCAACCTGCTGCTGACTCTGCGGGCACTATCGGCCGGCCCGCCGCCATGCATGCGGCCGGAAACGCCCGCAATCCCCTCAACGTCGCCGGTCTCGCGCCGGACTATTGCGCAAGGGCGACGCGCGAGCCGGCCCCGATCATCATGCCGACATTTCGAATGACTTGAGGATCGACCGGCGGTATCCTGCCGCAGTCGAACGGCATCGATCGGCAGCTGCTCGGTCGTTTTCCGATCGGGAGGAATTTTATGAAGGGACTGGTCACGCGTCGCTCTTTCATCCGCACGCTCGCCGTCGCGGCAGCGGGCATCCCCGCCATCGTGGGCATCTGCGCGCCATCGCAAGCGCGGCAGAGCGGGATCAGGTTCGAGATCGTCCTTCCGGAAACCGTCAGGCAGGAGGCGGTGACCGGCCGCATGTTCGTAATGCTTTCCCGCAAAGGGGATCCGGAACCGAGGTTCCAGGTGGGCCGCACGGGAGTCCCCTTCTTCGGTATCGATGTCGAAAACCTCGCGCCCGGCCGGCCGGCGGTCATCGACGACCAGGTTCTCGGTTATCCGGTCGAAAGCCTGCGGGAGATCCCGGCAGGCGAATACTTCGTCCAGGCACTCTGCAACGTTTACACCCGGTTCGAGCGCGCCGACGGCAAGATCGTCTGGATGCACCAGGATCAATGGGAAGGCCAGAACTGGAGGCGCTCGCCCGGCAACATCTACAGCGAGGTCAAGAAACTGCAGCTCGACCCGAACAGAAACGAAACGATCCGCCTGGAACTCACCCGGGTGATCCCGCCCGTGGCCGTTCCTCCCGACACGAAGTACGTCAAGCGCATCAAGATCCAGAGCGCGCTGCTCACCAGGTTCTGGGGCCGGCCCATGTACCTGGGGGCCGTGATCCTGCTGCCGGAAGGATACGAAACACGCCCGAACGTATACTACCCGACGGTGTACAGCCAGGGCCACTTCTCCCTGAATCCGCCCTTCGGCTTCAACGAGACGAACGAGTTCTCGCAGGCGTGGCGCGGGCCGGATTTCCCCCGCTTCATCGCGGTGACGCTGCAGCATCCCTGCCCCTACTTCGATGACTCCTATGCGGTCAATTCCGCCAATTGCGGGCCTTACGGGGATGCGATCCACGGCGAGCTGATTCCTGAGATCGAAAGGAACTTCCGTTGCATCCGCGCGCCCTTCGCCCGCGTGCTGACCGGAGGCTCCACCGGCGGCTGGATCTCAGTCGCGCTGCAGGTCTGGTACCCGGACTTCTACGGCGGATGTTACGCGTTCGCTCCCGATCCCGTGGACTTCCGCAACGTCGAGGGGATCAACATCTACGAGGACAAGAACGCCTTTTACAAGATTCACGAATGGTACCGCGTGCCGACCCCCAACACGCGCGTGCCGCAGACGGGAGAAACCCTGCTCACGTCGGAACAGCGCAATCGTTTCGAGCTGGTCAACGGCACCAGGGGAAGATCGGGCGAGCAACTGGACATATGGTCGGCGGTCTTCGGGCCGGTGGGGGACGACGGCTATTTCAAGCCGCTGTTCGACAAGCGCACCGGAGCGATCGACCCGGCTGTCGCCCAGTACTGGCGCGAGCACTATGACATCCGCCACTACCTCGAGCGGAACTGGAAGACGGTGGGCCCGAAGCTCGTCGGCAAGCTGCACATATTCTGCGGCGACATGGACAATTTCTTCCTGAACATAGGCGTCCGGCACCTCGAGGCTTTCCTGGAAAGCACGCGCGAACCCTACTATGCGGGTTCGTTCACGTATGGAGCCATGGGCGGCCACGGCTGGCGTCCCATGACGACGGCGCAGCTTCTGCAGCTGATGGCCGTGCACGTCTTGAAGAACACACCCCCCGGCCAACCCAAAGACTGGCGGTACTGAGTTTCGGTGACAGGCTACTCAACACCGAAACTCTCCCCATGACGGACCACGTCCGGAGCCCGGAGTTTCGGGGTTGAGTAGCCTGTCACCGAAATAAAAGTTCGAGATCGATTGGGGCCGCGAATTTAAGGCAGCTGATTCGTCGGGATCAGCCGGATGCTCACCATGTTTTCGTAGCCGGCAGACAGCATGATCGGCACGCCGGCCAGCGGCGGGCGGAAGTAGCTGATCCTGGCGACGCCGTTCTCGACCCGGGCGCGCCCGACCGCATAGACGACACCCTGCTGCTTCTGCTCCGTCCCGGGCGCCTGCGCGGTCTGCAGCATCTGCAGCGCCGTGATCGTCGCGCCCTCGACGCCATAGCCCACCTCCATCACGTCATCCCGGGCATCCAGCACGCATTCGGCACTCAGCGACGCACGGTGCGGGTTGCTCGTCCACATCTCCAGCGTCGGGTCCCCCAAGGCATGGAAGAGGATCAGCTCGGTCAGGGCCACACCAAGCCCGATCTCCTTGCCGCTCCTCTGCGCCACGCCGATTTGCGTGAGCAGGTAGATCTTTCCATGATTGAGTATGTCTCCGAGTCGACGGGTGGATTGGTTGCCTCCGAAATCGGGCACGACCCCGGGCCAGGTGGCATCGTATAAGCCCCTCGTCAGTACGCTGTTGGCCCAGGTCGGGCTCACGCGGTTGCTGGCAATCGTGGCGACGGCTCCGCCCTTCGGATTGCGAAGGAAGACCTCCATCAAGGATTCATATTCGGTGCCGTCGTGGTCGCTTTCATAATCGAAGTATCCCGAGGAGCAGTTGATAGAATATATGAACGGAAGCAGGTCACCATTCGTCAAACTCCGAGCGTAATATTGTGAACTGTAATAGGGATGGCTCCAAGCGTCAATTCTGCCGTGGTCGCGATGAAGCACCAAAAACCGTCCCTCTGTGAAAGCATCATCGATATCATTCGTATCGCCAGACCAACCGAACCCGCTGCCCGACCGGAGGTCGGCGGGCAGGCGCCTTCCGTTATGGTAGCGGTCGGGCGTGTCGTCGCCGTTGTAAGGCTGCTGCCTGGTGCAGGGATCCCTCTCGTCGACGCAGTTTCCTCCGAGATCCACGGTCATCGCGTACACCCGCTCCACGGTATAGCCGAGCTTCATCAGGCGGTCGCGCACCAGCTCGGAGGTTTCGATGAAGTTACGTTGATCCCTGCCGTCGTATCCAAGCGGACTCCCATCCTCATGCATCCGGCAGCACTCGAAGCTCGAGGCATGGGTGGTGGTGGTGTAAAACGGAGATCCGCTGTGCAGGTCGACGAAGGGCGGGCTCGATTCGTAGTTGATGATCTTGTCCACGACCGTCCGCGCTTCGTCGGCCTCATCCACCGGTATGCGCCCGACGGCGAAATCGGGGAGGATATCCAGCAGCGAGGTTGCATAGAGGGCATAGCCATAGTCGCTTCCCGTCGTCTCGTCGCCTATGTCCCCCATATACGGAGTCGTGTCGTAGTCCGTTCTCGAGGGCGGCACCAACTCGCTGTCGCCGAACAGCAGGACGTACGACGGCCGGATGGAGCAGTTGTCGTAGCGCCGCTCGATGAAGGCATCGATCTCCTCGCCGGTGTCGTACGCAGGCGAATCATTGACGACGAACACGTTGGTCGCGATACCCTTGCGGCGCTTCCAATCGGCAAGCCGCACGGCCTCGTGGTAGAAGTCGCCGTGCGTGAGTATCAGCAATTCCTCGCCTTCGCAGGAGTCCACAGGCGCAGCCACCGTCTTTACGTATTTGGTCACCGCTTCTCCGTTCACCGCCGACATCAGGGGAACACGGGCAGGCGGCTCGAACGGACCGAGGCTTCGCGTGGTGAGGAACGTGCCCTCGCCTCCTTCGAAAGCGATATCGAAGGTCACGGAGCTGAAGAGCCGGAGCTCGTTGCTGACCGGGTTGTACTGCCCGGCCGCGCAGGAGATCTGCGCAAGCTGCAGATCGCGGGAACTGCCGAGCGGGGTGACAACGCAAGGGTCGGCCGGGTAGAAGGCATCCGTCGCGTACAGGTCCTCGTCCTTGACGAACGGCGGGCGGCCGGGAGACTGAATCTCCTGGTTCTGCGGCGGGTCGGTCTCCTGGTATTGGCCGGGGTAGAGGTTCACCCACAGGACATCCCCCACCTCCACGCCGATCCGGCCGAGACGGGGCGTTGCACCGGAGGGCACGGCGACCAGGGCATGCCAGAACGGCACGCCGGGAGTTCCCGGCTCATTCATATGCGACGGCACGGAGGGCAGGGAGACCTGCGTCCAGATCTCGTCCCCTCCGGCTTCCGTCGAAAGCGAAGGCAGGCCGAAGCCTACGCTGGCCGCGAAACGACGGTTGTCCGAAGCGAGGATCGTCACCTCGGGGGTCTTGCCGGCCCGTTCGAACCCCGGGCAGCTCATGCCCACGGGCAACCCCTGGAGAACGGCGTCGCGCAGCTCCCATCCCAGGTTCCGGACCCGTTCTGCGACGGCGACTTGCTTGCCGTGCCGCAGTCCGTCCGTCTGATGGATCAAGGCACTCAGGACATTGACCGCCGTGCAGGGCTGCGATCGTACATAGGCGGCCTCGGCGGCATCGAGTTTGGACACGAAGCTCTTCCACAGGCCCGGAGAAAGGGCCTCCCGGCCGATCCGTTCCACCAGGGCCCGAACCGACGCAAAGTCGGCAACCACCGCAGGATCCGGCGCGGCTTTCTTGGCGCCGTGAGCGCCGCTCGACAAAGCCCACAGCAGCGCTGCCACCAGGAGAGCAGCCAACCGCTGAACATGGAGATTCGATCCCATCGCCTTCATAAGTCCTCCTCGCGCCGAATCATCACCAAGGGAGCGCGTCCGCCGGCATATCCGGAAAGTATTCACCGCATGCGACGCTCCCTACTGCCAGGAATACGGCGGGCCGGCGGCCGGCGGAAGAAAAGCGACCCGGGCACCGGCGGAAGGCTCGCGGCGGGACGCGGATCCCGCACGACGAGGCCGCCTCGAACCGCGCATGGACGTGCGCACCTGTGCCGCCCATCCGGGGCTTTCATGCTCCGCGCGCCCGCTGCCGGGGCCGGCGCGTGCCCGGCGATCCGATTTCCTCTTGACGTAACCGGGCAGAAAACCTACGCTCGAAAGGTCAACCCGGTGTGGATCTCAGGGAAAACAGAGCTTTCCGCCTTTACGGCCGACGTGGGCGTATACATGATGAGCGGGTTCGAGCGGCTTTACCGCAAACACGTGGACGCGGTGTTCCGCTACACGCTGCGCTGTGTCGGCCGGCGCGAAATCGCCGAGGAGATCACAAGCGAGGCCTTCTTGGAGCTGTACCGGCACTTGGACAATGTGGACGAAAGTCAGCTGCCGGCCTGGCTGCTGACGGTAGCCAAGCACCGCGCGGTCGACTACTGGAGACGCCAGCAGGTCGAGCGTCGTTACCGCGAGACCCTGCCCGCGGACCCGGTCGTTTGCCAATCGAACGACAAGGTCGGATTGTTCGACAATGAATCTTTGAAGCCGATTCACAGGGTGTGTCTGATTTTGCGCTACGCGCACGGGATGGACCGGACGGAGATTGCGCAACGGATCGGGCTGACGGCGGACCAGGTGAAGAGCCGCCTTCAGTACGCCCGGCGCCTTCTGCGCGAGCAGTTTCGGAATCACGCCCGTCGAGGTGCCAAGTGAAACCGAGAGGTGAAGCGACACGATCGTCCGATGTCGAACCCGACGAGCAGGCGTTCCTGGAAGAGTTGCACGACCCGCTCGCGGTGTTGCGGGCGCACGCATCACGATGCCCGGAGCCCGACGTGCTCATGGCCGCCTGCGCAGGCGTTCTGCCCGAGCCGGCCGCGGCCGCCGTGGCCTCGCACCTGGCAGAATGCCCGCTGTGCCGGACTCTGGCGCGCGATATGGCCGGGACGTCCCCTTCCGGACCTACGCGCAAGGAACGGGAACGAATGCGCGCGCCAGTGTCACGGGAAGCGGCGGGGGCGACCGCCCATCCGGGCCGCGCGCGATGGCTGATGTTCCGGCCGGCAGTTGCGGTCCTGGCCGTGCTCGTCGTCGCAGTCGCAGCCGCTTTGTGGGTCTACAGAGACCGCCAAGCCCCGCCGCAGCAGACCGCATCGGCCCCGCAGCCGCTTTCCCGAGATATTCCCGGCCTGCCGCTCGAAAAGCCCCCAGTATCATTGCCGCTGGCGACCGCCCTGGTCTGGCGCGGCGAAGCCGGGGTCGACCGGGAAAGGTACCTGGCGGATTTGGGGCATGCCCTGGCGCCCTACCGGACGGATGATTTTGCCGAGGCCGCGCGGCGCCTCGAGGCGCTCGCCCGCACCCACCCGACCGCCGAGGTGCTCTTCTATCTCGGCGTGTGCCGGCTCTTTCTTGGAATGAACGAGGGCGCCGTCGGCGAACTCCAGAGAGCGCGCCGAGCCGCCGCAGGGCCGCTGGCGCAGGATGCGGCATGGTACCTGAGCGTAGCTTACGCGCGCGCCGGGCAGCGCGAGTCGGCCGTGGCGGAATTGCAGAACCTGTGCCGGCAGGAGGGTCCGCATCAGGCAAAGGCGTGCGGGGCGCTGGACTCCCTCGGAGCTCCGCGGAGGTGACCGTCGGTGCTGACGTTTCTCCTGGCGGTGCTTTGGACGGCCATCGGTCTCGCCGACCGGAGCCAATCCGCAAGCGAACTGATCACGGAAGGCTTCCGGTTGCTGGAGCGCCGGCAGATCGAACCCGCGCGGCTGCAGTTCGAGCGCGCCCTGCTGCGGGCCGTGGAGGATAAGGACACGCGCGCCGAAGCGGGGGCACGCTATGGCCTGGGGAAGGTCTTCATCGAAAAAGCCCAATACCCGGCGGCGCGCGAACAGCTGGAGCTGGCTCTGGCTCTGTGCCGCGCCGCCGGCGACCGGCTCGCCGCGGGCAGGCTGTACGCGGACCTGGGCTTTGTCGCGTGGGCGATCGGCGACAGGACGCAGGCCGGCGCGCTGTATCGGGAGGCGCTCGCCGAATTCGAGGCGGCCGGCGACTTGCGCGAGCAGGCATCCGTACTCTACAGCCTGACCTTCACCGTCCACGCAAAGGAACAGGAGCCGCTGCTCCAGAGGGCGCTCGACCTCGCCCGCCAGCTCGGCGACAAGCGGCTCGAAGGCCTGGTGCTTCACAAATGGGGCGACGGCGATTTCGTCCTGGGAGAAGCAGCAGCCGCCGGCGAAAAGCTGGAGCGCGCCGCCGAACTTCTCTCCGAGGCTGGCGCGCGCCGCGAGCTGGCGCGCGTCCTCACGAGCCTGGGCCGCCTGTACCGGTTTCACGGTCACCCGGACCGAGCGCTGCAGGTGTATCAGCGCGCCTTGAGAATCCAGGAGGAGCTGGGGGACCGGCTGGGGATCATCCAGAGCATCGACACGGTTGCGATCGCCTATCAGGCGATGGGCGAGTACCGGCAGGCGCTGGAGCATCACAAACGCGCCCTGGCCCTGGCCCGGGAAACCGGTTCGCCGGGCATCATCAGCCGCCAGCTCCACCGCCTGGCCACATCGCATATCGGGGTAGGCGAATTCGCACTGGCCGTGCCCCTGCTCGAAGAATCGATCCGCCTGGCGTCCCAGCCGGCCGGCCGCGCTTTCCTGGACCTCAGCCTCGCATATGCCGGCATGGGGCGCCACCGGCAGGCGCTCGAAGCATCCGAAAAGGCCGTTGAGCTGGCGGGAACGGACACGCCGTCGCCCGAAAACCTCGCCGAATCCCTCATGTCGCGCGCGCGGGCCAAGGATAAGCTCGGCCGCTCCACCGAGGCGCTCGCCGATGCACGCGCGGCGCTCGACGCGATCGAAAACCTGCGCGTAAGTCTGGTTCCCAGCGACTTCATGAAACGCGGCTTTGCCGAGCGCTACCGGGAACTGTTCACCTTTCTGATCGAGACCCAATATCGCCTGGCACGCCACGACGAAGCCCTGGAAACCGCCGAGCGGGGGCGGGCGCGCGCTTTCCTGGACCTGCTGGCGACGCGCGAGATCGAGCCCGCCCGCTTCGGCCGCGCCCGGCTCACCGAAGCGCGCGAGTTGGAGCGCAGACTGCAAGCGACCGAAGGCGGCTCTGCAGGCAAGACGCCCCTTACACCCGTGCCCCTGACAGTGCGCGGCAATCCCGAGATTGCCGAGCTGCAACAAAAATGGCGCAGCATGGATCCGGAGCTGAAGAGCCTCGTTTCGGCACGCCCTTTTTCGGCGGCCGAGGTAATGGCCGCCGCCGCACGGCTCGAATCGACGGTCGTGGCCTATTGGGTGAGCCCGGAAGCCACCTTCATCTGGGTGGCCGGGCAGAGCGGGCCCGTACATTCCGTGCGCGTGGCTGAAGGCGGCGCAGCGCGGCTGCGCAGACTGATCGAGCAGACGCTGCCGGCGCAGATTGCCGGCGCCCAGTCGACCATTCGAGGAGCGGGCTCCATTCATGCGGACGAGAGTGCGAGAGATGCCTGGCGCGGGCTCTACGGTCTCCTCATCCGCCCCGTGCGCCGATGGTTGCCGGGCGGTACCGGCAGGCGCTTGACGATCATCCCCCATGGCCCGCTGTTCCGGACCTCGTTCGCCGCCCTGCTCGACGAAAGGGACCGCTACCTGGTGGAAAGGTACTCCTTGCATTACGTACCGGCGGCAGCGGTGCTCGAGTTCACCGAGAAAAGAAAGCGGCAGGTCGCCGGCAATCCGGCCCGCTACCTGCTGATCGCCGATCCGATCGATATGCCGCCCTCGCCTGCGGGCTCGCCGCTGCCGCGCCTGCCCGGTTCCCGCCGGGAGGTCATGGAGATCGCGCGGCGCGTACCCCCGAGCGCCGTGAGTATCTTGACCGGCGACCGGGTGCGCGAGGAGACGGTGCTGAGCGACACGCACGACAAAACCGTGATCCATTTTGCCACGCACGGGGTGCTGCGCGACGATCAGCCGCTCGATTCGTTCCTGGCGCTCAGCAGCGGGGGGCGTCTGACGGCGCAGGAAATCTACGGCCTGGAATTGAACGCGGACCTGGTCGTGCTCAGCGCCTGCCGGACGGCGCTCGGGCAGATGTCCGGCGACGGCGTGGTCGGGCTTACGCGCGCGTTCTTCTACGCGGGCGCTTCTTCCGTGCTCGCCACCTTATGGGATGTGGCGGACGAACCCACGGCTCTGCTGGTATCGGATTTCTACCGCTATCTCCAACAGTACCGCGACAAGGCCCGGGCGCTGCGCGCCGCGCAGATCGGCCTTCTCGGCGCGCTGCGGCGCGGAGAGGTCAAGGTCGACACGGCGGCCGGGTCGTTCACCCTCCCCGAACACCCGGTCTTCTGGGCCGGATTCGTTCTCCAGGGCGAGCCCTGATAGTTTCGGTGACAGGCTACTCAACCCCGAAACTCTCCCCATGACGGGCCACGCCCGGGGCCAGGAGTTTCGGGGTTGAGTAGCCTGTCACCGAAACTGGGTCAGCGAGATGTCCGAGATGCCGCCGATGCGCTTGGCGGCCTCGATCATGGCTTCGAAGTCGACCTGGCTGTAGACCACCATGCGGGCGCCGTCGGGCGAGCCGCCGCCGTGCATGCACCCGGGCACGCCGGCGCCCAGCGTGAGCCATTCGATCAGGCGCGCGATGCGCGCACGCGTCTCGGCGGGGGAATTGGCCTTGAGGTACTTCTGGACGAGATGCCCGTACTTGCTGTCGATGAAATCGCGATACGAGGGCATGCACCCGGTCTCGCCGATCCCGCCCGCGATCTCCTGCGTCAGGCGTTTGGTCTCGTACGGCAGCGTGGCGACGTGAACTTTGTTGGCGTGCGCCAGCACCGGGTGCGGCAGCCAGCTGCCGCTCGGATGCCGGCTGCCGAGCGCCGCGGCGGCGACGCCCATGCCGAAGGTCGTTTCGTTGTTGATCACCATCTGGATGATCTTGTCGCGGAACACCTTCTCGTCGAGCCCGTTGGCGCGCGCGATCAGGATGGCCGCGCCGATCATCACATCCCCCTGTCCGGCGACGCATGCGCCGATGGCCGAACGGTAGGGCAGCGTGAAGCGGAAGACGGCCTCGCCCGCGTAGCTGTACTCGCCGCACATGAACACGCGCTCGCGCGGCACGAAGACGTTCTCGAAAAAGATATAGGCCTGGGTGATCCCGCCGCGCACGACCGGATTGTCGAAGCCCTCCTCGAGCTCGCGGTCGTCCGAAGGGTGGCGTGTCTCGACGATGGTGACGCCCGGCGTGTCCTTGGGGATGGCGAAAGCGACCGCGTAATCCGCCTCCTCGCGGCGCAGCCGCGTCCCGGGCATGACGAAGACCTCGTCGGCGGCCGCCGTGCCGCAGATCATGATCTTGGCGCCGCGCACCACGATCCCGTCCTCCTGCCGGCGCGCGATGCGCAGGTACATGTCGGGGTCCTGCTGCCGCGCGGGGGACAGTCTGCGGTGCCCTTTGGGATCGGTGAGCGCGCCGCACACGGCGATGTCCCGTTCCTGCGCCCCGACGAGCCATGATTTCAACCGCTCGTGATAGTCGGTGCCGAACTCGCGGTCCATCTCCCAGGTCGTGGGCCACATGGCGTTCAGGCAGTTCCAGCCCACGCAGCGCCCGCCGGTGCACGTCCCGGTGAGGTTGAACATGAGGCGCTTCAGTTTGCTGTTCGCGATCTGGTCCTCGGCCGAGCGGACCAGCGAAAGGTAACGGGATATGCGCTTGCCGGTCAGATGGGAGATGGTGGTCAAAATCTCCTGGTAGCGCGGGTCGCGCGCCATTTCGAAGATCTGCGAGTGACCTTCGACGGTACGCCGCGTGAAGGGATCGCTGACGGGATCCTCGATCAGGCGGCCGCGCTTGTATACGTTGGGCTTCAGCGCGCGCAGGCCGGCCTTGTAATCCTCGGCACTACGGGTAAAGCCGGGGTCTTCGATCCGCGGCGCCAGTCCGCGGCCAGTCGTCAGGCGCGCGACCAGCGCGGGCACCACCTGCCGGAGATCCCCGACGATGCCGTAGTCGGCCATTTCGAAAATGGGCGCCTTGGGGTCGTTGTTGACCCCCACGATCACCTTGGACTGGCGCACGCCGACCGTGTGGTGCATCATGCCGGAAATTCCCAAAGCCACATAAAGCCGCGGCGCGATGATCTTGCCGCTTGCGCCGATCATGCGGTCGGCCGTCGTCCATCCCTCGTCGACCGGCGGCCGGGTCGCCCCGACCTCGCCGTGCAGGGCCCGGGCCAAGCTCTCGACCAGCGCCCAGTTCTCCTTCGATCCGACCCCGAAGCCGCCGGCCACCACGACTTCGGCCGCGGCGAGCGAGGCGGCTTTCGAAGGTTCCGCGCGCTCTTCCGCGACCAGCCGCGCGCCGCGCAGGTCCGCGGGGATGTCCACCGTCGCGCGCTCCACACGCGCCGCCCGAGCGGCGCGGCCGAGCGGCCGGAACACGCCCGCCGTCACGGTGGCCATCTGCGGCCGCCGCTCGGGACAGACTATGTTCGCCATGAGCATGCCGCCGAATCCGGGAACGGTCTGCACCAGGCGATCGCCTTCGAATTTCAGGTCCACGCAATGCGCGCTCAGGCCCGTGCCCAGGCGCGCCGCCAGGCGCGCCGCGAGCGCCGCATTGCGGCTGTCGGCGCCGAGCAGCAGAACCAGCGGCCGGCGGCGCCGGGCGAGTTCGGCGATCACGTGGGCATAGATCGAGGACGAATAGGTCTCCAGGCGCGGGTCGTCGACCGCATGGACGACCTCGGCGCCCGCATGCGCCAGCTGCTCGAGCAGCCCTTCGATCCGATAGCCCGCGACCGCGGCCTCGACCTGCGCGGGCGTCGTCTCGGCCAGCTGCACCGATTTGCCCAGAAGCTCGAAAACTACCGCGTCGACCTTGCCGCCCCGGTGGGAGGCGTAGACCCAGACGGTTCTGCCTTCGTTGTCATTCATCGCCGCACCCCGGCATGGTCCATAACCTCTCCGCCTGCAGTTTCTCGAGCAGCCGTGCGGCCGCCTCGTCGGGGGAGCCCTGCAGGATTTCGCCCTTTCTTCCCGTGGGCGCCGTGAACACGTTCAGCATCCGGGTGGGCGAGCCTTTCAGCCCGACCTCGCCGGCATCGAGACCCAAATCCTGGGCACTCCAGGTGACGATGGGCGCCTGCGCGGCCCTCATGACGCCGACCATGGTAGGCAGGCGCGGCCGGCCGGCCTCCTGGGCGAATGTGACCAGCGCCGGCAGGTCGGCCTCGTAAACAAACCGGCCTTCCTCGGCCTTGCAGCGGGCGCGCACCACGCTCCCGTCGAGTTCGATGTCCAGGGCATGCGTCAGATCGGGCATGCCGAGCAGCTCGGCGAGCTGCGGGCCGACCTGCGCCGTGCTCCCGTCCAGCGAATAAGCGCCGCACAGGATGAGATCGCACGCTCCGATCTTGCGGATGGCGGCAGCCAGGCACCGGGCCGTCGCCAGAGTGTCGGCGCCGGCGAAGGCACGGTCGCACAGCAGATAGGCCCGGTCGCACCCGAGCGCCAGGGCCTCGATCAACTGCTCTTCGGCGCTCGCCGGCGCCATGCTCACCACGCTCACTCTCCCGCCGTACCGCTCTTTCAGCCCGACGGCCTGCTGGATCGCGATGCGGTCCAGGGGATTGATCACGGGCGGCACGAGATCGCGGCACAGAAGCATGGTTTCGGGGTCGAGCTTCAGCTTGTCCCAGCGCTTCGGATCGGGAACCGGTTTCATGCACACGACGATGTCCGGGGATCGCATGTCGGCATTCCTCGCTTTTCAGGCCAGGGCCGCGCGCGACACCACGATCTTTCCGATCTCGGTGGTTCCGCCCGCGGAAATGCATACCATGGCGTCGCGCAGCAGCCGCTGGACGGGATACTCCAGCATCGTGCCGCAGGCACCGTGGATCTCGATGGCGCGCTTGGCCGCCTGGACCGCCGCTTCCGTCGCATAGGTCTTGGCCAGCGTGGCTTCGGCGGAACACTCCCGGCCGCGGTCCTTGAGCCAGGCGGCTTGATAGCAGAGCAGGCGCGCGGCCTCGAGCTGCATGTAGATGTCGGCGATGCTCCACTGAATGGCCTGGAGCTGCGCGATGGGGCGGCCGTACAGCCGGCGCTCCTTGGCGAACTTGACGGCCTCTTCGTAACAGGCTTGCAGGATTCCGAGAGCCGTGCCGGCCATGCCCGCCCGCCCGGTCTCGCTGATCGTCTTGAGGGCGATGTTCATGCCGTCGCCTTCGTTGCCCACAAGGTTCTCGCGCGGCACGAGGCAGTCCTTGAAGACGAGCTCGCCGGTGTCCGAACCGCGCAGCCCCATCTTGTGCTCATGCCGCCCGGGCGTGAAGCCTTCGGAGCCCTTCTCGACTACGAAGGCGCTGATTCCTTTGGCCCCTTCCGAGGTCTTGGCCACGACCAGCACGGCATCGCACATGTGGCAGTTGGTGATGAAGCATTTGCGCCCGTTGAGGACGTAACCGCCGGCGGCAGGCCGCGCAGTGCTGGTCATTCCCAGCAGATCGGAACCGCCCGTGGGCTCCGTGATGGCGCACGTTCCGAGATAGTCGCCCCGGGCCAGGGCGGGCAGGTATCTGGCCTTCTGCTCGGGCGAGCCGAAGTCCGCAAGGGCGGCCACTTCCATGTGATGGACCTGCAGGCAGATGCCGACCGAGGCCGAAACGCGGCTCACCTCCTCGACGGCGATCATGCGCGCCAGATGGCCGAGGTTGCTGCCGCCGTATTCGACCGGGGTCACCAGCCCGAGCAACCCCAGCTCGGCCATGTCCTTGATCAGGCTGCGCGGAAACTCGTCGGCCTCCTCCATGTGCGGCACCAGGGGAGCGATCGTCTGTTCGGCGAATTCGCGGACAGTCTTGCGAATCAATCGGATTTGCGGGGGGAGATCGAAATCCATCTGCGGCCTCTCCATTCTGATCGGATTTCCGACCTGCTCGTGCGACCGGCCGCATCGCCCGGAAAGCTGCCATGCAGTCGACGCCACCTGTATACAATAGCCGCCGGCGCTCTTGCAAGCGATCAAGGAAAGCGACAACCGCGGCGCCATGAATCACGCGCGATGCTGCGCGATCGGTAACTTGGAGGAGCAGGTGGACGGTCCGCCGCGGCGCGGCGGACC
>CAZHQK010000099.1:0-5679 GCA_964534795.1 uncultured Acidobacteriota bacterium
CCCCTCTACCCCTCTACCCTTTACCCCCTTCATGCGACCGCAATGCCCGCAGCCGCGAATCGCCGCCAAGTTGAATGATGCCGGAGGTGCAGCGTGAGCATTCGAGTCATCGCGGGACGATATCGCGGGAAGAGATTGAAAGGGCCGCGCGGCAACGAGCTACGCCCCACGAGCGACCGCCTGAGGCAGACGCTCTTCGACATCCTGGGCGCGCGACTCCCCGACTCCCGCTTCCTCGACGCCTTCGCGGGCACGGGGGCGGTCGGCATCGAGGCGCTCAGCCGGGGCGCGCGCGAGGTCGTGTTCATCGAATCGGACCCGGCAGCCTGCCGGCTGATCCACGAGAATCTCGGCATCTGCGGCATTACCGGCGGCTACCGCCTGCTCGAAGAGGACGTCTTCAAATCCCTGCGGCGCCTCGCGCGCGAGGGATGCCGCTTCGATCTGGCCTTCCTCGATCCGCCCTATCACTGGGGACCCTATGCGGACCTGATCGATTTGCTCTTCTCCGGCCTGCTGTCCGGAAAGGACGCGCTGGCGGTGTGCGAACATCACGGCAAGGCCCGGCTCCCGGCAGAGTCGGCGGCGTACAGGCGCGTGCGCCTCGTCGCCCAGGGCGACAAGCGCCTCGCATTTTACGCGCCCATAGGCTGAAGCGGCGCGCTCAGGCCAGAACCAACCTCAGCCGGGAGGTGCGCGCGGCGTGGTGCAGGAAGGTGCGCAGCCGGCGGATCCCCTTCATGCTGCGGTGCCGCAGCGTGGAATAGGGAATGCCGTTTTCCGTTCCCGCTTCGCGGATCGAAGCGCCCTCGGGATCGAGCACCGTCAGGCACAGCGCCTCGTACTGCTTCGGCGGAAGGCGCCCGAGACCTTCGGCGAGCAGTTCCACGGCGCGGGCGCGCTCGGCGGCGCGCTCGCGTTCTTCCAGGCAGTCGTGCGGGTTGCGGGCGTCGACGCAGGCGATCCGGTGCTCCTGCAGGGGGAGCTCCCGCAGGCACTCGCGCCTGCGGCGGTGATAGAAATCGATGGCCGTATTGCCGACCGCGCGCGACAGGTACATGCGCACCTGTTCCTGCGTGTGGAATCCCCGCCCGCGGGCGAGCACCTTCCGTACGGCTTCCTGGAGCACATCCTCGGCGTCGGCGGGGTTGCGCACCATCCGGCGCACGAACCTCAGCCACTTGCGGCCGTGCCGCTCGATGAGATTGCCGACCGCTTCCCGGATGTCCAGACCCGCTTGCGCATCCGTGATTTCTTGGCTCATAGCTTTCCCGGGCGGTTAGAAATCAAGGCGCCCTTTCACCGCCTCTATCGTTTCGCCCGAGGGCGCCCGATTTCAGCGAAACGCGCCGAGCGGGGAATGCCGACGGATTGCACACTGATCTGCCGCCGGGTGCACCGAGACCTCGTGCATGCGCTCGAGCATGCCCGCTCGCGCCTTGCCGTCGCCGCGGCCGCGGACACCAAGCTCATGACCGCGGAAAGATGGCGGGAGTACCTCGAGACCGAGGCGAGCCTGCGGCGCTGCATCAGGGAATTGCGCCTGCGCCAGCACGCCGAGCGGCACCTGCCGGCGGCGGCGGCCTCCGGGCTGCTGCACGAGATCGCATCGACCCTGCGCCGGGAGACGCGGCGCGGCGACGCGCCGGAATTGTGCCGGCGCCTGCGCGAGATCCTGTGTTCGCTGGCGCAGATTCCCGGCGGGCCATGAGAGCCGCGGCTGCCTCGCTGCGCGCGCATTCCGGCCGCCGATTGGCTTGCAATCGGCGCAGGCGCTGCCTATAATGGCGGCCAATTTGCGATGTTGTCCTGAGTTGGCGCGGAGACGGCCCGTACAGGGGCGCTCCCGCAGCAGCGGGCAGGAAAGATCGCCGCCGGCCCGGAGGCCGGATGCCCGCATTCGGTCGCCCATGAAGATTCGTGCCGTTTATCCTGGAACTTTCGACCCGGTGACCAACGGGCATGTCGACCTGATCCGGCGCAGTGCGGCGCTCTTCGACGAGGTGGTCGTCGCCATTCTCGAAAACACCGAAAAGGTGCCGCTCTTTTCCGTCGGCGAGCGCATCGAGATGCTCGAGGAAGCCGTCGCCGGCCTGAACAATGTCAAGGTCACCAAGTTCGCCGGCCTGCTCGTCGATTTCGCCGAACAGGTCGGCGCTGCGGTCATCGTCCGCGGCATCCGCGCCGTATCGGATTACGAATACGAGCTGCAGATGGCCCTCATGAACCGGCGTCTCTCGTCCAAGGTGGAGACGGTTTTCATGATGCCCGCCGAGGCGTATTCGTATTTGAGTTCGCGGCTGGTCAAGGAGATCTCGTCGCTCGGCGGGTCGGTCCGCGGGCTTGTGCCGCCGACCGTCGAGAAAAGGTTGAAGAAAAAGGCCCGGGAGATACGCATGCCGTGACGGCGCGGTCCGGCACGGCGTGCCGGACCTGCTCGGCGGGGCGTACTTCTTAATGGGAGCCCTGAAGGTGCGACGGGCCGGGAGGCCGACTTTCCCAATGCAAGACGACACGCGGATCGAACAAAAGAGCGCCTCGGAATCCGCAGGATTCCTTTCGCATTGCCGCCCTGTCCTGCGCGCGCTGCTCGCCGCCTCATCCCTTTGCGTATTCGCCGCCGCTGTCTATTTCGTCGCCCGCGCGCCCCTGGCGACCGAAAACCGCCCGCCCGTCCCGCCTGCCGCCGATCCGCCCGTCGCCTCAGCGCGCGCAGCGCCCGCCCTTCGTGAGATCCGCGACAGGTTCCGGCGCAACGAAACCGTCTCCGAGGCGCTGCGCAGGCACGGGCTCGCACCCGATGAGGTCCGCCGCTTGGTCGATTGCGCGCGCCCGCTGTACAACCTGGCCAGGATCATGGCCGGGCGGGAATATATCCTTCACTTCACCTCCGCCGGCGAATTCCGCGACTTCATCTACCCGGTCGACGAAGAGCGCTACCTGACGGTCTACAGCCACCAGGGACGCCTCGTGCCCGTGATGAAGAATTTCCTTTACGCGACCGAGATCGAGAGCGTCGCCGGAAACATCGAGGACTCCCTCTTCATGGCCGTGCGGCGCGCCGGCGAACAGGATCAGCTCGCCCTCGACCTGGCCGCCATCTTCCAGTGGGACATCGATTTCTACACCGATCTGCAGGAGAAGGACAGCTTCCGCCTGCTCGTGGAAAAGAAATATCTCGACGGGGAATTCAAGAAATACGGCGCCATCCTGGCCGCCGAATTCACCGTCTCCGGCAGGACTTTCTGGGCCTTCCGCTTCGCGGACGGCGACAAACCCGCGCGCTACTACGATCACGAGGGCCGGGCGCTCAACAAGACGTTTCTCAAGTCGCCGCTCCAATTCACGCGCATCTCCTCCGGCTTTTCCTTCGCCCGCAGGGATCCGATCACCAGGATCGTGCGCCCTCACCTTGCGGTCGATTACGCCGCCCCGGCGGGCACGCCGGTCGTGGCCGTGGCGTCGGGCAGGGTCGTATTTGCGGGGGCGCGCGGCGGCTACGGCAACCTGGTGCAGCTGCGCCATGCCCGCGGCTATGAAACCATGTACGCCCACCTCCAGAGCATATCGGTCGCACCCGGCGCCCAGGTCGGCCAGGGCCAGGTGATCGGGCGCGTGGGACAGACCGGGCATGCCACCGGGCCCCACCTGGACTTCAGGGTCCTGCAGCACGGAAAGTTTCTCAACCCGCGGCGTGTTGCCGGACCGCCCGAACCGCCGGTGCCGGCGGCTTCCATGGCCCGCTTCGCGGCATGGCGGGACCGGCTGAAAGACCGCATGAACGCGCTGCCGGCGTTCACAGAAGGGAGCGATCTGCGATGAAATTCCGCGTGCTACTGGTGCTCGCTGCATTCCTGCTGCTCGCCGTACCGGCGGCCCGATCGCAGGACCTCACGGTGTTCGTCGGCGGCACGCTGCCTTCCGACATCGGGCGCGATCTCTCGAAGATCCGGCTCGAAAACGGGCCCATCTGGGGATTCCGCGCCAGCTTCGGGTTCGCCGCCTACCTGGGATTCGAACATACGCTGGCCTTCAGCCCGGATTACCTCTTCCCCAAGGACAGGCCCGATGTGAAAGAAGCCCGGGGTTTCATATACAACGCCAACCTGATCGTGAACCTGCCCGCGCCGCGCGTCGTCCCCTACGCCACCTTCGGGCTGGGCTTCATCCACCAGTACGGTTCCTCCGATCTGCCCGTGGGCTTCGAGTTCGCCGTCAACTACGGGGGCGGATTCAAAGTGCCGCGCCTCTTCGGGCCTTTCGGATTGAGGATCGACGGCCGCGGATACACCGTGCCGCGAGTGCTGTCGACCAAGCTGAACATGTTCGAGCTGAGCGGCGGCCTGCTGATAAGCTTCTGACGGCGCGCCCGCTCCAAGGCTTTCCCGTGAAACTGGTGATCATCGCGAACCCGGTCTCCGGGCGCGGGCGCCCCTATCGGAAGCTGCAGCGGCTGATCAGCCGCTGGCCTTACGGCGACTGGCAGGTGGAGGTCGTGGCTACGCAGGGTCCGGAGCATGCCGCCGCGCTCGCGCGCGATTTGCGGACTGCCCATCCGGACATGCTCGCCGTCTGCGGCGGAGACGGCACCCTGAGCGAAGTCGCCAGCGGGCTTCCCGATCCCCCCTTCCCGGTGCTGGTCCTGCCGGGCGGAACGGCCAACGTCATGGCCCGCGAACTCGGGCTGCCGCTCGATCCGGTGGCGGCTCTCGCGGCCGGCCTGCGCGGATCCGTGCGCCGTGTCGACCTGGGCATCCTGACGGGCGCGCGCTCGAGCCGCTTCCTGCTCTTCGTGGGCGCGGGCTTCGATGCCTTCGTCGCGGAAAGGGTGCGGCCCGCGGTCAAGGCGCGCCTGGGCATCGCGGCCTATTACCTGGAAACGCTGCGCGCGCTGGCCGCCTACCGCTTTCCCGAGTTCGAGGTCGCCGCCGGTGACGAAACACTCCGTGTCTCTTCATGCCTGGTTGCGGGAGCGAGCCGCTACGGCGGGGGACTCGTTCTCACCCCGGAGGCCGACATGTCCGACGGCCTGCTGGATCTGCTCGCCATCCGGACGCGGCGCAAGCGCGACTACCTGCGGCTGCTCTTCTGCGCCCGTCTCGGCCGGGCGCCCTCGTTCCCTTGGATCGAGCGGCGGCGCATCCGCGGCGCCGAGGTGCGCGGCGGCCCGGATATCCTGGTGCAGGCCGACGGAGAGATCGTGGGCACTTTGCCGGTTTCCATAGCCCTTTCACCCGCGGCCTTTCCTCTGGTCGTGCCGGCGCCGCCGCGATAATATCCGGGCGGAGCTTGCGCAAAGAGCCATGTTCCGTATCGCGATAGTCGGCCGGCCCAACGTCGGCAAGTCCACTCTGTTCAACCGCATCTGCGGCCGGCGCAAAGCCATCGTCGGGGACGAGCCCGGAATAACGCGCGACCGCATCCAGGCGACGGCGGCCTGGAAGGGCAAGACCTTCGAAATCCTCGACACCGGCGGGATGATGCCCGAGGTGCGCGACGTCATCCCGGCCAAAGTTCTGGAGCAGGTGCAGCAGGCGATCGCCGAATCCGACCTGCTGCTTTTCGTCGTGGACGGGCGCGCCGGCGTCACGCCGCTCGACGAGCAGCTGCTGCCTTACCTGCGCCGCTCCGGCCGCCCGATCTGGGTGGTCGCCAACAAGCTCGACACGCCCGAACTCG
>CAZHQK010000100.1:0-3145 GCA_964534795.1 uncultured Acidobacteriota bacterium
ACGTGGATGCAAGGATAGAGCAACAAAAGGAGCGGCAGGTATCGAAGGCCGTGCCCGGCCGAAATCGAAACAGAGAAGCCGGCCGCGAGAGCGAAGTAGGCAGCAAGACAGGCCTTCAATGCTGAGAGCGCTAATGGCGAAAACGGCGCAACTGCGGCGAGCACTGCGAAACATGACACCATTGCCGCCGGCGTTATCGTGGCCAACGAAAGCGTTCGCGGGTGCTTGCACGCCAGGTGCGCGCGGCCGATGCCGTAACGTATCATCTGGCGGAAGAGGCCGCCCAGGGACTCGCGCGGATAGTAATAAACAGCGAGGCGCATCGAGGTGAATGCACGGTAACCGGCGCGGGCGCAACGGTAATTGAACTCCACATCCTCGCAGGCATCGAACGAAATATCGAAAAGCCCGACGCGCTGGAATACCTCGCGGCGGTAACAGGCGCCCGCGCTCGTCGGATCGACGTAGGCGTCCCGCCTGGTGTAGATGGTCGAGTCGAGGCCGTGGCCCAGCTTCGACTTGCGGGCGAGTGAGACGGCGCGCTGAAAAAAAGTGTTGTCCGGTGGGTCCAAAAACTGCGGGCGGCTGAGGATGGAAACGCCTTTTTCCTCCATCAGCAGCACCGTGTTGCGCAGCAATCGGTCATTATCGATATATACGTGGCCGTCGATAAAGAGAATGATCTCCCCAGCGGCGAGCCGAACCCCCAGGTTGCGTGCGCCGGACGAAAGGCCGTGAGGATTGCGGAAATACCGGACGCGAGGATCGCGCGCCGCGATTTCCTGCACGATTTCCGCGGTTCGGTCGGTGGAATCCGCCACCCCTACAAGGATCTCCATGCGGTCCGGCGGGTAGTCCTGCCCGAGGATCTGTTGCAGCGTTCGGCCGATGAAATGCCCCTCGTTGCGCACCGGCACGATGACGGAAATCATGGGCCATTCGCGGTCGTGCATGCGGCAGAAAATAGCACAGAGCATGCCGGTTGCACCACGGTCACAGGGAGGGTGAACGGAAATGAAAGATTTGAGCAGGCTGGAGCCGATTGACTACCTGAGCATCATCTGGCGCCGGCGCCGGCTTTTTCTTGCGGTCATGATCCTGGTGATCGCCGGCAGCGCCGGGTACGCCTGGTATCGGCCGATATTCTATCGCTCCGAGACGCGGATCATCATCGAGTCGGGTTCGATCCTTGACGACACCTTCGGAGCCGCCGGCGTGCGCGACCGCACCGAGGAGCGCGCGGCGGCGATCCGGCAGCTCGTCGAGAGCCGCACCATTCTGCAGCGCATCGTCGAGGAGTTCCGCCTTCGCTCCCTGGACACGACCATGCCCATGGAAGACGCCCTCGCCGCCATCCGGAGGAACCTGGAGGTCTCGAAACCTTCGGGCAATGCCTTTACCATCGCCTACTACGCCACCGAACCGCAGCAAGCGCAGGCCATACTCCGGAGGCTCGCCGAGATCCTGATCCAGACGAACCAGGCGGCGCAGCGCAATCTGGCCGTGGGCAAGGATCAGTTCCTCGAGCAGGAGCTCCGGGAGGCGCAGCAGCAACTCGCCGCGCTCGAAGAGAAAATCCGTCAGTTCAAGGCCAACCACCTGGGCGAACTGCCCGAGCAGGCGCAGGCAAACATGAACGCGCTGAACGGGCTCTACTCGCAGCTTGCCGCACTGGACAGCTCGCTCGAACGCGCCCGCGACCAGCAGAAGGCCCTCGAGTTCCGTCTGGGGGAGCAGAAGCGCCTGGCCGCCCTTGCTCGCAGCCTTGCCGCGCAGAAACCGGTGGCGGCGCCCGGCGCCCCCGAAAAACCTTCGCCGTCGGCGCTCGAGACGCAGCTCCAGGCGAAGCGCGCCATGCTGGCGGACATCATCGCGCGTTACACGGACAAGCACCCGGATGTCCAGCGCATCACCCAGGAGATCCGCGACCTGGAGCAGCGCCTGGCAAGCGCCCCGGGCGAGACGCTCACCCCGCTGGGGCAGAAGGATCTCCCGCAGCCGGTGGAGGGCGCAGCCGGCTCCCAGCCGGCGGAAGCGGCCGCCGAAGCGGAAATAGCGCAGGTGCAATTCGAACTCGATGCGCTCGCACAAAGCATTGCGCGGCGCGAGAAAGATCGCGATGGCCTGCTCAAGAACATCGAGATCTATCAGAAGCGCCTCAATATGGCGCCGGCGCTGGAGCAGGAGCTGCTCTCCCTCATGCGGGACTTCGATGCCAAGCAGAGGCAGGTGGACAGTCTGCAGGCCAAGAAGTTCAATGCGCAGATGGCGGCGAATGCAGTTGCGGACAAGAAGTTCGAGACGTATCGGATCCTGGACGAGGCCAGCCTGCCGGAAAAGCCCGTTCCGCCGACCAGGCTGCAGATCGTGCTCATCGGACTGGCGGCATCGCTCGGGGCCGGGGTGGCGGCGGCGTTGGTGCGCGAATATTTCGAGCCGTCGCTGGCAGACGAGGATGAAGCGGCGGCGGTGTTGAAGATACCGGTTCTGGTAAGCGTTCCGGAGATACCGAAGAAGTGAGGAGGGCGGGAGGGGAGGTTTTTCTGCCGCCCCTCCGGGTTCTCCGGGTTCGCCTTCGGCTCACCCGGAGCTACTTTCTTCCGTGCCTCCGGCACGCACATGGCCCCGGGGGGAGATCGGTGACAATAGCGGAGGCGCGGCAGGATTCTGCCGGCCCTCCGGGGCTTGGCGTTGGGTGCCACCCTTTTCTCCGGGTTCGCCTTCGGCTCACCCGGAGCTACCAGCTCGCGTGCCTCCGGCACGCACATGGCCCGGCGGATGATCGGGGACAATACCCGGAGGTGCGCCAGGATTCGATTGCGCGCGGTTTTTCTGCCGCCCCTCCGGGTTCTCCGGGTTCGCCTTCGGCTCACCCGGAGCTACCATCTTGCGTGCCTCCGGCACGGCGCCGGCCCCGGCGGGGGATCGGAGACATTAGGCGGAGGGCCGGCAGGAATTCCCACCCAAACTCCAACATAACCGGCCCCGGAGGGGCGGGATTCGCCATATGCATCCTATGATCAGAATTCGATGGGTTGCGCTTTTGCTCCTCGCTTGCGCCGCAACCGCATGGGCGCAGCAGGGGAGCATCTCCGACGGAATATCGCGGGACAAGCGCAACTGGTTCGGCTTCGTCCTCGGCGCG
>CAZHQK010000101.1:0-10924 GCA_964534795.1 uncultured Acidobacteriota bacterium
CTTCAATAGGGACGCTCACCATTTTTCCCCCGGGCCCAAGTCAACACGCGCGGCTCGGCAACGAAACAGGTGAGCGTCCCCAGTGACTTTCGCCGGGCTCGCGCATCAGTATTATTGAGCCGGCGGGGAGAACGGGCGCCGCACGGGAAGGCGGCGGCAGTCCCGCCGGCCGCGCGGGAAGGGCCGATGGAGGATCCGGGCTGGAAATCTGATTAGGGGTCTGGTATCGTATATCGGCGTTTTTGACCGCAGTAGGATCTGGCTGGGCCGAATCTATTCCCCCCTGGATTCGCCAATCACCGCCACAATCGGAAACGGTCGAAGGGCGCCCGATCGAGGTGTAAGAAGCGGTCTATGTTTTCGAGGACACTGAAGAATCTGGCGGGCCGTCTGATCCGTGCCGAAGGCTCGCCGCGGCGCGTTGCCCTGGCTTTTTCCGTAGGCGTCTTCATCGGCTGCAGCCCGCTGCTCGGCCTGCACACCGTCATAGGCCTGGCTGTCGGTTTCCTCTTCGGGCTCAACCGTGCCGCCATTCTGCTCGGCCTGTTCATCAACAACCCCTGGACTCTGGTTCCCATATATGCCTCCGCAACCTATCTCGGAGGCCTGCTGGTCGGTTTCCCGGGCGCATTGAACCTGCCGGATCTCGGCTGGCATCGGATATGGCACAGCGAGTTCTGGCTGGCTCTGTCCCGGCATTGGGAGATCCTGACGCCCATGTTCGTGGGCTCGGTGCTGATCTCCCTGGCCGGCGCTCTGATCTCCTATCCTCTGGCTCTGGCGGCGATCAAGCGCGCCCGCGCGCGCCGCTGCGCGGCATGACGGTCCCGGCCGCACCTTCGCACGAGCAGCGCCCCGGGCGAAGAGCGGGGCGGCGGTCCGATTCCCGAGCCGATCTGTGAATCGCTGCACCGACCTGCGATAATAGAAAGGTCGCAGGATGAAGGCGGATGCGCAACGCGATCCTCTGTCTGATGCTCCTTTCGCTTTTCCCCGCCGCAGCGGCGACGGGCTACCCACAGCTCGTCGAGGGCCTGGCCCATATCAGCTTCTCGCCCGATGCCCGGACCTTCGCCGTCATGGCTGCGATCAATGCCGCCGGGTTCGATCTCGACTCCGACAAGCTGGACGTGAATCCCGCGCGCCGGATCGTCCGTGCGCGCCTGGCCGGCCTCGAGCCCGGGCTGCGCGAGCGGCTGCGCCGCTTCTACGACGAGCACAACACCGAGAAGAGCGACCTCGAGCAGCAGAGCAAGTATCTCTCGTATGCTCTCTTGCTCGGCCCGCCGCCGCGCTTCCTCCCGGCGGTTGCGCGATCGGAGCTGCCGGCGGACGCAGCCGCGCTCGCAGGTTTCGAACTGCTGCTCGAGGACCTCTGGACGAAGGGAGGGTTGGCGCGCCTTTGGGACGAAGTGCGGCCGTACTATGTCGAGGAAGCCGACAGCTACCGGCCGCTGGTGCGCGGGATGATCCTGGAAACCCTGCGTTATCTCCGCATCGACATGCGCGTCTCGCTCGACCGCCGGATCGTGTTCATCCCGGAGCCGCTCAATGCCTTCGGCATCGTCAACGCACGCAACACGGGCGACGAGTATTACGTCATCGTGGGTCCCAGCGCGAAGGCGGCGAAGCTGACCGGCTCCGTGCGCCACGAGTATCTGCATTACCAGCTCGATCCCCTGGTGGCCAAGTACTGGGGCCTCCTGCCCGAAGCGGATCCGTTTCTCGAGAGGCTGAAACGAATGCCTTCAGCATTGCAGCCGTTCCGGCGCGACTTTCTTCTCATGGTCGCGGAATCGCTCGTCGCGGCGGTCGAGACGCGGCTGCGCGGCCCCGATGCCGCGGCCCGCGCGGAGGATCTGGTGAGGAACTACGACAAAGGCCTGCTGCTTGCGCCCTATTTCGACGAGGAGCTCGAGAAGTTCGAGAAGGGCCGGGACTCGATCCTGGACGCCTTCCCCGCGATGATGGAAGGCGTGGCCCGCGAGGTCGAAAGGGACAGGGATGCCGCAGTTGGGCTTCTGAGGCAGAAGCTTGCGGCGCGGCCCGCCGAAGGGGCTCCGATGCCGAATCCTTCTCCCCTGCGGGCCCTGCTCGAAAAGGCCAACGCGCTGCTGCAGGAGCGCAGGTTCGACGAAGCCGAGCCCGTCCTGGAGCAGGCACTCGCTCTCGAGAGCGGGAACGCGGGCGCGCTGTTCGGGCTGGCGCAGGTTGCAGGCCAGAGAGGGGAAACGGCGCGGGCGCTCGACCTTTATGAAAAAGCGGCCGCCCGGGCCGGGGAGCAAACGTGGATCGCCGGCTGGTGCTATGTGCACCGCGGCAACATCTTCCGCCGGCAGGGGGACGCCGACCGAGCGCGGGCCGAATACGCGCGCGTGGCCGAGCTGCACGGCGACCTGCACGGAGCTTCCGAGGCCGCCGCCAGGGCCCTGGCGGAGCTGCGCCCCCCGCCTCCCGGCGGGGGGCATGAACCGCACCGCCCCGGGACGCGGGGCCCTGGCGTCACGCCCGAATGCCCGGAGGATTGTGAAGCCCCGATCCCGGGGCCGTGCGGGCCCGGGATCTTTCTGCCTCACTTTTTCATGCGGGCGGCGGTGGACGGCGGCACCATGCCGTTCAGGCGCATGTAAGTAACCATGTTGCCGTAGTGCTCGTTCATGTGGCTGACGTTGTACATCAGCGTGAAGATCTTCGAACGGTTGCCGACTCGTTCGAGCATGTTGGTCTCATCGACCGCGGCGAATGCCTTGTCGCACAGGGCGAAGGAATCATTCACCGCCTTTTCCAGCTCGGCCTTGGTCATGCTGTTGGCCTTGGAGTTCGGCGTATCTTCCGAATCCAGGCGGGGGGGACGCTCCACCCCGGCGAGAGCCGAGCACGAGCCGTTGTTGCCGTCGGCGATATGCGCAAGAAGCCGTGCCCAGGACCGCACTTCGGGCGTCGGCTGCCACGTGAGCTTATCCTCGGGAAACTGGGCCATGGCCTTGATGATGTTTCCCTTGAGGTTGTTGTAGCTGTTCTGAACTTCTGTCACCAGCGAGGGTGGCGTCTGCGGCGCGGATGCGGGCTGCTGCATCGCGGCCGCGGTCAGGGCGGCCGCCAGGACGCATGCAAGAACAACCGGAGTCCTTTTCATATGCGGATACCTCCTTTCGGATATTGGAACTTGCCCCCGTGGAGCCCATCGGGCGGCAGTCTGCTGTTTCCCAAGCGCAGGCAGGATACCATGGGACCGGACGCGAATCCACCGGGGCCGGCGCCGTGCGCCGCGGCGGCATTGCATGCTATCCTTGCTCCTGCAGCCCGGAGACAGCAAACCGGCGAGGTGGTTTTCATGAACGAAAAGACCGGAGAAGCGGAGCACCGCACCGATCCCGGCCGGTTGGAGGAGGCGCTCGGCTACCGCTTCCGCGACCCCGGCCTCCTGTTGCGCGCGCTGACGCATCGATCCTTCGTGAACGAGCAGCCCGAGGCGGGACTTCAGCACAACGAAGCCCTGGAGTTTCTCGGAGATGCCGTCCTGGGTTTCCTGGTGAGCGCTGCGATCTACAATCGCTTCCCGCAGCTCACCGAGGGCGAGTTCAGCAAGGCCAAGGCCCACCTGGTCAGTTCGGCGACCCTGCTGCGCCTGGCCGAAGAGATCGGGCTCGGTGGGTATCTCAGGCTGGGGCGCGGCGAGGACAAGACCGGCGGCAGGCACAAGCGCGCGATCCTGGTCGACGCCTTCGAGGCCCTGCTGGCCGCCGTCTACCTCGACGGCGGCGTCGAGGCGGCAGGGAATTTCGTCGCGCGCCGCTTCGGGCCGTATATCGAAGGACTCGATCCGGCGAAGGTGCGCCTCGGCGATTTCAAGTCGGCGTTGCAGGAAAAGCTACACGAGCTCGGCCGGGAGCGCCCCGCCTACCGCGTGGCGGCCGAGGCGGGACCCGAGCATCGCAAGACCTTCGTCGTCGAGGTGGTGATCGAAGGCCGCGTGGCCGCTCGCGCAACCGGCAGGAGCAAGAAGGAGGCCGAACAGGAAGCGGCGCGCCTGGCCCTGCAGGAGCTGCCCTAGCGCGGTTCAGCGCAGGGATGCCGGCTTCGGGCGGCGCAAGAATCCTCCCTCCGGTGCGCGCCGCTTGCCGATTTCATCGAGCAGCCTGAGCGCCGCCTTGTTTTCCGGATCCCAGCGCAGCACCTCGAGAAACTGCGTCTCGGCCCTCTTGGGCAGGTTGACCCGCATATAGAGCTTCCCCAGCTCCAGCCGGCCTTCGATGCGCATGGGATCGAGCTCGAGGGCCCTGAGAAGGTGCTGCTCCGCTTCCTTGGCCAGCCGCGGGATGGCGGCTTCGGCAACACCGAGGTACAGCTGGTATCTGGCAACGTTGGGCTGGAGGAATACCGATTCCTTGAACTGGCGAATGGCCTTCTCGTAATCCCTCGAGGCCAGCGAGGCACAGCCGGCATTGAAGAGGGCTTCAGCCATCTTTTCCGTCTCGACGTCACCCGCCGCCACGCTCTGCCTGGCCGCCTCCACCTGGCTTTCTTTCGTCTTCCTGGCCTCGTCGTAGGAGGCACGCGCTGCAGGGTCGCTCAGGGTCGTGTAGGCGCCGGTGATGAAGGTGAAAAGCCGTTCCGCCTTGCGGCGCAGTGCATCGCTGTATTTCCTGGATTCGAAACGATCCGGGTGGTAACGGCGGGCCAGGTCGTGATAGGCGGCATGGATCTGCTCCGCAGCGGCGTCGGTGGGAACCGACAGGATCTCGTAGTAATTCGCCACCTCATACTGTGCCAGCATGTCGTCGATCTGTGCCTCGATCTGCTCGAGCAGCGCATCCGCCGCCGCGGCGGCGTCGGCTGCCGACGGTGCCGATTCGACGGTCAGCAGGCCCAGCAGGAGCAGGCGGCGCAGGATTTCGATCGGCTTGGATGCTCCGGCAGGCAGCAGATTCAGCAGCTCCTCGACCGGTTGAGGGGCCTGGCACTGCGCGCAGGCGTACAGTTCGGCGCTGTCGAGGGGCAGGATCGCGGCCAGGTTGCGGTTGGCCGCGGGAGAAACCACACCGCGCACATGGGGGAGTGCGGCCATGAGCTCCGGACTGGAGGCGGCACGGCGCGCACCCAGGACCAGAATCTCGGGAACCGGCATCCGCAGGTTCAGGCGGCGCAGAGGCAGGCCCTCATTCGAATAGAACTTGGGCTCCTCGGGCGGCCAGGTAAGCAATGTCGCCAGGATGGCCACGGCCTGCTCGCGCGCGCCTTGCAGGATCTTTTCCGCTTCCAGGCCGGCTGCAGCCGCGACCGCTTCGTCCGAAGTTTTTCCGCCCTTCATCAGGGCGGTCACTTTGGGCAGGTGCTTGCGCTCCAGCAGCGACATCCGGACCAGAATGCGCGCCAGATGCTCCTCGGGCCGGTTGCTCTCGGCATAGGCCACGGCGCCGTCGCGCAGGACGAGCTGCTTCCTCGTCGTGCCGCGCTGCAGGCGCAAAACCCCGCTCCTGCCCATGTGGTGGATGTGCAGCAGGGCTCCCAGGAGTTTCGAGTTGGCGAATTCGCCGCTCATCGTCCGATCGCAGTCCGTTACTGGAATGGGTCAAGGAACATATCGTCAGAAGCGGCGAAGGGAAGAGGCGAAATCTACGCGCCGGCGTTGCGCCCTATCCAATAGGCCAGCACCGCCAGCGTGTTGTATGCGCCGTGGGCGACCATGGGCGCAATCAGGCTGCCCCTGGACAGGTAGACGATCCCGAAGATCAGACCGAAAACGGTTGCGGCCACCATGCCCTGCGGGCCCTGCATGTAATGCCCCAGGCCGAACCCCACGCTCCAGAGCACCAGGCCGAGCCTGACGCCTCCCAGGTACCGGAAGCGCGTGATGATGAAGGCCCGTTGCATTTCTTCCTTCAGCCCGCCGACGATCAGGCCTGACAGCACCATCAGCGCAAGGTCGCCGGGCGTCCGGATGGCCTCGGTCAGGGGATTGCGCTCGAGAAAATGCTGCGGTAGAAGCGTCTGGAAGATCGCGGAGAAGAGGAAACTCATTGCGAAAAGGAGGGGAACCACCGCCGCTCCCAGCAGCGCTTCGCGCGCCCAGCGGCCGCCGAAACGCAATCCCATGGCCGCCGGCTCCTCGCCGCTTGCCAGGAGCAGCAAGAGCAGAAGGAGAAAGGTAACCGCGGCGTCCGACATCAGGAAGCCCGCCATGAGCCGCGCGTCGCTGGTCACTTCAAGGTTCACGCCGGCAATGAGGGCGAAAGGCAGCGCCGCGATGAAGCTCGAAACGAGGCCTGACAGGACGAGCACCTCGAAGAGCGCGCGCAGCCTCGACGGCCATGGGGAAGGAGGGGGAAGCGGCGGCGCCTCGACTTGATCCATGCGCCAGACCATATCAGCGGCCGGGCCGGGAGTCAAGCAATTCAGGCGAAATGTCTTTTGAATTCAAACGTTTGCCGGGTGCCTGCCGACGGCCGGAGCCGCCCGGGGGTCATTCCTCTCTGGTAAGGCGCTCCCGGCCGTCCATGTAGGGCCGCAGGGCTTTGGGTATTATGACGGAGCCGTCCTTCTGCTGATAGTTTTCCAGAATGGCCAGCCAGGTCCGGCCGATGGCCAGGCCCGAGCCGTTGAGCGTATGGACATAGTGCCGCTTTCCCTGGGGGTCGCGGAACCGGATGTTGGCGCGCCGCGCCTGGTAGGCCTCGAAGTTCGAGCAGGAGGATATCTCGCGGAAGCGGTTCTGGCTGGGCAGCCAGACCTCGAGGTCGTAGGTCTTGGCGCTGGCGAATCCCATGTCTCCGGTGCACAGGACCACGACCCGGTAGTGCAGCCCCAGGCGCTGCAGGATATCCTCGGCGTCGCGCGTGAGGCTCTCCAGCTCATCGTAGGAGCTGGAAGGGTGGGCGAACTTCACCAGTTCCACCTTGTCGAACTGATGCTGGCGGATCAGCCCGCGCGTGTCCTTGCCGTAGGATCCGGCCTCGCTGCGGAAGCACGGGGTGTAGGCCACGAACTTGCGCGGCAGCGTTTCGCCGTCGATCACTTCCCCCTGGTAGATATTGGTGACCGGGACCTCCGCCGTCGGTATGAGGTAGTAGTCGGTGCCCTCGAGCTTGAACAGGTCTTGGGCGAACTTCGGCAGGTTGCCGGTACCGAACAGGCTCGTGGAGTTGGCCACGAAGGGCGGCAGCACTTCCTTGTACCCGTGGTGGCGCACATGGACGTCGAGCATGAAGTTGATCAGGGCGCGCTCGAGCAGCGCACCCTGGCCGCAGAGCAGCGCGAAGCGCGTCCCGGCGATCTTGACGGCGCGCTCCATGTCGAGGATCCCCAGGGCCGTGCCCAGATCCACGTGGTCCAGGGGCGGGAAATCGAACTCCGGGGCCTTTCCCCAGCGACGCACTTCGAGGTTGCCGCTTTCGTCGGCGGCGACCGGAACGGAGGTATGCGGCAGGTTGGGGATATTGTGCAGCAGCGAGTTCAGTCTTTCTTCCAGCGCCCGCGCCTGTTCCTCCAGGGCCTTGATTTCGGCGGAAATCGATTTGACCTGCGCCTGTTGCGCGCTGGTGTCGTGCCCCTCGCGCTTCAGCCTGCCGATGGCTTCGGAGGCCTCGTTGCGCGCCCGCCTCAACTCCTCCGCCCGCAAGGTCGCTTTCTTCAGCTCGGCATCGGCGGCGACGAGATCCCGGATCGGATATTCGCCGCCGCGCGCGGCCAGGCGCTCCATGACGAAGTCGAGGTTGTTGCGCACGAAATTCTTGTCGAGCATTTCCCTTCCCCGCAACCGGCGGGCCGCACGCGCTCCCAAGGCCGGGCGGCGGCGGCCGTTCCCGGTCCCATGATCGCGGAGTGACGATACGGCCCTCTTTGCGCGCTACACAATATACGCGCTCCGGCGGCACTGTCAAAGCGTGAAACCGGCGAACGGCTTCCGCCCGCCGCCGCCCATTCTCCCCATTGACTTTGATCCGACGCATTGCTTGAATGAGTTCGCCCCCGGCCCGCCTGCCGGGAGGCCCGAGTGGAGGCACGAGCATGAGCGAAATTCGAAAGGCTGTCTTTCCGGCCGCGGGCCTCGGGACCCGCTTCTTGCCGGCCACCAAGGCACAGCCGAAAGAGATGCTGGTGCTGGTCGACAAGCCCATAATCCAGTATGCCGTGGAAGAAGCCGTGGCCTCCGGGCTCAGGAACATGATCATCATCACCGGCCGCGGGAAGAACGCCATCGAGGATCACTTCGATGTTTCGTTCGAGCTCGAGCGCGTCCTCGAAGAGAGGGGCAAGTCCGATCTGCTGAGCCTGGTGCGCGCCGTCTCCGACATGGTCCAGATCGCCTATGTGAGGCAGAAGGAAGCCCTGGGCCTGGGGCATGCCATCCTGGTGGCGCGCGACCTGGTCGGCAGCGAGCCCTTCGCGGTTCTCCTGGGAGACGATATCATCGAGGGCGGGGAGCCGTGCATCGGCCAGATGATGGAGGTGTACCGGCGCCACCGCTGCAGCGTGATCGCCATCATGGAGGTGCCCCGCGAGGATGTCGGGCGCTACGGGATCATCGCGGGAAAACCGGTGGGCTCTCCCGCGGACGGGGTTTTCGAGGTCGCGGAGATGATCGAGAAGCCGAGCGTCGAGAAGGCCCCTTCCAACATGGCGATCATCGGCCGCTACGTACTGACGCCGACGATCTTCGAGGTGCTCGAAGAGACCGGGCGCGGCGCGGGAGGCGAGATCCAGCTGACCGATGCGCTCGAAAGGCTGCTCGGGCGCGAGCGCATCGTGGGCTACAAATTCCGCGGCAAGCGCCACGATGCCGGGGAAAAGCTGGGCTTCCTCAAGGCGACCGTGGAGTTCGCCCTCAAGAGCGCGGAGCTGGGCCCGGCCTTCCGCGAGTATCTCAAATCTCTGAAGCTGGACGGGTAGGCGGGGCGCCGGCTCGGTTCGGCACGGTAACTTCGATGCGAATTCTGGTCATCGGATCCGGGGGCAGGGAACACGCCCTGGTATGGAAACTGCGGCGCAGCCCGAGGGTGCGCCGCGTGGTGTGCATTCCGGGGAACGCAGGAATCGAAAGCGAAGCGCACTGCCTGGCGCTCGACCCGGCGGATCACGAGGAGCTCGCCCGCGCCGCCGCGAGGGAAAAGATCGACCTCGTGGTCGTGGGCCCCGAGGCTCCGCTGGCCGCCGGCCTGGCGGACTTCCTGCGGGCGCGCGGCCTGCCCGTCGTCGGGCCGGGGCGCGCCGCGGCGCGGCTGGAATCGAGCAAGGTCTTCGCCAAAGAGTTCATGGCGCGCCACGGGATTCCCACGGCGCCGTTCGCAGTTTACGGCCGGGCGGACGAAGCGCTGAAATTCCTGGAGTCGAGCGCGGCGCGTTACCCCCTGGTCGTGAAGGCCGACGGACTGGCTGCGGGCAAAGGAGTGGTCGTGGCGCGCGACCGCGAGCAGGCGGCCGAGGCCGTTCGCCGGATCATGGTGGCGCGGGAGTTCGGAGCGGCGGGCGACCGCGTGGTCATCGAGGATTGCCTGGAAGGGAGCGAGGCTTCCTACATCGTGTTCACCGACGGCGAGGCGATCGTGCCCGCCGTAGCCGCGCAGGACCACAAGGCCGTCTTCGACGGCGACCAGGGCCCGAACACCGGGGGCATGGGGGCATATTCGACCGACCATATTCTCGGCCCGGAGCTCGAGCGGGCGGTTCTCGACAGGATCATCCGGCCCGCGATCGCCGGGATGCGCGCCGAAGGCTCTCCCTTTCAGGGCATCCTCTACGCGGGTCTGATGCTCACCGCCGCCGGGCCCCAGGTCCTGGAATTCAACGTGCGCATGGGCGACCCGGAGGCCCAGGTGATCCTGCCCCGGCTGGAGAGCGATCTCGCGCTGCTCTGCGAGCTGCTGGCCGGGGGGCGACTGGTCGAATACGAGGCGCGCTGGTCGAACAGCGCAGCCGTGTGCGTGGTCCTCGCCTCGGGCGGCTATCCCGGCAGCTACGAGAAAGGCAAGGTCATCACCGGCCTCGAGATGGCGGCCGAGGACCGCCGCGTCGTGGTTTTCCACGCCGGCACCGCCCGCCGCGACCGCACGTTCGTAACGCATGGGGGCAGGGTCCTGGGCGTGACCGCCGTGGCCGCAGACCTGGCCGAGGCCATGATGGCCGCCTACGGCGCGGTAAACAAAATCCACTTCGACGGCATGCATTACCGCCGCGACATCGGCGCCAAGGGTCTCAGGCCGCAAAGCACCTGAACCCGCCGGCGGGCGCAACCGCAGGAGGAAGAATCCATGCAGAAACCCAAAGTGGCTGTAGTGCTCGGCAGTGGATCGGACCGCCCCGTCATCGAGGGCATGCTCGCGCTCCTCAAGGAGTTCGAGATCCCCTGCGAGATCACGGTCGCCAGCGCCCATCGTTCCCCCGATCGCACGCACCGCTACGCCGCGACCTTGGAAGAGCGCGGCATCCAGGTGGTGATCGCCTGCGCGGGAGCCGCGGCCCATCTGGCCGGCGTGCTGGCCGCGCACACGATCCTGCCCGTGATCGGCGTGCCTATGGACTCGTCCTCGCTCAAGGGATTGGACGCACTCCTTTCCACCGCCATGATGCCGGCGGGAGTCCCGGTGGCCACCATGGGAATCGGCAATGCGGGCGCGACCAACGCCGCCGTGCTCGCGGCGCAGATCCTGGCGCGCTCGGACACCGCGCTTGCCGCCCGCCTCCACGCATACAAGGGCAGGCTCGCCGAGCAGGTCGAGCAGCAGGATCGCGAGCTCAAAAAGGGCACGCTCACCTGATTCTCCGATGCTCGTCGATCGGGCAGCGCAGTCCGGCATGCGAACCAGGGGAGTGTCTTCATTCTTTCTGTGCAGTTTCGGCTGCCGCTGCAATCAGGCCGACGGCGCCGCGTTGGGCGCCGCCCTGGAGCGCCGCTCGATGGTGGAGACCCGGAGTCACCGGGACGCCG
>CAZHQK010000102.1:0-53172 GCA_964534795.1 uncultured Acidobacteriota bacterium
CATACGAGTTCCGCTGCAGCAAGTGCAACAAGAAGTTCTCGCTGGTGATGTCGATGACGGAGTACGACAAGAAGAAGCCCAAGTGCCCCAAGTGCGGCAGCAGCAAGGTGGAGCAGCAGATCCAGCCGTTTTTCGCCGTCACCTCCAAAAAGAGCTGAAGATACGGGGGGCGGTTCGGCAGCCGGCTCGCTCACCAGCGCACGGGCACGCGGCGGCGCCGGGAGCGCCTGAGATCGTCGACGAGGACGTAACCGTTGCGCTTGCCGAATAAATAGAGGTCTCTGGTCAGTTCGACGTCGCTCTTGCAGTAGTCCACGACCTTCTGCTTCAGGACGGGGTCGCCGGAGCGCCACCACTCCACGCTCTCCGTCCCTGATCCCGTCTTGCTGCGGCCCAAGGTTGCGAACGCCAGCGAATCCAGCTTCACGCGGAAGCCGAGCTCAGCGATCAGCGCCTTGAGAATGTCGGCGCTGCGGTCGTAAAGCTGGTTCACCGGGCCATAGGCGCTCAGAACCTTGAAGTCGAAGCCCTCCCCATTGAAGGTCACGACCGGCCGGTGCGCCTTCAGTTCCTCGAGCAAAGCGGGGACGTCCTGCTCGAACCAGACGCGCAGGCCGTTCTTCTCGTCCCAGGTGACCGCTACGGCCACGCGCAGCTTGTCCACGGCCGTCCACCCGCCCGGCACCTCGTGGCTGAGGTACTGCGTCTCCACGTCCAAAACGATCGGATCGGGCGGACTCGCGGAAAAGTCGAAAGCCAGGTTTTCCATTTTCGATCCGGCCGGCCCCTTGCGGCGGGCCGCCGATGTTTATCATATCGGGAGCCGTCGCCCGCACGCAAGCCGAGGGCGCGCTTCCGTGATCCGGCGGACGAGGGACGGGCACCGGAGCATCGCCGCGCCGCGCTGCGCCGCGCAGCCGCCGGCCGGCTACCCGGCCGGCCGTCTCCCGGCAGGCCGGGAATTGCCGCCCAGATCGAATGTCTCGAGGTATTCCGGGATGTGGGTGCGCCACTTGAGAGATTTGCGGATCATCTCGGCCAGCGCCCCGGCAGCGTCGGGTTCCCCGTGCACGATGAACGCCGTCCTGGGCGCAGCGGGAAAGGTCTGCAGCCAGCGCAGTATCTCCGCCGCATCGGCGTGGCGGGAAAACGATTCCAGGCTGCGTATCTGTGCCCGCACGGGTACCTGCTCCCCATGGATCTTGACCTCGCGCGCGCCGTCCAGCATGAGCCGCCCGCGCGTGCCGCTGGTCTGGAATCCGACGAACAGGACCGTGTTCCGATGGTCGGGCAGGCGGTGTTTCATGTGATGGAGTATGCGCCCCCCGGTCACCATGCCGGAGGCCGAGATTATTATGCACGGGTAACGGACGTCGTTGAGCTTCTTCGACTCCTCCTGAGTGCGCAGGAAGTGCAGGTTGGGGCAGAGCAGCGGGCATGCGCCGGTCTCGCGGAAGACCGCCCTGGCTGCCTCGTCGAAGTCCTCGACGTGCCGGCAGAAGAGCTCCGTCACCGCTATGGCCATCGGGCTGTCGACATAGATCGGCAGGTCGGGGATGCGGTTTTGCGCCTTCAAGTCCCGGATCAGGTAGAGAAGGGCCTGAGTCCGGCCTACGGCGAAGGCCGGGATCAGGACGGTCCCTCCCCGCCGCGCGGTTTCGTTGATGATGCCGGCCACTTCCTGCGGGCCCTCTTCCTCGGGATGCCGGCGGTTGCCGTAGGTGGATTCCACGACGATGTAGTCGGCCGCGCTGCCGGAGGCCGGGTCGCGCAGTATCGGCGAGTCGTAGCGCCCCAGATCCCCTGAAAACATCAGCCGGACGCGCTCGCCGTTGCAGGTGATCTCGGCATGCACGCTGGCCGAGCCCAGGATATGGCCGGCATCCTGCAGGCGGATGCAAATCCCTCCCGGCAGTTCCAGGGTCCGGCCGTATTCCAGGGGCCGCAGGTGTTCGATGGCCCGTTCGGCATCGGCGACGGAGTAGAGCGGCAGGGCGGGCTTGTGCTTGCTGAAGCCGGCCTTGTTGGCGTAGGCGGCATCCTCTTCCTGCAGATGGGCGGCATCCGCCAGCGTCAGGCGCGCCAGCTCGACGGTGACGGGCGTGGCCCATGCGGGCCCCTGGAAACCTTCACGGACGAGCTTGGGCAGCATGCCGAGGTGATCGATGTGGGCGTGGGTCAGGACGACGTGATCGATCGAAGCCGGATCGAAAGGGAAAGGATCCCAATTGAGCAGTCTGAGCTTCTTGGCACCCTGGAACATGCCGCAGTCCACGAGAACGCGGGTTCCCTCCGCGCTCACCATGAACTTGGATCCGGTCACCGTTCCGCATGCGCCGAGAAACTGAAGCTTTGTCATGGCCCGGCCTTCCGTCGAGACGGAGAGTCTCCCGGATTCGCCGGATCTTGTCAAGGCGACACCAGGCGTGCTTTCAGGGACGGGAACCACCCTTCCGCGGGCGGTACGGCGCGCGGCGGAGCATGCAAGCTCCGCTCGGCATAATGGGGCTTCCTCCTCCCGTTTTCAGGGCCGCTTCCTGGCGACGGAATCGATCCTGGTCTGGGCCTCCTGCAGATGAAGCAAGGCCTCCTTGGCAGTCGCCTGGGCCTTGACGTAGTCTCCCTGATCGACCTCGACGCCGAGTCTCTCGACCAGCTCGTCGATCTTGCGGCAGCGCTCCTCCAATTCGCTCCTGACGGCGCCGGGAAGCCTGGCCGAGGTCATGGAGGACTTCAGGTTTGTGTAATTGACGTTGATGCCCAGTTGCGACCTCTTGATTTCCTCGAGCACGGTTGCGCGCTTCGCCCTGGCGATCTCCTTGGCCTTTTCGAAGCGGCTCTTGGCTTTGGCCAGGGACGTAGCGGCGAGAGCGTAGCGCTTCTGCTCGAGCTGCGTCTGGGCTTCGTCCCAGGCTTTCTTGGCATCCTCCCAATTGGCGCTGGCAAAACTCTCGGCCTGCAGCTTGCCGGCTTCATCCATCGCCGCTTGAGCGAGCTTGAGTTGCTCTTCCGGATAGGAAGCGCAACCTGCGGCGCCCGCGGCCAGCAAAAAACCCAGCACGAGGGAGGGGCGAGATGATTGTCTCATGTCAGCCTCCGCGGCAAGAGAATGCGGAACGGCACTGCCGTCCGGGTTACGATTCGAACCTGGCTTATTCCTGCTTGCGAATTATGGCCGCATTATAACCCGGCACGATCCGCCGGCGGAAGAAAGGAAGTGAAAAAGGAAATCGGCAATCGAAGCGCGGGGGAGCCCGGCGTCGGCGCGCGGACTCCCCCGAGCGGGCGCCCCTCGGGCGCCGCGGCGGTCGGATCGACTTCAGATGAGGTGCCTGCGGGGCATTACTTCTTGAATTCCTGCTCGAGCTCCCAGACTTCGCGGAAGGTCCTGGCGGCCAGAACCTTCGCGTCGTTGAATTCGCCCTTCTTAATATGCTCGTCCACCTGAGCCAGCTTGCCCTCGATCTCTTTCGCCCTGGCTTCCAGCTCCTTTCTCCTCGCAGCCGATAGCTTTGCCGATGATTCGACAAGGTTTTTCAGCCGGATGGATGCGCCGGTCTTGTTCGACTCGATTTCCTTGAGGGCCATTTCCTTCTTGCCGGTGGCCAGATCACGCGCCCTGCCGTAACGTTCCTTGGCCCTCAGGAGAAACGTGCTGGCCTGCCCGTAGTCTTCCTTCGCCAGGGCGTCCTCGGCCTGCCCCCAAGCCTTTTCCGCGGCGCTCCAGTCCTCGAGGGCGAACTGGTCGGCGTAGGCTTCCTTGGCCTCCTCGCGCGCGCGCTCGGTCTGCTGAATCAGTTCCGTCGGCTTCGTGGCACAGCCTGCGTACAGTAGGAGGGAAAATGCAAGAATGAGAAACATGACTCGGGTATCTTTCATCGGTTCCTCCGGGTCTACATGTTACGCGGTTGCGGAGTCGAGAACCGCAAAGCGCCAATACCGGAATTGCCTCGGCCTCGGCTTCGCCGGCGGCACCCCTCCGCGCCTCCGGCGTGTCCCCCTGCTGGATGTCTCCGCCTGAGTTATTTCACAACTTCCCGGCCCAAAAGTCAAACATTGTCATATGTGACCTGCGACTCAAACACCGGCACTGCGATTCAGATACCGGCAGCCGGGGGTGAGCCGCAGGCGAACCCCCGGAAAGGGGCGTATCAATGAACGAAGCCCCGGAGGGCCGGCAGACCGGGGTTTCTGATATATCCTTCTGCCGGCCCTTCGGGGCTTGTCGCATGCCGTCCATTTTCTCCAGGTTCGCTTCCGCTCACCTGGAGCTACCAGCTTCCGTCCCTCCGGGACGGATAGGTTCCGCGCGCGGCGCGGCGGACCCTGAATCGCCGATATGTGCTATAGGGGTGGACGCCTGCGCATGCGCCCGAGCCCGGGGTTTCCCAAGCAGGCCTCCTACTTTTCGGCGGCCGCCGAGGTCAGGATCGAATTGAACAGGAGCTTGAAGGTGCCGTAAGGTTGCGCGCGGTGCTGCACCCGGATGGGCAGCAGTATCATCCGGCCCTTGCCGAGTTTCACCTCGGCGGCTCCGATCCTGTTGGCCAGATAGGATTCGCCCAGCAGCCAGCCGCTGCGCAGCAGATCGGATCCCGGATAGCGCACGACGATCGAGGCCTGCATCATCGAGAATGCCGGCACCATCTCGAGCGCCATCGAATTGATGAAATATGCGTTCGCTTCTTCCGGCATTCCGAAACCCAGCGGGTGGCTGTTGTCGACGAGAACCCGCAGCACCGAGCCCGGGCAGAAAAACTGTTCCCGGTTCAATCCGCTCAGGGCGTCGCGGAAAGGCGCTCCAAGCCGGTTTATCAGAAGAGTCCCGCTGCGCCCGAGGGCGATGACCGTGCCGCCGTCCTGGATGAAGGCACGCAGGGCCTGGAGGCCGGAATCTCCTATGCCGCCCCGGTATTCCTCGGGCACGTTGCGTGCGCTCAGACCCTCGAGGATCTGGGTGTCGCCCATGTCGGGGAATACGACGGCATCGAGGCTATTGCGCGGGTTTCCCTTGCGCAGATCCTCGGGATGGAGGGTGACGTAGGGGAAATCGTTCTGCTCGAGCAGCCAGCGCGTCCAGCCTTCGTCCATGTTCCCGCCCCATGGCTGGTACAGTCCGGTCCGGGGGGCGCGGATGCGCATCGACTTGATCGGGGGCACGTCGGCCGCCAGGGCGTCGATGCCGAGCGAACGGGTAATGTCGTTCATCGCGGCCTCGAGATCCTTGCCGCCCCGGATCACGATGGCACCCGGGGCGAAGCTCTTTCCCTGGATCTCGGCCGGTTCCAGGAGCCAGAAAATGTCGTAGCCTCTGCTGAGCAGGCGGTTGACCGCCACGAGGCTGTTGTTGGGCTCGTGGCTCAGTATGAAGGCGGGGCCCTTGCCGCTGATCTGCCCGGCCGGAAGCTCGATCTTTTCGATGAGCTGGAGATCGGCCTGGAATGGATCCTTGACGAAGATGGTTTCCACACCCATCTGCATCCCCAGGGACCAGCCGGCCACGTCATACGGGGGGCGCGGCGGCATTCCGGGTGCCGGCGCAATCTGGGGATAGACCTGCGGCTCGAGCATGTCCTTGGCATAGGCGCGGAACGGCTGCGCCATCAGGATCACGAACGTTCCCTCGGGATAATTCCTGCCGGCTGCGGTGAAGGGGGCGCGCGCCCGGTGAACTTCCACGCCCGCATAGGCCAGAGTCTGCAGCAGCTTGATCACCGTGGGCCGGTCCCGCTGTGCGGCCGGAACCACTACGGCATAGGGATTGCCCTTGCGTCCGGCCTCGATCTGCCGTTTGCCCACGGTATAGAGACCGTCGAGCAACTGGGTGCGCAACCCGGCCGCCGTTTCCAGCAATCCGAAGGTCGCGATCAGCTCATAGTCGACGATGTCGCGCAGCGTCCACCGGCCGCCCAGCCAGGGCCGCGGATAGTTCGCGCGGAACTGGGTATCCGTCGGGGGCGGCAGGATGTCGCCCTCCTGCCGGGCACCGCCCCGGGATTCGGCCTGCACGCCGGGTCGTGCGGGATCCGCTCTCTGCTGTTCGATGGAAGTGGCCACTCGCACCGAGGCCACCTCGGTCAGCAGCCCCAGCATGTTGTGCCACCAGCCGGCCCACGCCATGGCCCCTTCCCACCAGTATGTATACATCTGCCCATGGATGATTCCCTCCTTGCCCGCCTTTTCGAGGGCCGCCGCCTGGCCGTACCCGAGCAGGCCGGTATTGCGGTAAATCAGAGGATCCACGTTGGGATTGATCGGGTCCATGGCCGGCATGACGAATATGCGCGCGCCGTTGCTCCCCATCTGGTGTTCATCGAGCCAGACTTCCGGCAGCCAGTCCTGGAAGACCACCTTGCCGATCAGCTGCGTCTCTTTCTGAGTGAACATGTAGGCATCGCGGTTGTTGTCGTGCCCCACGTACGGGTGATAGAGCCAGGGAAGAGGCGCGTTCTCGTAAGGCGTGCCCAGGGTCTTGTTGTACCAGTCGGTGACCATGATCTGGCCGTCGGGATTCAGGGAGGGCACCAGGAGGAAGATCACGTTGTCCAGGACCTGTTGCACCTGCGGAGAGTTTTCCGTCGCCAGCCGGTGCACGAACTCGATCGACATCTGGGTGGCGCCCACCTCGGTCGCATGCATGCTGCAGGTCACCAGCACGAAAACCCGGCCTTCGCGGATCAGCCTCCCGGCCTCTTCGTCGGAGGCGATGGTGCGCGGATCGAATAGCCTGCGATTGATCTGCCGGTAATGGTCGAGTCGCTGCAGATTGGCCGGCGACGAGATGACGAGCATGATGAACGGATGGCCGCCGGTGCTGCGGCCCAGTTCCTGGTAGAGGACGCGATCGGACCCCCTGGCGACGATCTGCATGTATTCCACGATTCTGTCCCAGCGGACCAGCTTCTTCTCGGCTCCTACGCGATGCCCCAGAAAACTCTCGGGATCGGGTATGTTCTGTGCCGCAGCCGCCCCTGCCATAAGCAGAAGAGCCGCAACGGCCTCAACCCACGGTGCATATCTGCGCTGGCGGATCATATGAGTTTCCCTTTCCTGTGTGAGCCGGGCGGTTTCCCCCGTCGAATGCCGCTTCCGGCGGCTCGTCCATTATCGCCGGGAAGCGCCGAAAGACAAGCGGACAGTTGGGCGTGGGCGGAGGAACGGCGGGAAGGTGCGTGCGGCGGGGAAACGCGCCGCCGCGCTACTTTTCCATGCGGGGAAGATAGATGTGAAAGGCGGTCCCCCGGCCCACGGCGCTCCAGAAATAGATGTATCCCCCACTCTGCTTGATTATGCCGTAGGCTGTCGAGAGGCCCAGGCCCGTGCCCTTGCCGACATCCTTTGTGGTGAAAAAGGGCTCGAAGACGTGTGCCTGGACTTCCGGCGCCATGCCGCACCCGTTGTCGGCGACCGTGAGGGATACATAGGATCCCGGCTGCATCCCGGGCCGGTCGCGCAGGAACGCGTCGCTGGTTTCGACGGCGGCCGTATGGATGGTCAGCCTGCCGCCGTTCGGCATGGCGTCGCGGGCGTTGAGCGCGAGGTTGACGATGACCTGCTCGATCTGCGCCGGGTCCGCCCGCGTCAGCCCGAGTTCGGGTTGCGTCTGAACCGTGACGGCGATGTCTTCGCCCATGAGGCGGCACAGCATGTCGCGGATGCCGTAGACCACATCGTTCAAATCGATCGCTTGCGGCCGGAGGAATTGCCTGCGGCTGAAGGCCAGCAGCTGGCGCGTCAGCGAAGCCGCGCGTTCTCCGGCCCGGTTGATGTCCTGGATCAGGGGCCGCAATGGATCGTGATCGGGCAGGCGGGCCAGGATAAGCTCGCTGTACCCGTTGATGGCGGTGAGCAGGTTGTTGAAGTCATGCGCGATCCCTCCCGCCAGGGTGCCGACCGCCTCCATTTTCTGCGATTGCCACAACTGCCGCTCGAGCTGCTTGCGCTGCGTGACGTCGTGCCCGACGCCGATGATGGTTCCTTCCGGTCCCAGGGCGTCCTGCCAGGCCATCCAGCGCGGCTCGCCGTTGCGGTGACGGACCATGGTCTCGTACGGCTGCGCGGCCGAAGCGCGCGGCTGCACGAGCAGGCTCAAGACCAATCCCCTCTGGCGCTCGCGTTCACCCGGGTCCTCGTGCACCAGGTTCCACCAGCCTTCGCCGAGCAGTTCCTCGGGTTCGTAGCCCAGGATCGTGCGGACGGAAGGGCTCACGTAAGCGATTCTCCCCGCGGAGTCGGCCACGAGCACGAGAGCTCCGACATATCGGAGAATCCAGTCGGCCAGCGGGAATTCGTGCTCGCCGGCGGCGCGCGGGCCGGCGGCGTCGTCGAACGGCAGGACGCGCGCGCGATCACGGCTGCGCACCACGACCAGCATTTCCCTCACCGGGCCGCCCGGGCATTGGAGCAGTGCGCGGCCGGCGCACTCCAACCGCGTGAAGCGGCCGTCGTCGGCGCGGAGCCGGAGTCGCGAGGCACTCTCGAAAGGCGGGGCCGTGAGCCCGGCATGGAACTTTTGCGCCGCCGCCAGATCCTCCGGGTGGACAAGCTCGAGGAAAGAGCGCCCCACGAGCTCGTCCGGTTCGCATCCAAGGAGCGTGCGGGCGGCGGGCGAAGCATAGAGGACGGCGCTCTCCGGGGAGAGCACGGCCACCAGATCGCAGGAGTGCTCGGCCAGGAAACGGAACCTCTCGTCGTGGTCCATCGCGTCGGATTCTCTCCCCGCGTGATGCGGCAGCAGGCATGATAGCATCCGCGCCCGCCGCTCTCCAGATCGGCATCGGAGCCGCGGGCCATTTGTCTCTTTTATCGCGGCGGAAAGCCGGATATTCTCTATTGCTTCGCGGAAAGGGCGGCTCGCTGGGGAGGATCGTCATGCCGGCTTACGACCCGAAGACCATCGAACCCAAGTGGCAGGAGTACTGGGAGCGCAACGGGGTTTTCCGCGCCGTGGAAAACCCGGCCAAGCCGAAGCTATACGTGCTCGACATGTTCCCCTACCCCTCGGGCGAAGGGCTGCATGTCGGCCACCCCGAAGGCTACACCGCGACCGACATGTATTGCCGCTTCCAGCGCATGCGCGGATACAACGTGCTGCATCCCATGGGCTACGACGCCTTCGGCCTGCCGGCCGAGCAGTACGCCATCGAAACCGGCACGCATCCCCGCGTCACGACCGAGCGCAACATCGCCAACATCCGGCGCCAGATCAAGCGACTGGGCTTCAGCTACGACTGGGACCGCGAGCTGGCGACCACCGACGTCGAATACATGCGCTGGACCCAGTGGATCTTCCTGGTGCTGTATAACACCTGGTTCGACGCCGACACGGAGTGGCGCGACAAGAACGGCAGGCTCAGGCGCGGCAAGGGACGCCCCATCGAGGAGCTGCCCGTCCCCGAAGAGATCCGCGCGCGCGGGGAAAGAGCGGTGCAGGCGTACCGGGACGCGCACCGCCTCGCCTACCAGGCGGAATCCCCCGTCAACTGGTGCCCGGCTCTGGGAACGGTTCTCGCCGACGAAGAGGTCATCAACGGGCGGTCGGAACGCGGCGACCACCCCGTGCAACGGATTCCGCTGCGCCAGTGGATGCTGCGCATCACCGCCTACGCCGAGCGCCTGGTCGAGGATCTCGAGACGCTCGACTGGCCGGAAGCCATCAAGGAAATGCAGCGCAACTGGGTGGGCAGAAGCGAAGGCGCGGAGGTGGACTTCTTCGCGGGCGAGCCCGGCGAGGCCTATGCCGCGTGGGCGCGGGAAAGAAGAAGCCGCGGCTTTCCCGCGGAGCCCGGCCCCGATACGATCCGGGTCTACACGACCAGGCCGGATACGCTCTTCGGCGCCACCTACATGGTGCTCGCGCCCGAGCACCCGCTGGTCGAAGGCATCAGCCGCGGTGCGTGCCGCCGCGATGTGACGGCCTACAGGGAACGAGTCGCCGCCATGAGCGAGGAGGACCGCATCGCCGGACGCGGGGAAAAGAGCGGGGTCTTCACCGGCGGCTATGCCGTCAATCCTGCGACCGGCGAGCGCATCCCCGTCTGGATCGCCGATTACGTGCTGCTGAGCTACGGCACGGGAGCCATCATGGGCGTGCCCGGCCACGACCAGCGCGACTTCGAGTTCGCCAGGAAGTTCGGTCTCGAAATCCGGGCGGTGGTCATGCCGCCCGCAGCCTGGCTTGCAAGCATGGAGGTCTCCCCCGAGGATTACCCCCGGCGCGTCGCCGAGGTCGGCGCCGCGTTCGTCGAGGACGGAAGCGCCATCCAGTCGCGCAATCCCGAGGTCTCGCTCGACGGCCTGGCGACGCCCGAAGCCAAGAAGACCGTTGTCGGGTGGCTCGAGCGGTGCGGGCTGGGGCGCGCGGCCGTCAAGTACAAGCTGCGGGACTGGCTCTTCAGCCGCCAGAGGTACTGGGGCGAACCGATACCCCTGTTGCATGAACTGGGAGAAGACGGCGAGCCCACAGGCCTGGTCCGTGCCGTGCCCGATGGCGAACTGCCGGTCGTGCTCCCGGAACTGGATGACTTCCAGCCGACCGGCCGGCCCGCCGGTCCTCTCGAGAAGGCGGCGGAGTGGCTGTACGTGACCCGCGAAGGAGTCCGATACAAACGCGAGACCAACACCATGCCGCAGTGGGCGGGCTCCTGCTGGTACTATCTCCGTTTCTGTGATCCGCACAACCGCGAAGCCGCCTGGGACCCGGAGAAGGAGCGCTACTGGATGCCGGTCGACCTGTACGTCGGCGGCGCGGAGCACGCCGTGCTCCACTTGCTGTACGCGCGTTTCTGGCACAAGGTGCTCTTCGACCGCGGCTACGTCTCGACCGATGAGCCGTTCCGGCGCCTCGTCAATCAGGGCATGATACTGTCGGTCACTTACCGCACCGCGGACGGCAGGATCGTCCCGTATACCCGGATCCGGTTCGGCGAGGGCAGGGCCGTGCACGCGGAAACCGGCGAGGAACTGGCGGGCGAGACGGAAAAGATGTCCAAGTCGCGGGGCAACGTCATTCCCGTGGACGTCCCGCTCGAGCAATACGGCGCCGACACGACCCGCATGTACGAGATGTTCATGGGCCCGCTCGAAACCACCAAGCCCTGGAGCATGCAGGGAGTGGAGGGGATCAGCCGGTTCCTCAACCGCACGTGGCGCATGATCGTCGACGAGTCGGCCGAGGAAACGAGGCTGAATGCCGCGGTCGTCGAGGAAGGGAACGAGGGCACGCCCGACGTGGAGCAATTGCGCGTCCTGCACAGGACGATCAAGGCCGTGACCCAGGACCTGGAAGCCCTCCGCTTCAACACGGCCATCAGCCGCCTGATGGAGTTCGTCAATCACTTCACCGGCCGGGAAAAGCGCCCGAAATCCTGCATGGAAAAGTTCGTGCTGCTGCTCGCGCCTTTCGCGCCGCATCTGGCCGAAGAGCTGTGGCGGTGCCTCGGGCACGACGGCACCCTGGCCTACGAGTCCTGGCCCGAGTACGACGAGCGCTACACGCGCGAAGAGCTGGTGGAGCTGCCGGTCCAGGTCAACGGCCGCCTGCGCAGCCGGATCGTCGTGACGGCGGATGCGCCGGCAGCCGAGATCGAGCGCGCGGCGCTGGCGGACCCGAAAATACAGGCTTATACGGGCGGCAAAGCCGTTCACAAGGTGATCGTCGTCCCCGGCAGGCTGGTCAACATCGTGCTCAGGTAGGGTCGCTGCGGCCGGCATGCCCGACCCTGTAGAAATTGCTTGCCATTCGCTTTGGGCGCATATAGATTGAGAGCGTAAATCGTTTGTGGATCCACAAGCGATTGTCGGTCGGGCTGCACAGGGTGCTCGGCCTGCCGCAGGATGCGCCCGCCTGCGTCAGGGGGCATGAGCGACCTGCATGCTCGGGAGGAACCGCCGGCAGGCGGGGGAGCGAAGTTGCAGGAGGTTTTTCTGATGAATCCCAAGGGCCGTAGCCGCAAGGTAATTCTGTTCTCTTCCTTGTTTCTGCTGGGGACGGCGCTCGGTATCGCAGCGATCGTCCAGGGTCCGGAGCAAGTCTACTCCGCCCTGCAGAAGGCGTTTTACCTCTCCGAGGCGGATGCCGTCTGGATACGCCCGGGGCTCAACGTGGAGATCGTCAGCGTCACGATACCCATGGATCTCAAGCCGGTGGTCGTCTTCAAGCTCACCGACGACAAGGGTCAGCCGCTGGACCGGCTCGGCAACCTGACACCGGGCGTGATCAACACGAGCTTCATCCTGGCGTACATACCGCAGAACTCCACGCAGTACGTCGCCTACACGGTGCGCACCCAGACGAGCCCCATCACGGGCGTTTCGGCGCAACAGGCGGCCGCCGACACGCGCGGCACTTACTACAGCTTCGGCGACGGCTCCTATCGGTACACGTTCGGCACCGCCCTGCCGGTGGGTTTCGATGCATCCGCGACGCACACGCTCGGGATCTACGCCACGCGCGACCTGCGGGAGTTCGGCCTCAGCCTCTATGCGGACAACGTCACCAAGAGCTTCGTCCCCGACGGCAGGCAGGTCACCAAGATCCGCGACGTGGTCCCGACCTCGGCCTGCAACCAATGCCACGATCCCCTGAGTGCCCACGGCGTAACCGGGCGGCGCGATGTGGACACGTGCATACTTTGCCACACGCCGCAGACCACCGATCCCGACACCGGGAACACGGTCGACATGAAGGTCATGATCCACAAGATCCACATGGGCAAGAACCTGCCGAGCGTGCGGGCCGGAAGTCCCTACCGGATCATCGGATTCGGCCAGAGCGTGGCCGACTATTCCGAGGTCGTTTTCCCCCAGGACATGCGCAACTGCACCGCATGCCACCAGGCTCCGGCCCAGCAGGTCAACAACTGGCTGTTGAATCCGACGGCAGAAACCTGCGGTTCTTGCCATGACAACGTGAACTTCAAGACCGGCCAGAACCATGCGGGCGGGCCTCAGCCCACAAATCGGGATTGCGCGCGCTGCCACTGGCCCGAGGGCATCTACGAGTACGACGCTTCGATCAAGGGCGCCCACACCGTTCCTTACAAGTCGACGCAACTACGCTATCCCAAGGTCGAGATCCTGAGCATCACCAACACGGCACCCGGGCAGAAGCCCACGGTCACCTTCAGGATCACCGACAAGAACGGCGCTCCCATAGCGCCCGCGGAGATGGGCGGGACCAGGGGCAGGCTGGCGTTGACCCTGGCGGGGCCGACCTCCGACTATCGCTGGTATCTGCAGGAAGCCGCCAACAACGCCCAGTATGCCAACGGCATCGCCACGTACACATTCACGGGTGCCATCCCGTCGGACGCCTCCGGCACTTACGCCGTCGTGAGCGAAGGCCGCCTGGTGACCACTCTGAATCCCGGAACGACCAAGCAGTTCACCTATCAGGAGCCGGCGGGCAATGCGGTCAAGTTCTTCGCCGTCACCGGCACCACCGTGACGCCGCGGCGGGCGGTGGTCGATCAGGCCAAATGCAATCGCTGCCACGACAAGCTGATTCTGCACGGCAGCAACCGCACGGAGATCGCCGCCTGCGTCATCTGCCACAATCCGGCCACCACGGATGTCTCGCGGCGGCCGGCTTCGGCGCTTCCCGCGGAGTCGGTCGACATGAAGATCATGATCCACAAGATCCACACGGGCGAGGAGCTCGAGGGCGAATACACGGTGTACGGGTTCGGCAGCGTGCCCTTCAACTACAACCATGTCCTCTACCCCGGCGACCGGCGCAATTGCCTCGCCTGCCATGTGGCCGGCACGTTCACGGTTCCGCTGCCCGCGACCGTCACGCCCTCGACCACGCCCCGGGATCTGTGGAATCCGATGCTCCCGACTTCGGCGGCGTGCCTGAGCTGCCATGATTCCGTATCGGCGGCGGCCCATGCATATCTCAACACGGCCACGATCAAGGGCAACTCCTTCGAATCCTGCAGCGTGTGTCACAAGGAAAGTGCGGCATTCGCCGTGACCCGCTCCCATGCGCGTTAGAGCCGGTGCCATGACGCTGTCGCGGGCGTACAGGTTGGTGCTCGTTCTTGTCGCGGGCTCGCTCCCGGCGGGGTTCCTCGCCGGGAGCCCCCGAGTCCTGCATCCCAGGAGTCCGGCCGGGTCCCAACAGGCGGGCGGCGTCAGCAACGCCGATTGCGCCGTGTGCCACGAGGAGACGGTCAAGCTCTTCGAGCGCAATCCCCATGCCGTGCTGGAAAAGAGCCCGAGGTTCCGGCTCGAAAATTCCTGCGAATCCTGTCACGGGCCGGGCCGGGCCCATGTCGACGAGGGGGGAGACAAGAGCCGTATTGTCACTTTCCGCGAAGGCGCAGCGCGCACTGCCTACGACGGGCGCTGCCTGCCATGCCACGGGAAAGACCGTGCCTTGAGCGGATACGAGGCGGGCCGGCATGCCAGGCAAGGCCTCGCCTGCGTCGAGTGCCACAACATACACAACAGCACCGTCGCGACGCGCCTGCTGAAGCAGGCCTCCAACGACCTCTGCTTTGGCTGCCACCTGCGGGAGAAGTCCGATTTCGCCCGGCCCTATCGCCATCGCGTGCCCGAGAACGCCATGCGATGCACCGACTGCCACCAGCCGCACGGCGGTCTGGACCACGGGGCACGGCGCGCCTCGATCGGGAGCGAGGAATCCTGCTTCAGGTGCCATCGCGAAAAGCAGGGGCCCTTCGTCTTCGAGCATGCAGGGCTCGTGATCCGTGACTGCGGTGCCTGCCACCAGCCCCACGGTTCCAACAATCCCAAGATGCTGCTGCGCTCGACCGTGCGGCAACTCTGCCTGGAGTGCCATTCCGCGAGCCGCAACGTCCTGACCTCGCAGCCGCCGTCGTTCCACGACCTGCGCAGCCCGCGCTATCAGAACTGCACCACATGCCACACGGCGATTCATGGTTCCAACTCGAGCCCGCGCTTCATCAGGTGACGCCGGAGCCAAGGGTATGAGCATGAAGGCCATCGGGAAAAAGGTTGTGCGCGCCTGGCCGCTTTTCCTGCTGTTTTCGGCCGCTGTCGCTCACGCGGGGCAGGCTCAGCCTGCCGAGGGTTTTCAATGGGGGGCCTACCAGGGGCGCGGCGAGATCGAGATCGGCTACCGCTGGGTGACCACCGCGGGCAACCGCGACATGTATCGCAGCATGGTCAACCTCGGCGAGGGCCCGAGGCTGCTCCGTTCCGACATCTCGCTGCGCGCAGGCTACGGCGCGGGCGTGCTCTTCGACCGGCTGGATTTCTCCATGTACGGCTGGGGCGGCGATCCCCACAATACCATGCGGCTGAATTTGGGCCGCTCGGATGCCTACGAGCTGCGTGCGACCTACCGCCACCTGAACTACTTCAATTTCATTCCGTCCTACGCCAACCCGCTGCTGGGCGCCGGCATCCTGCTCGGGCAGCACAGCCTCGATGTTTCCTACCGGACGACGGATGTCGAGCTGCGGCTTTTCCCTACCGGTCGTGTCCGGCCCTTCGTCGGCTACTCGCGCTCATCGGGCAGCGGCCCGGGATTCGACACCATCGGCGTGACCGCCAACGAGTTCCTGCTCAGGCGGGACTGGCGTTACAGTTCCGACGAGTACCGCGGCGGCATCGAGCTCGACATGCCGCGCTGGAACCTCACCCTGGAGCAGGGCTACAGGAGATTGCGCAACGACAGCGGCGCGGCGGCCGCCGGCCCGCCCGCGGGCAACAATCCGCTCCCGTTCATCGGCCAGAAGATCGTCCTCGAGGCGCTCGGGCGCAGCTATCGGGAGAGGACCGGAGCGCCCGTTTCCAAGATCCTCGCCTTAATCCGGCCTGTGGGCGGCCTGAGCGTCGCCGGCCGATACATCTACTCGATGGCGGATGTCGATTCCGCGATGACCGAATTCTCGTCGGGCAATTTCGTTTCTCTGGACGAGCGCATCATATACGCCGCCGCCGGCGACGCATTCACCGGGCGTGCCACCAAGCCGATGCACCGGGGCAACCTTGTGGCGGAATTCTCCCCGATCCGGCGCCTCACCGTCTTGAACGACCTTGACACCCGCAGGTTCCACGTCTCGGGCGACGCCGTCCTGGCCACGACCTTCCTGGGTGTGCGCCCGCTGGCCGGGCCCGGAGGTACGGAGGCGCAAAGGAAAGTCACCGGCACACCCTCCGGCCGCCTCGATTTCAAGCAGGTGCGCAACCAGACGGAGGCCGACTACGACCTGGGCTCCGGGATCGTGGCCCGCGCCGGATACCGTTACACCGTTACGGAAGCCGAAGTGATCGACAGGGACGACGGCGGCACGGGCGGCAGGAGCGGGCGCTCCAAGAAGGACACGGCTCTGGTCGGAATGTACTATCGGCCCGGGCATTGGATGTATCTTTCCTTCGCTTACGAGCGCAATTGGAGCGATCGCCCCCTGACGCGCACCGACCTGCACGACTACGGGCAAACCGACCTCGATCTGAGGCTCGGCCCTTGGAAGAACCTCAGCCTGCAAGGCCGGGTTTCCATCCTGAGCAACCGCAACCCTGCGCCCGATACATTGCTGGACTCGCAGTACCGCAGTTATGCGCTGGGGCTCGACTACGCCTGGGGCGAGCGCTTGCACCTCAGCCTCGACTACGTCCGCACGCGCATTTCCTCGGATGTGGGCATACGAATCCCGCAGACGCTGGCGCCCGACTTTTCCTTTTACCGGGAGCGGACGGACGGCATCGGGGGAAGCTTCGGAGTCGACCTCTACCGGGGCATGCGCGTGGATTTCGGGTATCGGGGCATCCTCAGCACGGGCCTGCTGCCGCTGAACCACCACCAGCCATATGCCGAGATCCTGATCCCCGCCCGCAGGCATTTCGCCTGGAAGGCCTCATGGCAGTATTACGGCTACAACGAAAAAGGCGCAGGCTTCCAGGACTACCGCGGTCATCTGGTGACGGTATCCGTCCTCTACCGTTAGCCGCGCGGGCATGCAGCTTTTACCGCAAAACGCCCGGGCACACTGATTCCTCCACGGCCCGAGGGCTGCCTCGTGCCGCCCACACCGGTAGGAAATCGGCCGGCGCGGCCTTCCTCAAGGATTTGCCTGCGGCTGCTGCTGGGGCGCCAGCATCTTCAAGGCTTCCGGGGAAAGCTTGAATTCCACGGAGGCGTCCGCGTTCCTGATCAGGAAGGGGTGCGTGAGGTCGATCTTGGTGTCGAACTGAAGGATTCCGTCGATGCGCTCGCCTTTGGGTACCGCACCCGCCTTGAAATTCTTGATATTGTGGGCGGTTCCCACCGTTGTCTGGCCGTCCTGCTCCAGCATGAAATCCGTGTTCAGATTCACTTCCTTCTCCGGGGTGCCCTGGACGTAGAGCATGGTGGCCATGTTGGCGCGCGCGCGCATGGCGTACTTCGTCGGCGCCTGGAAGAGTGCCTCGACCGTCCGGTTGTTCATGTGCACGAAGTAAAGAGTCACACCGTTGAACTTGGCGGCACGGGTAAATTGCTTGAGGACATTGGGATCCTGGGCAGGCTGCTGTTCCTGCGCCACGGCGATCCATGCAAATACTGCGAACAACAGGACGACGGCTGCTGATTTCTTGGTCACTGAAACTGTTCTCCTTTTCAAAACAAAAGCAGCAGGGAGCATATGCCTGCACGCACGCACATTCAAGCGGAATCTCCCGGCCGCCCGGGAGACCGTTCCGGCCGCAGCCGGTCGTAATGGAACGGCGCGCATCAGCCGATCTGTCCTGCAGGGAACCGGGAGAGGAAGAGGATCGATGTCGGACAGAGCGCTTCCCGCGACGCCCATGACGTGGAAGGACCCTGCGGGCAAGGGGACCGCCGGTTGTTTGCTGTTCGTCCTGATGCTGGCGGTCATCGTCTTCCTCGCCATCAATATCGGGCCCCCTTACATAGCCGCCAAGAGCCTCGAGGCGGACCTGAAGACCGAAGTCAGCCGGGCCGGCGCCCGTTATTACGCCAACGACGTCCTGATGAAGGAAGTGCTGCAACTGGCCAAGAAAAACGAGGTTCGCCTCACGGAAGAGAACGTCAGGATCGAACGCTATGCCGGCCAGCTCTTCATCAAGGTCCGGTACCAGGTGCCGATCGACCTCTACTTCTATGAGTACCTCATGAAGGTGGACATCAAAGTCTCGAGCTACATCGGCACCTTGTAGCCGCGCGCGGCGCGCCCGGCCGACTTGATCCGCGGTCGCTTTGGTACTAACATTCCTTCGTACTTGGGTGTTTCGATCAGGGGAGGAATCTCATGCGGCCGTCGGATCGGGAAACAGGGCGAAGGCCCTCGGTCCGATCTTCGGCTTTCACCGCCGTCGCGGCCGCCCTGCTTGCGCTCCTCGCAGCCTCGTGCTTCGGCGGTAACCGCCGGGTCGTCCGCATTCCCGTGCCCGCCGAGAACATCCTGCGAGCCAACGAGGTCGCCAAGGAAGCGGACCTGTACTTTGCGCGCCGGGATTACTATGCCGCGCTCATCAAGTACCTGGAGGCCAGCCGGCTCAATCCGAACAGCGAGTACATTTACAACAAGGTCGGGATCACCTATTCCCAGCTCAAGTTTTACACCGAAGCCATCGCGGCCTTCGGCCGCTGCATCGGCCTGAACCCCAAGTATCCTTATCCTTACAACAATATGGGTTCGGTCTACTTCGCCATCGGCGACAAAAAGAAGGCGGAGAAATATTTCAAGAAGGCCCTGGACCTGAATCCCAAGGTGGCCTCGTTCCATGTCAACCTGGGCTCGCTCTACTTCGAAAAGAAGCAGTACGACAAGGGGCTGGCGGCACTCAAGGCCGGCCTGGCGCTCGACCCCAACATCATGAACCGCTCCGAGGCGATCAGCCTTTCGGCGAGCGGAACCCAAGTCTCGTCCACGGAGAAGAACTATCGCATGGCCCGGCTCTTCGCCTCCATCGGGGACGCGCAGCGTGCCATCGACAGCCTGCAACTGGCCGTGAATGCCGGCTTCACGGATCTGGACGCCATCATCAAGGAACCCGACTTCGACCCCATCCGCAAGGACCCCAGGTTCCAGGACTTCATGAAGAATATGGCGCTGATGCTCAAACCGTAATCGCGGGCATCAGTTCCGTCCTGTGAAGGAGGCCGTCACTTCCCCGGTGCGGGCGCGCTCAATTCCACCAGCCAGGCGGCAAGCAGCGGGATGACGATCTCATGGTGCCCGGTGAGCGCGATTCCCTCGCCGCCGCTGCTGACCGGGCGCTTGACGACGTTTTCCGTCGGCCGGTAGTGCTGGATGAAGTCGAGGTTGGCCGTCGTGAAATTGCGCAGGCGCGACCCGCTGTTGCGCACCAGGGTCACGCACTTCAGGAACACTTCGGGGAGGGTCACGGCGGAGCCGCAATTCAGATACACGCCGCCGCCGTCCAGCTTCGAGACGAGCGTCGCGAACAGGCGGAAGTCGCGGTGCGATCCCTCGCCGAGTTCGGCGGGTGCCGCGGACGGGTGGTTGTGGATGATGTCGGCGCCGATCGTGACATGCACGGTCACGGGTATGCGCCGCATGTACGCCTGCAGCAGGAGGCTGGCTCGGCCGTGGGGAGGGTTGGACCGCGAAAGGTAGCGCCCGACGGCCTCGCCGATCCCCAGACCCGCGGCCGCTCCCTCGGCGATCGCCTGGTTGATCTCCCGCCCCGTTTCCTCGGCCATGCCGAAGGCGCCGCTTTCCAGGCGCGCTCCGACGTCCTCGCTGGTGGCGCCGACGAGGGCGATCTCGAAATCGTGGATCACCCCGGCGCCGTTGAAAGCGATCCCCGACACCAGGCCGCGGTCCATCAGATCGATGATCACGGGCGCGAGGCCGGTCTTGATAACGTGCCCGCCCAGCCCCCAGAGCACAGGCTTGTCGAGATCGCGGGCGCGGACCACGGCTCGAGCCAGCCGCTTGAGAGCGTCGGCCGCCAGGATCCCGGGGAGCCCATCCATGAAATTCCGGAAGGAATCTCCCGCCTTGTGCGGCCGTGCGAACGAGTCGACGGCGACCTTGCTGGGCCGGCCTTCCAGAGGGTAGGTGCGGGCGCGCCTCAGGTCGAACGGCCGGATGCGGTATCGGGACATAGGCGTACGCGATCCTTTCAGATCTCGTCCAGAAGCTCGCAAATCAGGTGGCCGATCATGATGTGCACTTCCTGCACGCGCGCGGTCGACCGGTGGGGAACGTTGAGGTGATGCTCCACCAGCCGTGCCAGCCGCCCGCCGTCGCCTCCCGTCAGCCCCACGGTGACCAGCCCGATTTCCGCCGCGGCGGCGGCGGCGAGAAGGACGTTGGGCGAATTGCCGCTCGTGGAGATCGCAACGGCCACGTCGCCGGGGCGGCCGAGCGCGCGCACCTGGCGTTCGAAGACATGCTCGTAGCCGTAGTCGTTCCCCACGGACGTCAGAACGGATGTGTCCGTGGTCAGGGCGACGGCTGCCAGCGGGGCGCGCTCGCGCCGAAAGCGGCCCACCATCTCGGCCGCGATATGCTGCGCGTCGGCGGCGCTCCCGCCGTTGCCGAAGAGCAGGACCTTGTTCCCCTTCTCGAGCGCCGCGCGCACGGCGCGCGCCGCGGCCGCCAGGCGTTCCTCGTTGGCGGCGAAGAACGTCCGCTTCAGCTCCAGGCTCTCGGAAACACTCCTGCGAATGGAATCGATCATGCCGGGTCAAAGATCGGGCAGCACTGTCGGTAAGTCAAGACATTTCAGCCCGCGATGCGGATGCCGGAGGGCAAGCTGATCATCACTGCGGCGGTCTGCGGCTCCGCGCCGACGAAAGCCGACAACCCGGCGGTGCCGTACACTCCCGAGGAGATCGCTCAGGAATCCTTGCGCGCGTGGCGCGCCGGTGCGGCCGTGGTGCACATCCATGTGCGCAACCCGGTGACGGGAGCGCCGGCTTTCGAACAGAGCCTCTTCGCGGAGGTCGTCGGCCGCCTGCGCTCCGAGAGCGACCTCACCATCAATCTCACCACCAGCGGGCTTCACCTGCAGGGACCCGATGCCGAGAGCCTGCGCCTCATGCCGCTCGAGCTCGAGCCGGATATGTGCTCCCTGGACGTCGGAAGCCTGAACTTCCGAGGCGGGCGCGTCTTTATCAATCCCGAGACCTGGGTCGAGCGGGCCGCCCTGGAAATGCGCCGCGCCGGCATCAAGCCGGAGATCGAGGTCTTCGATCTCGGGCATATGCGCCAGGCGCTGGCGACTGCGGAACGGGGAGTGTTTGCCCCGCCTCTGTACTTCCAGCTGTGCCTGGGCATTCCCTGGGGGGTGGAGGGTACGATCGAGGCCCTGATGGACATGAGGAGGCGCTTGCCGAGCGATTGCCGTTGGTCGGCCCTCGGCCGCGGTGCCGATCAACTGCCGATCAACACGGCCACGATCCTGCTCGGCGGCCACGTGCGCGTCGGCTTCGAAGACAACATCTACCTCAGCCGGGGTGTTCCGGCACGCTCCAATGCCGACTTCGTGGAGCGCATCGTCGCCCTGGCGCGTATTCTCGGGCGGGAGGTCGCTTCCTGCAGTGACGCCCGGGAAATCCTCGGCCTGCCGCCGCCCCGGCTCGCAGGCGGAACACCGAGCGGAACGGGGGGCGTGGGTGGATGAGGTGCGCGCTACTGAACCTGAGCTGACGCCAAAATCTCCTCGAAGATCCTCCGGTAGGGTTGGTCGAGGCTGCGTTCGAACTCTCCCAACCACCGCCGCACATAGGCGGCATCCAAGCCTGGGTTTTTCAACACGATGCTGCGCGCATCTTCCAGATCCCGAGGCCGTCCGGCAACGATCTTGTGGATCAGAGTATCCTCGAGCGAGGCAAAGCAGACCTTTGCACTCCCGATAGGGACGCGGCGCACCCGTTCCAGTGCCTGCCGTTCATACGGCGAGAACGAGAAGATGAAATCCACCCGGATTCCGCTGCGCGGATCCTGACAGGGGAAAACCAACGTCTGCTGCACGAATTCATGGGCCGCATCGACCAGGGCTTGCCATCCCCAAGTCGCTGCCATCTCCTGGATATCGACGAGCCGTTCAGGACCGACGCCGAGCGTAACGTCGATGTCGCGGGTCAGTCGCGGCTCGCCGTACAGCAAGACCGCCTGCCCGCCAATCAGCATGTATGGAATGCCGCGCGCTTCAAGTCCGAGCGCGATCTGTTCCAGCAGCGATGCAAACATTCACCACTCTCGCCATCTTGACTTTAGCACACAGTCCTTCCAGGGGATCAGCCGGCGGGAAACGCCCCAGGAGGCGGGCGTATTCGTACATGGCGTCCAGCAGGGATAGATTTCGCTGGAAATCGGCGGGCTCGCGCAGCGGGCCCCGCGCTTCCCAGGACTCCCAGAGGTCTGGATTCTTTATCATCTTCGTTCCCCGCAGAATGTCTTTCGAACAGATCCGACCTTGGTTTACCGATTGTACGCCGTCACAGCCGCGCGCCGGTGCGCCGTGGGCAATGCGCAACCCCCTCCCCTGACGTCAGCACCATGGCGGCACATGTCGACTCTTCGGATTCACTAATTCGATAGTAGTTTGTCTCTTCTCTCGGGAACAGGATAGCACGGGCAGGCGCAGAAATCGCCTGATATCTCCCGGCATCCTCCCTCGAGGCCGGTCAGGAAGCGTCGCTTCCCCGCCTGCGAGGCGGCCAATGGGCCAGGCAGGGTGCAAGCCGCTGGCAGCAGGGTCGGAGGGAGCGGGACCTGGAATCGGAAATGATCTTTGCGGCTGTGACCGTCTGATGATTGTGTGCGCCCTCTCAGGCAAGCACGCGCTTCAGCGCCCTTCCGGTGGCCGAGGACTTCACCCGGGCGATGAGTTCGGGAGGGCCGGCGGCCACCACCCTGCCCCCTTCGTCGCCGCCTTCGGGTCCGAGATCGATGATCCAGTCGGCGGTCTTGATGACCTCGAGATTGTGCTCGATGACCACCACCGTGTTTCCCCGCTCGACCAGGGAGTGGAGTATGTCCAGAAGCTTGCGTACGTCGTGGAAATGCAGCCCGGTCGTGGGTTCGTCCAGAATATAGAGCGTCTTTCCCGTTGCCCGCCGGCTCAGTTCCCGGGCCAGCTTGACGCGCTGCGCCTCCCCGCCGGAGAGTGTCGTCGCCGGCTGCCCGAGCTGCACGTACCCCAGGCCGACGTCGTTCAGGGTCTGCAATTTCTCGGCGATGGCCGGGATGTTCTGCAAGACCCCGTAGGCATCGCTGATGTTCATCTCCAGCAGGTCGGCGATCGAGTACCCCTTGTATTTGACCGCCAGGGTCTCCTGGTTGTAGCGTTTTCCGCGGCAGGTCTCGCAGGTCACGTGGACATCGGGGAGGAAACTCATCTCGATGCGCCGCAGGCCGTCTCCCTGGCAGGTCTCGCAGCGCCCCCCCTTGACGTTGAAACTGAAGCGGCCGGGCTTGTAACCGCGGATGCGGGACTCGGGCAGGAGCGAAAAGAGCTCCCGGATGTGGGTGAACAGTCCGGTATAGGTGGCCGGATTGGAGCGCGGCGTCCGGCCGATGGGAGACTGGTCGATGCGGATGACCTTGTCGAGGTGCTCCGCTCCGACGATCCCGTCATGCTCTCCCGGATCGGCCAGCGCCCGGTGCAGCCTGCGCGCCAGGGCCCTGTAGAGAATGTCGTCGACCAGCGACGACTTGCCCGAGCCCGATACGCCGGTGACGCACACAAACAGGCCCAGGGGAAACTCGACCGTGATGTTCTTGAGGTTGTTGTGGCGCGCGCCCTGGACGACCAGGCGCTTGCCGTTGCCGTTGCGTCGGCTGCGGGGGCACTCGATGCGCAGCTCTCCCTTGAGATACTTGCCGGTGAGCGATTCCGGGTGGCTCTCCACCTCGGAGAGCGTTCCGGAAACCAGCACCCGCCCGCCCGCGCGCCCGGCGCCGGGCCCGAGATCGACGATGTGGTCGGCGCTGCGGATGGTCTCCTCGTCGTGCTCGACGACGAGGATCGTGTTGCCCAGGTCGCGCAGTTCCGCCAGCGTGTCGAGCAGGCGGCGGTTGTCGCGGGCGTGCAGGCCGATCGAAGGCTCGTCGAGAACGTAGAGCACGCCCCGCAACCGCGACCCGATCTGGGTGGCGAGCCGGATGCGCTGGCCCTCGCCGCCCGAGAGGGAAGCGGCCGAGCGGTCGAGCGAGAGATAGCCTACGCCGACGTTCAGCAAGAACTCCAGGCGGTCGATGATCTCCTTCAGGATGGGGCGCGCGATCTTTTCCTCGCGCGCGGAGAGCTTCATGCTGCGGAAAGCCGCCAGGGCTTCGCCGATGCTGCAACCGGAGAGTTCCGCGATGGAACGGCCGTCCACCTTCACGGCCCGGCTCTCGGGGCGCAGCCGCGACCCGCCGCATGCCGGACAGCGCGTCGCCGTGAACAACGTCCCGATCTCTTCCTGCACGCGCGCGCTGCCGGCGCCGGCCAGCTCTTCCTCGAGCCAGGGGCCGATCCCGCGAAAACCGGGGACGCTCACCATTTTTCCGGGCTTGCGACCGGCCGGGGCCGGGTCCCCGTAAAAGTAGGCCTGGCGGGCGGCGGGCGGAAGCTGCGCGAAAGTCGCGTCGCCGTCCAGGTGGAAGCGGCGCGCGACCCCAAGCAGCGTCTCGTGCAGATAGGACGCGATCCGGGGGTTTTCGACGGGGAAGCGCAGCTCGGCGATCGGACACGAAGCGTCGGTGATCACCTTATCGGGCGCGATCACCAGGCGTTCGCCCGTGCCGTCGCACTCCGGGCAGGCGCCGTACTTCGAATTGAACGAAAAGGAGCGGGGTTCGAGATCGGGGATATTGATCCCGCAGTCGGCGCACGCCTGGCGCTCGGAGAAGAGCCTCTCCTCGATATCCAGCGCCGCCACGGTCACAAGCCCGTCGGCCAGATCGAGCGCCGCCCTTGTCGAGAGTTCGAGCCGGCGGCGTATGCCCGGCTTGATCAGCAGCCGGTCGACCACCACCTCGATCGTGTGGTTGCGGTTGCGCGCGAGAGTGATGGGTTCGTCCAGATCGCACAAGCGCCCGTCCACACGCGCGCGCACGTAGCCCTTCCTGAGATATTTCTCGAACAACTTCTTGAACTCGCCCTTGCGGTCGCGCACCACCGGCGCCAGGATCATCACGCGCGTGTCGGGCGGATAGGCCAGGATCGTGTCCACGATCTGGTCCATGTTCTGGTGGGCGATCGGCTTGCCGCACAGGTGGCAGTGAGGCTTGCCGATCGAGGCGAACAGCAGGCGCATGTAATCGTAGATCTCGGTGACCGTGCCTACGGTCGACCTGGGGCTGCGGCTGGTGGTTTTCTGCTCGATGCTGAGCGCCGGGGACAGCCCTTCGATGCTGTCCACGTCGGGTTTTTCCATCTGCTCGAAGAACTGGCGCGCAAAAGCGGAAAGCGACTCGATGTAGCGCCTCTGGCCTTCGGCATAGATGGTGTCGAAGGCGAGGCTCGATTTGCCGGACCCGGAGAGCCCCGTGATGACCGTCAGCTTGTGACGGGGGATTTCGAGATCGACGTTTCGAAGGTTGTGCTGGCGCGCGCCGCGCACCACTATTCTATCCAGCATCGTCAGACCAAACTTATAATCTTACCCCCTCGCAGCCGGTTCCGCCAACGCCATCGCTGCCCCCGGGACCGGCGCGTTCGTTCCCGTTTCCGGAGGTCGCAGGTCGGCTCGGCGCCGGAATAAGCTTTTCTTGACGCGCAATCCGGGGTAATTTCTGCTTGCAATTGTCCGGCTGCAGGAGGAGCGGGCATGAATGCGAGCACGATCGCCCTGGTCGCGGCCGCCGTCGCCGGCGTGGTCGCCGTCTGGATCGCGATCCGGCGGTTCGCGCCCGCCGGCAGGAGGCAAACAGCCGTCCAATCCTCCGAAAAAACGGCCCCGACCGGCCGGCTGCACGACGAAATCGTCGACGACGAGATTCTCGAAGAAGAAACCACCGGCCCCGGGGAAGCACCCCGCAATCGGCTGGGAAAACTCTCGTTGCTCGGCGACCTGGCGGCCGGCATCGCCCATGAAATCAACAACCCCCTTTCCATCATGGTGGAAGAGGCCGGCTGGATCGAGGACCTGCTCGAAGACGGGGAATTGCAGAAGAGCGAAAACCTGGACGAGTTGCGCAGGGCCTTGAAGCAGATCAAGACTCAAGGGGCCCGCTGCAAGGAGATCATCCAGAACCTGCTCAGCTTCGGGCGCAAGACCAGCATCAAGGTCGAAGAGGTGCAACTGAACGACCTGATACGCGATGTCGTAAAATCCTACGATAAGCGCCTGCGCTCCGTGGCGATCGAAATCCGCACGCGCCTCGATGAATCCCTGCCCGCCTGCAGGATTTCCCCCTCGGAAATGCAGCAGGTGCTCACGAACCTGATCAACAATGCCCTGGACGCGCTTGGCTCCGGCGGCGGATTTGTCGAGATCGCGACCCGGGTGAACGGTCCCGAGATCGAGATCGATATCGCCGACAACGGGCCGGGTATTCCGGAAAACCTCCTCGACAGAATCTTCGACCCGTTTTTCACGACCAAGCCTGTGGGCAAGGGAACGGGGCTCGGACTCTCAATCTGTTACGGCATCGTGGAGAAGGCCGGAGGGGAGATCGGCGTCGAAAGCAAGATCGGTGCAGGAACCGTCTTCCACATCCGCCTGCCTTGGGGTAAAAAGGAGGAGCGGGCCGCCAAGCCGGCAGAACCTGCAGCCGGCGAGGAGGAAAGCGAAGCGCCGGCGGCGGGCGGTGATCTCGCGGCGGTGCCGACAACCGTGCTCGTGGTCGGTGGAGAGAGGCCCTTCGTCGAGGCATTGGCCCGACGACTGGCACGCAGGGGCTTCCAGGCACTCACGGCCTACGGCACCGAAGAGGCTCTCGAGAAGCTGCGGCGCAAGAGGGATATCGACGTTGTCATTCTCGACGTGAAAACACCCGGCATGGAAGGCCTCGAGTTCCTGCAAGAGATCAAGAGCGCACGGCCTCTGGCCGAGGTGATCCTGCTTTCGGCGCACACCACCGTGGAATCCGCGATCGAGGGGATCAAGCTGGGAGCCTTCGACTACCTGCTGAAGCCTTGCGATATGGCGCAGCTGGTGGGCCAGATCGCCCGGGCCAAGCGGAGGAAGGATCGCCGGGAGCAGAAGATCATGGAGGCGCGGATCAAGGAGATTACCTCGAGGCGAGTTTGAGTACAATATGACCCCCGATGCCAGCCGGCAGGAGGCCGGGCGGATGGACGAGATCAGCGTATTGCTCGTGGACGACGAGCGAGAGTTCCTGGAAGTCCTGACCAAGAGGCTCCGGAAGAGGAAGTTGAAGCTCACGACCGCGAACAGCGGGGAGGAAGCGCTTCGCATCATCCGGGAGGTCCCGGTCGACGTGGTCGTGCTCGACATGAAGATGCCGCAGATGGACGGACTGCAGACGCTCAAGGAGATGAAGAAGTCGAACCCGTCCGTCGAGGTCATCATGCTTACGGGGCACGCCGACGTGGACAGTGCCGTGGAAGGCCTGGAACTGGGCGCCTTCGACTACCTGATGAAACCGGTCGATATCGACGAACTCCTGTACAAGCTGCAGGATGCCGTCAAGAAAAGGTCGATTTCCGAACCCGGCCCCGCGACGCCCGGCACGGACCGAGCGTAGAACGGGGTCTTTTCACCGATACAACGCGCAGCAGAGCCGTTCGAAAGGAAAATCGCGATGCAGAGACTGAGGACGATCTACGATGCGGTGCAGATGGCATGGATGGCCCAGGCGCGGTGGGAAATCTGGATTTCCGGCAACATCCTGCGCAGCCGGAAGCGGCGCCTGGCACTCCTGCTGATGCTGATCCCCATCCTGCCCTTGTGGGCGGTCTTCGCCGACGACCTGCCGCAGATGCTGGGAGGGAAGGAAGCCTATTCGCCGGCCTACTACACGCCCTTCATCTTCGTGGTTTCCATCCTGGTGGGACTTTGCGCAGGGCTGATCACCGGTTGCATCGGAGCGGGCGGGGGATTCATCACCACGCCGGCTCTCATGAGCGCGGGCATCAAGGGGATCCTCGCCGTGGGCACCGACCTGTTTCACATTTTCGCCAAGGCCATCATGGGGACGGCGGTCCACAAGAAGCTGGGCAACGTCTCGGTGAAACTCGCCCTCGCTTTCCTCGTCGGGTCCGTCGTCGGCTCGACCGGCGGAGGAGTCATCAACCGTTCGCTCTACGAGAAGAACCCCGTGCTGAGCGATACCTTCATCAACGTCGTCTACGTGGTCCTGCTGGGATTCCTGGGTATCTATGCCCTGGTCGACTATCTCCGGCTGCGGAAGGGAACGGCGCCGGTGGGGGCGCATCCCGGCGAAAGCGCCCGCGGCGAGGCTGCCGCCGCGGCCAAGAAGGGTTTGACGGCCAGGCTGCAGGCGACGCGCATCCCGCCCATGATCACGTTCGACGAGGACCTGGTGCCGGGCGGCAAGAAGATCTCGGGATTGTTCGTCGCCATGTGCGGCGCCGTCGTGGGGTTTGCCGCCTCGATCATGGGAGTGGGCGGCGGTTTCCTCACCTTCCCGATGTTCATCTATGTCCTGGGCGTCTCGTCCTTCACCACGGTGGGGACGGATATTCTCCAGATCATATTCACGGCCGGGTATGCGTGCATCTCGCAGTATGCCATCTACGGTTTCATCTTCTACACCCTGGCCATGGGGATGCTGCTCGGCTCCCTGATCGGCATCCAGCTCGGCGCCCTGACGACCCGGGTCGTCAAGGGGATTCATATCCGCGGCTTTTACGCCATCACCATTCTCGCGGGCTTCGTCAACCGCCTCTTCGCCCTGCCTGCGAGGCTCTCGGAAATGAAAGTCCTGGATCTCCCCAAGAGCGTGACGGGCGCGATCGACACCGCCGGGATCTGGATTTTCTTCGTCGTGGTCGGAATCTTCGGCGTATGGGTGCTGCGGGAATTCTTCGGCAACATGAAACGGTTGAGACGGGAGGCTTGATCCCATGTTGATCGTCGACAAGAAAATGTTCCTGGCCGGCACGGCGATGGCAGTGGCGTTCCTCGTCGTGCTCTTTCTGATGTTCATGCCGCTCTTCGGCGGGCTCAATGCCTTCGAAGCCTCCGACAGGCTCTTCAACTCGATCGCCAAAGGCTCGAGCAACTATTTCGAGGATCTGCGCGCCTCAGCCCGCGAGCATCAGGGGCATAGGGTTGCGCTCGATCTGCCGTTCAAGGACGAAGCCGGCGCGGCGCGGGCCGCCGCCATGCTGTCCAGGGCCGGAGCCGAGACCGAGGCGCACGGGACACGGCTCACCGCAGCCGGAGATCTCGGCCTGCTCGCCCAGACCGTGCTCGAGGATGCCGAATCCATGTTCCACAACCGGGGAGCGGAGGTCTCTTCCAGGTACGGCTATCCGGAAAAGCAGGTGCTCTTCGACTGGTGGAACATGCTGCGGGAGGCGCGCAAGTCCCTGGAAACGCAGAAGAACTTCGCCGCAGCCGCCTTCGTGCACGATATCACCATGCGCGGCGTCGAAGTGGCGTACAATTTCTATGGTATAGAGGCGCAAAGCGCCGCCCGCGAAGCCGGCGTGCTGGCTTTCGCTCTCGTGTTCTACGTCGTCTACACACTGTGGTGGGGCTACGCGATCCTCTACATGTTCAACGGATTCGGCCTGGAGATGAAAGCCGGCGCCAAGAAGGAAGTCTGACAGGCGATCTGCGGCCGCGGGAAGCCTCCCGGTGCGACCCGCGCCGCGCGGGGCATGTTCCGTGTGAAGCGAATCTCCCGCTACTTCAAGGGCCTGGTTTCGGGCCGTGCAAGGCGCGCCCTGGGCGCGGGCGAGCTGCAGGAATTGCGGCGCGCTTTCCAGGCGCGCTACCACTGCTTCAAGCTGCTGCTGAACGCCAACAGCAAGGCCCTCGAGGTCATGGCGGACATGGAGCAGGCCTTGCGAGGCGGCCAGCCCTTCGGGATGTCCTTCGTCAAGGCTGCCTGCACCTCGGTGACCGTCAGCGTCATGCAGATCATCCGGAATCTGGATCAGCTCGCGCCCGGCCGGTACCGGCGCCTGCATGACCGCTTCAAGATAATCCAGCGCGACATCCAGGCGATCCTGGCCTCCAGGCAGCTCCCGCGCACCGGCCGCCTGGTCGTCCCGCTCCGGGAAGTCGGCAGGGAGATGGCCGACGAGGTGGGGAGCAAGATGGCCAACCTGGGAGAGATCCTCTCGCGCCTGCATATCCCGGTGCCCGACGGCTTCGCCGTGACCGCACTCGCCTATCAGCGATTCATGGAGCACAACGACCTGCAGGCCGAGATCGACCGGCGCTTCCAGGCCGCGCCCGAGGACCAGGTATACGCGCTCAGCGCCGACATACGGCAGTTGATCATCCGCTCGCCCGTGCCTGCGGATGTCGAATCCGCCATCCTGGAAGCCTACGCGCGCCTCGAAGAACGCAAAGGCAAGGGGGTCAAGGTTTCCCTGAGAAGCAGCGCCCTGGGGGAGGATGCCGGGGGGACCACATTCGCCGGGCAATACGTGTCGCAGTTGAACGTGAGCCCGGAAAACATCGTCCAGGCCTACAAGGAGATCGTGGCCGGCAAGTACACGCCGCAGGCGATCGCCTACCGCTTCCACCGCGGTATAAGGGACGAGGACGTCGTCATGTGCGTGGGGTGCATGGCGATGATCGATGCCGCCGCCGGAGGCGTGATCTATTCGCGCGATCCCCTGGGTGCCCGCGAGGACGCCGTGCTGATCAACGCGGCCCCGGGCCTGCCCAAGGCGGTCGTGGATGCGAGCACCGGCACCGACCTGTTCCTGGTCGCCCGCTCGCAGCCGCCCGCAATCCTGGGCAAGGAGATCCGGGTCAAGGAGCGCAAGCTGGTTCCCGCCGCCGGCGAGGGGCTCGCACGCGTGGATCTCACCGGGGAAGAGAGCCGCCGGCCTTCCATCACGGACGATCAGGCGCTCGAACTCGCCGCCGTAGCCCTGCGCCTGGAAGAGTACTACGGCTGCCCGCAGGATATCGAGTGGGCGCTGGCCGCCGACGGGACCATGTACATCCTGCAATGCCGCCCGCTCGCGGCGCTTGCGCCCGAGCGGCGCTGGTCGCGGCGGCTGGCACGCCGCGCCGCTCCGGAACCGGCGCTCGTGTCCGGAGGCGTGACCGCAGGCCCGGGAGCCGCCTGCGGGCCTGTATTCCATGCCAGGCGCGATGCCGACATCCTCAGGTTTCCGCAGGGCGCGGTGCTCGTGACCTCCCAGGCGCTCCCCAAATGGGCCAGCCTGCTGAGCCGGGCCGCCGCCGTGGTGGCGGAGCAGGGAAGCGTCACCTGCCACCTCGCCAACGTGGCGCGCGAGTTCGGCGTCCCCGCCCTCTTCGGCGTCCCGGGAGCGACGGCCCTGCTGAGGGAGGGAAACCTCGTGACCGTGGACGCCGACGGCTGCAGGATCTATGCGGGCAAAGTCGAGTCGCTGCTCGCGGGCGAGGAAAAGATCAGAAACCTGATGGAAGGCAGCCCGGTCCTGCAGGCGCTCAAGGAAGTGTCCCGCCATATCCTTCCCCTGAACCTGCTCGATCCCGATGCCCCGGAATTCAGGGCGGAGCGCTGCCGCACGCTCCACGACATCACGCGCTTCGCCCACGAAAAATCGGTCGAGGAGATGTTCCGCTTCGGCAAGGATCACCGCTTCCAGGAGCGCGCGAGCAAGCAACTGGTGAGCGACGTGCCCATGCAGCTCTGGGTGATCAATCTCGACGACGGCTTCCGCGAGGAGGTCGAGGGCAAGTACGTCACCCTGGACAATATCGTATCCATTCCCATGCTGGCCCTGTGGGAGGGGATGATGGCCGTGCCGTGGCCGGGGCCGCCGCCGATCGATCCCAAGGGACTCGTGGCCGTGATGTTCCAGGCGACGGTCAACCCGGGCCTCGATCCGGCAGCCGCTGCACCCTACGCCCAGCGCAACTACTTCATGATCGCCAGGAATTTCTGCAGCCTGCAATCGCGCTTCGGCTTCCATTTCTCCGTGGTCGAGGCGCTGGTCGGGGAAAGAACTCCCGAGAATTACATCAGCTTCCAGTTCCAGGGAGGGGCCGCCGACTACCACCGCCGGCAGACGCGCGTCGTGCTGATCGGAAGCATCCTGGAAGATTACGGATTTCGCGTGGACGTCCGGGGAGACGCGGTTTTCTCGAGGCTCGAGGCGAGGGACCAGGAATTCATGCGCGGGCGCCTCAAGGTGGTCGGCTACCTGGTCATCCATACGCGCCAGCTCGACATGATCATGTCCGACGCCGCGGCCGTCAACGAATACATGGCGAAAATGCGCGGCGATCTCGAGCGCCTGTGCCCGCGCGACCGATCCTGAGGCGGCGCGCCCGCGCTCGACTCGGCGCCGGGAACGTGCCATGATTGCCCGCCGGAGGTGAAGCCATGTCCCGCAAAAGCCGCGCCCGGAGGCGCCGGTCCGACCTGCCCATCAAGCGCACCCCGCCGGGCGCCGCGCCCGGCACCCTGGTGGCCGACCCGTCCGCGCTCAAGCCGCTCATCCGCGCGTGCGGCATCGGCCCCGATACATTGCACGAGGCGCAGTCGGAAAAGACCGAGCTGCTCGACGACTTTCTCGGAAAATACCCGCTGGTCTGGGTGAATGTCGAGGGATTGGGGGATGCCGAGGTGATCGCCGCCGTCGGCCGGCGCTTCGGCCTTCACCCGCTCTCGCTCGAGGATGTCCTGCATACGCACCAGCGCCCCAAGGTCGAGCGATACGAGGACTACCTGTACCTGGTCGCGCGCGAAGCGCGCCTGAACCACGGGCTGGAAACGGAACAGAACAGCATCTTCATCGGCAGAGACTTCGTCCTGACCTTCCAGGAGTCCCGTGGCGGCAGGGACGAGACCGTGCGTGAGCGCCTGCGCAAGGGAGCGGGCGTCCTGCGCTCGCGCGGCCCCGATTACCTGGCTTACTGCCTGCTCGACGTGATCATCGACGGCTATTTCCCCATCCTGGAGGAGTTCGGCGAAAGGCTGGAAGCCCTGGAAGGCGAGGTGGTCGCGAAGCCGCAGCGGGCCCAGGTGCAGGCGATCCACGCAGCCAGGCGCAACCTGCTCGCCATCCGCCGCTCCATATGGCCCCTGCGCGAGGCGCTGGGAATACTGCAGCGCGAACCGAGCGACCTGGTGGCCCCGGAAACCCGCATTTACCTGCGTGACTGCTACGACCACACGATCCAGATTCTGGACTTCGTGGAGACTTACCGCGAGGTGGCCACGGGACTGATGGACGTATATCTGTCGAGCATGAGCAACCGGCTGAACGAGATCATGAAGGTCCTGACGATCATCGCCACCATCTTCATACCGCTGTCGTTCATCGCGGGCATCTACGGCATGAATTTCGACACCGAGGTCTCGCCTTGGAATATGCCGGAACTGAAATGGCGTTTCGGCTACCCCTTCGCCCTGTCGATTATGGCCGTGCTCACTCTCTCCCTTCTCTGGTACTTCCGCCGCAACGGCTGGCTCGGGGGCGAGCCGGCCCGGCGGCGCGGGCGCACGAATGACTCCGGCGGCGAGAATCCTCCGGCCGGCGGGTCGTAGCGCCAGGGCCGCGGCCGCGGAACATGCTCGCGCACGGCGGAAACCGAAGCGCGGCCGGCAAGCCGGCGCTTTGCAAGCGCTTGACTCACGGGGGGGACGGGACAAAATCATCATAGTCGGACAAGCGATATCGACGAAATCGGCGTAATCGGGGCCGGCGGTCTGTCGCTTTCGGTGGCGATACCAAGGCGCGAGATCAAGGGGCACAGGACCGACCGCCGAAGACCCTCTGCCGGTCGAGCGGCCCGGCTGTGACCTTAAAGGGAAGCAAGAGATGCAGTGCTTTGCCATTCTGGCGATGCTGGTGGGGCTGGCGGGCTGCCCGGAGGCCTGCCTCGAAACCTGGGCGGGCGCCCAGGTTTACCCAGGCCTGGAAGTGGTTTCTGCGGGGGCCGAGAACTTGACCGCCTCCCGGGCGAGCGAATTCCGGCTTCTGATCAGAAACGGCACGACCAGGGAAATCGATGCGTGCGTGGTTGCCTGGATCGCCCGTTGCGCTTCCGGCAGGGTGATTCCGGGACCCGATGCCATTGTCGACAAGCTCGGGAGCCTTCAGAAGCTGCCGCCCGATGCTTTCCTCACGGTGAAGTCTTCGGGAACCGAAATCACCGTCGGCGATGCGGATGCCATCGTCGCGATCGAGGGGAAGATCGACTTTGTCCTCTTTGCCGACGGCGAGCAGTGGGGGCCGGATGAAAGGGGTCTCGCGAAGATCATCAAAGCCCGGCGGGAGGGCGCCAGGATGATCGCGATGCGCATGCTCGGTCTCTACGAGGATAAAGGACTCGAAGCGATTCTCGAAGAACTGAGAAATGCCGCGGCGAGTGGAAGGCCCTGAGATGCGCCGTGCGGCGGGGGGCTGAAGGAGGGTTGACTCGTTCCGTTTCCCCCCCAAATGACCTGTCCTGCCCGGCAATGCCCTCCACGGCTCAGCGCTTGAGCGAAGCTTGCCCCGGCGGTATGGCGCCGTACACCCGGCGGTTGGCGGCGCTGATCCGCTCGGCGTCCATTTTGATCATCGCCCGGTCATAGGTCATCAGGCCGTTGACCTTACGGGCCCGCCGCTCGCGGGTTTCGAGGTTGCGACGCCGGTCACCGAAGCCAGGTCGTCCAGCACGGCATCCAAACCCGCAACCACGCGCGCCAGCCGCTCGTAGTCGAGACTGTCGGGCGTGTCGCTGGGCGCATGGTAATGCGGATTGCGGTACAGCGCCGTGTCGGTCACCATGACCCCCGGATAGCCTTCCTTCCAGAAGGATCGGTGGTCCGACCAGGAGATTCCCGGTATCGCCGCGGGCGCCGCGATGCCCTCGGAGGGCAGGCGGCCGTGTTCACGGAAGATGCCTGTCACCCTGCGCACCAGCGAGCGCGACGACAGGTTGCCCACGAACCCGATGAAGTCGCCGGTCTTCGGGTAGAAGAAATTGACGGGGAAAGGATACTTCTGGCTGCCCGGAGCGTCCGAGAAGTACCCGATCGCTTCCAGCGAGAGCATTGCGGCGATCGGCTCCTTGCGCGCCCGGGCGCGCAGCGCATAGACGCGGCTGCCCATGGCGCCGGTCATGAAAAACGGGGGCTCCTCGTTGACGAACGCAACAAAGCGGCGCGTGCGGCGCGCCGGCTTCATGCGCGCCGTGCGCGCCAGCTCGAGCAGCGCCGCCACGCCGCTGGCGTTGTCGTCGGCGCCCGGCGAACCGACGGCCGTATCGTAGTGCGCCCCGATTACGACGCTCTCGGCGGACTCCCCGTCGCCGGGAAGCACGGCCTCGAGGTTCTCGACCCGCCACCTGCCGGCGGCGAAAACCTGTTCGTGAACCTCGTAGCCGTATTCCGTCAGCGCCCTGCGGATATACTCCGCGGCGGCTTGCAGAGCCTCGTAGCGGTAGACGTTCCTCTCGCCGATCTCCCCGGCCAGGGCGCGCACGTGGGCTTCGAGCCCGGCGCGCAGAATCCTTTCTTCATCGCCGGCGGGCGGCGCGGGGCCGCGGTACGACCTGCCGGGCATGCTCGTCATGTAACGGGCGGGCAGCAGCGCCGCAGCCGCCGCGGCCGCCGCGATGCCGATCCACCATACGCTCGCATGCATGGCGCGTGCCTCGCTCGGGAGTTTCGGGGTTGAGTAGCCTGTCACCGAAACTCCGTTGTACAATAGCACGGCCGGGCGCCGCCCGTGCGGAGAGATTGCGCATGTCGACCCTGGTCAGGACGGGAATCGCGCTCGAGCGCCGGCTGCTCGAAAAGTTCGATCGACTGGTCGCACGCAAAGGCTACGGCAGCCGTTCGGAAGCGATCCGCGACCTGGTGCGAGCCTGGTTCGTCGAGGAGGAGGTCGCATCCGACCGGGTCGTCGTCGCCACCCTCACGCTGATCTACGATCATCACCGGCCCGGGCTTACCGAGAAGCTGGTCGCCGCCCAGCACCGCTACCGGGGCCGCGTGCTGGCCGCCACGCACGTGCATCTCGATCACCACAACTGCCTCGAGGTCGTCATCCTGAGGGGACGCGCGTCGGAGGCCCGGAAGTTCGCCGACCGGCTGCTGAGCTTCAAGGGCGTCCAGCACGGCCGGCTGGTCCTGACCCATCCCGGCCCGGTCCCGGAGTGACCGTCGGCCCGCGCGCCGCCCGCATGCTGCGCAACGCCGTCCCTTGCCCGCGCCCATCCTCCGCGCCTTGACAGGCCGGGCGGCGGCATCTAGAATGGCGTTGTTACGAAAATGGATATCGTGTTACTTGATGCGCCCGCGCGCGGCCGCTGGACGGCACGCGAGCTCGCTTACTGCGGCGCCTTCGGCGCCGCGGCCCTGCTCCTTCCCGTGCTCTTCCATCTGGTGCGCCTCGGGCACGTGTTCATGCCCATGTACCTGCCGCTCGTGACGCTGGCCTTTTTCGTGCCGCCGCTGCCCGCCGCGGCGACGGCCGCCGTGGTGCCGCTCCTTTCCGCCGCGCTGACCGGCATGCCGCCTCTCTATCCGCCGGTCGCCCTTTTCATGGCGCTCGAGCTCGCGTTCATGGCGGCGCTCATCGCCGGCGTGCTGCGCCTGCGCCGGCAGGCCGACGAGCGGCTGGTTCTCCTGCCGGTCCTCTGTTGCGGGCGCGCGCTGTATGTCGCGCTCGTCTATGCCTTCTCCCGGCTGATCGGCCTTCCCGCCGGCTTCATGGCCGGATTGTCCATCCTCTCGGGATGGCCGGGAATCGTTCTGATGCTCGCGGTCGTGCCGCCGGTGGCGCGGCTGCGGCACGGGCGCCGTCGGGCCGCTGCGCAGGCTCCCGAGCGGACTGCCGGCGCAGGCAAGGCGGCCTTTTTCGACGCCATCGCGGACGAATGGGACGCGCGCCAGGATCTGCAGGAGTTGTCCGGCAAACTGGCCCGCGGAATCGAAGAGCTCGGCGTGCACCCGGATGAGAGGATCCTCGACGTCGGTTGCGGGACCGGAAACCTTACCCGGGCTCTCCTGGAGCGCCTCTCGCCGGAGGGACGGGTCACGGCGATCGACATCGCTCCCCGGATGATCGCGGCGGCGCGCCGCAAGATCCGCGACCCCAGAGTCGAGTGGCATGTCGCCGATGTCCGGGATCTTCCCCTGCGGGATTCATCCTTCGACCGGGTGATCTGTTTTTCCGCGTGGCCCCACATCGACGACCGGGAAGCGGCCGCCGCCGAGATCCTGCGGGTGCTCAAGCCCGGCGGCACGCTGCACATCTGGCATGCCGCAGCCCGCGGCAGGATCAACGAAATTCACGCCGCGGCCGGCGGCCCGATCGGTCGCGATCTGCTGCCGCCGGCGGGCGAAACGGCGGAGCTGTTGGCGCGCTGCGGCCTGCGCGTGCGGGCGGCGATCGACGACCGGGAGCGCTACCTTGTGACCGCCGCGCGCGACGGCCGCGGCGTGGACGCCCCGCGGGCAAGGTGAGCACGGAGGGATGATGGCGCATTTCGCGCACGACCTGTGGGGCCGCGGCCGCGGTCCGGCGGCCGCGCTCGCGCCCCAGGGCCGGATTCTGGCCGGTGCGCTGCTCGTGGCGGCCTGCATGACCGCTCCTGCCGACAGCGCCACCGGCACGGCCTTCATCGCCGCGGTGACGCTCGCCTGGGCCGGGGCCTGCGGCATCCCGCGACGGGCGGCGGGATCGTTCGCTCTGCTCGGCCTGGCGATGTTTCTCCCCTATTTCCTCCTGGTGCCCCTGCTCGCGATGGAGCGGCCGGATGCAACGGCCCAAGCCTTCCCGGCGAGCGCGGCCGGCGCCCCCTGGGACGTCTTCCTGCACGGCATGGCCGGGATGTTCCTCGCGGCGGCGACGGCGAGCTCCCTCGGCCCGAGCGACCTGCGCCGCGGCCTCCTGGCGCTCCGTGTGCCGCGCGCCGTAACGGCGATCGTGGTCCAGGTCCTTCACCAGACGGGCGAACTTCTCGACGAAACCCGCCGCCTGGCGGCCGCCTACGCCGTGCGCGGCGCGGCCGGCAGGGGAAAAACGGCGACGGCGATTCTGGCCGCGCTGCCGCGCGTCTGGCTGCCCAGGATCATCGGCCGTGCCGAACGTGTGGCGGCGGCCATGGAACTGCGGGGTTATGCCGAGGCCGACCTGCGCGTCTTCGGCGCGCCGCCGCTCGGGGCGGCCGACGCCGCGCTGATCATCGCCGTTGTCGCCGTTCTGGCGATCGCCGCCGGGCTGCGCCTGGGATGGATCGGATGAGCGCGGAGCCGGCGCTCCATTTCGAGAACGTGATCGTGCGCTACGAGCGTGATTCCCCGCCGGCGCTCGCGGGCGTGACGCTGTCGCTGGCTGCCGGCGAGCGCGCGGCGCTCGTGGGGCTGAACGGTTCGGGCAAGACCACGCTCCTCATGGCCGCGGTGGGGCTGGTGGGATACGAAGGCGCTATCCGCGTCTGCGGGACCCGCGTGACCCGGAGCACGCTGGCCGAAGTCCGGGAAAAAGCCGGATTTCTTTTCCATGCACCCGAGGATCAGCTTTTGTTCCCCGAAGCACTCGAGGATGCCGCTTTCGGCCTCCTGCGCCGCGGCGCGACGCGCGCGCAAGCCTATCGAAAGGCGGGCCTGCTGCTCGACGAACTCGGCGTCGGGCGGCTCGCACGCAAGCCGCTCCCGCGCCTGTCGCACGGCGAGAAGCAGCGCGTGGCGCTTGCCGGCGTGCTGGCGCTGCGGCCGCCGCTGCTGCTGCTCGACGAGCCCTCGGCGGGACTCGACCCGCCGGGCCGGCGCGCTCTCGCGCACATCCTCGATCGGCTCGAAGCCGCCATGCTCGTGGCCACCCATGATCTGGAGTTCGCCGGCCTCCTCTGCCGCCGTTTCATCGCGCTCGATTGCGGGCGGATCGCCTATGACGGCCCCGATGCCGCCGCCGTGAAGCGGCTGTGGCGGATGGAGGGATAAATTGAGGGCAATCCGGGGCCGGTGCGCTTTGCGGCAAGGGCGCGCTTTCAGAAATGCCCGCGTTCCACGGCGCTCACCGAACCGGCGCCGGCTTCCGTCCGCGGAGCATAGACGCTGAAAACCACGGTCGACAGCAGGAGCAGCGCCCCTGCCGCCGCATACATCCTGCGGTAACCGACCAGATCTGAGATCCAGCCGAAAAAGGGCGACCCGAGACCCATGCCGACGTCGAAAAGGGCCGAATACAGGCCGAGCGCATAGCCTTTGTTCGCGCGTCCGAGAAAGTCGATCATGTAAGTGCACAGCGCCGGATAGATCAGTCCCTGGCCCAAGCCCGCGATGAACCCGTTGAGCATGAAGACGCCGTAGCTCTCGACACCGGCGATCCAGAAAAGATTGAGGCTGATCAGGAGCGCCGCCGGCAGAATCACCTGCTTGCGGCCGTAACGGTCCGAAACATCGCCGATGCCCAGCCGGGTGAGGACGGCGGCCGCGGAAAACACCGCGAAGAACGGGCCGATGCGGCCGAACCCCGCGCTGCTGCCGAAGAGGGCGATGAAGTTGACGATCGCGCCCCGGACGGCGCCGTGAACGATGGGCATGGCCGCGATGATCGCCAGAATCGCGAGGGGGTAGGTCCTGGAATCGAACAGCCCGGATCGTCCGGCGCCGAGGTTTGGACGGGGCGCCTCCCGCGTCGCCAGCATGCAGCCGAAGGCGGCGACTTGCAGCGCCAGGGCGGCGTTGAAGACGCCTCCGTAGCCGGCATGCCGTACGATTTCTTCGGCCAGCATCGGACCGACGGCGCTCGCCACGATGCCGGCCAGTCCGATGATCCCCAGCGAATGAGCCATCCGATCCTGCGGCGCCAGATCGGAGCACAGCGCGAGCGCCGCCGTCATGCTGATTCCCCAGCCGGCGCCCGTCAGGGCACGCAGCGCCAGGGGCAGAATCCCGGCGCCGGCGATCAGGTGAAACCACGGGAGCACGAGCGCGAGGAAGAGGATTCCGCCCAGGGCTATCCTGCGGCCGCCGCGTTCGTCGATCAGGCGCCCGAAGAAGGGTCGCACCAGGATGGCCGTCAGATTGTGCACCCCCATGATAAGCCCGACGCGGCTCTTGGTCGGGTGGAACCGGTCGAGAAAGAGGGGGAAGAGATAGAAGAGCGTGATGCTCAGGAAGAGAAAAAGGTATCCGGCCAGAGCCAGCGCGAAGTCGCGGTTCCAGAAAGCCCGATTCGGGCCGGCGCCTTTCATGATACGCCCCTCGAAAACGGGTAAGCATATGCAATCCGAGCGTGCCGAGGAAGGGCTTTCGCGAGCCTGCCCGGAGGCCGTGCCGGGCTGCGATCGGACGGTCGCGCAGCGCGCTCATTCCCGGAGCAAAAAGAATTCTTCCGGACCGTGCAAGGTACCGATAAGCATTTTCGGAACTTCTTTCACGACGGAGGGAATCGCGCGATGCGGGCCTCGCTGGGAATCCTGAGCATACTGCTGGCCGGCGGAATTGCCGGGTACCTCTACCGGACGCAACTGCGCGCGCCGGCCGAGGGAGCCGCCGTTGTCGCCCAGGTGGACTTGATCGGGATCCGCAGCGACCTTCTGTCTCTCGCGCAGGCCGAAAGGCGATACCTGGCGGCCAACGGGCGATACGCCGCGCTCGAGGAGCTGCGGCAGGCGCCGGAGCTTTATGCGATCGGATCCGGCCGCCGGGGATATCGCTACGATATCGAGATCACTGCGGACGGCTTCCGCATCAGTGCGCGGCCCGCCGACACCCGCCGCGGCCCCGTGCTCTCCATCGACGAAACCATGCGCATCTCGATCGAGGAGCCGTAACGCCGACAGGCCCGCGCTCAGCGCACCTCGAAATGCAGCTCGTAGGTCCGGCTCGCCCCCCCGATCCTGTCCGTCAGTATATACCGCTCGGTATATTTGCCCTTGGGTAAATCCGAGGGCAGGTTCAGATGGCCCGAGATGGGCACAAAGAAGGTCTTGGGGCGGTAAGAGATCGTGTCGCTGAAGGTGAGAAAGTCCGGCCGGTCGAACAGCTTCTCGCCGTCGGGGCCGAACACCTGGAAGGCAAGCTGGAAATCGATGGCATCCTCGCGGAATTGAATTCCGGCGACGTTGCCTGACATATAGACGGTGCTCCCGGGCGACACCACGGCCGGATCGAGAGGGGCGCCCCCTTCGCTCGCCGAGAGAGCCAGATCGCGGATCTCCAGTTGCTTCGATGCCGGCAGCGGCTCGCCCTGCACGACGAAGCCCGCCGTCAACCTGCCGTCGGTGTTCTTGACGTCGTCGTGGACGTCGACGCGCACGCCGTAGACGCCCGCAGGCGCGAATACGGGAATGTCGAGCGAGAAATGCATCGAGATCGGCTTGACGGTCTTAGGTGCCCCGTGCTCTTCCTGACTTCCGCTGTAAACGCTCAGCCCGTCGGGGTCCGTGATGGCTACGCTGTATTTCAGGTGGATCTGCCCCTGGGCATCGGTGCTGTATCCGGTGAGCTGCCATTCCGCGCGCACATGGTCCCCGCGCCGATAGTTCGCCGATGCGCGCGCCGGTCCGTCCTCCCTCTCCGTGAAGCGGAAGTTCTCGAGCTTGAGGTCGCCGCTCGCAATCACCCGCGGGGCCGAGCCTTCCGTGCGCGAGGTGGCCTCGGCGGTTTCTGCGGCCGCCCATGCTTGCTCGCTCCCGGCCGGCGCGCCCGCCTGCCGGTGCAACAGGATCGCTCCCAGCACGCCTCCGGCCAGGAGCACGAACCACAGGCCCACCAGGACGGCCCGCGCGGCCGTTCCCGTCACCCGGTGCACGACGTAGGTGTGCGCCAGATGGTCGCCGAGGCGCTGGCGGTTCTTCGAAAACAAGGCCACCAGGAAGCCCACCAGGTAGACGGCCAGACCGTCGATGATCCGCACCAGATTTCGGATCAGGGAAGCCCCCAGGCCGCATCTCCTGCCCTGCGCATCGCAGACGCGGATGCCCGCGATGCCCTTGCCGATCGTCGCTCCGGCCAGCGCCTCGAGCAGCCAGTAGTAAATGAATCCGATGACCGCCGTCGCGCCCATGGCCACGATCGCGGCTTTGCCGTCGAGCTGGAAGCCGCTTTCCGTCAATCCGCCCCAGCGCGTCGCCGCCCACATGCCTACCACGGCGAAGATCGCGGCGAAAACCAATGTATCGATGATGACGGCGATCAGCCGGTCTCCCAATCCGGCGATGCGGCTGCCTGCCACGGCGGCTTCACCCGCCATGGGCGGCACCGCTGCGGCCGCAGGCGCCGGAGGAGGGATTGCGGTCGCAGCCGGCTGCGGCGCAGCGCTCGGTGCGAGCGTCGCGCCGCAAGTGGAACAGAAACGCGAGCCGTCGGGATTCCTGGAACCACAAACAGGGCAGAACATGTCGACCTCCAAGCAGGATATGGTGGGCCGATTATACACCTGCCCGCGCAATCGGGCACGCGATCAGGGAGCCTGCTCCACGATCCTCAGGCGCAGGGGAATCCTGACGAACAGGTTGCGGCCGGGCTCGACGTGAAGATTCGTGATCTCGAGTTCCGCCTCCAGCGCGTGCTCACCCAGGGGGGCCTTCTCGGTTATGCTCAGCGACACCGCCGTGATCTTTTCCGGGCTCAGCTCGGCCGAGGAGATGCGCAGCCAGGAGGGCGGCCGGCGCAGCACGATGCGGTACGGGATGGCCGAGCGGTTCTGAAAGTGCAGCGTCGCCGAGCGCGCCTTCAACCCCAGACTCAATCCGGGATTGAGCACCGTCACGGAACCGGACCAGAGTCCCTGCAACCATTCGGCGGTGCCCCAAACCTGACCCGAGCCCCAGCACACCGTCCGCCTCTCGAAGAGCGCCTCGCGCAGTCCCGCCAGGTCGGCCGTCTTGACGAATACCAGCGTCACCGGCCGGGTGTGGGGCAGATACCTGTCCGAGAGAGGCGCATGCTCGTCGCTGTTGGCGATCATCGCCAGGTTCTTGGGCACGGCCCACTCGAACACCTCGGGATAGATCACCGGCCCGTTGACGAGTTCCACGCCCTGGATGAGGCCCTTGGCGTGCAGTGCATCGATTTCCGGGAGCCAGACGGTCTTGGGTGTGCGCCAGCCCGGGTGATTCCAGAACACGAAGGCGTCCTGGGCGCGCGCTTCGAGCAGCGCCTCTTCCAGTTTGAGCCCGGCAAACGCGTTCGGCCGCGTCACGAAGAGCGCGTTGTGGTGGATGTCGCCGCGGGTGATCTCGACCGCCGGCACCAGCAGCAGGCCGTACTGTGCGGCCAGCCGGCGCGCGAGTTCGTGCGGGCGCACGAGGTCGGCGCTGACGTCTTCCTTGTGGGGATTGTACTCGTCGTGGTCCGTGATCGCGATGACATCGAGCCCGTCCCGCCAGGCCTCCAGAACGCGCGTCGTGGGCCAGACCTCGCCGTCCGAGAAGACGGTATGGAGGTGCAGGTCGCACTTCAGCGCCCGGTACCCCGCCACGTCCGGCACCGGCAGCGGAGTGCGGACCTGGGCCGGCACCACGCCTGCAGGAATCAAAACCAGAACCAGCGCGCACAGCGCTCTCCGTAAGCCGAACACCTTGCGAAAAGTCATATCCCCTCCTTCATGGACGGCATGCCGTGCCGCAGCGGTCTCGCGCGCGTGCGCCGCAGCGGCGAAGCCGGAGCGCGCGGGCGCCCACAGGATAATCGGATTCCCGGCGTGCGGCAATCCGGATATGGGGGGCCGCGGCAAGACGCCGAGGGATCGCAATAGTGGTTGTATCGATGGGCCGCCTTTGCCTATGCTGCAACTGTGTACTCTTGCGGAGGAATCATGCGCGCGCGAACCCCGACGGTCTTTTGCTTTTCGATCCTGATTCTTTTTGCGGCGACGCCCGCACCGTCCCAGCCCAGGCGCCCCATGACCCTGGTGGACATGCTGGAAATACCCTGGGTGAGCGACCCGCAGTTGTCGCCGGACGGCAGCCGGATACTGTTCACCGTGGCCAAGGCCGACTGGAAGCAGAACCGGCGTGTTTCGCACATCTGGTGCATACGCAGCGACGGCGGCGGCCTGGTCCGGATGACGAACGGCCCGAGCGGCGAGAGCTCGCCCCGCTGGGCTCCGGACGGCACGCGTTTCGCTTTCACGGCGCGGCGCCCGGCGGGAGCAGAGGAGCCGGGAGGCCGCGCCGAAGGTGCGCAGGTTTTTCTGCAGAACAGCGCCGCGGGTGAGGCCCGGCAATTGACGCGCCATGAAACGCCGGTATCGCAGATCGCGTGGTCTCCCGACGGCCGCTGGATCTATTTCACGGCTCCCGATCCCAAGGCTCCCGAGAAAAAGGAGAAGGAACGCCTGCGCGATGACGTTTTCGCTTTCGAGGAGAACTACGAGCAGGTGCACCTCTGGAAGGTGGACGCGGCCGACGGCAGGGAGCACAGGGTTACGCAGGGTGACTTCTCCGTGAATTCGTACGCCGTCTCTGCGGACGGCACCCGAATCGTTGTCATGCGATCTCCTAATCCCCTGCTGACGGACCGGCAGCTCAACGAAGTATTTGTGCTCGACGCGATCGGAGGCGGCATGACCCGGCTGACGCAGAACGCGATCCAGGAGAGTAACGCCCGGCTATCCCCCGATAACAGCCGCGTCCTGTTTACCGCCGGCGCCAATGCGCGCTTCGAACCTTATTACAACGGCAACCTTTTCGTGGTCCCGGCTGGCGGCGGAGCGGCGCGCCTGGTGGACGCGGAGCTGCCGTATGCCGTCGAGGACGCCTGCTGGTCGCGCGACGGCAGATCCATCCATATGCTCTGCAATATGGGAGTGCACAACGAACTGTTTACGATCGATCCGGTCTCGGGCCGGCGCCGCCAATGGACCGAATTGAACCGCGAAATTGCGTCATGGGACTATTCGGCGGCCCAGGACAAACATGTCTTCGTGCTGAGCACACCCACGTCGCCGGGGGAAGTCTTCATCGCCGAAACGGGCGGCGTCCCGAGGCAGGTGACCCGGGTGTGCGAGTACGTATCGGAGAGCTTTCTACTTCCGAGGGAGGAGAGCATACGATGGCAGGGGGCCGACGGCGTAACGGTCGAGGGCATCCTGACCTACCCCCTCGATTATCGTGAAGGGACGCGCTGCGCGCTCGCGGTCTATACCCATGGGGGGCCGCAGAGCTCGGACAAGCTGGCTTTCAGCCCCTGGCGCGAGTACCGCCCCGTGCTGGCCGCCAAGGGATATGCGGTGCTGCGCCCCAACTATCGGGGCAGTACCGGCTACGGCAACGCTTTCCTGAGGGACATGGTCGGGCACTATTTCAATCAGGCCCACCTCGACGTCATGGCCGGGGTCGACTATCTGATAGAGAAAGGCATCGCCGACCCCGAGCGCCTGGTGAAGTTCGGCTGGAGCGCAGGCGGGCACATGACCAACAAGATCATCACCTTCACCAATCGCTTCAAGGCGGCATCATCGGGAGCCGGCGCCGTCAACTGGATATCCATGTATGCTCAGAGCGACGTGCGCAACAACCGCACACCCTGGTTCGGCGGCACTCCCTGGCAGAAGGACGCTCCGATCGATGTCTACTGGGCCAATTCTCCTTTGAAGGACGTATGGAAGGTGAAGACGCCCACGATCATCCTGGTGGGGCAGAACGACGAGCGCGTGCCCCCACCCCAATCCATCGAACTGTATCGAGCCCTGCGGAGCAACGGAGTGCCTACGCGCCTCTACATTGCACCCCGGGAGCCGCACGGCTGGCAGGAGTTGCGACACGAACTGTTCAAGATGAACGTGGAGCTGGAGTGGTTCGAAAGGCACGCCATGATGCGGGATTATGAATGGGAGAAAGCCCCGGGCTAGATCCGTTGTGCGAAGTTCGTGGAGGAATCGGACGGGCGGCATGAGCGGGTGCTGTGGATGGAGATATCGCCGGCCGAAGAGCACGAGCGTGAGTGGGCGGCACGCCTGATGGCGGCATCCGATCCCTGGGTGACCCTGGACGTGACGATCGAGGAATGCCGCCGCAACTGCCGCGATCCCCGGTTCCAGCTCTACGTGGCGCGCCTGGAGGGCGAACCCTGCGGCATGATCCTGCTCGACCGCCGGGGCGTGGCCGGCTCGCCTTACGTCAAATCGATCGCGGTCGATCCCGGCCGGCGCGGCGCGGGGATCGGGGCGGCGCTGCTGCGCTTTGCCGAGGATCTCTTCCGTCCCGAGGCGAAGCACATCTTCCTGTGCGTTTCTTCGTTCAACGATCGCGCCCGGGCCTTCTACGAGCGGCACGGCTACAAGGCCGTCGGGGTATTCGAGGACTATATCATCGAAGGGGCATCGGAAATCCTGATGCACAAACGACTGCGATGAAACCGGAACGCTCCCCGTGGCCCGCCGTCGCTCTGCTCAGCCTCACGGCGACCGCCGGCTACATCTGCCGCGTGAATATCTCCACCGCCGGCGCGCTCGTCATGGAGGAATTCGGCCTGACCCAGGCGCAGATGGGCCGGATCTTCAGCGCCTTCCTTCTCGGTTACGCCCTGTTCCAGGTGCCGGGCGGGGCGCTTGCCGACCGATGGGGAGCCGGGCGCGTGCTCATGGCCGCCTCATTCGCCTGGGCGGCGTTGACGTCTCTGCCGGTGCTCGTCGGCCGGGAGCTTCCGGCGTCGGACGCAGGGGTCGCGATTGCGGTCCTTATGGCAAGCCGCTTTCTTCTGGGCGTCGCCGCGGCGCCCACTTACCCCGCCGCCGCAAGGGGAGTCGCAAGCTGGGTCCGGCCGGGGCAGCAGGGGCGGGCTAACGGGATGGTGATCGCGTCGGTCGGACTCGGTTCGGCCATTGCGCCGCCGCTGGTCTCCGCGGTCATGGTCGAATGGGGATGGCGGGCATCCCTGCTCGTATCGGCTGCGCCGGCGCTGGTTATGGCATTGTTGTGGCTGAGGGCGGCCCGACCTGCGCCGGCCGTTGGCGAGCCCGAGCCGGAGGCCCGCGAGCGTGCGGCAGCCGTCGGGACGCCGGAAGGACGCATGCGCTCGCCCAGTTTTGTCCTGCTGACGGCAAGTTACACGCTGCAGGGCTACGTGGGCTACATCTTCGTCTTCTGGTTCTATCTCTACCTCGTTCAGGAACGGCGCTTCGACCTGCTGCGCGGTGCCTGGATCAGCAGCCTGCCATGGGTTCTGTCGATCGCCTCCATCCCGTTCGGCGGCTGGCTGTCCGACAGGCTGACGGCCGGGCGCCTCGGCCCCGTCTGGGGGCGGCGCGCCGTACCGCTGGCCGGAATGGCACTGTCCGGCGTGCTGATATCGTTCGGCGCCCGGACCGGCAGCCCTTATATGGCCGCGGCGGCCCTGGCCCTGGCGACGGCGTTCGTGATGTGCGTCGAAGGGCCTTTCTGGGCCGCCATGATGGGCCTTGCCGGACGCCGCAGCGGAACCGCGGGCGGCATCATGAACATGGGATGCAATATCGGCGGCCTGATCTCGCCGGCGCTCACCCCGCTGCTGGCGCAGTACCTGGGGTGGCAGGGCGCGCTGCATCTGGCCGCGGGCCTGGCCGTGCTCGCGGCCGCGCTGTGGCTCGGCATCCGGCCCGCAGCGCCCGAAGGGGATTCAGTTACACAGCCCTCGCAGTTGTGAAGTTCGGGCCGGAGACGGCCGCCCGTTCATCCCCGCGGCCGTCTGGCGATGCGTCCGGGCGGCGCTACGTACAGGACGGCTCCCGAGACGATCAGCGCCGGAAAAGACCAGGCCAAAATGAGTGAGGTGAACGTTCTGAAACTGAATTTCCAGGGCGCCATGACTGCCGCTCCTTGTCCTGCTGAAGGTCCGAGACCCCGGCCTCGGAGAGATGTTCCTTTCCTGCCGGGGTCCCGATATCGATGATCAGCCGCTCAGCGCACGCCGCCCTTGCGGATGCGGTTGCCGGCGCCGGCGCCTCCTGTTGCGGGCCGCGCTCCCTGCCCGATGCGGGGCTGGGTGCAATCCTGGGGTCCGCTCCTTCTTCCGGATTGCGCACCGTATCCGGTGCCGTCTTTCGGCCTCTGGCCCTGGTATCCTGTCCCGTCACCGGGGCCGTTGCGATTGCCGCGCGCCGCCTGCGGCCCTTGCCTGGCTCCCGCGCCACTGCCGATGACCCGGCCCGTGATGTCGCAGATGCCGTCGCCGTTCATATCCACCACACCCTGCCTCTTCTGAATCGGGTTACTCGCTTGACCCTGGGCGTATGCAACCACGAAGCTCAGAAGCAGAACCGCGATCGCTGAGAGAATCATAATCGACTTTACGCTTTTCATTGTCGTCTCCTTTCCAGTGACCTTGCGGCCACGCCCTGGAATAGAGCAAGGAGCATGCCGCAATGCTCCATTCCGGGAGCGCAAATGCGAGTTGCGGGTAAGTCATTGATTTTTGACGTAATAGATTGATCGATCGCCCCGGTCCGGCGGGACAGAACGTCAGCCGGGCGGATTGCGAGTGCAGGATTTGCGCCTGATGCCGGTTTCAAGTGCAATGAATGCGATCGTGCCGCGATAGAATGTCACGCATCATGCGCCTCGTGCCGGACTTGGCCTCTGCGCCTGGAGGGCGCATGGTCTCTCAATTGTGTGGCAAGTCTTTCGGCAGTCGCCGCCCATGGATCCTTCGACACAGTCGAGGAGGCGATAGGTTGGGGAGGTACTCGCGGCCGGAGATGGGACCCGCCTGTCCATGCTGCAGGGACGGCGGTGGGAGCGCATACGCGTTTGGTATCGAACGAGGCGCGGAGGTAGAATGGCGGCATGAATCGCGATGAACTCCTCAGGGCGCTGCGTGCCTTCGAAGTCCAGGGCGTCGAGTATGTCCTGATCGGCGCCACGGCGATGGGCTTCCATGGGCTGATCCGGGCCACTGAGGATGTGGATCTGATGATCCGGGCGACGCCTGAAAACGTGGTGCGACTGCGCCGGGCGTTTCAGGCTGCCTATCCCGACGACCCGAACATCGAGGAGATCCGCGCCGAGGACTTGCTCGGAGATTACCCTGCCGTGCGCTACTATCCCCTGAACGGAGAGATTTTCTTCGACATCCTGACCCGGCTCGGCGACGCCGCAAGCTACGAGACGATCGAGGCGAAAATCTACGAGGTCGAGGGTGTGCGTATCCGCCTCATTACACCGCGGGCGCTTTACCGGATCAAGAAAGCGAGCGCGCGTCCGCTCGATCGGCGGGATGCGGCCGCTCTGCGAGAGCGATTCCAACTGGGAGACGACTGAGCTGCCTGTCGAGAAATACCGTTCCATCGAAGAGATGAACTCGGCGCCGATCCGCGCGGGCGCCGGGAACGCGTTCGAGCGCTTCGTGCGCCACTGCGCGCGCTATCGCAAGATTGCGCGGCGCAGATATCCGACCGGAGTATTCAAGTTCCGTTCGCTCGAGGAGGCGCAAGCTGCGCGCGAAGTGGAGAGCGCCCGGGCCGTTTCGGATCAGGGTAGAGAGTGAAGCCGAATGGCGGGATCGCGACCATGGCCGCCGGAGCCGGCGGTGTGGTGGTCGACGGGATCCCAGACCTGCGCTCACTTGTTGGCGAGCGTGGAGTATTGCCGACAGCGAAGCAGGCGATCGTCGGCCGTGACCAGAGTCAAATCATAAACGGCGGCGGTGGCGGCGATAAACCGGTCCGCAGGATCCCAATGGGGAAGATGCAACGATAGGCTCCTGATCGCAACCTCCAGATTGAGGGAGGCCTCCCTCAAAGGGGCCCTGCGCAGGGCCTCGCGCACCCAGGACTCCGGTTTGCCTTCCAGCACTACACGACCCTTGCGTGCCAGAGTGAGAATCTCCCAAATGCTGAGCGGTGACAACCAGAGCTCGTTCCTGCTGTCAACCAGTTCGCGTGCAACTCTCTGCGACAGAAAACGCGGCTCGCACAGGCTCCAGAGCCAGATGTGCGTGTCGAGCAGTAGCCTCACGGAAGCAGCGCCTCCCAGTCGCTTTCCTCGGAAGCCGGCGCGACCACGTCGCCCACGATCCTGGCTTTGCCGGCCATGGAGCCGAGCCAGGTCGGAGGCGGTGTTTCAGGCGGCGGCGGCATGACCTGGGCGATAGGTTCTCCCCTCCGCGTCACCAGGACGGGCTGACCCGTCCGTTTCACCCGGTCGAGCACGGCCAGGCAGGTTGCCTTGAAGTGCGAAATAGACATCTGCTGCATCGTTTCGTCGGGTGCCATGCCAAGAACATATCATGGTTGAGGATCATGATCAACCTATATTATTGGATTGACTGTAAGTTCGCCCCCAAAACGACCCAATCTTGAAATGCCCGCTATGCATCTATCACATAGTCACCCTCTATTTCACTGCAAGCCACCTGTTTGCGACTGCCGCCGGCGGCCGTTCATCCGCCAATCTGCTTGCTGCCCTTCTGCCGCTCGAATCCGCTGTGCGCATCAATTCTTTTTTCGTTGACCGAGGGCGGCAGGAACTGCTAGAGTAACATTATCTGGAACTATTATAGAAAGGAGTGGGCCATCCCCCCGCGCGCAGCCGTAGAGCAGGTCTGGGCCAGGATGAGGGAAGGCGGTTTGCGCCTCACGGCGCAGCGCAAGGCCGTCCTGGAGTATCTCCTGTCCACGAACGAGCACCCTTCGGCGCGGAGGATCTTCGAAGAAGTGCGCAAGTCCCTGCCCGGCATCGCCCTTTCCACAGTCTACGGGATCCTGGCGGAATTGAGCAATCACGGGATAATCAAGGCCATGGAATTCAACGAAAGGGACAACCGCTACGAGGCGAACCTTGCGCAGCACATCAACCTGGTCTGCCTCCGATGCGGCAGGATCTCGGATTACATGACTCCCTATGTCATAGATCCGGAACGCGTTCGGGAGGCGACTCGCTTCCGGACTTTGCAGTCGCGCTTCGAGCTATACGGTATCTGCGAAGCCTGCGGAGAAGAGGATTGAAGCGATCTTTTTTTGGAACTATTCCGCAAAAAGGTTGGTCCCAGTTATGCAAGCCCGACCCTGAAAAGAAAGGAGAGCAGCCATGAATGACAAAGAGAAGTTTCCCGGGACGAGCGCGGGCGAAAATCCCGCTGCCGTCGGTGGCACGACCAACCGGGGCTGGTGGTCGAACCGCCTGAACTTGAAGATTCTCCACCAGAACTCGCCCCTGTGCAATCCGATGGGCGAAGGTTTCAACTACGCCAGGGAATTCAAGGGCCTCGATTTGGAGGCCGTCAAGAAAGACCTTCGTGATCTGATGACGAAATCCCAGGATTGGTGGCCCGCGGACTTCGGCCACTATGGACCGTTGTTCATCCGCATGGCCTGGCACAGCGCAGGCACCTACCGTATCGGCGACGGCCGCGGCGGGGCCAATACGGGTCAGCAGCGATTCGAACCTTTGAACAGCTGGCCCGACAACGTGAACCTCGACAAGGCGCGCCGGTTGCTCTGGCCGGTCAAGCAGAAATACGGCCGAAAGATCTCCTGGGCCGACCTCATGATTCTCGCCGGCAACGTCGCCCTGGAATCGATGGGATTCAAGACCTTGGGATTCGCAGGCGGTCGCGAGGACTGGTGGGAGCCGGACGAGAGCGTGTACTGGGGATCGGAAGGCAAATGGCTGGAGGACAAGCGCCACACCGCCGAAGGCGACCTCGAGAATCCGCTCGCGGCGGTGCAGATGGGCCTGATCTACGTAAACCCCGAAGGCCCGAAGGGGAACCCCGACCCGGTTGCTGCGGCGAAAGACATTCGCGAGACTTTCAGGCGCATGGGGATGGACGACTATGAGACCGTCGCGCTGATCGCGGGCGGCCATACCTTCGGCAAGTGTCACGGAGCAGGTCCGGCGTCCCATCTGGGGCCGGAGCCCGCGGCGGCGCCTCTGGAAGAACAAGGTTTGGGCTGGAAAAACAGTTTCGGGACCGGGAAAGGCTCCGACACGATCACCAGCGGCCTGGAAGTCACCTGGACCGTCACTCCCGCCAAATGGAGCAGCAATTTCTTGTTCAACTTGTTTCACTACGAGTGGGAACTGACAAAGAGCCCTGCGGGAGCTTATCAATGGGTGGCAAAGGGGGCCCCTGCGATCATCCCCGATGCGCACGACCCGAACAAGAAGCATCCGCCGACCATGTTGACCACGGACCTCTCGCTGCGCTTCGACCCCATCTACGAAAAGATCTCGCGGCGCTTCCTCGAAAACCCGGAGGAGCTTGCCGATGCCTTTGCGCGCGCCTGGTTCAAGCTCACCCATCGTGACATGGGTCCGCGCACGCGCTACCTCGGCCCGGAAGTACCCGCCGAAGAGTTCATCTGGCAGGATCCGATCCCGGCAGTGAATCATCCTTTGATCGAAGGGAAAGAGATCGCCGAACTCAAGGCAAGGATCCTTGCCTCCGGGCTGTCCGTCTCGCAGCTCGTCTATACCGCCTGGTCGTCGGCCTCCACCTTCCGGGGTTCGGACAAACGGGGCGGCGCCAACGGCGCACGTATCCGGCTGGCCCCACAGAAGGATTGGGAGGTCAACATGCCCGAGCAGCTCCGCAAGGTGCTCGCCGTGCTTGAAGAGATTCAGCGCGAGTTCAATGCCGCCCACGCTCGGACCGACGGTAAAAAGGTATCGCTCGCCGACCTGATCGTCCTCGGCGGCTGCGCCGCCGTCGAGCAGGCGGCCGGGAATGCCGGTTTCCAGGTGACGGTTCCCTTCACGCCCGGGCGCATGGACGCCACGCAGGAACAGACGGATGTCGAATCCTTCTCCGTTCTGGAGCCGATTTACGACGGCTTCCGCAACTATCTCAAGAGCAGATACAGTGTGGGAGCCGAGGAGTTGCTGGTGGAAAAGGCGCAATTGCTCATGCTGACCGCGCCCGAAATGACGGTTCTCCTCGGGGGGATGCGCGTCCTGAACGCCAACTTCAGGCAGTCCCCGCACGGCGTTTTCACCGGGCGCCCCCAGACGCTGACCAACGATTTCTTCGTGAACCTGCTCGACATGAGCACGGAGTGGCAGCCGGCCCCGAAAGACGCGGGCGTGTTCGAAGGCCGCGATCGGCAGACGGGCGAACTCAAGTGGACCGCCACAGGTGTCGACCTGGTCTTCGGCCACCACTCCCAGCTCAGAGCCATAGCGGAAGTCTACGCTTGCAATGACGCCGGCGAGAAATTCGTGCACGACTTCGTAGCGGTGTGGAACAAGGTCATGAATCTGGATCGCTTCGACCTCGCCTGATCGCAACGCAA
>CAZHQK010000103.1:0-10675 GCA_964534795.1 uncultured Acidobacteriota bacterium
CGCCTCGGCGGCGATCTTCGGGCTGCTCGGTGCGCTGGTCTATTACGGGCGCCGCACCGGCAGCAGCCGCATCGGCGGCCAGGCCAAGGCCTATGCCGTGATCCTGTTTGTCTTCGGGTTCGTCATGCCGGGCGTGGACAACTACGCCCACGCCGGAGGCTTCCTGGGCGGCTACGCCGCGGCCAGCGTGCTCGATCCGCTGCGGCCCGAGCGCATCGACCACGTGGCGGCGGCGCTCGCGTGCCTGGGTCTGACGGCCGCATCCGTCGCGGCCTCCCTGCTGCAGGGCATGCCCGTGTAGGCGCCGACCTCGGGCGCCGAAGATCGCGTCGCCGGTGACGACCGGCATGCGGCGCAATTCCGCCGTGGCGATGATAAACCGGTCGCACGGATCCCGGTGAACGGGTGGCAGTTCGGCTGCAGCCGCACAGATGTCCCATTCGAGCGCCTGAACGGCAAGGCCGTGATGATCCAAAATCGCCCCAAACCACTCGGCCGGCGGCACGGACAGCTTCAGCTTTCCGGAACGGCATTTGACGGCGATCTCGAAGGCGCTTATGGCCGAAACGTAAACGACCGGAGCGACCTCGATCCGATCCCGGCCGTCAGCCGCCCAGGCGGATCATTTCGATTTTCTTGCGGCTGTGCGTGGAGTACCCGCCGGCGGAATTCATGGCGGCCAGGCGCTCCTCGGAAAAACGGTCGGATCTGCCCTGCCATACCGAGCGGATGGCCTCGAGAACGGCGGCGTCGTCGGCTCCCCCGCGCAGCAATCCCTTCAGGTCGTGCCCGCGGGTGGAGAAAAGGCAGGTGACCAGCTTGCCGTCCGCGGTCAGGCGCGCGCGGGTGCATCCGGAACAGAAGGGCTCGGTGACCGAGGCGATCACGCCCAGGCGGCCGCCGCCGTCGGCGAACTCGTAATCCACGGCGGGGGCGTCGCCGTGCATGCGCCCCAGCTCCCGCAGATCGAAGCGCGCGCGCACGCGCTCCAGGATTTCGCGCTTGGAGACCAGTCTCTCCGAGCGCCAGTCGTTGGCGTTGCCCGCGTCCATGAACTCGATGAAGCGCAGCCAGAAGCCGTGCCTGCGGCAAAACTCGACGAGGTCGAGGATTTCCATGTCGTTGATGCCGCGGATGACCACCGTGTTGATCTTGACGGGGGAAAGGCCGAGCCGCCGGGCGAGGAACAGAGCATCGAGCACGCGCGGGAGATCATCGCGCCGGGTGATGCTCCGGAAGCGCTCGGGGTCGAGGGTATCGACGCTGACGTTGATGCGCCGCAAGCCTGCGGCGGCGAGCGCCGGCAGGCTCTCGAGCAGCAGCGAGCCGTTGGTCGTCAGGGAAAGGTCCTCGAGGCCCTCGAGCGGCGCAAGCTGCCGCACCAACTCATCCAGGTTGCGGCGCAGAAGCGGCTCGCCGCCGGTGAGACGGATCTCTCTGACCCCGAGCCGCACGAAAAGACGGGCGAGCCGGGTGATTTCCTCGAAGGCCAGAAGCTCGTGCCGGTCGAGCCACTGATACTCGTCCCGGGGCATGCAGTAGCTGCAGCGATAGTTGCAGCGGTCGGTCACCGAGATACGCAGGTCGCGGATACGCCGTTTCAACGTGTCGGTCAGCATAACCACCGGGAAGCGGCCGGTAAATCCCCCGGCCGCCCGGCGCAATGATAGCATGGCGCAGCCGGATGGTTCAGGTGTCGCCGCCGGCGCGACCCTGGTCGCCGGCGCGCACCCGGATGGATTGAGGGGCCAAGGGCTGGAGGGACAAAGGGAAGGAAGGGCTGGAAGCCGATTCAGCGCAGAGAGGGCAGCTCGGCGCATCCCCCAGTGCGCCTCGATGCGCCGGTCCCTTGATCCCTTCACCCTCGACCCCTCGGTCCCATGCGACCGCGCGGATCGGTGTCGCGGACGACAATGCACCTTTTATGGATGCGCCTGCCGGGATGCTACAATAGCGCCCCCGGCGGGGCCGCCAAAGAAAAGCGGAAACCGATCGTTGCGCCGTCCCGATATGAGTAGCGGCCGGCGTCCGCCGACGGCGTGGCGGCCCGGACCGCCGCTCGGAGGTACAGTATGACTCGACCGATTTTCACATATTCCGTGGCGCCCTCGCTCCCCAAGGAGCTGGCCTTCCTCCAGGAGGTCTCCTACAACTTTCTCTGGACCTGGGACTATGACCTGCTGGAGCTCTTCATCCGGCTCGATCCCGACCTGTGGGAGGAGACGCATCACAACCCGGTGCTGATGCTCGGGACCATCAAGCAGGAGACCCTGACGGCGGCGAGCCGCGACGATGCTTTCCTGGCGCAGCTCGAGCGCGCGGCCGAGCAGTTCCGCGAGTACATGGCGGCGCGCTCGACGTGGTTCCAGAAGGCGCACAACGGCACGGGCCAGCCGCTGGTCGCCTACTTCTCGGCGGAATACGGGCTGAGCGGCTGTCTGCCCATCTACTCGGGCGGGCTGGGTGTGCTGGCGGGAGACCACCTGCGCTCGGCCAGCGACCTGGGCATACCGCTGGTGGGCGTGGGACTGCTGTACCAGCAGGGGTATTTCCGGCAGTACCTGAACGCCGACGGCTGGCAGCAGGAGCGCTTCCCCGACAACGACTTCTATACTCTGCCGCTCCAGCTCGAACGGTCGGCGCACGGGGAGCCGCTGACGGTGGCCGTCGAGTACCCGGGGCGCCTGGTGCATGCCCAGATCTGGCGCGCGCAGATAGGGCGCATCCCGCTGTACCTGCTCGACGCCAACATCGAGAAGAACAGCCCCGAGGACCAGGACATCACCGACCAGCTGTACGGCGGCGACCGCGAGATGCGCATCAAGCAGGAGATCATGCTGGGCATCGGCGGCTATCGGGCGCTGCTGGCTCTGGGCATCCGCCCCACCGTGTACCACATGAACGAGGGCCACTCCGCCTTTCTCGCACTCGAGCGCTGCCGGCACCTGATGGAAGACAACGGCCTGTCGTTCGCCGAGGCGCGCGAGGCTGCCATGTCGGGAACCCTGTTCACGACCCACACGCCGGTGATCGCGGGCAACGACTACTTCGCGCCCGCGCTGATGGAAAAATACTTCGGCGAATTCTATCGCCGACTCGGCCTGACGCAGAAGCAGTTCCTGGGCTACGGGCGGCAGAACCCGGAAAACGCCCAGGAGGAGTTCTGCATGACCATACTCGCCCTGCGCATGGCGGCGCACAGCAACGGGGTGAGCCAGCTGCACGGCCGGGTTTCGCGCCGCATGTGGCGCAACGTCTGGCCCGGCATCCCGGAAGACGAGACGCCCATCGGCGCGATCACCAACGGCGTGCACGCGCCCACCTGGGTGAGCCGGGACATCGCCGGGCTGCTCACGCGCTACCTGGGGCCGCGCTGGCGCGAGGATCCCGGCGACTATGCGCTCTGGAGCCGCATCCACAACATTCCCGACGAGGAACTGTGGCGCACGCACGAGCGGCGGCGCGAGCGTCTGGTCGCCTATGCGCGCCAGCGGCTGCGCGCCCAGCTGGCGGCGCGCGGTTTGCCGCCCGCCGAGGTCGCCGAAGCCGACGAGATCCTGAATCCCGAGGCCCTCACCATCGGCTTCGCACGCCGCTTCGCCGCCTACAAGCGCGCCACCCTGCTGCTGCGCAACAAGGAGCGCCTGCTCGGGATCCTCAACCAGAAGGACCGGCCGGTCCAGATCATCTTCGCCGGCAAGGCGCACCCGCAGGACAATATCGGCAAGGAGCTCATCCGCGAGATCGCCCATTTCGAGCGCCTGCCCGCGGTGCGGCGGCGCATGGTGTTCCTCGAAGATTACGACATGGTGATCGCCCGCTACATGGTGCAGGGCGTCGATGTCTGGCTCAATACGCCGCGGCGCCCCCTGGAGGCGAGCGGGACCAGCGGCATGAAGGCGGCGGTCAACGGCGCCATCAACCTGAGCATTCTGGACGGCTGGTGGGATGAAGCCTACAACTCCGCCACGGGATGGGCCATCGGCCGGGGCGAGGAGTACGGCAACGACGAGTACCAGGACGAGGTGGAATCGAACGCGCTCTACGACCTGCTGGAGAAGGAAGTGGTGCCCCTCTTCTTCAACCGCGGGGCCGACGGCCTGCCGCGCGGCTGGATCCAGAAGATGAAGAACTCCATGCGCGCCCTCGGCCCCCAGTTCAACTCGAAGCGCATGCTGCGCGAGTATACGGAAGAGTTCTACCTGCCCTGCCAGCAGCGCTACGAGTCGCTCGCGGCCGAAGGGTTCCGGCGCGCCAAGGTGCTGGCGGCATGGAAGGCGCATGTGCGCGAGTGCTGGCCGGGGATCCGCATCCTGGACGTTCGCGGAGACGCGCGCGACGACTTCAAGGTCGGCGAGTCCCTCACCGTGCGCGCCACGGTCGATCTCAACCGCCTGACGCCCGAGGATGTCTCGGTCGAGCTGTACCACGGCCCCATCGACGCCCGCGGCGAGATCCGGGATCCCAGGATCGTCCCGATGAGCGTCGGCCGGGGGCCGGAAGGCACGCTGTACGAGTTCAGCGGGAGCATCCAGGCGCATACCAGCGGGCGTCACGGCTACACGGTGCGTGTGCTGCCGCGCAACAGCGACCTGGACAATCCCAAGAAGATGGGCCTGATCGTCTGGAAATAGGGCGCGCTGCGGCGACGGCAACCGCCGGGCCGGAGGTATCGCCGGCTCGTACGCAGCGTGCCGCATGGCCGATGGTGAGAGTCAGCTGCGTTATCTACGATCTCGACGGTCTTCTGCTGGACACCGAGCCGTTCTACACGCGGGCGTCGCAGGTCATCGCGCAGCGTTTCGGCAAGGATTTCGACTGGAGCCTGAAGGCGCGCATGATGGGCCGCGAGGCATCCGAGGCGGCCCGAACCTTCGTCGAAGCGCTGGAACTGCCTTTGACCCCGGAAGCCTATCTTGAGGAGCGGCGCGCCCTGCTGGAGGCCTGGTTCCCCGGCGCGCGACCCATGCCCGGGGCGCGGCGCCTGACGCGCCATCTTCACCGGCACGGCATCCCGCAGGCCGTGGCCACGAGTTCCGAAAGGCGGCTCTTCGAGCTCAAGATCCGGCGCCACCGGGAGTGGTTCCGCCTGTTCGCGTGCTGCGTCACCGGCGATGAACCGGAAGTCCGGCATGCCAAGCCTGCGCCCGACATCTTCCTCGTGGCCGCGCGCCGGCTGGGCGCCGAGCCCGAGCGCTGCCTGGTGTTCGAAGATTCCCCGGCCGGCGTACAGGCCGCGCTGGCGGCCGGCATGTACGTGGTCGCAGTGCCGGATCCCCGCATGGAGCGTGCCGCGTTGCGCGGCGCCCACCAGGTACTGGCCGGCCTCGGGGAGTTCGATCCGGCGGCATGGGGGCTTCCTCCCTACCGCCGCAGGGCACGCGCGGCCGCCGGCGCGCAAGCCGAGGAGTGAGCACCGCATGAAGAGCTATCGCAAGGTTCTCGAGTTCCACCTGAAATCCCGGATGGGATTCGTCAACATCACCGGGCAGGTGCAGGCCGCGGTCCGCGAAAGCGGAGTGCGCGAGGGCCTGTGCCTGGTCAACGCCATGCACATCACGGCCAGCGTGTTCATCAACGACGACGAACCCGGCCTGCTCGAGGATTACGCGCGCTGGCTCGAGCAGCTCGCGCCTTACGACCCCAGCCCCGCGCGCTACCACCACAACCGCACCGGGGAGGACAACGGCGACGCGCACCACAAGCGCCAGGTCATGGGCCGCGAGGTGGTCGTCGCCATTACGGGCGGCGCGCTCGATTTCGGCCCGTGGGAACAGATCTTCTACGGCGAATTCGACGGCCGCCGCACGAAGCGCGTGCTCGTCAAGATCATCGGCGAGTGATCCGCGGGCATGCGGACCGTGCGGCCGCATGCCGATCCGTCGCGGTCAGGATGCCTATTCCGGGCGAGGCAGGCGGCGCCGTGATAAAACCGTAGGCCTGGATCACCTTCCGCGGCTTGCGCATCACCCCCGGATGGGTCGTGATGCAACGAAATTCATCGATGATGCCCCCTGTCAGGTACTACGCGGCGGACTGACGGCACCGGCGGTTCAGTCGATCCCGGCACCGTCGGTGGTGGGGGAAACCCTCGTCAGTGGCATAGACGAGCACGTCGGTGTCGACGACAGACATCAGCCCCCTCCATCGCCCGCCAGAGCGCCTCGCATCGGCTTTCAACGGCGACGCGCGCGGTGTTCCGCTTGTTATGCCAGCCGGATCTCCAGGAGGTAGGCCGCAATCAAGAGCAGGGTGGCGACCGAGGACAGTGTGATGACCCGCCCCATCGCGCGCGTGTAGTGGCGCTCATCCGCGTACCGGCCGGCGTGGTGCAGCATATCGACCGCCAGCGGAACCGTCAGCAGAACGAGCAGCGTCCAGACAGGAATAACCCCGAAAGCGGCGCCCAGCATGATGCAAAGATAGGCTGCACCGCTCGTGGCGGCAATGATGCGCAGGGCGGCCGCCTGACCGAAGCGCACGGAAAGAGTGCGTTTTCCTGAACGCAGGTCGTCGTGATAATCAAACGTGTTGCTGACGATACCCACATTCATGGTGAAAATGCCCGGCACCAGGGAAAGCAGAAGGGGCTCGAGATCCACCCGGCGCGTCAGCACATACCAGACCCCGAAGACGATCATGGGCCCGAAAGCCAGAATGAGCACGGTTTCACCCAGGCCGCGGTAGTTGAGCTGCAATGGGGGCGACGTATAGAAGAACACGGCCACGAGACCCGCAGCCACCAGGATGAGGACGGGGTACCCCACTTTGATAAACAGGACTACACCGGCGGCGAATGAGACCGCCAGGCACAAGACAATCGCGATGACGACCTGCCGAGGGCTCACCTTGCCGTCGATCAGAGGGCTGTCGTGGAACTGCTGCACCTTGTTGCCGAGGTTCCCTTTCTTGAAGTCGAAATAATCGTCCACGAAGTCGCCCGCGGAATGCGCCATCACGATACCGACGGTCGCGAGCACAAGAATGAGCGTGTCGAAGGAGCCGCGGGCGTAGGCCACGACCCCGCCCAGCAGACAGGGCAGAACACTCACGATAAGAAAGGGGGCGCGTGCCGCTTCGAACCAGGTAATAAGCCATTGCTTCATACGGATCTACTCTTGAGCAGCGGTTGAGAGAAGGATGCCGAACGCCATGAACAGACAGGTGGCGATGAAAATCACGAGGGAGTGCACCGTGGCCCAGAGGTAATCGGCGATTCTTTTCTGCCTTTGGAGGCGCCGCCAGAAAAGCCAGGAAAAGGGCAGCGATATCAGACCGAGCAGCGCCCATGGCGGCAGATGCCGGGAAACTGGGGACATCGCCAATGTCGCGTAGGCCAGGATCAGGAGTATCGCCGCCACGCGAGGCTTGAGATTCAAGATGACTTCCGATCCGCCGTCCTCGATCACCCGATAGCGCGCCCCCTTCAGGTAGGCCACCAACGTGACAAGAAAACCTACCGGCAGAGACGCGACGAAGGGCTCGAGGCGGAGCTGACGGGTCAGCACGAAGTCGACGCCGGAAACGCACAGGGGACCGAATGTAATGAAGATTACCGGCTCTTTCAATCCTCGCATCATCAGCGGGGTGAAAAAGACGGACACGATCCCGCCGGCCAGAACAAACCAGAGCACCGGAGTGCCCGCTTGCATGAAGAAATAGACACCGACGATCAGGGCAGCGGACAGGCACAGGATGCCCGCAGGCAGGGAGTGCTCGTTTCTCAACGGGCCGCCTATGAAAAGCGGTCTCCAGCCCGCGAAAATGCGCGTGTGGGCGTCCCGACTGTCGGTGTGGTAGTGCGTGAAGCGATAATATAGATAGTCGGCACCGGCCTGCCCCAGGAGCAGGCCGAGCGTGGCCAGGGCCCAATCGGAGCCGTCAGCACGGCCGTAAGCGCGGGCCAGCGCACCCGCGACCATTGCCGGCATGATGGAGGCACTGAAAAGCAGAATCTTGATAAAACGAATGGGGCGCGAGCGCTCCTCAGGGAGGACAATACTGGAAATCTCGGTCATACGGGAATCCGCGACGAGGAGGCATCCGGTTTTGAAAGCGAAAAGTATAGCATTTTAGCTTCCGCAGTTTCGAGCGCGTGCCTTGAGGAGTTTCCGGGTTGTCCAGCCGATAGCGTCGTACATAATTCGCCCGCCCGCCATCATCGCCAGTATTGCCTTCATGTTGGTGGCGGCTTTCATCGTCCGCGAACTGGGCGGCGGGAAATTCTCCCAGGGGATGACGGCGGTCGCGGTCCTGTGCGCGCCACACTACCTGGGCAGCCAGGGAAAACTGGCGACCGATGGAGTCGAGCCGTTCTTCTGGGCGCTGGGTTCGTTGGTGCTCGTGCGCATGATCCGGCGCGAGGATCCCAGGATGTGGTTGTGGTTCGGGCTCTTCGCCGGTCTGGGCCTTCAGGCCAAGCACTCGACCGCCTTCTTCGGCGCCGCGATGGTCACGGCGCTGATGCTGACCCCGGAGAGGCGGCTGATCCGGACGTGCTGGTCGGTGCTCGGCGGACTGGTTGCGCTCGCGGTATTCCTGCCGAACCTGATCTGGGAATACCGGCACGGGTGGGTCACTCTTGAATTGTTGCGGAACGTCAGCGATTCAGGGAAGAACGTCGTGCTGGGGCCCGGAATGTACTTCGTGCATCAGTTGGGGCAGATGCATCCGATCGGCTCCCTGCTCTGGCTGGCGGGGCTGGCCTGGTTTCTGTTCGGGAGCGCGCGACGGCGCCGGCGCTTCGGACCCCGCCGCGGTTCAGCCGCCGCCCTTGCTGTCATCCGCCGGCAGGCGCATCTTCCGCAGCAGCTCCTGGAAGCGGGGGTCGGAGCGAATGCCGTCGAAACAGGGAAAGACGCCGATGTAGGGCATATTCGGATCACGGGCCTCGAAACCTTTTTCGAGCCACTCGATGGCTTTATCCTTCTCTCCGGCCATAGCGTGACAGCTCGCAATATCAAATGGCAAAGTGAATGCTTCGGGAAGGCGGCAGACCAAGGCCTCGGCCGCACCCTTCATCGCCCCGACGTACCCTCCCTGTGCGTAACCCTCCGCGAACGCGGTTTCAATCCTTGGATCGTTGTACGTGACTTTGAATACGTCCATGGCGGCTTTAATGGTTTCTTTCTCCATCCCTTGCATGTGCAGGTCATACCAGACGGCACTGTTTGCCAGTGGATGATCCGGCTGCAGACGAAGGGCTTCCCGGGCCGCCACGATGGCCTCGTCGTAGCGCCGCTGGAAATGCAGGACCATCGCATTGAAGCTGCGAAATAGCGGGTTGAACGGGTCGAGCACGACGGCGCGTCGGCTGTGTTCCAGGGCCTCCTCGCTCTGCCCCATGATCACCAAAAAATGAGAGAAAAATGCGTGCACGCTCGCCACATTGGAGTTGAGTTCGAGGGCCCTCCGGAAGGATTCCCGGGCGCCCTCCCAATCCCAATCTGCCCATGACCTGATCGTGGCCAATATCTCATGGGCGGCAGCAAGATTCTCGTCCAGCTCGATGGCTTTCAGAGCTGCCGCCTTGGCCTTCGGTCCCGCCTCCTCCGGCGAGGCGAAACCAAACTGGTTTCGCGCCACCCAGACCCAGGCGCGACCGGCGTAGGCCGGCGCGTAGGAAGGGTCTTTATCGAGGGCCAGGTCGAAGTACTTCTCGGCAGTATCCAGGTCCGTGGGCGTAAACTTCATCCAGTGGAAGGAGCCCCTGAGGTAGGCTTCGTGGGCCTCGGGATTGACGGGCCGAGCTGTGGCCAGGCGCGCCTGCTCGGACGGCAGGAGCTTGATCGCCAGGGCTTTTGCTACTTCCCGGGCCACATCGTTCTGCAAGGCCAGGATGCCCGACATCTCCCGATCGAATGCGTCCCCCCAGAGCTGGGTCTGGTCCCGGACCTGGATGAGCTCGGCCGAGACGCGTAAGCGTCCGCCTTCCCGCCTGGCGCTGCCCTCCAGGACATACTCCACGCCGAGTTCCCGGCCGATCTGGTCGATGGGCGTGTCGGCCTTCTTGTAGCGCATGACCGAGGTCCGGGCGATGACGCCGAGACTCTCCGGATGGAGGCGCCCCAGGAGCGTGATCATCTCCTGGGTCAGGCCGTCGCTGAGGTATTCCTGATCCGGGTCCCCCGTCAGGTTGGCGAACGGCAGCACGGCCAGCTTCACCGCCGCCGGCCGGGGCTTGGCCCTGAGCGGCTTGACGCCTTCGGTCAGGGCCGCAAGGTCCTCCCTCAGCTCCTCCATGCTCATGTAACGGTCGGCCGCCTTCTTGGTCAGGGCCTGGAAGACGATGTGCTCCAGCTCGGGGGCCACCGCGGGACGGAGCCTGGTCAGCGACTCGGGTTCCTTGTGGAGGATCGTATGGATAACCGTCTGGTCGTGGTCGCCCCGGAATGGGAGCCTGCCGGAGAGAAGCTCGTAGAGTACAACACCAAGCGACCAGATGTCCGTCCGGTGGTCCACTTTCTCCCCCCGGGCCTGCTCCGGCGACATGTAGGCCACCGTGCCCACTGTCGTCCGGCTGCGCGTGAGCGACGACCCGCCCTGCAGCTTCGCCAGCCCGAAGTCCATCACCTTGGCCCGCCCCTTGGCCGTGACCATGATGTTCGCGCTCTTGACGTCCCGGTGGATGATGCCCTTGCCGTGCGCCTCCGCCAGGCCGGCCGCGACCTGGCTG
>CAZHQK010000104.1:0-1837 GCA_964534795.1 uncultured Acidobacteriota bacterium
CTCAGGTCCGCCGCTTGGCGCGGAGTTTGCGCATGGACTCCCCGCGCAGGACGATCTTGTGGGCGGTGTGGACGACCCGATCCAGCAGCGCATCGGCGATCGAGGGATCGGGGATCGCGCCGTGCCAGGCGTCGACGGGGAGCTGGCTGGCGATGAGCGTCGAGCGGCGAGTGCACCGGTCGTCGATCACCTCCAGCAGCTCCCGCGCCTCGCTGGCGCTGAGGGGGGCCAAGCCCCAGTCGTCCAGGATCAGCAACTCCGTCTTGGCGAGTGTGCGCATGAAGCGTGGATAGGAGCCGTCGGCCTTGGCGAGGGTGAGATCACCGGCGAGCCGGGAGACCCGATAGTACCGCACGGAAAACCCTTGCCGACACGCGGCGTGCCCCAAGGCGCTGGCGATGTACGTCTTGCCCACGCCCGTCGGGCCGCACAGGATCAGATTGAGGTGTTCGTGGAGCCAGCGGCCCTCCGCGAGCGTCCGGATCAGACCCCGCTCCAGGCCCCGCGGCGTGGTGTAGTCGAGGTCTTCAATCGACGCCGGCAGCGGGAGCCGGGCGATCTGCAGGCGGCGCACCAGGCGGCGCGTCTGCCGTGCACTCCACTCGCGATCGACCAGCAGGCCCAGGCGCTCGTCAAACGACAGCGCCTGGACGTCGGCGTCCTGCAGCTGCGCCTGGTAGGCGTCGGCCATCCCCATCAGACTGAGGGCCCGCAGGGTCTCCAAGGTTTGCAGGGTCAGCATGAGTGCGTCCTCCCGTCATCGGTGAAGTAGCCCGGCCCCCGCACGTAGACATGCGGTGCCCGCCGTGGGGTCGCGGCCTCCAGCTCGAGCGTCAGCTGGTCCAGGCCCCGCTCGAGAATTGACTTGAAGCTGCGGTAGGAGTGGGCGTGGATCGCGAGCGCCCGCGCCGCGGCGGCCTCCACACGCGCGGCCGGATAGTACTTCCCGAGCCGAAGAATCCCCAGACACGCTCGGTAGCCCTGCTCGGGATGCGGCCGCTCCCGCAGGATCGTCTCGATGAGCTGGGCGGTGTGCGGCCCCACGGTGGCAGCCCAGCGGATCAGCCGGGCCGGACTCCAGTCCAGGTACCGCTGGTGCGCGCGCGGGCGGTGGTGGGGATCAGTGACATACTCCCCGCGGCCGCGCCCCCGGGCATGGCTCGCGACTCGCCGGCCAGCGCGAAACGCTTCGACGGTGTGGGCGGTGAGGCGGAGATCGACGCGCTCGCCGACGAGCTGGTACGGCACGCTGTAGTAATCGCCGGCCACGGGAACGTGGTAGTCGATGCTCACCTTGGCCTGCTTCCATTGCGCGAATTCGTACGGGGTCTGGGGCAGCGGGCGCAGGGCCGGGCGGTCGAGCGCTTCGAACAGCGAGCGGCGAGAGCCTGGGCGCTTCTTGAACGGCCGGTCATTGAGCCGGTCGAGCAGGCCCCACAGCGCTGCGTTCCCTGCCGCGAGGCTGGTGACGGTCTCGTGCCGGAGCACGGCCAGCAGCCACCGCTCGGCGACCTGAACCCCCGCTTCGCCTTTAGCCCGGTCGCGCGGACGCCGGGGGCGCGCCGGCAGGATCGCCGTCCCGTAGTGCGCGGCCCACTCCGCATAGGTCGGATTGAGCTCCGGTTCGGACCAGGAGGCCGTCTTGACGGCTGCCTTGAGATTGTCGGGGACCACGAGCGCGGGGACCCCACCGAAGTACTCCAGCGCGCGTGTGTGCCCGCCGATCCAGGACGAGAGATCCGGCGCCCACTGCAGCTCCGCGTAGGTATAGTTACTCGCGCCGAGCACCGCGACGAAGAGGACGGCCTGGCGGACTTCCCCGGTGGCCGGATTGACG
>CAZHQK010000105.1:0-1716 GCA_964534795.1 uncultured Acidobacteriota bacterium
ACGCGGCCACGAACTGCTCCTGACTGATCGTCTTGCTGCGCTGGTCGTTGCGGAAATCCGGCAGAAAGCGCAGCACGACATCGTTGTGGCGCACGCTGCGGCCGAAGCGGATCTCGGGCGCGGAGTATATGAATGCGCGCCACGGAGCCGTGCCCTCGACCGCTTCCAGCAAGGCCCGGTGTGTGGGGGCAGGGGTCTCGCCGGGGGGGATGCACAGCAGAGTCCGGCGTGCCTCCCGGCGTGTCTTGGTCTCGTGCTCGTCGAGGTCGAGGTCGACCCTCATCCAGAAGGGCTCCTTGCGCTGCATGCGCTCGCGCAGCCGGTCGCTGTTGATCTCTCCGCCGGCGAGCGAGAGCATGCCGCTCAGGTCGTTGCCCATGAATTTCTCTATGTCGTGGATATCGATGTGGAAGCTGGTGCCGGATTTGCGGGCGTCGTCCTGCGCCGCGATGTCGACGCTCGTATCGCCCCGATATATTACGGGCAGGCCTGTTGCGTCCTCGAGGCAGACCTCGATCTTGACCAGCGCCTCGCCGCCGCGCGCGGGCTCGAACTGGAACTTGACGTTCTTTTCCGACGCCGGCGCGAGGTTTTTCAACTGAAAGGTCTTTTCCCGCGAGCTCTGACAGGCGCAATCCACCACCATGCGCAGGGACGGTATGGCGGCGGGGGACTGGTTGCGGATGCGGAATTCGAACACGCCCATCTGCCCGGCCGTGTAGCGGTGGTTGGTGTTGATCTCGAGATGGATGGGGAATTCTCGCGCCGGATCGGCCTCTGGCGTGCTCATCGCATCATGCTCTCCGGATCAGTGCCACCAGGGGGCAGCGCGTGTCCCTGCACTCGTGGCACAGCAGGTTGTCGCAATAGATGCAGCGGTTGTCGACGATGGCGAAATTGTTGCCGCAGTGGGCGCAGACATAATCGGTTGCCTTGCCTGACAGCTGCCGGCCGCCGGGCGCGCCGGCCACGGGGGGCGGCGCCGGGCCGGCCGCTTGCGGGGCGACCTCGTCCGCCGTGAACGGGGTCACGCAGCGCGAGCATACGTGGCGGCCGTAATGCCCCGCGATGGAACTACACTCGCCGATGCCGCCGTCGGCGCAACGGTGTTTTGCATTGCAATGCTGGATGTTCATGGTGTGGCTGCCGGATTGGAGGTGCGATTCGCTTGCGATTCCCGCTGTCCGCGTGGCGCATGTCGGAACTGCCCGGATGACGGGTCACGTGATATCGCTTCCTACCCTATCACAATTGGGACACGAGAGACAATGGCCTGCGCCGTTTCCCGGCCAATCCGGCCCCGGAGGGGCCCTGAGCCGATAGCCGGGGATGAGCCGCAGGCGAAGCATGAGAAATTTCGGCGATGCGGTTCGGGGCGATCGCGAAGCCCCGGAGGGGCCCTGAGCCGGTAGCCGGGGGTGAGCCGGAGGCGAAGCATGAGAAATTTCGGCGATGCGGTTCGAGGCGATCGCGAAGCCCCGGAGGGGCCCTGAGCCGATAGCCGGGGGTGAGCCGGAGGCGAACCCCCGGAAAGGAGTGTATCGATCAGGCGAGCCCCGGAGGGCCGGCAGAATTCGATCGGGTGCGGTTTTTCTGTCGGCCCTTCGGGGCTTTGTCATCCCGTTGTCCGCATATCTCCGGGTTCGCTGCCGCTCACCTGAAGCTGCCAGCTTCCGTCCCTCCGGGACGGACACGGCCCCGGCAGGGGCCCTGAGC
>CAZHQK010000106.1:0-33422 GCA_964534795.1 uncultured Acidobacteriota bacterium
CACCGGTCAGTACGCTTCCCAGTAGGCCTGATGCATTTTGCTTCGGAAATACTCGCGCTGCCCGCTGTGAAAGGCGGTTTTCAGGAAATACCGGACGATGGTTGCGTGTCCCATCTTGCGGAATCTTCGATTGGTGCTGTAGATGCCGCCGCGAATCACCCGGAACCGTGAACGATGAATCCGTTGCGTAAGCTGGTAATCCTCGGCGTAGAGCGCCTGCTCGTCAAATCCGCCAAGCGCGACAAACGCACTTCTATCCACAAGCATGAACATGCCGGTCGCAAAAGGGCGGTGAAACCGGGAAATGCGTTGCACGATGTTGTTGCCGCAGTACAACAGGCTGTCGAGCCAGCCTCCGTCCCGGCACCATATATCCGTTGTCACGCAGTGCAGCGACCTCGCCTTGATCAGGTGGATTGCACGCCGCAGCAACGTGCGATCGGCGACTTCGATATCCGCATCGATGAAAAGCAAATACTGGCTCGAAGCGCATCGGGCGCCATTGTTCCTTCCAACCGAAGGAAGGCCTCCTTGTATGACCGAAATCTGGAGATCGCCGCTGAACTCGTTTGCAATTTGAACCGTGCGATCGGTGGAACCGGCATCAGCCAAAAATACCCTCGTATCCCGCATCAGCGGATAATCCTGTTTCAAAAGCGATCGCAGCAGCCGCGGAAGCAACTTCTCTTCGTTCTTCGCCGGTATAACGACAGTCAGCTCGTTCGAAATACTCATGGATTGTCACCTCTCGTCCCGACACCGAAATGTATATCGGCCTGCTGTTCGTCCATGCCCCTGAATTGTAATAGTAGATTCGATCCCTCGTCCGCGTCGTTGCCTCGTGGGTGTGGCCGCAAAAAACGTGCGTTGCTCCGCGACTCCCAGCATAGGAGAGGGCTCCCTCGGCGACTTTCGGCGTCAATCGCTGCCATCGCGTATTGAGCCTGTCGATCAATCGAGCGACTTGCTTGCCCTTCGCGTTCACTTTCTGAATGGATAGATAGATGACGGCGGCAAGCCCGCCCATGAAAAGATGGTTTTTTACAATGAAGTTGTCGAACTGATGTCCATGAATTGCCAGATATCGCTCTCCGCCCGATTCCCAGGTGTATTCCTGGTATACCGGAACGCCTACCAAGTGAGACATCACATCCGATAGGCCGAAATCGTGATTTCCCTCAACCCAAACCACTTCGACATCCCGTTTGGGATTTGACAGTTTGCGTATATATGAAAGAAACTGCCAATGCTCCTTTTTGAGGCGCCGGAAATTAAGATCGCAGAACATGTCGCCCAGAAGAATAAGACGCTTGAATCTGATCGTCCGCAGCATATCAAGCGCCTCGCGCGCTCTTGACACCTCGGAGCCAAGGTGCAAGTCGGAGATGATGGCTACATCATAAATAGGCATGTCCATGCACGAATTGTCCCGCTCGACTGTTCAATCCATGTGAAAAGGCCATGAATGTTCAGCAAACATGGAAGAGCGGACGTGTAGCTAAGACAGCCGGTCTAATGTATGGCTGGAACATTCCGGCTGCCCGGAAGGACAAGGAGCTATGTGCTCGCAAACTTAGACGCACGCGCGCTCGAGTCGGCGGGCCGCCCGGTCGAAAGCGCGATCCCCGCAGACGCAAGCAGCAACGCCCCTTGGACGCCGGGATGACCGAGCTGCGTGCCCGGCCGGATCAGGCTCGGCGCAGATCTTGTTCCGCCCGCGGGCATTTCCCGGTATGTCCCGGGCGCCGAACAGCGCCGATTTCAATCGGACCGCTGCTACGCAGCAGGGGCGAGCTCGTCGTAGGCGGCCTGCAGCACGCGCGCATTCAGCGGGCCGTGATCCGGGAACCCTCTGAGCGGTTCAGTCGAGTCGGTGACCTGCGCGCGCGACTTGCCCGCCTTGATATCGGCGCGCACGCGCTCGAGCAGCGCGCTGAGGTAGTCGCGCTGGTAAAGAAGGTCATCCTTGCGGCCGGTAACCTCCCAACCCTGCTGCGCGTGCCCGTAGATGTACAAGGTGTCGCCCGAGAACCTGCCGGCAATCTTCTCGAGCACCTGTATCCAGCCCGCGATGGAGGCCCCGGCGGGCCGGTCGATGTAGGGATGCCGCCGGTTGAACACCAAATCGCCCATGTGAACGATGTCGGCACGCTCGAAGCGCACGATGGCGTCCCCGCCCGTGTGGGCCGGGCCGAAATGCTCCATGCGCACCTGCTCCTTCCCCAGGTCGCCGGTCCACTCGCGGGAAAATACGGTGTCGGGATAGGTCTGGGCCGATTCGCTTTTCTGCTGCGCGGCCGCCTGCCTTTGCAGTTCGGGGACCCTCTCGTGAGCCACGATCTTCCCGGTCACCGGCCGGAAAACGCCGTTGCCCGCCGTGTGGTCCCCGTGATAGTGGGTGATCAGCAGGTAGTCGATCCGGTGATTGCCGGAACGCCGGTTCAGGCCGTCCAGGCATATCTTCGCCGTGTCCGGGTACTGGCTGTCGATCGCCGCCACGGCGTCGCTCGATACATACCAGCCGATCGTGCCGCCGCGCGCGATGAAAATGCCGACCTTGTCGCGCAGCTCCTTGAAGGTCACGATCGTTTCCTGCGCCTGCCCGAGGGCGGGCAGCCGCCGCGCGAAACCGCCCACGGCGGCAAGAGAGGCAAGCGCCAGAAAGTCTCGCCGCGAGGCTCCCTGCTCGCATCGTCGTAGGTTCATAACCGGATCCTCCCGCGTTCCCGCAAGTCCAAAATGGAAGCACGCCGCAGCATCGCGGTGCAGGAAATATAGCCGCATGAAGCGGCACAATCAATCGCGGCGCTGCAGGCCGATCATCCCGGTGGCGCCCGCAGCCCGCATCCGGTATATTGCGCCCATACGCGGTCCATGAATCCAAGGAGGGAAGATGAAACGGCACATCGCTGGATTGCTTTCATATTCGCTGGCGCTCGGTGCGGCCGCCGGCACCCAGGCGCAGGCTCCGGCGCGCCCGGGATCGTCGCAGGCGGCCGTCTCGCCGCATCCCGACACGCCGAGGCCCATCGATGCGCTCGACTCGGTGTTCATCGAGGAGCTCACCTGGATGGAAGTGCGCGATGCCATGCGCCAGGGAAAGACCACGGTCATCATCGCGACCGGCGGCGTCGAGATGAACGGACCGTATCTGGCTACGGGAAAGCACAACTTCATCCTGCGCTCGACCACCGAGGCGATCGCCCGCAAGCTCGGCAACGCGCTCGTCGCGCCGATCATCGCCTTCGTGCCCGAAGGGAACATCGACCCGCCCAGCGGCATGATGCGCTACCCGGGCACGATCAGCCTACAGGAAGACACCTACAAGCGGCTGCTGACGGACATCGCTTCCTGCTTCCGTACGCACGGATTCGAGCACATCATCCTGATCGGGGACAGCGGCGGCAATCAGGCCGGCATGAAGGAAGTCGCGGAGACGCTCGCGGCCCGGTGGCAGGAGGGCAAGACCACGATCCATTACATCCCCGAGTACTACGATTATCCCGGGTTGACCAAGTGGCTCGAGTCGCAGGGGATCCACGAGGTGGACGAGGGACTGCACGACGACTTCGGGATCTCCGCCATGGTCATGACCGTGAATCCCGACCATGTCCGCATCCGGCAGAGGATCGCCAAGGGCAAGGCGACGATCAACGGCGTCCCCCTCTTTCCGGTCGAGAAGGCGGTCGAAATGGGTCACAGGTGTGTGGATTACCGCGCCGATGTGACCGTCGCCGCCATCCGCAAAGCCCTGTCGCGCTGAGCACGCGGGCACGCCGCGCCGCCCCCGCCGGCACGGTGCTATCGGACTTCGCTGTAGCGCGCGCCCTGGCCCGCGTGACCGGTTGGTTGCCCTCCGGGCGCCTGCCGCTTCTTCTGGTCTCGGCTCCTACGGTCTTTGCCGTTTCCGCCCTGGCGCAGCCCAGCCACGCCGCAAAGTACGGCAGGGTTAAGGCACGGCGTCGCCCGCATGCGCTCCCCATTCGGAGCGCTCGCCCATGGCCGGGCGGATACGCCCGCCTCTCCGACGGCGGCGGCCACTGCCACGGCGGCCGCGACACTGCGGGGATTGAACGGATGGCTTTGGCGAACCGATGCCCGCGGCTTTCCTGTCACTGACGTCAAGACAGAACAACCCGGTAGCGAGACCATCTCAAGGAACCTGATTCTTTGTCTAGACAATGGGCTACACCCTTACCCTCTGACGGCGCCTGCCTTCAGCATCCGCCGCCCTCAAGGCAGAAAAGACCGTCATCGGCTCGACCGGTATCGGCTCATTGTGAATGGTTTCGTTTTCGGCGCACGCGGCCTCGGCTACCATCATCAACTCCCCATCGGAAATACCTCCCAATCCAATCCCTTCGAAGGTTGTCGGAAGACCTATGGACTCACAAAAAGTATAGACTTCATTAATGACCTTTCCGGGCTTGTCCGTCAGAAAAAGAGAAGCGAGCGTGCCAAAGGCCACCTTTTCACCGTGTTGCCGATCGTGGGCTTTCTCCAGCACCGTTAAGCCGTTGTGAATAGCATGGGCGGCGGCAAGGCCGCCGCTTTCAAACCCCAGCCCACTCAGAAGCGTGTTGGCCTCGACAATGCGTTCCAGGGCAGGCGTCACGGCATGGGCCTCGCATGATATCTTTGCCGCAACTCCATATTCGAGCAGAGTATCATAGCAAAGCCGGGCAAGTGCATAGGCAGTCATGGAGCCGACATCGCCGGTAATGTTGGGAGCGAACTTCGCCTTGCAGGAGCTTGCCTCAAACCACGTAGCCAAAGCATCTCCCATGCCCGACACCAGAAATCTGACCGGGGCTCTTGCGATCACTCCAGTGTCCACTAGGACGACATCCGGGTTTCTGGGAAGGACCAAGTATCTCTTGAACTTTCCGTCAGGGGTATAGATCACGGATAGTGCGCTGCAAGGCGCATCGGTGGATGCGATCGTGGGGACAACGATCACCGGGAGTTCGAGCAGGTATGCGACAGCTTTCGCGGTATCCATGGTTTTGCCGCCGCCCATTCCCACGACAACCCGGGCCTTGCTGTTCTTGGCCGGATCCAAGAGTCTTTTGATTTCCTCGTCGGACGACTCTCCCTGAAATCGTTCGGCTACATTTGATGAAGACCCGCTCATGAACGTGTCTGAATAGGGCAGCGGGTTTTCCAATACAAAACGATCGCAGATGATGAAACCCACCTCTCCAAATCGTTCGATTTCCTCCCTTAAACGCTTCAATGCATTCAGACCTTGGATATAGCGGCCGGGGAATATAGTCTTGGCTATCATAGGTGCCTCCTTGCGAGAATGTCTTGGCTTGCCCCATTCTTGTTCAAATCGGCCTCTCAAAGAAGTCACGAGACTTACAAATCAGGACAGGTTGAGCCTCTGGCAGTCTGGTTGAGGTTGTAAGAGGAAAGCGATACCAAACCCCGGAGGCTCAACCATAAACCGAGTATGCAGCATCTTCTCCCGGATTTTGAACCTATTTCCGCGCCTGGAATCCCAGCAGGCGGTCCAGGACCGCAAGGCCCAGCGCCACATGCGTGGTCGCACCGCCTGCTGATGCTTCGCCGCCTTGCCCTTCTGCCGGCTCGGCCGGACGCACATGCTGCGCGAAATCCGCGGCCGGCTGGCCACTTGTGAGGGGAAACTCAGGCATCTCGGCATTCCCCGCGCTCCCAAGCGCTCGACCCTGGCCTACGCCAACGAGCACCGGCCATGGCAGCTCGTTCAGACCGTCTTCCAGCGGCTTCCAGGCAAGTGCCAGACGGGGGTGGCCGGCCGGAGCGGCAGAAAGAAGTTCCTCTTCGAGAACAAGCTTTGAAGCGTGGATTCCAGCACTGTTTGCCTACCGCAATCTGTTGCCCGCCTGAGCTCGCCTTCGCCTGCTTTGACGGCGGCAAAAAGCCGTACCGTCACGGGATCTTCCTTCAGGCAGCCGATTTCTTGCCCTGTCTTGCGATCAGCCAGTAGGTGATGCCAAGGGCAAAAATAACGGCGCCGGTGGCCGCCACGTGCTCGGAACCGATCTTGTCGAAATCGAAGACGATCACCTTTCGGGCGATGGCCATCAGAGCCGTGGCAACGACCAGCTTCACGTGGATGACGTCTTCTTTCAAGTAAAGAATAATATTAAGAAAGATTTCAACAGCAATCAGTACGGCTAGAAACGCACCGAATGTGTCCAAGATGTCTGCTATTCTCAGGATCAAGAATGGCGGCTCCAGCATGTGCTGGTAAATGACCCAGACAACATCACCGATTCCCCAGAAGATCACCAGCGTCATCAGGATCGCCAAGAGGCGGATGCCCAGGCGAATAACGGTATTTAGTGCGCCGATCAGACGATCTTCATCCGGCCTGATGGACAAGCCTTCGTATTCTATACCCGTCTTCATCGTGCTTTTCCTTTAAAAAATGTCCGGTTGACCAGCAGGTTCGAGCCTCCGGCTGCGTTTGCCCTTACGGCCAGGCATGGATGATCACCTGTGCCGCTGGGACCAAAGCAATGGCCAAAGCAATTTCCCCAATGCCTTGGTGCCGCCTAAGGTAAGCCAGCTCGGTTGCCGGCGCAAGCCGAACTTCGGAAAAGCCGCCAGCACCACCGCAGCAGTCATCACGACGGCACCGCCGCGGGCACGAAAACCGACAGACCGACCAACGCGGACAGCACGATAGGGTAATTGAGCCCGAACACGTGAAACAGAATCGGTCTTGTCCAAGTCCGCTCCTCACGCAGCCCACGAGATTCAGGGATGAGGACAGTTTGAGCCTCTGGTAGTCAAGTTGGGGTTGCGTGACAAGTCCGATACCAAACCATGGAGGCCCAACCACGAACCGAGTATGCAGCATCTTCTCCCGGATTTTGAACCTATTTCCGCGCCTGGAATCCCAGCAGGCGGTCCTGGACCGCAAGGCCCAGCGCCACATGCGTGGTCGCACCGCCTGCTGATGCTTCGCCGCCTTGCCCTTCTGCCGGCTCGGCCGGACGCACATGCTGCGCGAAATCCGCGATCGAAGCCGACCTGGGGCGCAAGACGATCTGCTGGTGCGAGGATGCGGACAAGCAAGCCAGGAAGCTCGACGGCAGCTGCGTCCTCCAGACGGATCGCGCGGATCTGACGACCGACGAGATCCGGCCCAGCTACCCCGCCCGCGCCGCAAGCGGGCAAAAAGACCGCGCTCCGATGCCCGAGAGCGTCATATCATGCGCAGGCACCAGAAGCTCATACTTCTTGCCGGCGCTGCATCCCACAGCGGCGGGCCCAGGAGCGATGGAAATGCGGGCGCATCCTGCTGGAGATTGCAAACCGGAGCAGCCGATGCTCTAATGTGCGCGTCGAGATTCGACGCTTCGACCGGGCCGGCGGCGACTCCGGCGAGGATCGCCTGCGGCCCGTTCAGGAAAGTGCCCAACCATGACTCAGGATGAGCCGGAACTCGGCCCCAATATCCAGGCCGGTCCTTCGTCGGTGGATGCCGACGATCCCTCGTTGGCCGAGAGCATCCGCCAACTGGTCGAGCGGGAGCGATTCGCGGTGCTCGCCACCCAGGGAGAAGGCCAACCTTACGCTTCGCTGATCGCCTTTGCGCTCTCGGAGGACCTGTCTGCGGCCGTCTTCGCCACCCCCAAGGACACCCGGAAATACCGGCTCCTCATGAAATGCGACCGCGTCGCCCTGCTGGTCGACACCCGCTCTCAGGGCGAGACGGACATGATGAAGATAGAGGCCTTCACGGCCACCGGAACGGCCGCCTGCCTGCAGTCCGGTGCCGAGCGGGAGCGCTGGGCACGCCTCCTCATTCGGCGGCACCCGCAACTCGAATCGTTCGTAGCGTCACCCGACACCGCACTCTTCCGCGTCGACGTCGATCGCTACTTTCACGTAGGGCGCTTCCAGGAGGTACGCCGATGGAGACCGCACCCCAGCGGATGATCGTGCCGTCTTCGGTTGCAAGAGTCGCCGGCTTCCGGCTGTTTCCAGGAGTGGTGCCGAAGGGGGGGGTCGAACCCCCATGCTCCTTGCGGAGCGCGGGATTTTGAGTCCCGTGCGTCTGCCAGTTCCGCCACTTCGGCCGCGAGCCCGCTGGGATGCGGGCGCCGATCATCCTAGCCCACGTGCCGCGCGCGAGTCAATCCGGGCCGGCGCTCCCGCGAGAGGCGCATCGAGCGGGCGCCGGGCGGACCTTTTTTGACTCGGCGCGCGCTTCTGCAGTATAATTCGCGCTTCCGAGGTTCCCGGAGGAACGCAAAGATGGAATTTCGCATCGGAGAAAAGGTCGTTTACCCGAATCACGGTGTCGGCATCATCGAGCAGGTAACCCGGCGCTCCGTCGACGGCGTTCCGGAAGAATTCTATATGCTGCGCATCCACTCCAACGGCTCCCTGGTCATGGTGCCCACCACCAACGTCGACAGCGTCGGTCTGCGCAGGATCATCAAAAAATCGCAGGTGGACGGCCTTTTCAAGCTCCTGGAAGAGGATTTCTACGAGCCTGAGGCGGACTGGAAGGACCGGTACAAGGAGCACTGCGAAAAGATGCGCACCGGATCGATCTTCCAGGTGGCGGAGGTCCTCAAGAACCTCGTCTACCTCAGCTTCAAGAAGAGCCTTTCCTTCCGGGAAAAGCGGATGCTCGACCGCGCCAAACAGCTCATTGTCAGCGAAGTCGCCACCGTGCGCGGCGTCAGCGAAAAGACGGTCGAGGAGATCATCGACCGCACACTCGCGGAAGCCTATGCGCGCTCGGTGAAAGCTTCGGCATAATCGGGCACATTGCATTTTCTGCCGGCTTCCCTGGGCCTGCTGGCCCTTTCGCTGCTGTTGTCGGCCTTCTTCTCGGGGTCGGAGACGGCCTTCATGGCCGTCAACCGCCTGCGCCTCAGGCACAGGGCGGAGTCGGGCGACCGCCGGGCGGTTCTGGTCAAGAGAATCACGGATGATCCCGACCGCTTCCTCGGCGTCATTCTCCTCGGCAACACGATCGCCAACATCGCAGCCGCCACCATCCTCACCTACATCGTCACGACCCTTTCCCCCGCAGCCCACTCTCGGACCTTGAGCCTGCTCGCCTCGGTCGCCCTGACCCTCTTCATCCTGGTTTTCTGCGAGCTGGCGCCCAAGACCTTCGCCGCGTCGCATGCCGAGACGGCCGCAGACAAGCTCGTCCGCCCGGTCAACGCCGCGATCTTCCTGCTCCATCCCTTCGCCCGGCTGGGAGCCGCAATCGCCTCGGTGCTTTTCAGGCTCTTCGGCGTTTCCTCATCCGCCAGCCCCTTCGCCCACGCCCTGAGCGAGGAGGAGGTGCGCGCCCTGATCGCGGCCTCCGGCTCGAGCGACCTCGCCGAGCACCGCAGGGCCATGCTGCGCAGAGTCTTCGACATCGGCTCGACCCAGATACGCGAGGTCATGATCCCGCGCACCGAAGTGACGGCCGTGGATATCGACAGCCCCCTGGGCGAGATTCTCTCGGTGCTCGCGAAGACCTCCTATTCCCGCATCCCCGTCTACCGCGGCAGCTTCGAAAATCTGCTCGGGCTGCTCCACGCCAAGGACCTGCTCCCGTACCTGGACCGGCCGGGCGATATCGACATCCGGGCGCTCCTGCGGCCCGTGCATTACATCCCCGACACGGCACGCCTGGAGGCGGTCCTGCGCAGCATGCAGCGCATGCACCTGCATATGGCGGCGGTGGTCGACGAGTACGGAGGGGTCGAAGGGATCGTCACCCTCGAGGACCTCCTCGAGGAAATCGTGGGGGAGATCCGCGACGAGCACGACGTGGAAGTCGAGCCGATCCGCGAGCTCGGCGCCGACCAGTACCTGGTGGCGGGCAACCTGCCGGTCCGGGAGTTCAACCGCGCCTTCCACGCGAGGATTCCCGAGTCGCACGAATACACCACCGTCGCGGGGTTTCTCCAGAGCCTGACCGGCCGGCTGCTGCAGCAGGGGGAGAATATCCGCTACCAGGGCCTGGACTTCACCGTCGAGAAGACCGAGGGATTCAAGGTGGTGACGATACGCTTCCGAAGGCCGGCGCCGCCGAAAGCCGATGCGACCGGCCCCGTCAGTCCGCGCCGGAAACAGCAGCCCGGAAGGCCTCCTGCGCCGCCCGGACCGTGAGCGCCACATCCTTGCGCGTGTGGGCCAGAGAGACGAAACACGCCTCGAACTGCGACGGCGCCAGGTAGATGCCGCGCTCCAGCATGGCGTTGAAAAAGCGCCGGAAGCGATCCGTGTCGCTCGTCTTCGCCGTGCGGAAATCCGTGACGGGAGTCGCCGTAAAGAAGACCGTGAACATCGAGCCGACCTGATTGACCTGCACCGGGCACCCCGCCTTCTCGGCCGCGGTGCGCAGTCCCTGGGCCAGAGCCGCCGAGAGGGCCTCGAGCTTCTCGTAGGTCCCGGGCTTCTTCAGGCTCTTGAGCGTGGCGATCCCGGCCGCCATCGCCAGGGGATTGCCCGACAGGGTCCCCGCCTGGTAGACGGCCCCCTGGGGAGCGACCATCTGCATGATCGCCTTGTTGCCACCGTACGCTCCCACGGGAAGGCCGCCGCCGATGATCTTGCCCAGAGTCGTGATGTCCGGCCTGACCCGGTACAATTCCTGCGCCCCGCCGTAGGAGACGCGGAAGCCCGTCATGATCTCGTCGAAAATGAGCAGCGTGCCGTGCTCCCTCGTCAGCTTGCGCAGCCGCTGCAGGAATCCCTTCGCGGGCGGGACCGTACCCATGTTGCCCGCCACGGGTTCGACGATCACGGCGGCGATCTCCGAGCGGAAGCGGTTCAGCGCCAGCTCCACAATATCGATGTCGTTGTAGGGCACGGAGATGGTGAGCGCCGCCTCTTCGGGCGGGATCCCCGGGCTGTCGGGGAGGCCCAGGGTGGCGACCCCGGAACCCGCCCGCACCATCAGGCTGTCGGCATGCCCGTGGTAGCAGCCGTCGAACTTCAGGATCCTCTTCCTCCCGGTGAAGGCCCGGGCGAGCCGGATGGCACTCATCGTGGCCTCGGTCCCCGAGTTGACGAAGCGGACCTGCTCGATCGAGGGCAAGGCTTCGATGATCATCTCCGCCAGCACCACCTCGCTCTCGGTCGGCGCCCCGAAGCTCGTGCCGAGCGCGATCTGCTGCCGGAGTGCGTTCCTGACCACGGGGGCGCAATGCCCCAATATCAAAGGTCCCCAGGAGCACACATAGTCGATGTACGAGACGCCGTCGACATCCACGATCCGGCTTCCCTTGCCGCGCCGGATGAAGTGCGGCACGCCGCCGACGCTGCGGAAAGCGCGGACCGGGCTGCTGACTCCCCCCGGAATCCGCTCCTGGGCACGCAAAAACAGCGCTTTCGATCGTTTGCTCACCGATAAGACTCCACTCACAATTGCATCGCCCCGCCGCAGATCCGCCGGCCGGAGCCTCAAAGCAACCTGGCCGCCTCCTTGGCGAAGTAGGTCAGAATGATGTCCGCCCCTGCCCTGCGTATGCCGATCAGGGATTCCATCATAACGCGCTCGAGATCCAGCCAGCCGAGCCGGCCGGCGGCCACCAGCGCCGAGTACTCGCCGCTGACCTGGTAAGCGGCCAGGGGAAGAGGATAGCGATCCCGCAGCATGCGAACGATGTCGAGGCAAGGCCCGGCCGGCTTCACCATCAGGATGTCCGCGCCCTCCTCGATGTCCAGTTCCACCTCACGCAAGGCCTCGCGCGCGTTGGCCGGGTCCATTTGATGGCTGCGCCGGTCGCCGAAAGCGGGGGCGGATTCGGCCGCCTCGCGGAACGGCCCGTAGAACGCCGAGGCGTACTTGACGGCATAGGAAAGTATGGGGGTGTGCTCGAACCCATGCCGGTCCAGCAAGGCGCGGATCGCCGCCACGCGCCCGTCCATCATGTCCGAAGGCGCCACGATGTCGGCGCCGGCCTGCGCGTGCGACAGGGCCGTGCGCGCCAGAAGCTCGACGCTCGCGTCGTTGAGGACCTCTTCGCCGCGCAGCATCCCGCAATGACCGTGGCTGGTGTACTCGCACAGGCAGACATCCGTGATGACCAGGAGGTCGCGCACCTCGCGCTTCAGCGCGCGTACCGCCTTCTGGACGATGCCCTGTTCGTCATAGGCCCCGCCGGCCCTCTCGTCCTTGGCCTCGGGGATGCCGAACAGGATCACCCCGGCGATCCCCAGCGATGCCAGGGAGCGTGCTTCTTCCACCAGGGTGTCGATCGACCACTGGCAGTTGCCCGGCATGGACCTGATCTCCCTGCGGATCCCTTCCCCGGGGCACACAAACAGAGGATAGACAAGCTGATCGGGCGAGAGGCGGGTCTCGCGCACCATGCGGCGCAAGCCCTCGTTCATGCGCAATCGCCGGAGCCTCGTGGCTGGAAAGCCCATGATTGACCCCCAAACGATATAAACGCCGCGGACGACGCGGTTTTTCATTATATCAGATATCCGGCGCGCGCCCGCGGGCCAAAGCGGGCCGGCAGCACCCTTGCCCGTGTAGTAGAATGACTCCCGTAGGGGCCCGGACCGATGCTCGAAGCCCAGGTTCTCGCCACCATCAAGAAGTACGGCATGCTCGAACCCGGCGACCATATCCTTGTCGCCGTTTCCGGCGGGGCCGACTCCGTCGCCCTGCTCCATTGCCTGCACCGCCTGTCGGGCGCCATGCAGTGGAAGCTCGCGGTCGCCCATTTCAACCATGGAATCCGCGGCGCCGATGCAGACCGCGACGAGGAATTCGTCGGCCGGCTGGCGCAGCAACTCGGCCTCCCCTTCGTCTGCGAGCGCGCTCGCTTGGCCTGCCCGGGCGCGCCGAACCTGGAACAGGCGGCGCGCACGGCGCGTTACGCCTTCCTGCGCAGGGCCGCTCAGTCGCTGGGCGCGCGAAAGATCGCGGTGGGCCACTCCCTCGACGATCAGGCCGAGACGGTGCTGTCCCGACTGCTGCGCGGCAGCGGGGTCGAGGGGCTGTCGGGCATTCGCCCCGTCGTCGCCGGCGTGATCGTGCGGCCGCTTCTGGAATGCCGGCGCGGCGCCATCCGCGCCTATCTCCGGCGCTTGCAGCAGCCATTCCGCGAAGACGCCAGCAACCGCAACCTCGACTTCGAGAGAAACCGCATCCGGCACGAACTCATCCCCTATCTCGAAAGGAACTTCCAGCGCCGCACGGCGCGCGTGCTGGCCCGGCAGGCGGACCTGGCGCGCGAGACCGCCGAGTACCTGGACGCGCAGGCCGGGCGGGCCTACGAGGCCCTCCGCAGGCCTGCGGAGCTTGGCCTTACGCTGCCGGCGGCCGGCATCCTCGAACTCCCCCCGATCATCCGGAAGCTCGTGGTGCGCCGCGCCCTCTGCGAAGTACGCGGGTCGCTGCGCGGGATTTCCATGTCCCATGTGTGCGCGGTGCTGGCGCTCTGCCGGCCCGACGCGAGCGGAGCCTGGGTCCGTTTGCCCGGCAACGCGCTGGCGATCCGGGAGTTCGAGCACCTCGCCATAACGGCGGCGGCCGCTCCGGTCACCCACTTTTACCGCTACGAGCTCTCCGTTCCGGGACGGTGCGAAGTGCCCGAGGCGGGCATGATCTTCATCGCCGATTTCGCCGAAGGCGCCGGGCAGGGCCTGGGGGCCGACAGGGCGGCCCTGCGCTCCGACGCGCTGCCGGCCTCGCTCGTCATCCGGCCCTGGCTGCCGGGGGATCGCTACGGCGGGCCGGGGCACAGAAAGCTGAAAAAAGTCTTCAACCAGGAGCGCATACCTTTGAGAGAAAGGCGACGGCTGCCCGTAGTGGCGGCGGGCGAGGCCGTGGTTTGGGTCCCGGGATTGAGGCCTGCGAAATCCTTTATCGCCCGGCCGGGAAGCGGCCGATGTGTGCTTTTGCAGGTCCGGCCCGCGGCTCCGGCCGCCTGATGCGGCGTTGCCGGCCGGGGGCGCTCTTGAACGGAAACTTTTGCCGCCTCGGTACGTCTAATCAGGAGGATGCGCTCGGGAAGGCACGATCGGGATGAGGAAAGCTCGAAGAATTCGTCGCGGCGTCTGTTATAATGATTACGCCGATCCGGCTGTGTGCCCGGCAGGAAAGCGGGCCGGGCAGCGGGGAGGTCCGTGACTTGAGTACCAATGTGAAAAACATCCTGGTCTGGCTGGCCGTCGTCGTCTCCCTCGTGCTGATGTGGCAGCTCTTTTACAGCGTCAGGGATGCAAGCATCGAGGAGAAGGACTTTTCGGCCTTCTACCAGGAACTGCGCGCCAAGCGGATCAAATCGGTCACGATCTCGGGCGAGGACCTTTCGGGCGTCGACCTCAACAACAGGAAATTCCGCACCATCATACCGGCCGACGCCGGCTACAACCTCGCCAAGGAGCTGGAGGAAAACGGCGCCAGCGTCAAGCTGGAAAAGACCTCGAACTCGTCGTTGATGTATGTCCTGCTTTCTTCCTGGCTGCCCTTCATCCTGCTGATCGGCTTCTGGCTCTTCCTGATGCGGCAGATGCAGAGCGGCGGCAACAAGGCGCTCTCCTTCGGCAAGAGCCGGGCGCGGCTGCTGTCGAGCCAGCAAAAGAAGGTGACCTTCAAGGACGTGGCGGGTGTCGAGGAGGCCAAGGAAGAGCTCACGGAGATCATCGAGTTTCTCAAGGAGCCCCAGAAATTTCAGAGGCTGGGTGGCAGGATCCCCAAGGGGGTCCTGCTGATGGGACCTCCGGGGACCGGCAAGACCCTCCTGGCACGAGCGATCGCCGGGGAAGCCAACGTGCCCTTCTTTTCCATCAGCGGCTCGGACTTCGTCGAGATGTTCGTCGGCGTCGGCGCCAGCCGGGTGCGCGATCTGTTCGAGCAGGGGAAGAAGAACGCCCCCTGCATCATTTTCGTCGACGAGATCGATGCGGTGGGGCGCCATCGCGGAGCCGGCCTGGGGGGCGGCCATGACGAGCGCGAACAGACGCTCAACCAGCTGCTGGTGGAAATGGACGGTTTCGAATCGAACGACGGCGTCATACTTATCGCCGCCAGCAATCGTCCCGATGTGCTGGATCCGGCGCTCCTGCGGCCCGGGCGGTTCGACCGCCAGGTCGTCGTGCCCTTGCCCGACATCCGCGGGCGCGAAGGAATCCTGAAAGTCCACACGCGCAAGATCCCGCTCGCCGACGATGTCGATATCAGCGTGATCGCCCGCGGCACGCCCGGTTTCTCCGGTGCGGCCCTTGCCAACCTCGTCAACGAGGCTGCCCTCAATGCGGCGCGTTACAACCGCCGGTTCGTGACCATGGCCGATTTCGAAAGCGCCAAGGACAAGGTGCTCATGGGCAAGGAACGCAAGACCATGGTCATCACCGAAGCCGACAAGAAGGTCACGGCGTATCATGAATCCGGCCACGCACTGGTGGCCTACATGATCCCGGGAGCCGACCCCGTGCACAAGGTGACGATCATCCCGCGCGGAATGGCGCTCGGCCTGACCCAGCAGCTGCCGGAGGCCGACAAGCACAACTACACCAAGGAATACATCGAGGGGCAGATCACCATCCTCATGGGCGGCAGATGTGCCGAGAAGCTTTTCCTGGGCACGGAAACGACGGGAGCGGCCAACGACATCGAGGTTGCCACCGAGCGCGCCCGCAAGATGGTGACCGAGTGGGGGATGAGCCCCGCCATGGGGCCGCTGACCTTCGGCAAGAAAGAAGAGCAGATTTTCCTCGGCAGGGAGATCGCCCAGCATCGTGACTACAGCGAAGACACGGCGATACGCATCGACCGCGAGGTGAAGAGGATCGTCGAGGAGTGCTACGAGCGTGCCTGCGAGATCCTCGAGACCAACCGGGAAAAGCTCATCCGCCTTGCCGAGGCCTTGCTCGAGTACGAGACCCTGGACGCGCACGAGATCGAAGCCATCATCCAGGGTGTGGCGTTGGACAGGCAGAAAGCCGCATCAGCGCCCGCCGGTACGGAAAGCCAGCCGGCCAAAGGGCTGATCCCGGGGCCCGCTCCTGTGCCGCAGCTCATCAATCCGACGGGAAAGCCGGCACCAGCCTGATTCATCCCCTGCCGGTCGTGCGGTGATCACTGCCCGGCTGCCCGATCCCGCCGGAGGGGTCGCGGCCCGGGCCTCCGGCACCGGGAGCCCCTCCACAGGCATGTCGCATCAGCATCGCCGCAAAAGGTACCGACTGAAGGCGCGTGACCGGGTCCTGGAGCTCGGCGAAAGGACCCTGATCATGGGTGTGCTCAACGTGACGCCCGATTCCTTCTCCGACGGGGGGCGCTTCCTCGATCCTGCGCGCGCGGTCGAGAGGGCGTGGGAGATAGCCGAGGAAGGCGCCGACATTCTCGATGTCGGCGGGGAGTCCACGCGTCCCGGGGCCGCGCCGGTCCCGCCGGACGAAGAGTGCAGGCGGATCCTGCCCGTGCTGGAGGCCCTCGGACCCTCCTACCCGCTGCCCGTCTCCGTCGATACGAGGCGCAGCACGACGGCGCGCGCCGCGCTGGAACGTGGGGCGGCGCTGGTCAATGACGTGAGCGGACTTGCGCACGATCAGGAAATTGCCGCGCAGGCGGCTCTCTTCCGGGCGGGCTTGATCCTCGTGCACATGCGCGGCGAACCTGCTACCATGCAGCTCGGGCCGCCGAGTTCCGATATACTGGCAGAGATCGAGGCGTGGGCCGCGCAGGCGGTCGCCGCGGCGCGGTCCGCCGGCGTGCAGCCGGACGGCATCGTCCTGGATCCCGGTATCGGATTCGGCAAGACCGCCCGGCAGAATCTCGAGATTCTCCGCAACCTGGGGCGTCTGGCGGCCATCGACCTTCCGTGGATGGTCGGGACGTCGCGGAAGTCCTTCATCGGGGCGGTGCTGGAAAACCCCGTGTCGGATCGGGCTTGGGGCACGGCCGCCACGGTCGCCGCCGCGATCGTCTTCGGTGCGCATATCGTGCGCGTGCATGACGTCGCGGCCATGCGCCAGGTGGCACGGATGACCGACGCGATCATGGCAGAGAGGGCGGGAGAGTGACCGCGTACGTCCGCTATATCGTCGAACTCCTGCAGTTGAATTCGATCACCCTGCGCGACCTGATCGATATCGCCATCGTCGCCTTCATCTTCTACCGGCTCCTGCTGCTCTTGCGCGGCACGCGCGGCGTCCAGATGACGTTCGGCATCGTCGTGCTCCTGATGTTCTATTTCGTAACCCGCCTCTACCGCCTGGCGACCGTGGAGTGGCTCTTCGGCAACGTGCTGGCTTACGTCGTCTTCGGCATCATCGTTCTGTACCAGAACGAGATCCGGCGGGGTCTGGCGGGCATCGGCCGCACACCGTTCTTCTCGCGCTACCGGCGCGATCCGGCGCGCGAGGGATTCGAGGAGATCATCCTGGCCGCCACGACGCTGGCCGCGAAGAAAATCGGGGCGCTGGTGGTCATCGAGCGCGACATCGGCCTGCGGAATTACGCCGAGAGCGGGATCACGCTGGACAGCGTTCTGACCTACGATCTGCTGGTGACCATCTTCAGCCCCAACACCCCGTTGCACGACGGCGCGGTCATCGTGCAGCGCAACCGGATCGTCGCGGCTGCCTGCTTTCTTCCCCTCACCCTGGACCCCTATCTGAGCAAGGAGCTCGGAACCCGGCATCGCGCGGCCATCGGCATCACCGAGGAAACCGATGCCGTGGCCGTGGTCGTCTCGGAGGAAACAGGGATCATTTCCGCGGCGATCGGCGGCGAGATCATCCGCAATCTGGATGCTGCGGGACTGCGCAACGTTCTGCGGGCCGCCTTCGAAAGAAAGGCCGCGCCCGCCGCGCAAGGAGCCGGCAGGCGACAGGAAGCCGTATGAATCTGCTCAGGTCGATGCTGCTGGAAAACTGGGCGATCAAGCTGACCTCCGTGGTCCTGGCTTTCTTCCTCTGGCTCGCCGTGCGCGGGGACCGCAACGTGGAAAGAATCATCAGCGTGGCCCTCGAGATCCAGGTTCCCCGGGACATGGAGATCACCAACGAGCGGCCGAGCTTCGTGGAAGTGACCGTCCGGGGGGCGCCGGCCAACATAGGCTACGGGCTGTCGGGCCCGCCGGCATACACCATCAACCTGCAGACCGCGGGCGAGGGCACGCACGAGATCCCGCTGTCGCCCGGAAATGTGCGGTTTCCGGCGACTTCCGGGCTGGAGGTGGTGCGCATCACCCCGTCGCGCATCACGCTCGTGCTCGAGCGCACGATCACGGCGGAAGTCCCGGTAGTCCAGCCCGAGCTGCGCGGCGAGCCCGCTCCGGGATTCGACGTGTACCGCACGAGCTACTGGCCGAGCCAGATCCGCATCAGCGGTCCGCGATCCAGGGTGGTGCGCACCAAGCAAATCTACGCCGCGCCCATCTCGATCGCCGGCCTCAGCCAGTCGCTGCGCACCTTCACCAACCTGGTGATCGACGATCACACCATCCGGCCCAGCCCCGCCGGGCCGATCGAGGTCATCGTCGAGGTGGGCGTGCACCGCGAGGTGAAGACGATCGCCGGCATCCCGGTGCTGCCTGAAAGCGACGCCCTCAGGGTGACGCCTTCCCATATCTCGGTCGAAGTGCTCGTGCCCGTCACATTCAAGGAGAGGCTGACGCCCGAAAACTTCAGCGCGGAAGTGCCGGCGGGCATTCTCGCACCCTCCGCCCGGGAAGCCCGGGTGAAACCCGAGGTGCGCCTGGTCAACTCGCCGGATCCAGCCATCGCGATCGCACGCGTCCATCCGGCGGAAGTCATCGTGCGCCGCGCAGGGAGGGATTGATCACATGGGCATCCTTTTCGGGACGGACGGAATCCGCGGCGTCGCCGGCCGCCATCCCCTCGATCCCGATACGATCCACCGGATCGGATGGTGCCTGACGCGCTACCTGGCCGAGCGCCACGGCCCGCCGCACATCCTGATCGCGCGCGATACGCGCATCTCCGGCCCATGGATCGAAGCCCTGCTGCGCACGGCAGTGGAAAGGGCCGGGGGGATTGCCGAAATCGCGGGCGTGATCTCCACCCCGGCGGTTTCCCTGATCACCACCAGCAGGAACGCCCATGCGGGAATCATGATCAGCGCCTCCCACAATCCCTATCAGGACAACGGCATCAAGGTTTTCTCCTCCGAAGGGATGAAGTTCGGCGACGAGGTGGAAAACGAACTGGAGGAGGCCATCCTGCGCTCGACCGAGCACCCGCCCGAAATCCCCGTTCGGGATGAGACGCCCGCCGGGCGGGAACGGTTCAGCGCGGCGCCTGCGTTTCGCGACCTGTACGTCGACCACCTGCGCCGCTGCCTGCCCCGCGGGTTCACGCTGCGCGGCGTGCGCCTCGTCGTCGACTGCGCCCACGGAGCGGTCTTCGAGATCGCTCCGGACTTCCTGCGCAGCCTGGGGGCCCAGGTGCACGCCATCCATTGCGAACCCGACGGCTGCAACATCAACCGCCAGGCCGGAGCTCTCCACCTCGAAAGGCTGCAGCAGGAGGTCCGGGCCGGCAAGGGCGATCTCGGGATCGCCTTCGACGGGGACGCCGACCGGGCCATGTTCGTGGATTCGGGCGGCAGCGTGCGCGACGGCGACGACGTGCTTTATTTGTTCGCGCGCTACCTGGGCGTGGGCAACCACCCGCGGACCGTGGTGGGAACCGTGATGGCCAACCTCGGGCTCGAAATCGCGCTCGCCGAACAGGGCATCGAACTCGTCAGGACCTCGGTGGGCGATCGCTACGTCCTCGAGGAAATGCTGCGCCGAGGCGCGGCGCTCGGTGGAGAACAATCGGGACATGTCATCCTGATGCGGCATGCCCGCACGGGCGACGGGCTTCTGACGGCCCTCAAGGTGCTCGAGGTCCTCCTGCGCGAGCAGAAGGAGATCGCGGAATTGTGCCGCCCGGTGAAGCGATTCCCCCAGATCCTGATCAACGTCCCGGTGCGCGAGAAGGTGCCCTTCGAGCAGATACCCGGCCTGCAGCAAGCCGAAGCGGAGTGCCGCAGCCTCCTGGGGCCCCGCAGCCGCATCCTCCTGCGATACTCGGGGACCGAGAAGCTCGCGCGCATCATGGTCGAGGGTGAACGAGAGGAATCGGTGCGGCAGGCCGCCGCCCACCTCGCCGGCTATTTCGGCAGTTTCGGTGACAGGCTACTCAACCCCGAAACTCGCCGGGCCGGCGGACCGGAATGATCTTCGAGTTTAGGGGTTGAGTAGCCTGTCACCGAAATAAATGATAAAGAGGCTGGAGGAAATACTGGAGGTACGGAGGCAATACCGGCAGGCGCACAAGACTGTCGCGTTCACCAATGGATGCTTCGATCTGCTTCACGTGGGGCACGTGCGCTACCTCAACCAGGCGCGGGCGCTGGCCGACTGCCTGCTGGTAGCCGTCAACAGCGACCGTTCGGTGCGACAGCTGAAAGGCCCCGGCCGGCCGATCGTCCCCGAGCTGGAACGCGCCGAAATCATCGCCGCGCTGGCCTGCGTGGATCACGTCTTCCTTTTCGACGACCTCACCCCCCAGCGCGTCATCGACGCCATCGTTCCCGATGTGCTCGTCAAGGGAGCCGACTGGGAAGCGGACAAGATCGTGGGCCGCGAGACGGTCGAGCGCGCCGGCGGCATCGTGCGCAGGATCCCACTGGTCGAGGGCGCCTCCACCAGCGCGATCATCGCCCGGATCATCGAGCGCTTCGGCCGGCGGCCGGAGCCCGGGAGCCACGGCGCATCTCCGCAGGAGCCCCGGAAACCCGCGGGCTAGTCCGAGGCTCCGGCAGCAATCCGACACTCATGAGCGGACCGAAGGCGGGGGTCGAAGCATGCGGCACGTGAAAGAGCTCCTGGCACGCGCACTGCGGGAGGATGCTTTCCAGGAGATCGCCCGCCGCCTGCAAGGCGGGGGCGGGTCGCTCGCCGTCGCCGGGGCTGCGGGCGGCACGAAGGCCCTGGCGATCGCTCACGCGGCCCTGGCGGCTTCGCAATCCATGACCGTAATCACGGCCACGGGGCAGGAGGCGCGCGCGCTGGCGGACGGCATCCGCTTCTTCCTGGGCCTTCTGGCCGAGAGCCCGCCGCGCGTGACGCTCCTGCCGGGCCCGGAAGTCGATCCGTACCGCGGCCTGTCGCCGCACCCCGAGGTCGCAGCCGCCCGCGCCGAGGCTCTCTGGCGGCTGCTGCAGGACGAGCGCGTGGTGTGCGTGACGCCGGTGCATTCGGCCGCCCTGCGCCTGCATGCGCCGCAGCGCTTCCTGGAGAGCTGCATGGATCTCCGCGCGGGCGGCGACTACGATCCGGAGGAAGTGCGGCGCCGGCTCCAGGAGACCGGATATGTGGAAGACGATCCCGTGACCGAGCCGGGCGAGTTCTCGCTGCGCGGCGGCATCCTGGATGTTTTCCCGGCCCACCTGGAAAGCCCGGTGCGCCTCGAGTTCTTCGGCGACCGACTCGAATCGCTGCGGGCGTTCGACCCCGAGTCCCAGCGCTCCATCGGCCCGGTCGAGGGCGTGCAGGTGATCCCCATGCGCGAGCAGCGCGCCGACGCCGATACGTTGCGGCGCTGGGCCGAGGAGTTTCCGGCGCGCTGGAGCGAGGCGTACCTCCCCTATATCGATGAGGAGTTGTCCCGGGCGCGGTGCGGCGAGCCCTTTCCGGCGTTTGAGTTCCTGTTGCCCGCGGTCGATCCCCTCGAAAGCACGCTGTTCGATTATCTCCGCGGCCATCGCCTGGCTGTCTGCGAGCGCGAAATCGTGGAGGCGACGCTCGATAAGTGCCACGCGGAGCTCTACGCGCGCTATGCCGACCGCATCGAGTCCCTGAAGCCGGTTCTGCAACCGGACGAGCTGTACCTGAAAGTCGACCGAGTGCGCGAATGCCTGGCGCGCTTCCCGTGCCTCGAAGTCGAGGAGCTGGGGATCGAGGGCGGCCGGGAGCCGCCGGTTCGCCTGGCGGTCGAAGCCGCGCGCAGGTATCACGGCAACATCGGTCTTCTGATTTCCGACCTGAACAAGGCTGCAGCCGGGGGCGAGTCCCTGATCCTGATCTTCAGCAGCCTGGGGCGGGCGGAGCGCCTGCGCGACATCCTCAGGGAATACGAGATCCCCGCTCACCTGTGCCGCGATCCGGAGTGCCCCGAGACATGGACCGGCGGTGTGCTCCTGGGCACAGGATCGCTGCACACCGGCTTTTACCTGCGCTCCCCGAAGCTCCGCGTCCTGACGGGAAGCGAGATTTTCGGCGAGGTCGAGGCTGGCGCGGCGCCGCGCCCCGGCCGCGCGCGCAGGCTTCCGTTCCTGTCCGATTTTCGCGACCTGAAGCCCGGCGACTATGTCGTGCACGTCGATCACGGCATCGGGCTGTTCCAGGGCCTGCAGCAGATCCGCACGCAGGAGGGGATCAAGGAGTTCGTGCTGCTCGCCTACCAGGACGGCGCCCGACTGTACGTGCCGGTCGAACGGCTCGACCTGCTGCAGAAATACAGCAGCCTGGGCGGCGCCCGCCCGAGCCTGGACCGCCTCGGCGGCACGAGCTGGCACCGCACCAAGGCGCGCATCCGCAAGTCGATGCGCGACATGGCCGGAGAACTGCTGCGGCTCTATGCCGAACGCCGCACGGTCGAAGGATTCGCCTTCTCCGCCGACGGCGCCTGGCAGCGGGAGTTCGAAGACGCATTCGAATTCGAACTGACGCGCGATCAGGAAGACGCCACCGAAGCGGTCAAGCACGACATGGAGGCGCCGCGGCCCATGGACAGGCTGATCTGCGGCGACGTCGGCTACGGCAAGACGGAGGTGGCCATGCGCGCCGCGTTCAAGGCGGTCATGGACGGCAAGCAGGTGGCCGTGCTCGCGCCCACCACCGTTCTGGCCTTCCAGCATTTCAACACATTCCGCCGGCGCTTCACCGCCTTTCCCGTGCGCATCGAACTGCTCTCGCGCTTCCGCAGCCGCAAGGAACAGAAGGCGGTCCTGGCCGACCTGGAAACGGGTGCCGTGGATATCGTCATCGGGACCCACCGCCTGCTTTCCAAAGACGTCCGGTTCCGGGACCTCGGGCTGGTGGTGGTGGACGAGGAGCAGCGCTTCGGCGTGGCTCACAAGGAGCGCCTCAAGGCCCTGAAGACCCGCGTGGACGTCCTCACGCTGAGCGCCACCCCCATCCCGCGCACCCTCCACATGGCGCTGACGGGGCTGCGGGACATGTCGACCATCGAAACCCCGCCGAAAAACCGCCTCGCGATCCAGACCTCCGTGCTGCGCTTCAGCCCGGACGTCATCCGCTCGGCGATCGAACTCGAGCTGGCGCGCAGCGGGCAGGTCTACTACGTGCACAATCGCGTCGAGACCATCTATCCGGCCGCCGCCATGATCCAGCGCCTGGTGCCGCAGGCGCGCATCGGCGTGGCCCACGGCCAGATGTCGGAACGCGAGCTGGAGCGGGTCATGCTGCGCTTCGTCATGAACGAGCTCGACGTGCTGGTGGCCACCACGATCATCGAGAACGGCCTCGATATCCCGCGGGTGAACACCATCATCATCGACCGCGCCGACCTTTACGGGATGTCCCAGCTCTACCAGCTGCGCGGGCGCGTGGGGCGCAGCGACCGGCGCGCCTACGCCTACCTGCTCGTTCCGGCGGAGGAGGCCCTGTCCGAGGTCGCGCGCAAGCGCCTGGCCGCGATCCGCGAGTTCAGCGACCTGGGCACCGGATTCCGCGTGGCCGCGCTCGACCTGGAAATCCGCGGCGCCGGCAACATGCTCGGGCGCGAGCAGAGCGGGCACATCAACGCCGTGGGCTTCGACCTTTACTGCAGGCTTCTCGAGCAGACCGTGCAGGAACTGCAGGGCCTGAAGGAAGAAGAGGAGGAAATATCGGCGAACATCAACCTGAACCTGGATATCCGCATCCCCGACGACTACATAGCCGATCAGAGCCAGCGGCTGCAGATGTACAAACGCATTTCTTCCGCGCGCGATGCCGCGGAACTCGAGGAGCTGCGCGGGGAGATGGTCGACCGCTTCGGGCGTTGCCCGGCGCAGGTGGATAACCTTTTCCATTACGCCGCGCTGCGCCTGTACGCGCTCGAGCTGGGCATCCAGTCGATCGAAAGGCACCGGCATCAGATCTTCTTCCGCATGTCGGACCGCTCGAAGATCAGCCCGCACAAACTCCTCAAGACGGTGCGGCGGCACCCGCAGGCTTCCTTTTCGCCGCAGGGAGTGCTGACGCTCGAAGCCGACGACCTGCCCCCGGCCGAGCTGTTCGCGTCGATCCGCCGCATCCTGGACGCGATCCGCGCATGAAGCAGCCATCGCGCGCGAAGTGTACTTTCGGGCGGGTATTCGTTATTATTTCAGCCTGGGCGTCGAAGCGCGCACAAGGTATGGTTCGCAGTCCGAGGCTGGCATGCGCCGGGGTGGTGGTTTGTTTGTGCCTCGTCAGCCTGGGCTGCGGCACCCAGCGCGGCGGCGGGAATAGCGGGTCGGCCGAGAGCGGTCGGGCGGCCCTGCGCATCGGCGGCGATCTTTACAGCCGGCTCGAGCTGGAGAGCTTCTTCCAGACCCGATTGGACGAGTTTCCCGCGGGGGCGGAAGCCGACGACGCCAGGAGCGCGCTGCTCGAAAACTTCATCGAGGAGAAGCTCCTGCTCGCCGCGGCGCAGGAGCACGACATCCGGGTCGAGCCGGCGGCGGTGCAGGCGGCGCTCAAGATCCTGGTCGAGGGCAGGGATCCGGCGCCGACGCCGGCGGAAATCGCCGATCTCGAACACAACGTGGAGGACGGTCTCAAGGTGCAGCAGTACCTCAATCGCTTCGTCCTCGGGCAGGTGCGCGTCACGGAAGAGGAGTGCCGGCAATATTACGAGGAACACCTGGAAGATTTCGTCCGCAACGATGTCGTGCGCGTGCGCGAAATCCTGGTCGGCGATCAGGCGCAGGCGGCCAAGGTACAGGCATTGCTCAAGGCCGGGCAAAACCGCAATTTCGGCGAGCTGGCGCGCCTCTATTCCAAGTCGCCGACCGCGGCGCTCGGAGGGGAAATGGGAAGCTTCCAGCGGGGCGAGCTGCCCGACAGGCTGGAAAAGGTGATCTTCGCGCTCGCCCCGGGTACGGTGAGCCGGACCGTGGCCACGGAGTTCGGTTACCATATCTTCCTGGTCGAGGAAAAGATCCAGGCGCACCAGCAGAGGTATTACGAAGCCAGGAGCGAGATCGAGGAAAGACTCCTGCTGGAGCGCCGCCGCCGGGCGATCGACGACGAAGTCGAGTCCCTGGCAAAAAAGACTCCGATCGAGATCTACGGCGGGCAGCTGGGATTCCGCTACACGGGAACCCGGTATGCATCCGCGGTGAGAAGCGGGCCATGAAGCGCTTGTGGTGCACCGGGTGCGCGGTACTCCTCTGTGCCCTCGCCCTGGGGGCCCAGCAGGTCGTCGACCGCATCGTCGCCCAGGTCAACAACGACATCATCACGCTTTCCGATCTCAACCGCGCCATGGCGGAGGCGCGCCGCGAACTGGCCGCACGGTTCAGCGGGGCGCAGCTGGAAGCGGAGCTCAAGAGGATCGAGGAACAGGTGCTCGAAGACCTGATCCAGGAAAAGCTCCTGCTGCAGAAGGCCACCGAGCTGGGCTTCGGGGCCAACGTCGATATCCAGGTCTCGGCCTATATCGAGCGCATCCGCAAGGAAAACAACATCAAGGACATGGAGGAGTTCGAACAGGCCCTCGCGCAGCAGGGCTACACGCTGGCAAGCTACCGCGAGTACCTGCGCAGGGAGTACATCAAGCAGGGCCTGATCCAGGAGTTCGTCAGCTCCCGCATCACGCTGCTCTCCGAGGAGATCGATCGCTATTACCGCGACCACCGGGCGGACTTTTCCACTCCCGAGGAGGTCGGCCTGAGCGAAATCGTCATCGCGGTGGAGTCGGGCAACGAGTCCGAAGCCGCGGCCAGGGCCGAGGAAATCCGCAAGCGGATCATCCAGGGCGAATCGTTCGCCGAGCTGGCGAGCCAGTATTCCAAGGGACCGACCGCGAGCAAGGGCGGCAACATCGGCACGTACGTCACCTCCAAGCTGGCACCCGAGATCGCGCGCGCGATCGCCGACGTCAAGGAGGGTGGAATCACCGCCGTGCTGCGCGAGAATCCGGGATACGTCATCTACCGCGTCGACGCGCGCAAGCCCAGCGTCACCAAGCCGCTCGACGAGGTCCGCGACAAGATCAAGGAGATTCTCTGGAACCAGAAATTCCGCCCGGAGTACGAAAGGTTCCTGGCGCAGCTCAAGGAAGAGGCCTACATCCAGATTTTCCCCGAGATCAAACCGTGAGCGCCGCCGGCCCGCCCATGCGGCGGCGCGCGCCGGCTACTTCGCATAATTCATGGCCGTGACCGGATCCAGTCTGGCTGCCCGATTCGCAGGGTAAAGCCCGAAAAACACCCCGATGGCGATGGAAAAGACCACCGCCAGGGCGACGTAGAAGGGCGACAGGGCGCTCGGCAGGCCGGTCAGGGCGGAAACCGCGCTTGCGGCGGCGTAGCCGGTGCCGATCCCGATGATGCCGCCGATCCCGGTCAGGGTGCCGGCCTCGACCAGGAACTGCCACAGGATATCCTGGCGCCGCGCGCCCACGGCTTTTCGGATGCCGATCTCCCCGGTGCGCTCGGTCACGGAAACCAGCATCATGTTCATGACGCCGATGCCCCCCACGATCAGGCCGATGGAGGAGATGGCGGCCAGAATGCCGGCGATCGGCGCCGTGATCCTGTCGAGAAACTCGAGAGCGGCGTCCGAGGAATTGACCGCGAAGTCGTTCTCCTGGTCGGCGCGCAGCCTCCTGCGGAGCCTCATCACGCGGATCACCTCGTCCTTGGCCGCCTCCACCGACACTCCATCGCGCACGGCGCCGTAGATGACGCGCATGTCGCGCTCGCGCCACAGATTGGCCATGAAGGTGGTGTAGGGGACCATGGCGAAGTTCTCGCCCAGGCTGCCGAACAGCGTCTTGCGCTCGACGAAGGTGCCGACGACGGTGAACTCGTCGTTCCCGATGCGCACCTTCTTGCCGATGGGGTCGGTGTTGGGGAAAAGGTCGCGCCTCGGGCTGTGGCCGAGCACCACCACCTTGGCACTGTGATAGACCTCCTCGTTGGTGAACATGCGGCCTTCCTCGAGCTCCAGGCTCCAGATGTTGAAGAGTGAGGGCTCGCTGCCCACCACCTGGATCATGCGGCTCTTCTCGTTGCCGTGATAGAGCGTGTACGGCGGCCTCCCCTGGGGCTCGACCAGGAAGGTGACGTATTGCAGCGAGGGGCACCCCTCGCGGATCGCCCTGGCGTCCTCGACGGTGACATCCTTGCGGCGCAGCACCGACTCGTCGTAGCCGCGGACGAAGAAGTCGTATTTCATGACCATGAGCACGGTCTGCTCCGACGAGGAAACGTCCTGCCGGATCTTGGCCGCCAGCCCGAGCAGGATCGATACCATCCCCATGAGCGCGGCGACGCCGATGGCCACGCCCAGCACGATCAGGCCGGTTCTGAGCTTGTGCGCCCAGAGCACATCGAGGGCGATGCGCAGGTTTTCCTGGATGAGACCGGCGTTGGGCGTCCTATTCATAGCGCAGGGCCTCGATCGGATCGAGCTTGGCGGCCTGCATGGCCGGATAGATGCCGAAAAAGACCCCTACGGCCAGCGAGACGCTCAGGCCGGCGGCGATCGACCAGGCCTTGATGGCATAGGGCAACGGGGTCAGGGAAGCCACGAGGGCGGCGCCCGCGAACCCGAGCGCGATCCCGATCAGCCCGCCGCAGCCCGACAGGGTGACGGCCTCGACCAGGAACTGCCACAGGATATTGTTCCGGGTGGCGCCCATGGCCTTGCGCACGCCGATCTCGCGCGTGCGCTCGGTGACCGAGACCAGCATGATGTTCATGATCACGATCCCGCCCACCACCAGGCTGATCGAGACGATGCCGATCAATGCCGCAAAGATGCCCTGGCTGATCCCCTCCCATATGCGCAGGAGATTGTCGGCGGTCACGATGGCGAAATTGTCCTCGCGCCGCGGGCCCAGTCCCCTGGCCGCGCGCATGGCCAGGCGCGCCTGATCGGCGCACTCCTTGGCCCACTCGAGTTTCGCCGGCCGGATCGAGATTCTGATGGAACGGTGCGCGCCGAACATCTTCTGGAAGGTCGTGATGGGAATCACGGCCGTGAGATTCGGGTTGCCCCCCAGCAGGCCGGCCTTGCGTTCGAGAACCCCGATGATGCGATAGCCGGTACCGGCGATCTTGATCTCCTTGCCGATCGGGTCCGTGGCGGCAAACAGCCGGTCGGCCACATCGAAGCCGATGACCGCGACCGCGGCGCTGTGCCGCACCTCCTGCGACGTGAAATGACGGCCGTCCTTGAGATTCCAGGAGCCCATGGCCGGGTAGAACTCCGACCTTCCCTGGATCTCCACGGAATCGATGGACAGGCGACCGTAGCGGATCTGGGCCGATGTGCTCTGGTTGGCGTCGAGAACGTCCGCGAGGGTGACGTGGCGGCGCAGATACTCCAGGTCGGCGAGCGTGATCTTGGGGTTGTGCAGGGACTGGAGGAACTTTTCGAAATCGGAGAGAATGTCGAGCGGATTGACCTGCTGCACCTGGAAGACGCCCGTCCCTTCGCTGGCCACCTCGTCGCGAATGTACGCGTTCATTCCATCGATAATGCTGACCACCGCGATCACCGAGGTCACCCCGACGATGTTGCCGAGCAGCGTCAGGATCGTGCGCAGCTTGTTCGACCAGAGAGCTTCGAGCGCGATCCAGATCCCTTCCGCGATATGCATCGGGCACTACGCCTTTCCGTCACGGCCTCCTTGATACGGGCCGCGCCGGCAAAATTATGACAACTGTTATACGGAAGCCGCGCCGTTTTATTCGGGACGGCCGGGCTCCGGCCTCGCCGGGCGAGGGCCTGCCCGCGCCGGGCTACCAGCCGGCCATCGCCTGCACGAACTCCTGCGGCGTAGCGAACTGCATGTACGGATTGCGGCGCTTCTCCTCGCCCAGCGTGGATGTGGGGCGGGCGCCGTAGTTGTGACCCGGGTAAAGGATGATGTCGTCGTCGAGCGCCCTCAGCTTGCGATTCAGGCTGAACCACATCTTCTCCGGGTCGCCTCCCGGCAGGTCCACGCGCCCGCAGGCGTCGATGAACAGGGTGTCGCCCGAAAACAGGGCCTTTTCGGCGAGCAAGCACATGGACCCCGGCGTGTGCCCGGGCGTGTGAATGCAGCTCAGCCGCAGCTCCCCGAGGCGCAGCGAGGCGCCGTCGGAAACCAGATGGAAATCGGCCGAACGCCGCTCGATGAAATCCACCCCGATGCCGAAATATCCCGCCGCCATCCGCATGTACTCCAGCTCGTCGGCATGCAGATGCGCCGCGGCGCCGGTCGCCTCCATCAGCTCCTCGAGGCCGTTCATGTGATCCGGGTGGCCGTGGGTCAGCAGGGCATGCCGGATGCTCAGGCCCGCTTCCCGGCCGGCCCGCAGTATCCGGGGCACATCCCAGGCGGGATCGACCACCGCGGCTTCGCGGGTGGCCCGGCACCCGATGATGTAGACGAAATTGCTCAAAGGGCCGATCTCGACCTGTTCGACGATCATTCGCTGGTTTTCCATATTCCCTTCAGCCCGCTTGCAGCCGACGGCAGGCGCGTGGGATCATTCCCTCGTGCGTCCGGGGCGAATCCTCAAAAGGAACGATGATACCGGCAGGCCCCGGGTGCGTCTCATATACGAAGAAACAGAATGCCATAAAAGAGGACCATGACCAACAGCGTAAGGGCGATGGGGCCGCCGGCACTCCTGTTTGCCGGCATCCTGCTCGCGCAGGCTGCCGCGCAGGCGCCGCAGAAGACGGCGGGCGAGAGCCAGGCGATCAAACTGCAGGTCGAGATGGTCTCCTTGCAGGTGGTCGTGACCACCCGCGAGGGGCGGCGCGTGCTCGATCTGAAAAAGGAAGACTTCCAGGTCTTCGAAGACGGCATCGAGCAGCAGATCGCGGGCTTCGGCCAGACCGACGAACCGGTCTCCGTGCTCCTCGCCCTCGACACGAGCGGCAGCACGGAATTGCAGTTGCCGCGCATCCAGAACGAGGCCATCCGCTTCTGCAATCTGCTGCATCCCGATGACTCGGTGGCGGTCATGTCCTTCGCCGACGATGTCAACCTGCTCGAGGACTGGAGCATCGACCGGGACCGCAACGCTTACGGAATCAAGGAAACGCGCCCGGGCGGATGGACGGTTCTGTACGAGGCCGTATGGCTCGCCCTCGAAGAAGTGCTCAAGCCGATCCAGGAGCGGAGCGCCCTGGTGCTTTTCACCGACGGCGTCGATACGGCGAGCCGCAAGGCCTCGCGCAAGGAAACGATCGAGCTGGCCAAGGAGACGCGCGCGACCATCTACCCGATCTACTTCAACACCGAATACGACCGACGGCGCAGCATCGGCCGTCCGACCGTGCAGGGGCTGCCCGTGCCCGGCTACCCTCCGGTGGTGGTCAGTCCTATGCCTCCCGGGGACTATGCGGCGGGCCGCGCCTACCTGAGCGAGCTCGCGGAGTACACCGGCGGCAGGGTCTTCGACGCCTTGCAGATGCAGGACCTGGGCCCGGCGTTCGAAGAGATCGCCCGGGAGCTGTCGAGCCAGTACAGCATCGGCTACTACTCGACCAACACCAGGCGCGACGGCAAGTTCCGCAGGACGGAGGTCAGGATCCGCAAGCCCGGCATGACCGCGCGCACCAAGAAGGGGTACTACGCACCCCGCGAGGACAAGAAGAAGCGTTGAGGCCCGATCAGCTTTCGCCTTCCCTGTTCCGGCCGAAGCGCGGATGCGTTTCGGCGCGCCCGGCATCGCGGTTGACCAGGCGGGCCAGCACGAAGCAGAGATCGGAAAGCCGGTTGAGGTAAGCCATGAGGCGCGGGTCGACTTTTTCGGCCGCGGCCAAGGTCACGCAACGCCTTTCGGCCCGCCGCGCCACGGTGCGCGCGAGGTGCAGCAGCGCTCCGGCGCACGTGCCGCCGGGCAGGATGAAGCGCTCCAACGGCTCCAGCTTCGCCTCACCCTCATCGATGAGCCCTTCCAGCCGGCGAACGTGCTCCTCGGCGAACGGCGGGATCCCCCAGGCTCCGGGGTCGCAATCGGCCGCAACGGCCAGGTGGGCCGCGACCGTGAACAGGTCGTCCTGAATCTGGTCGAGGACCCGGTCGACTTCGGGCGCCAGCGGGCAGCTGCGTACCACCCCCAGCAGGGCGTTCAGCTCGTCGATCGAGCCGCACGCTTCCACGCGGGGCGAGTCCTTGCGCACCCGCTTCCCGCCGATGAGGCCGGTCAGGCCGTCGTCCCCGCCCCTCGTGTATATTCTCACCACGGCGGTCTCCATTGCCCGCGAAAGACGGAAGAAAGGCGACGTGCAGCGGCGCCCGCCCCGATCAGGCGGTCTTCTTTTCCTTGCAGGCAATGCACAGGGAAGTCCATGGGACCGCCTGCAGGCGCACCTGGCTGATTTCGTCGCCGCACATGGTGCAGATGCCGTAGGTGCCGTTCTCGATCCGCGACAGGGCGGAATCGATGGCGCGCAGCAGCTTGGCGTCGGTCTGCCGCAGACGGAGGTTGACATGGACTTCGTTGTCGTTGCTCGCCTGATCGACGAAGTCGCCGTGGCGCGTGCTTTCCATGTTCTCCCAGTGAGCCTTGCGGGCGGTCGAGGAGGACAGCTCTGCACGCTTCTGCTCGAGGAGGGTCCGGAATTTCTTCAGTTCCGCCTTTTTCATCTATGCGCGCCTCCTTACGAATATCGAGGAGCCCGAGAAAAACTTTACATTTTACAGCAATCGATCCCCTCCGTAAACGGCATTTGCGCAGCTTCCGCTCCCGGGGCTCTGAGATGGGGGCCGCGGTTCTCCTGCAATCGGCGCTGGAAAACCTCGCCGATGCGAGCGGCGGTCGACATTCACCGGCGGCGCCTGCGTGGCATAGCCTCGCGCGCAGGCTTCGATATAGCAGTCCCCATGGTTCATGCCGCGCGTCTCCCGGATCACCTGGTAGAGGTGGCTGAACGAATTGCGGTGCTCGCCCATCCAGGAGTTGAAGAGCCTGAGAGGGAAGAAATCGGCGTCCGGCCTGAGAACCCCGATCGGGAATCCGTCTGCGCGCCGGATTGCAACCCATGCCGGCAGGGCCAGAGATCGCTGGAAACGGCGGCCGCATGGTGATAGATACATGGACGCCGAACTCGATATCTGCCACAGGAGACCGCCATGAACAAAAAAACGCTGATCGCGTGCCTCGCCGCTTTGCCCTTCATCGCCGCAGCGCTCCTCCCGACCCATGGTGCGAGCGCGCAGGCGCCCTTCGAAGTGGGCCCGCTGAAGGCCGCACCCGGCCGCAGGACCTCGGGATTTCTGCCCGTGCCTGCGGGAAAGGACGGAGCCGAACGGATTCCGGTCACCATCTTCAACGGCGCCTCCACCGGGCCGATCCTGGCCGTCGTAGCCGGCATCCACGGCTACGAATATCCCCCGATCCTGGCCGGCCAGAGGCTCCTGGCAAAGATCGACCCGGCAAAGCTCAAGGGCAGGGTGATCCTGGTGCATGTCGCCAATATGCCCTCCTTTCTGAAGCGGACCGTCTATTACTCGCCGGTCGACGGCGAGAATCTGAATCGGGTCTTTCCCGGGCGGGCGGACGGCACCCTTTCGCATCGCATCGCCTACGTCATCACCAGGGAGGTCATCGAACGCGCCGACTACCTGATCGACATGCACTGCGGCGACGGGAACGAATCGCTGCGCCCCTATTCCTACTGGATGCCGATCGGCGACCCCAAGGTCGACGAACCGGCCAGGCAGATGGCGGTCGCTTTCGGCTTGCCGAACATCGTGATCGACAGGACACGACCCAAGAGCTCGGCCGCCAGCCAGTATTGCTCCAATACGGGCATGACGCGCGGCAAGCCCTCAATCACGGTCGAGTCCGGAGGCATGGGCGTGGCCGACAACGAGGATGACATAGTGCGCCTCGAAACCGGAGTCCTTAACGTGATGCGGCACCTGGGAATGCTCGAAGGACGCGCCTGGACGCCCGATACGGTCACATGGTACGATCCGGCCGAGGTCTTGCGCTTCCCCGACAACCTTCCCGAAAAGGCCGGCCTGTTCTATCCGTCGGTCCGCAAAGGGCAGATGGTCGACAAGGGCGCGCTCATCGGCTATGTCACCGATTTCTTCGGCAAGAAGATCTACGAGGCGCGCGCGCCGTTCGCCGGCGAGGTCCTCTACGTGATCGGCACGCCGCCGATCAGCGCCGGCGAACCGCTGGGATTCGTGGCCGCCGTCAAGAAGTGAGGCCCCGGCAGCAGCGCCGTCGCCGGCCGGCGGGGGCACGGGGGAAT
>CAZHQK010000107.1:0-53066 GCA_964534795.1 uncultured Acidobacteriota bacterium
ACGGGATACTCCTGCCCGAGCGCCTCGTCGAAATCGTCCAGGAAGCGGCGCACCATGCCGACGCCGTCCTCGATCTGGGCGAAGTCGTCGTAGTGCCGCGCCTCGGGGACGGGCGCGCCCGCCAGGAGGTAGAACTCGTCGGCCAGGTAAGCGAAGGTCCGGCCGATCTCCCTGCGAAAAGCCTCCTGCCAGGCGGTCACCGTGCGGATCAGCTCGGCGCTGAAGGCTGCCGTCACCGGCTGCAGGCGCTCCCTGGGCTTGCCGTGCGCCGAGAGGCCCAGGGGTACGATGGCGACGGAGCGTACGCCGGGGTAGAGGTCGTAGAGGTCCAGGACGGTCCGCCGCAGATGCGCGCCGTCGTTGATCTGCGGCATCAACACGATCTGGGCATGGACGGTGATGCCACCCGCGATCAGCCGGCGCAGCTTGCCCGCGAGGTCGTCCGGCTTCCTGCGCCCGAGGATGCGGGTGCGCAAGGCGGGATCGGTCGCATGGACCGAAACATAGAGGGGAGAGAGGGCATGTTCGACGATGCGCTCGAGATCGGCTTCGCTCAGGTTGGTCAGGGTGATGTAGTTGCCGTGGAGGAACGACAGGCGGTAGTCGTCGTCGCGCACCCTGAGCCCCGGCCGGACGCCCGGGGGGAGCTGATCGACGAAACAGAAGATGCAGGAATTGTTGCAGGTCCGGGTGCGGAATTCCTCCACCTCGATTCCCAGGCCGCCGCCGGCGAGGTCGACGTCGACGCGCCGGGATCCGCCGGCTGCGCTGCGAACGGAGAGCGCGACCTGCTCGTCGGCCAGGTAGAACCTGAGCGCGAGCTCGTCTTCGACCGGAGAGCCGTTGACCGCGAGGATCGTGTCTCCGGGTTGCAGACCCGCACGCGCGCCGAGCCCCGCCGGCTCAACCTTGAGTATGCGCACTCCCCTGGCTGCCATGCGCCGAACCGCTCTTCTTCTGATAGGACTCGATCAGCCGCACCGAACTGTAGAAGTAGTGCAGTCCCGAGGCGATCGTGAGCAACAGGGCGGCCACCACCGCCGGCCCGAAGACGGCTTTCGCCCAGGGAGTCAGGTTGGCCACGAGCGCCGTTCCCACGGCGAAGAGCTGTGCGGTGGTGGTGCACTTGCCGAGGAAGGAGGGAGCGAAGTCGCGGTGGCCGGTCTGCAGGTGGATGATGAGGGCCGCGAGGGCGATCAGGGCGTCGCGGCTGATGGCGGTGACCGTGAGCCATATCGGGATGTGGACCGCAAGCGGCAGGGAGGGGATGCTCAGGGTCACGAAGGCGGAGGTGAGCAGCAGCTTGTCGGCCATGGGATCGAGGAAGGAACCGAGCATGGTGCGCTGGTGGAGCCTGCGCGCCAGATAGCCGTCGAGCATGTCGGTGATCGCGGCGACGACGAACAGCAGCAGGGCCCAGCGCGCCTGGCCGTAGACGAGCAGCAGGACGAAGCACGGGATGAAGATCATGCGCAGGATCGTCAGTTGATTCGCGTAAGTCAGCACGGCAAAGCCTCCGCGGAATGAAGCCCCCAATCAGGATATACGATTCCCGGCCGCGGCGGCGCGCGAATTTTGCCGGCCCGGGCGCGCTCCGCCCTATTGACCAGCGTGGTAGATTCTGTGCCGCATGCGATCTCGCGGAGAACGAAACCGATGGGAAGGACGGGATTCGACAACGACCGATACTTGCACGAGCAGACGGCCGCGATCCTCGAGCGGGCGGAGCGCTTCGACCGCAAGCTCTACCTGGAGTTCGGCGGCAAGCTGCTCTTCGACCATCACGCCGCCCGGGTCCTGCCCGGGTACGACCCCAACGTGAAGATGCGGCTGCTGCGGCAGCTGCGGGACAGAGCCGATGTCATCCTCTGCATTCACGCGGGCGATATCGAGCGCCGGAAGCTGCGCGCGGACTTCGGCATCACCTACGACGCGGACGCGCTCAAGCTGATCGACGACCTGCGGGAGTGGGGGATCGAGATCGGCGCCGTCGTGATCACCCGTTTCAACAACCAGCCCGCCGCCGGCCAGTTCAAGAACAAGCTCGAACGGCGCGGCGTGCGTGTATACACGCATCGCTATACCAAGGGTTATCCGACCGATGTCGACCTCATCGTCAGCGACGAGGGCTACGGCGCCAACGAGTACATCCCGACCCCCGGCGCCGAGGCAGGACTGACGCGCCCCGGGGGTGAACCTGACCAGCGAGCCGCGCTTCTCCACGCGCGAGCTCTTCCAGCCGAAGGCGTGACCGCGGAACCGGAACCCCGAGGCGCGCGCCGGCGAAAAAGGTATTTCTCCGCGCGCTGATCTGATATAAGCATGGCGCCGGCGCCGGGAAGGTGCGCGTGCGCCGTACCGCAGAACCATGGGATTCACGGCCCTCGACTACACGATCGTCGTCGCCTACCTGATGGGCATCGCCCTGTTCGGCATCCTGCAGCGCGGCCGGCACGCCTCGGCGCGCGACTATTTCCTCGGCAGGGAACGTATTCCATGGTGGATCATCTGCATGTCGATCGCGGCGGCGGAGACGAGCACGCTCACCTTCATCAGCGTGCCGGGCCTCGCGTACCTGACCGATCTCGGTTTTCTCCAGCTGGCCTTCGGGTACCTGCTGGGGCGCATATTCGTCGGCTATGTCTTCCTGCCCGCCTATTACAAAGGCGAGCTGTCGACGGCCTACGCTTTTCTCGAATCGCGTTTCGGCGCGAAAACGCGGAGTTTTGCCTCCATCGTGTTTCTGTTCACCCGGATCGCCGCCGACGGCGTTCGCCTCTTCGCCACGGCCATCCCGCTCAAGTTCATCCTCGATGTCGACTACGGCGTCGCCATCCTGATCCTCGCGGTCGTCTCTCTCCTGTACACGACGATCGGGGGCGTCCGGGGAGTGATCTGGGTGGATGCCGTCCAGATGCTGATCTACGTGGGCGGCGCCGCGCTGGCCGCGGTCTTCCTGGTCGCCGATTTCCCCGGCGGATGGCGGGGGATCACGCTGCTTGCCTCCGAGGGGGGCAAGTTCAGGATCATCCACCCGGGATTCGGCGGCGGTTTCTGGTCGCAGCCCTACACCCTGCTCGGAGGATTGATCGGAGGCGCGTTCCTGTCGATGGCCTCCCACGGGACCGACCAGCTGGTGGTCCAGCGCGTGCTTTCCGCGAAGTCCCTGCCGGCGAGCCGCAAGGCGCTGATCGGGAGCGGCGTGATCATCATCTTCCAGTTCGCCCTCTTCTTGGTCGTGGGCCTGCTGTTGTACGGGCATTACCGGGGAGCGACGCCGGCCGAGCTCGGCCTGACGCGCGCCGACGAGATCTTCCCGCGCTATATCGTGGAGGGGCTGCCGCCCGGGGTCTCGGGGCTGATCATCGCCGGCCTGCTGGCGGCGGCGCTTTCCACTCTGGCCGGCTCGATGAGCTCCATGGCGTCATCCACGGTGCTCGACCTCTACCGGCCCTCTGCGGGCAAGGGTGCGACCCGGCGGAAAGAGCTGGCGGTTTCGCGGCTGGCCACGGTTCTCTGGGCCGGATTGCTCGTGGCTTCCGCCGTCTTCTTCATGAACACGCCGCAGACGGTCGTGGAGCTGGCGCTGAGCATCGCGTCGTTCACTTACGGGGGATTGCTCGGCACGTTTCTGCTCGGCGTCCTGTTCCGGCGGCCGGCCCAGGAAGACGCGCTGGCCGGCTTCGTGGCCGGCATCTGCATCATGGTCACGGTCATTTCGCTGAAGGTGGTGGCCTGGACCTGGTTCACGTTCGTGGGCGTGGCCGGGACGATCCTCGTCGGCGGCACCCTGGCCCTGCTTTCGCCGCGCGCATGCGACCAGCCATCCCCAGGAAAATAGGGACGCTCACCGTTTTCCACCGTTTTCCGCGCAGGACGCTTCGTGCAATCCCACCCAGCGACGGCAAAATCGGTGAGCGTCCCCTTTAAATGCTCGTCCAACGGTAAGGGTCTTCCGATAAGTATCCTGAGTCCGCGGGCGGGACTCCGCGGCCTGTAGTGTATCCGTATCGCTCAAGATCGGGTCTGCTGATGTCGCTCTCGGGAAATCTCAAGACGATGGACCTGGCAGAGGTCCTCCAATGGGTGACCCTGGGGAGGAAGACGGGCACGCTTACCTTCATCCGCGACAAGACCAAGAACCACATCTTCTTCAAGCAGGGCAAGATCATCTCGTCCAGGTCGAACGAACCCACCAAGCAGCTCGGCCATTTCCTGCTCTTCCAGGGCAAGATCACCGAGGCGCAGCTCAAGCGGGCCCTGGAAATCCAGCTGCAGACCCGGGTGCACCTGGGCAAAATCCTGGTTCAGGAAGGTTACGCGGCCAAGGAGGATATCGAAAAAGCGCTGATCGGCAGGACCCAGGAGGTCATCTACGATCTCTTCCTGTGGGAGGAGGGGCTGTTTCACTTCACGGCGAACAGCTTCAACCTCGACGAATTGATCCTGATCGACGTCGACGTGAACGCGGTCATTTTCGAAGGCGTGCGGCGCAAGGACGAATGGGCCCGCATCCGCCAGGTCTTCCCCAGCAACAACGTGGTTCTCGCGATCCGCTCCGATTGCAACCTCAAGGCCTTGAACCTGACGCCGCTGCAGAAGAAGCTGCTCTTCCTCGTCAACCAGGGGAAGCCGATCTCGCAGATCATCCTGGAGCTGCACGGTTCGGATTTCCTGGTGAACTTCGAGCTGTTCCAGCTCTATGAGCAGCAGGTGCTCAAGGTCAAGGAGGTGCGGGAGGGGCCGGCGAAGCCGGTCGACCCGCAAAGGCTGTTTGTCCAGGGCCAGGAGCTGATGCGCAACCAGAAGTATGCCGAGGCGATCGCGGTCTTCCAGGAAGTCCTGCGCCTGGACCCCCAGAACATCTGGGCCGACGAGCATATCGAGCAGGCCGAGCAGGCCATGTGCCAGCAGCTCTATTCCACGTCGCTGCCCCAGCACAAGGTGCCCTATTTCACGGTTTCCGAATCCTCGCTCACGCAGTACAAGCTGACCCACCAGGAAGGCTTCGTGGTCTCGCGCATCAACGGCGCGTGGGACATCAAGTCGATCGTGATGCTTTCGCCGCTGCGCGAGATCGAGGTGTTGCAGATCCTGGAAAAGCTCATCCGCATGGGCCTGATCGACCTCAAATAGGCCCGCCGGGGCACGAAAACCCCGTGCCCTTCCGAGGCCGCAGGCCGCGCGCCAGAAGCTCGCACTTGACTTTATGCGGCCCCCGGCGTTCTCATAGCGGGTTATGGCAGCCGTACCCAGCGTGCTCCATCGGATCTTTCCTTTCCTCGGGTGGTTCCGCGACTAGCGCATCCGACACCTGCGTTCCGACGGCATCGCGGGCGTGACGGTGGCGCTGGTCTTGATTCCGCAGTCGATGGCCTACGCGCAGCTGGCCGGCCTTCCCCCCTACTACGGCCTGTATGCTGCCTTCCTGCCGCCGCTGATCGGCGCGCTGTTCGGCTCGAGCCATCAGCTCGCCACGGGTCCCGTGGCGGTCGTGTCCCTCATGACGGCCACGACGCTGGCGCCGCTCGCCACGCAAGGGAGTCCGGGCTACGTGGCCTATGCCGTGCTGCTCGCGCTCATGGTGGGGATCTTTCAGTTCCTGCTGGGCGTCTTGCGGCTGGGCATGCTGGTAAACTTCCTCTCTCACCCGGTCGTCAACGGATTCACCAACGCCGCGGCGCTCATCATCGCCACCTCCCAGCTCAACAAGCTTTTCGGCGTGGACGTCGACAGCGCCGAGCACCATTACCAGACCGTCTATTACACGGTGCAGGCCGCCCTGCGCCACACGCACTGGCCGACCCTGCTCCTGGGCCTGCTGGCCTTCGCCATCATGGTGCTTCTCAAGCGCTTGAACCCGAGCATACCGAACGTGCTGGTGGCCGTGGTGGTCACGACGGCGGTCGCCCGGATGGGCGCATACGAGGTCAACCGCAAGGCGGCGCTGGAGGATATCGATGATCCGGAAGTGCAGCGGCTTGTCAGGGAATACAACGCGACCCTGGAAGAGTCCGAGCGCGCCATGGCGGAGCGCATCGCCGCGAGCTCCAAGCTCAAGGAGGCCGAGCGCAATCACGGGGCGCACTCCGTCGAGGCCATCGAGCTGGGTGCTGCGGTTGCGGTACAGGAAGTGCTGGTGGAGCGCCTGCAGCATCGTGCCGGCCTGTTGCGCGAGCAGCTCCGGGACTACCGCCTGCAGGCCGTGGAGACGCCCGACGGCAGGATTTGCTTCCGCCTCCCGGGCGCGACCTCGGCCGGCGCAGGCGATCCCGCGCGCCGCTGGCGCATCAAGGTGGGCAGCGGCCGGATCAACGCGACGAGCATCACCATGGTCGGCGGCGGCGAGGTCGTGGGCGTGATCCCGCGCGGACTGCCCAAGTTCGCCCTGCCCAAGCTCGACTTCGGCGTCATGTTCGATTTTTTCGTCATGGGGGCCATCATATCGCTCCTGGGCTTCATGGAGGCCGTATCCATCGCCAAGGCCATGGCGGCGCGCACGGGGCAGCGGCTCGACCCCAACCAGGAGCTGATCGGGCAAGGGCTGGCGAATCTGGCGAGCGCCCTGACCCAGGGCTATCCGGTGTCGGGATCCTTTTCCCGGTCGGCCGTGAACTTCCAGGCGGGGGCGGTCACCGGCCTGTCGAGCGCCTTCAGCAGTCTGATGGTGATGGCGACTCTGCTCTTTCTCACGCCGCTGCTCTACTATCTGCCCCAGTCGGTGCTGGCCGCCATCATCATGATGGCGGTCGTGGGGCTGCTCAATATCGGCGGGTTCATCCACGCGTGGCAGGCCCAGCGCTACGACGGCGCGATCTCGGTGATCACCTTCGCGGCCACGCTCTGGTTCGCCCCGCACCTCGACCGGGGCATCATGATCGGCGTGGTGCTCTCGCTGGCCCTCTATCTCTTGCGTACCATGCAGCCCCAGATCGCGCTGCTGTCGAAGACGCCCGAGGGCCAGTATCGCGACGCTGCGCGCCGCGGGCTGGAGACCTGCCGCCATGTCGCGGTGATCCGCTTCAACAGCTCGCTCTTCTTCGCCAATGTCAGTTACCTGGAAGACGTCATCCTCGACACCATCGCCACCAAGCCGGAGCTGCAGCACGTGCTGATCGTGGGCAACGGCATCAACGAGCTCGACGCCTCGGGCGAGGTCCTGATCTCGCGACTGGTGACCCGCCTGCGGCAGCGCGGGCTGGAAGTGTCCTTCTCCGGCCTGAATGACAGCGTCATGGACGTCCTCAAGCGCACGCACCTCTACGAAAGAATCGGCGAGGATCACTTTTTCGGCAGCGTCTCGCACGCCGTCGAAAAGATCCACCGGGGCCGCTGCATCAAGTCGCCCGACTACCAGTGCCCGCTGATCCATCCGAAGTTCAAGGGGCTGGCGGTGGCGCCCGAGATCGTCCTCAAGATGGAAAAAGAGAGGCGACTCGGGGAGCAGGAGGCGGGCGGCGCCGGGCACGCGCCGATCGGGACGAAAGCGGGGGAGTAAGCCATGGCCGTGATCTCCATTTTCAGTGGTTCCTACTGCCGCGGCGAGGAGGTGGCCGACGCGGTCACGCGCATGCTGGGCTACCGCAGGATCGACCAGGAACTGATCGAGATCGCCTCGCGCCGCTACAACGTCCCGCAGGAGAGGCTGCTGCGCGTCATGATGGGCTCGGCACCCCTGCTGAATCGCTTCACCTACGAGCGCGAGAAGAATCTCGCCTACATCAAGGCCGCGCTGGCCGAGCTCGCCGGCCAGGACAACGTGGTGTACCACGGCTTCGCCGGCCACCTGCTGCCGCGCTCGATCACCCATGCCCTGCGCGTGTGCGTGATCGCGAACATGGACTATCGCGTGGCGCTGGCGATGGAGCGGGAAAAGATCTCGGAAAGCCAGGCGCTCAACCGCATCCACAAGGAAGACGCCGATCGCGGGCGCTGGACCCGCTACCTGGTGGGGCACGATCCCTACGATGCGAAGCAGTACGACATCACGGTGGCCATGCACCTGACCGACGTCGAGTCGGCCGCGCGCATGATCTGCGACAACGCGCGCAAGGAACCGCTGCGCACCACGCCGCAGTCGCAGCAGGCGGCGCAGGATTTCATCCTGGCGGCGCGCGTGAACATCGCGCTCGCCGAACGAGGCTACGACGTCGACGTGACCGGCGAGGCCGGCGCCGTGACCATCTGGCTCAAGAAGTACACTTCCCGCATCGAGCGCGTCTGCAGGCAGCTGAGCGCCATCGCGCGCGGCGTCCCGGGCGTGACCTCGGTCCAGTGCAAACCCGGCGCCCAATTCGTCCCGCCGTCGCTCATCGTGGACCCCGAGGATTTCGACCTGCCGACGCGCATACTCCTGGTGGACGACGAGCGCGAGTTCGTCCACACTCTCTCCGAGAGGCTGCAGACCCGCAGGATGGAGCCGGCGGTGGTGTACGACGGCGAGGAGGCACTGAGTTTCGTGGCGGGCGAGGAGCCCGAGGTGATGGTGCTCGATCTGAAAATGCCGGGGATCGACGGCATGGAGGTGCTGCGGCGCGTCAAGAAGGAGCATCCTGCCGTCGAGGTGATCATTCTCACCGGCCACGGCTCGGAGAAGGAAGAGAAACTCGCCCTGGAGCTGGGCGCCTTCGCCTATCTGCAGAAGCCGGTCGACATCGATGTGCTGGCCGAAACCATGAGGGCCGCCTACCGCAAGCTGGGAAAGAAGCCGCCGGAGGAGCCATGAGGCTGCCGATCGGGAGACGGCGGAATCGGGACACGGACGATCCCGAGGGAGAGCGCCGCTACAGCCGGATCCGGCGCTACACGGTCATCCTCACCCTGGTCGTGGCGCTGGTTCCGCTGTTCGTGCTCACCGGGGTCAACTATTTCCTCTACCGCCGGAGCGCCGAAGCCGAGATCCGCTACAACATGTCCCGGGATCTGCTGAACACGAGCCGCTCGCTGGAGTTCGTCATGGAGGAGCGGCTGTCGGTGCTGAAGCTCCTGGTCCAGGAAAGGACGCTGGCGGAGCTCAGCGACAGCCGGATGCTGACCGCCACGTTCCAGCACCTGGAGCAGTCGTTCGGCGGTTTCGTCGACCTGGGCTGCATCAACGCCGAAGGAATTCAGATCGCCTACACCGGGCCCTACCAGCTCCTGGGCGTCAACTACCGCGAGCAATCGTGGTTCAACGAGGTATCCCTGCGCGGCGTGTATGTCAGCGACGTCTTCCTCGGCTACCGCCGCTTTCCGCACTTCGTCATCGCGGTCAAGCGGGCTGCAGGCGACGGATCGTTCTACGTGCTGCGCGCCACGGTCGATATGGACCTGCTCAACAAGAGGGTGTTCCTCCCGGGCATGGGGCGCCAGGACGACGTGTTCATCGTCAACCGCGAAGGAATCCTGCAAACCTCCTCGCGCTTCCACGGGCAGCTGCTCGAGCGCTGCACCATCCCCGTGCCCTCGTATTCGCCAAGCACCGAGGTGATCGAAGATCTCGATGAGGCCGGCGTGTCCTACGCCCTGGGATACAGCTACATCCCCAACACCCCCTTCGTACTCATGATGATCCGCCGGCGCGCCGACCTGCTGGCGCAATGGGTGCGCGACCGCACCGAACTGCTCTCCTTTCTCGCGCTGAGCACCGTGGGGGTGGTCATCGTCGTGCTCTACAGCTCGCGCAGCCTGGTCATGCAGATACGCGCCGCGGACCAGAAGCGGGTCCAGATGCTCCACGACATCGAGTACACGAACAAGATGGCCACCATCGGACGATTGGCCGCCAGCGTCGCCCACGAGATCAACAATCCGCTGGCCATCATCAATGAAAAGGCGGGCCTGCTGCACGATCTGGCCGCGCACAGCGACGAGTTCCCGCACCGGGAGAAGGTGCTCAAGGCGGTCGAGTCCATCGTCAAGTCGGTCGAGCGTTGCGGCACCGTCACCCACCGCCTGCTGGGCTTCACCCGGCGCATGGACGCCAAGACGGAAAAGATCCACCTGCCCTCCCTGATCTCCGAGGTCATGGAGTTTCTCGGCAAGGAAGCGCTCCATCGCAACATCGAGGTCGTGACGGACTTCCCCGAGGAGTTCCCGCTCATCGAGAGCGACCGGGGCTACCTGCAGCAGATCTTTCTCAACGTCATCAACAACGCTTTCGCGGCGCTGCGCGACGGCGGCCGCCTCGAGCTGGCGGTGCGCACCGCCGGGCCCGACCAGGTCGTGGCCGTGGTGCGCGACGACGGCGTCGGCATCTCCGAGGAGAATCTGAAGCACATCTTCGAGCCGTTTTTTTCCACCAAGGGGCAGTTCGGCACCGGACTGGGCCTGTCGATCACCTACGGACTGGTGCAGAAGCTCGGGGGCCGGATCGAGGTGGCCAGCCGGGTGGGCGAAGGAACGACGTTCACCGTGACCCTGCCGATCGCCGGGCCGGTACGTTCCGATTATCCCGTCTAGCATGAGGAGAGGCGCGCCGCAAGGCGTGGCCGCACAAGCGGCAGGAGCAGCATGGAACCGTTCAGCGTCTTGCTCATCGACGACGAAGAAGAACTCGTCAGCACGCTCGTCGAGCGCCTCGAGTTCCGGGGCATCCGGGCGGCCGCCGCCACCAGCGGCCGCCGCGCGTTCGAAGCACTCGAAAAGCAGGAATTCCAGGTGGCGGTGATCGATCTGAAGATGCCGGGCTTGAGCGGCATCGATGTGCTGGAAGTCATGCGGCGCCGCTACCCCGATACCAAGGTGATCCTGATCACCGGGCACGGCACCGAGGACGGCTCGTCGGCCGAGGTGCCGCCGGGCGCCTTCGATATTCTCTTGAAGCCCTTCAGCATCGAAGCCCTCATCGAGCGGATCCATGCCGCCCTCGGGAGGCAGGGGAGGAGGGTGCCGTGACCCGGGAACCGTCGGGCGGCGGCGAACTCGATGCCCTGAAGTTCGTCGGTGCGGTCACCGCCAGCGTGTCGCACGAACTCAACAACGTCATCACCATCATCGACCAGGTGGGAGGCCTGTTGCAGGACACGCTCGCGGGAGCGCGCGCGGGAGCGCCGCTCGACATGGGCAGGCTGCAATCGATGCAGGAGCGCATCGCGCGCCAGACGCGCCGGGGCATCGAGATCGTCAAGAACCTGAACCGTTTCGCCCACGGCGTCGACGAACCGGTCGCACAGTTCGAGGTGAACGCCGCCGTCGCCAACCTGGTCAGCCTCGTGCAACGACTGGCCGAGCTCAAGAAGGTGCGCCTGTCCGTGCGCTATGCCGGCCGGGAGGCGTACGTCACCTCCAGCCCCTTCCGCTTGCAGCAGGCGGTCTTTCACTGCCTCGAGCGCTTCCTGCAGTGCGCGCCGCCGGGGAGCGAGATCGCGCTTGCGATCGCCTGCGAGGGCTCCTCGGCTTGCGTCGCCGTTTCAGGTCCTGCGCTGTCTGCGGATGAAGACTGGCGGGACCGCCTGGCCGGAGTGATGCAGGTGGCCCATGCGCCCCCGGCGCGGATCTCGCTGGCGGGCGGGGAGCGGACCGAAATCCGAATCGAGATGCCCGCGCGTCACTGAGTGCCGGCCCGATGCGCGGGCCGCTGGCGGCGCGGGGTGCCGGGCATCCCGGCCGTCGTTGGAGGATCCTATGACTGCGCTGCGCGTGCTTCTGGTCGACGACGAGAAGGACTTCACCGATACTCTGGCGGAGCGCATGGCCGCCCGCGGCCTCCAAGCGGACGTGTGCGCGGACGGCGCCGAGGCGCTCGAGCTGGCCCGCAGCAAGACCTACGACGCCGTCGTTCTCGACCTGGCGATGCCCGGCATGGACGGCATCGCCACGCTGAAAGGCCTGCTGGCCAACAATCCCGATCTGCAGGTGATCCTGCTGACGGGGCGCGCCACCCTGCAACAGGGACTCGAGGCGATCAAGTCCGGCGCCATGGAATTCCTGACCAAGCCTCCCGACATCGACCGGCTGATCGAAAAAATCTCCGAGGCGCGCACCAAGAGGGAACGGCTGACGGAACAGAGGATCGAGAAGACGCTCTCCGAGATCCTGCGCACCAAAGGCTGGTAGACTGCAGCTTCCGGGCACGCCGTCCCGCCGCGGTGGGGATAGGATCGCTGCCGTCCGAATGGAGGAGGTATGGTTGTGGGGGCCATCATCGGTGATATCGTGGGCTCGGCTTACGAAGGAGCCGGTATCAAGTCGAAGGACTTCCCGCTCTTTGTTGCGCGCTCGACCTTCACGGACGATTCAGTCTTGACCGTCGCGGTGGCGGAGTGGCTGCTGACGGGATGCGACCTGACGGATCTTCTGCACGCTTACTACCGAGAATATCCGGGACGGGGATACGGAGGTAGGTTCCACGAGTGGGCCGGCAGCGGGCGGCGGGAGCCGTACAACAGCTACGGAAACGGCTCGGCGATGCGGGTCAGCCCCGTCGCTTTTGCTTTCGACTCCCTCGATGAAGTGCTTGCTTGGGCCGAGCGCAGCGCCGCCGTGACCCATAACCATCCGGAAGGCATCCGCGGGGCGCAGGCGACGGCCGCCGCGATCTACTATGCGCGCCGCATCAAGGACAGGGAGGAAATCAAGCGGCTCCTGGAGTCCCGCTTCGGCTACGACCTCAGCACCACTCTCGACAGAATTCGGCCCACATACGGCTTCGACGAGACGTGCCAGGGTACGGTTCCTCCTGCGCTCAGGGCGTTCCTCGAATCGACAAGCTACGAGGACGCGATCCGGAACGCCGTCTCGCTCGGTGGGGACGCCGACACGCTGGCGTGCATTGCCGGAGGCGTGGCCGAAGCATACTACGGCGAGATCCCGCAGCCCCTCGTCGCCCGCGCCATGGGGCTGCTGGATGCAAGACTGGCGGCCGTGCTCGAGCGCTTCCGGCGCCGCTTCGGCGCGGCGCGCTGACCGGCGCCCATTGCGCCTCCTTCAGCCCAGCAGGGCCGAGATCGTGCGCAGCGCGCGCGGCAGGCGCGGCCCGTACCAGCTCAGCAGCTCGCCTTCCACGATGTACATCCTGCCGTCGCGCACCGCCGGGACGCGCGCCCCCAGGGCTGCGAAATCCGACATGTCGGCCGGGCCGAAATGATAGGGCTCGGTCGGCAGCAGGATCACCTCCGGTTTTCTCTCCAGCACCTCGTCGAGGGTGAAGCGCGGATAGCGCTCCGCCTTGTCGGCGAAGACGTTCTCCCCGCCGGCGGCGCGCAGCACGCTGTCGACGAAGGTGTCCCGGTTGACCGTCATGTAGGGGTTCTTCCAGATGGGGCAGAGTACGCGGGCCGGTGCGGCGCGCGCCGGGGACGCGACCTCGGCGCGCGCCTGCTCGACGGCTCCGATCAAGGCCTTCCCCGGCTCGTCGGCGCCGGCAAGCGCCGCGACATCGGCGATCATCTTCAGGCACCCCTCGATCGTCCTGGGAAAGGTCACGAACACCCGCAGGCCGGCCTCTTCGAGCGCCGCGATCTGTTGCCTGCGGTTTTCCTCGACATTGGCGATCACCAGATCGGGCGCAAGCTCCACGATCGTCTTCAGCGCGATGTTCTTGGTGCCCCCCACGCGGGTCCGGGTGCGCACCTGCTCCGCGGGGTGGACGCAGTATATTGTGACCCCCACGACGCGTTCGCCCGCGCCCAGCGCGAAGAGGGTTTCGGTAATGCTGGGAACCAGCGACACGATCCTCTCGGCCGGCCGCTCGAGCTCGACCACGCGTTCGAGGTCGTCCGTTCTTCGGATCATGGCATCACATCCCGAGGCGCAGGCCGGCGCGCCAGTTTCTCCCGAGGGCGGGATAGCCCAGAACCTCCATGTATCGCCGGTCGGCGACGTTGCGCACCGCGATGAACAGGGAGGCCGACTCCGCCAGGCGGAAGCGGGCCAGCAGGTTGACGATGCCGTAACCGGGGTTGTGCGGCACGTTCAGCATGAAGTACTCCACGTCGGCGCGCTTCCCCACGAAGATGCCGCCGGCCTCCAGGGTCCAGCGGCCGGGCTTCCAGCGCAGGTCGGCATAACCGGAGTGCCGCGGCCGCCGCATCAGCTGCCTTCCGGCCGCATACGCCGGGTCGTCGGGCGAAACCGCGGCGAGCACTTTCGTTTCCAGGTACGTGTAGCCGGCGTCGAACTCCCAGCGCCGGGCGGGCGCGGCGCGCACGAGCACTTCCGCTCCGCGGGCCATGCTGCGGCCCACGTTGAAGAAGGTCCCGCTGAACGTGGTGTAGTCGGTGACGGCAAAGCCGATCTGGTCGCGGTAGCGGCTGCTGAACCAGGTCAGCTCGAGCATGCCCGCCTCGCGGCCGAAGTGCTGCTCCAGCCCGGCGTCGCAGCTGACGGCCCTCTCAGGCAGCAGGTTCGGGTTGCCGGGGAAGTAGGGCGAGCTGCTGAAAGATTGCATCAGGCTGGGCTCCTTGATCCCCTGGCCGCAGCTCGCGCGGATCTTGGTGAGCCCCCAGAACTCCTGCGGCGCCGGGCGGTGCAGGTGCACGGCCAGGGAGGCGCGCGGCGCGGCGGCGAAACCGAAGCTGTCGTTCTGTTCCAGCCGCACCCCGCCGGCGGCGAACACCCGGCTGCCCAGTGCCGCCTCGTCCTGGAAGTAGACCGCGTAGTTGTTGCGCCGTGCCCGTGCGGGCCGCGCGCGCGGATCCCCGATCGTGCCCGATTCGTGCTCGTAGGCCGCTCCGGCCGTGAACAAGTGACCGCCGGGGAGTAGGAGCGTGTTCTGGTACTCGAGGGTCTGCCGGCGCGTCGCGTTGAGAAACTGATAGGCATACGCGGTATACGGGAAAGGAGACACGCGCCCCTGGTAGCTCGCGACGAAGGGTCCGGAGTCGCTCGGGTTCTCGGAGAACCGGCGCGCGTCGTACACCGTGTAGGAAACCTTCTGGCTCCAGGAGGTCGACACCTGCTGCGAGAACGCCAGCCCGCCCGCAAGGTTCCTGTGGCGGTAGTATTCGTCCGCATCCGGCGGGATGAAGGCCCACGGGCCGGGCACGCCGGCGCGGCCCGCCTCGCTGCGCACGACCGCGCGCAGCTCGCTGCCGGCAAAGGGACGGAACCCGGCGTTCACGGATGCGGTCGCGTTGTGGAAGGATCCGTTCGGCACGTTGTTGTCGGTGTCCATGCGGGAAAAGGAAGCCATGTAGTCCAAGCGCCTGCTGCTTCCCTCCAGGCCCGCCGCGAAGCGCGTGCTCGAATAACTGCCGCCTTCCAGGGCGAGCGCGGGCTTGGGGTTCAGGCCTTCGCTCCTGCCCCGGCGCGTGAAGATCTGGACCGTGCCCGCCATGGCGTCCGAGCCGAAGAGCGCGCTTTGCGGCCCGCGCACGATTTCGACGCGCTCGATCCCCGACGCCGCAAGATCGGCGAAGTTGTACGCGCCGCCCGGATCATTGAGCGGAATGCCGTCGAGCAGAACCTTGGTGTAATCCGAGTTGCCGCCGCGCACGAAGAGCGTCGCCACCTGGCCGGGAGCGCCGTTCTGCATGACCGTGATGCCGGCGACGCGCCGCAGGCCGTCGGCGACCGCGGCCTGCGCCTGCGCATCCCAGTAGCTGCGCGCGAGCACAGTGACGCTGCCGCCGATCTGGGTCAGCGGGGCTTCCGAGCGCGTCGCGGTGACGACGATCTGATCGCGGATGTGCGGAAGCTCGAGGGTCAGGGTGACCGGGGGGGTCGAGGCCGAAACCTCCAGGCGGTAATCGGCCAGGGGCGCGAATCCCGCCAGGCGCGCTTCCAGGGTGTAGCTGCCTTCAGGCAATTCCCCGGAAAACTCGCCGCGGGCGTTGGTCAGCAGCGCGGCGGCTTCGCGCCCGTCGGATCGGCGGATGCGCACGAGCACGCGCGGCAGCGCTGCGCCGCTCGGGTCGAGGACCACGCCGCGGAAGGCGCGTATGACCGGCGCCGCCTCCTGCGCCGCAGCGGCGCTCTGGGGCGCGCCCGCGCGCGCCGCGAGAACGATCAGGGTCAGGAGCAACAAACGATGAACGGACATGCTTTCCATCCTTTCCTCTCCGGGGTCTCGGCCCCGGGAAATCACGATTGGCCGGATTCGTCCATGACCGGCAGCACTTCCGGCACGCCGCTGGGCAGCGGCCGCACGAGAAAGTCCAGCCCGAAGAGCTTGCGCAGGTTGTCGCGCGTCAGGACCTCGGCCACGCTCCCCTGCCGCCGTATCCGGCCTTCTTTCATGAGCACGATGCGGTCGCAGAATGCGGCCAGCAGGTTGATCTCGTGCGAGACCGCGGCCGTGGCCAGGCGCCTTTCCCGGGTCAGTTGCCGGATCAGGCGCATCAGTTCGACCTGGAAGTTGATGTCCAAATTGGCCGTGAACTCGTCGAGCAGCAGGATTTCAGGCTGCTGCGCCAGGGCGCGCGCCAGCAGCAGGCGCTGTTTTTCACCGCCCGAGATCTCCGCGACGCGCGCGTGGAGATAGTCGCCGAGGCGCGTCATCTCGAGCGCCTCGCGCACGACGGCCTCGTCGGCGGCGGTCTCGAAGCCCAGGCGCGGCAAGTGCGGCGTCCTCCCCTGCATGGCGAACTGGAACACGGTGTGAAACGGGCTGCCGCCGCCGTTTTGCGGCACCATGGCGATACGGCGCGCGATCTCGCGGCGCGACAGCGCGCTCAGGGGCACGCTGCCGTTCAAGAGCACCTGTCCCGACGCCGGCGCCAGGATGCCGTCGAGCAGCCGCAACAGGGTGGTCTTGCCCGAGCCGTTGGGGCCGACGATGCCCGTGATCGTGCCCGGCGCTAGGCTGAGGCAGATGTCTTTCAGCTCGAGCGCGGCATAGGAAAAGCCGACGTTCCTGGCTTCGAGCGCCGCGCCCGCGGCATGCGGCGGCATCATGGGTACCTCCTGCGATACAAGAGATAGATGAAGAGCGGCGCACCGCAGATCGCGGTGATGACGCCCACGGGAAGCTCCACCGGAGCGAGCACGGTGCGTGCCACCGTGTCGGCGCCCAGCGTGAAGATCGCCCCGAACACCAGCACGGCCGGCAGTAGGATGCGGTTGTCGCTGCCGAAGAGCATGCGGCCCAGGTGCGGGCAGATGAGCCCGATGTAGGCGATGGGGCCGCTGACCGAGACCACGGCACCGGTGATGAGCGAGGCGACGAGGTAGACGGCGGCTTTGACGCGCCGCACCTCGACCCCGAGGATCAGGGCGTCTTCCTCCCCCGCGGAGAGAAGATTCAGGCTCTGACCGTGGCCGTACAGGATCAGGAACCCGCCGAACACGACCGCGGCCACGAGATAGATCGAGGCGTCCACGGGACGGCTGAGGTCGCCGATCAGCCAGTAGAAGATGCCGCGCAGGTCGGCCTGGTCGGTTCCCGTCAGCAGGAAAACATTGACCGAGGAAAGAAACGAGGCCAGCACGACGCCGGCCAGGAGCAGCCGCTGCGATCCCTCTCCTGCCTGTCTTCCCGCACCCCCTACGACGTACACGGCCGCCACCGTCATGACCGCTCCCAGAAACGCGGCCAGCGGCCGCCCGTAGATCCCCGCCCCGCTCGCCGCGAGGCTGCCCGAGGACGCCGCCAGGATCGAATAGATGATCGTGCCCATCGACGCGCCCGTCGACACGCCCAGCACGTAGGGATCGGCGAGCGGGTTGCGCAGCAGGCATTGAAACGCGGTCCCGGCCACAGCCAGCGCCGCGCCCACCAGCGACCCCAGCAGGATGCGCGGCAGGCGAACCGAGAAAAGGATCACCTCCGCCGGTGTGCCGCCGCCGCCGTGCAGCAGGCGGTGCCACAACAGGCCGGCCGATCGCCCGGGCCCGATGGGCACGCTGCCGATGTTGAGCGACAGCAGCACGAGCAGCAGCCAGAGCCCGAGCATGGCCAGGCTGACAGCCGCTACCCGCCGGTGCGACAGCCTCCTCATGGGAATCTCTCCGGATAGAGCTTCTTGGCCAGCTCCTCGACCCCTTCGACGAAGCGCGGCGAGGGATGCTGCAGCACCTCGCTCAGAATGTAAACGCGTCCGCTCTCGACCGCCCTCAGTCGTTGCCATCCCGGCAGGCGCTTCAGATCCGGGAACGGCCGGCCTTCGTGCCGTACCGTCAGGATCACGTCCGGATCCTGCGCCAGTACCTGCTCCAGGCTGTATCGCGGGTAGTACTCGTCGATGTCGCCGCTGATGGAAAGCACGTTCGCCTGGCGCAGCACGTCGGTTTCGAAGGTCCGCTTGCCCGGCGCCAGCAGCGGGTCGAACCAGGTAATGAAAAAGGCGCGCAGCGGCGGCAGACCGGCCAGCCGCCTGCGGATCTCCTCCAGGCGGCCGCTCGCCTGCGCCGCCAGTCGGTCGGCCCGTTCCGGGCAGCCCAGGACATGGCCGATACGGCGCACCGTATCGAAGATCGTGGCGACCGAGCGCGGAGCCGTAACGTAGACGGGAATGCCGAAATCGGCGAGCTTGAAGACGGCGTCGCGGTCGTTGCCCGCCGTGGAGGCGATGACCAGATCGGGTCGGGCCGCAAGAATGGCCTCGTAGTTGAAATGGAGCAGCGATCCGATCTTCGGCTTGCGCCGGGCGTCTTCGGGCCAGTCGCAGGATGAGGTGACGCCCACCAGGCGGTCGCCCGCGTCCAGCATGTACAGGACCTCCGTGACGCTGGGCGCGAGCGAAACGATGCGCTCCGGGCGGCGCGGGACCTCCACCCTCCGTCCCAGGGCATCCGTGTGGATCGCCGCGGGCGAATGCGGCCTTGCGCCGGCGCGCGCACCCGTGCCCGCCGCCGTACAGGCAGAGGCCGATACCAGTAGAAGCGCGATCAGCCCGGCCGCGCAGGCGTTCGCCAAGCGGACGTGCCGGGAAAGCAAAACCTGCGTGCGGAACCGCCGGGAATCCCCGCCCTCTCCCTCGAAAGGCCGGGGAACGGAGTGGATCGCCATATCCAGGTCTCTTTCTCGCGAAGAGCCGACTGAATCGAGAATCAGGCAGGTCTCCTGACTTACGGGTCAGCGCCCTGCTTGCCGCCTTCCCCGTCAAATACGACGAGTGGCCGGCCCGGGCCGAGGACGAGACGCCCGGGTCCAACGAAGCAGGACTCCCCGATCACAGTGGCGGGACCGTGTGGGATTCGCACCCACTTCCCTTTTAAGCTCTCGGTGGAGCACCTTGATTCCGGCTGTCAAACACCTTCACGTAATCAATAGCACTCCGGCCGTGCGCAAGTCAAACCATTTCGCGGACCCCTTCAAAACCCCGCGCCGGTCGGATAGACTGTCTCTTTTCCGAGGCGACCATGATCAAGACCATCGAATGGACGGACGAAGGCGTGGCGATGCTCGACCAGCGCAAGCTCCCGGCCGAGGAGACATACCACTGCTGCCGCGATTATCGGGAGGTGGCCGAGGCGATCCGATCGATGATCATCCGCGGCGCGCCCGCCATCGGCGTCGCCGCCGCCATGGGCATCGCGCTCGGCGTCAAGCATGCGGCGTCCGGAGCGGGCGAGCGGCTGCGCGAGCAGTTCGATCGCATCTGCGAAACCATCGCGGCCACGCGACCCACGGCGCGCAACCTCTTCTGGGCGGTGGAAAGGATGCGCGGAGTTTTTGCCCGGGAGATCGGCCGCGGCCCGGATGCCGTGCGCGCCGCCCTGATCGAGGAAGCCCTGGCGATGCACCGGGAGGACGTCGCAGCCAACCGGGCTATGGGACGCTTCGGGCAGGAACTCATACCGCCGCAGGCCCGGATACTCACCCATTGCAATGCGGGCGCGCTGGCGACCGCCGGGTACGGCACGGCCCTGGGGGTCATCCGCGCGGCGGTCGAGGCGGGAAAACAGGTCGAGGTGTTCGCCGACGAAACCCGCCCGTTCCTTCAGGGAGCGCGCCTGACGGCCTGGGAGCTGCACAAGGACGGCATCCCCGTCACCGTGATCACCGACGGGATGGCGGGCCATTTCCTGCGCCGGGGTGCGATCGATTGCGTGATCGTGGGCGCCGACCGCATCGCGGCCAACGGGGACGTCGCGAACAAGATCGGCACCTATTCGGTGGCGGTGCTCGCGAAAGAGAACGACGTTCCTTTTTACGTGGCCGCCCCCCTTTCCACGGTGGATCTCGCCGTCGCCGACGGCAGCCTCATCCCGATCGAAGAGAGGGATGCGAGCGAGGTGTGCACCGTCTGCGGCGTGCGGACGGTTCCCGAAGGCGTGCGGGTTCGCAATCCGGCGTTCGACGTGACGCCGCATCGCTATGTCGGCGCCATCGTCACCGAGCGCGGGATCGCGCGCCCGCCCTACGGGGAAGCGCTGCGCACACTGTCAGGGGCCTAGGATGCTGGTGCTCGGGATCGAATCCTCGTGCGACGAGACCGCGGCCGCACTGGTGACCGACGGCCGCGTCGTCCACTCCAACATCGTGGCTTCGCAGGTGCGCACGCACCGCCGTTTCGGCGGCGTGGTGCCGGAACTGGCCAGCCGCGAGCATCTCCGGAACATCGGCTATGTCGTCTGGAGGGCCTTCGACGAGGCGGGCCGGCGCATGGCGGATATCGACGGAATCGCCGTGACCCAGGGCCCCGGGCTGATCGGGTCGCTGCTCGTCGGTCTGTCGTTCGCCAAGGCGATGGCTTTCGCGCTCCACAAGCCGCTGGCGCCGGTCAACCACCTCGAAGGTCATGTGTATTCAGCGCTGCTGGAAAATCCCGCGGTCCGCTTCCCGGCGCTGGCCCTGGTCGTTTCGGGCGGGCATACCTCGCTGGTGTATTCGCCCGAACCCGGCTGCTACCGGCCGGTGGGGCGAACGCGCGACGACGCGGCCGGGGAGGCGCTCGACAAGCTGGCCAAGTTCCTGGGATTGGGTTATCCGGGCGGGCCGATCATCGATCGCCTGGCACGCGACGGCGATCCCGATGCCTATCCCTTTTCGATCCCGAAGATGAGCGACGGCAGTCTCGATTTCAGCTTCAGCGGCTTCAAGACGGCGGCCATCCGGCACATCCAGGCTCACGGTATCCGGCCGCGCCGCGCGGGGCGAAAGCCGTCGCAGGCCGTCCTGGACCTGGTCGCCAGCTACCAGAAAGCGATCGTCGAGACCCTGCTCGTGCAGACCCGCAGGGCGGCCGAGCGCACGCATCCGCAGTCGATCCTGCTCGTCGGGGGAGTGGCGTGCAACAGCCTGTTGCGCAGCAGATTCCGGCAGGCCTTCGGGCGCACGCCGGGCGTCTACTTCCCGAACCCGGAGTTCACCACGGACAATGCCGCCATGATCGCGGCTGCCGGGACGCCCAGGCTGCGCAGCCGGCCGTCGTTGCCTCTGGAGCTCAACGCTTTTGCCGATCTGCCGCTCTGTTGAGCCGCGCCGCGTCACTCCATGGCCTGATCTTCGAAAACCCTGTTCCAGTAGTTCCGCAGCACGGAGCGCGTCGCCCGCAAGGCGGCGCCGCGCGCGGCCGAGAGCCGGTCGAGCGGGGAACTCACCATCTTCGTTTTGGCGAACGCGACCTCGAAGGCCGAAGCGCCCGCCTCGCGCCGGATGACCTCCAGCAGAACGCGGTTGCAATCGAACGACATCATGCCTCCCGCCAGCACGATGAGCGGCGGGTTGAGCAGATTCACGATGTTGCCGACAGCGATGCCGATGTAGCCCCCGGCTTCCCTGAGAAGCCGGCCGGCCAGCCGGTCACCCGAGCGCGCCGCCATGCACACCGCTTCGAGCGTCACGGCGCCCTGGCCCCGGGCAGCGACCTCCTGCAGCGCGGTGGTGGTGTTTTCGTTCAGGGCGGCGATCGCCTTGTCGACGACGGATTTGCCGGAAGCGAGAATCTCCAGGCAGCCTCGGTTCCCGCAATAGCAGCGCGGCCCCTCGGGCAACACGATATTGTGCCCGATCTCACCGGCGATGCCCGAGGCTCCGCGGAAGAGCTCGCCTTCAATGAACAACGCCGCGCTGATGCTCCAGCCGACATTGATCATGACGAAGGTGTTTTCGTTGCGCGCCGCGCCGTAAACTTTTTCGGCTATGGCCATGCAGTGCACCGCATCGTCGACCTCGCAGGGAACCCCGTAGTGATGCGCGAACACCTGCTTCAGATCGACCCCTTTCCACTGCATCGCCAGGTGCCAGTAAAGACAACGGCCCGTCTGTATGTCGACCGCGCCGGAATGGCTGACACCCACGGCCAGCAGCTTGTCGCGCGGCAACCCGGAGCGCTCGAGCACGGAATCCGCAACCTGAAATATGCCCTTGAGCGCCGTGGCGATGTCGACGCGTGCGTGCGGGGACGGCGTCTGCAGCCCGGCAAGAACTTCCCCCTGGAGATCCGCCAGGACGACCCGGAGATTCACCAGACCGATGTCGACCCCCATCAGAAAGCCGAGTTCCTTCGAAGGCTTCAGGAGAATCGGGCGGCGGCCCCGGGAGGTCTCGATCGGCTCCTGCTCGGTCAGGATCCCGGCGGCGAGGAGGCGCTGGACGATCTTGCCGATTTTCGCCGGACTTCCGCCCGTCGCGCGCGCCAGCTCGATCCGCGAGGTGCCGTTGGGGTTGGAAATCAGTGAAAGCAGGTCTGTCTGACGTCGGAACATGATTCGTGCCTGCTCGCCGGTGTCGATTGCAAGCGTTCTCTCGCAATTATTAACCGCAGAGCTCCGAAAGATCAATCAATAGTTTCGATTTGAAGGTAATCCGGCTGCCATGAAGCCTGAAGGCGGCAAGCTTTGTTGCATTGCATAAGATTTGCTGTCGGAGATTCGAATCTGCGGATGATTTATTACGACTTGAGGCCGGAATCCTTTTTGCGTTACAAATCCCTTGTCCCGGAGTAATGAATCGGTGATGTGGCGGGTGCCGCGCCCGCCCGGGTCATGGATGGACGGAGAAAGGAGGAGTGCGTCATGGTTGGGAATCGGCGCTCGAGGGCGGTCGCCCTCGGCCTCGGAGTTCTGCTTGCCTCGGCACTGATCGAGGTTGTCCTGGGTCAGGCACCCGCGGAAGCACAGCGGCCGGCCTCGGCTGTAAACCAGTCGGATGATCCGCTTCTGCGGAACTTCCGCTGGCGTTCCATCGGACCCGCCAGCATGGGCGGCCGCATCGACGACATCGAGGTCGTAGAGAGCGATCCTTGTATGATCTATGTCGGGTTTGCGACCGGCGGCCTGTGGAAGAGCGTCAACAACGGCACCACCTGGGAGCCCGTCTTCGACAGCTATTCCACGCACTCGATCGGCGACGTGGCCATATTTCAGCCGGATCCCAACATCATATGGGTGGGCACCGGCGAACCCAACAACCGCCAAAGCTCCTCCTTCGGGGACGGAGTCTACAAGTCGACCGACGGCGGCAAGACATTCGTCCATGTCGGATTGAGAGAAACCCAGAGCATCGGCCGCATAGTCCTCGATCCCAAGGATCCGAACGTCGCCTATGTCGCGGCGGTCGGGCACCTTTTCGGGCCCAACCGCGAGCGCGGCATCTACAAGACGATCGATGGCGGCAAGACCTGGACCAACGTCAAGTTCATCGACGAGGATACGGGCTTCACCGATATCGTGATCGATCCTTCCGACGGCAAGACCCTGCTGGCCGCCTCCTATCAGCGCCGGCGCACGGCCTGGGGCTTCAACGGAGGCGGTCCGGGGAGCGGCATCTGGAAGAGCGTCGATGCGGGAAAGACCTGGACGCGATTGACCGGCAACGGCCTGCCGGCAAAGACGATGGGGCGCATCGGCCTGGATATCTGCCGCTCCAATCCCAATGTCATCTATGCGCAGATCGAGCTGGAGACGCCGACGCGGCCGGCGGCTGCCGCCGGCGGCGCACCGGCCGCGCCTCCCGGGCAGCAGCCTGCCGCCGCACCGCAGCCGCCCAACCCCGAGCGGAGCGGCATCTGGCGCTCCAACGACAAGGGCAAGACCTGGACGATCGTGAGCAACCAGAACAACCGTCCCATGTATTACAGCCAGATCCGCGTCGATCCCAACAATCCGGAGATCGTCTACACCGGCGGCGTGAACTTCATGAAGTCGACCGACGGCGGCAAGACCTTCAGGGCGGTCCAGGGACTCGCGCACGTGGACCATCACGCGATCTGGATCAACCCCAAGAACAGCAACCACCTGCTGGTGGGAAACGACGGTGGGCTGAATGTCACTTACGACCAGGGAGCCACCTGGGAGTTCATCAATACCATTCCTGCCGGCCAGTTCTACGCGGTGGCCGCCGACATGCGCAAGCCCTACTACGTATACGGCGGGCTCCAGGACAACGGCACCTGGGGCGGTCCCAGCGCCGTGCGCACGAGCAGCGGGATAGCCAATGCCGACTGGTTCCGCATCGGCGGCGGCGACGGCTTTTACGTCCAGGTGGACCCGACGGATCACAATACCGTGTACGTCGAGTCGCAGAACGGCGCTCTCAGCCGGCTCGACCTGCGCACCGGCCGGAGGGTGTCGATCCGGCCGCGCGCTCCCGGGGGGCGCGGCCGGGGCGCGGGCGCGGCAACCCAGCCCACGGAACCGACGCCGGAACTCCCCTCTGCGGCATTGCAGGCGATGTTCGGCGCGGCGAGCGGCAACGTCGTTCCCCGGCCGGCGGAAGGCGAACAATACCGCTTCAACTGGAGCACGCCCGTCATCCTGTCCCCGCACAACCCGCGCATCGTGTATATGGGCGGCAACAAGCTCTTCACTTCGCGCGACCGGGGCGACACCTGGACGGCCAGCCCCGATCTGACGAAGCAGATCGACCGCAACACGCTCTCGATCATGGGCGTGCGCGGCGATCAGCCCATGCTTTCCAAGAATGACGGCGTCGCCAATTACGGCAACATCACCACGATCTCCGAATCGCCGGTGATCCCCGGCGTGCTCTGGGTGGGCACCGACGACGGCAACGTCCAGTTGAGCCGCGACGGCGGGGCCACCTGGACCAACGTCGCCGACAACGTGCCCGGCCTGCCCAGCAAGACCTACCAGATTTCGCGGGTGGAAGCGTCCCACTTCGATGCGGCGACATGCTACCTCAGCATCGACGGCCACCGCGCCGACGACCTGAAGCCTTACGTATACGTCACCAGGGATTTCGGGCAGACCTGGAAATCGATCGCCGCCAACCTGCCGCTGGGAAACGTCAACGTCATCAAGGAGGACCCGAAAAACCGAAACCTCCTCTATCTCGGCACCGAATTCGCGCTCTATGTCTCGCTCGACGGCGGCGGGGAATGGAAGCGTTTCATGACCGGGATGCCGACCGTGCGCATCGACGACATCCTGGTGCACCCGCGCGACAACGATCTGATCGTGGGCACGCACGGGCGCAGCATATACATTCTCGACGACGTCACGCCGCTCGAGCAGCTGACGGCGGAGACGCTCCAGGCCGACGTCCATCTCTTCGAGGTGCGGCCCGCGGTCCAGTGGCTCCAAGATGTCACGCTGGAGCGGGTCTGGGGAGGAGCCAAGCACTTCCTGGGCGAGAATCCCCAGCCGGGGACGGCCATCAGCTACTATCTCAAGGCGCCGGCAGCCGACGAGGTCAAGATCGCCGTCCTGGATTACGAAGGGAAGGTGGTGCGCGACCTGACCGGGCCGCGGGATGCAGGGCTGAACCGCGTGCAGTGGGACCTGCGGGCAAATCCGCCGCAGCGCCGCACCACCGGGCAGGGGGCGCAGGCCGCTGCAGCCGCCCAGATGCTCCCGGAGGCCTTGGCCGGCGCCGCGGCGGGCTTCCGCATCCCGGGCCAGCCCGTGCCTCCCGGCGTGTATCGGATCCGATTGACCGTGGGCGGCAAGGATTACTTCACCAAGGTGGTGGTCGAGGAAGACACCTACAAGTGAGTCGGCTCCGGCGCCGGCCGGGCGACGGCCCGGTCGGCGAACCACCGGCGCAGGTCGCGCGGCGCGGCGCGCCGCCTCTTCCACAGGTCGGCGCGCGCCCGCCGGGCCTGCGGCAGGGCGCGGCGGAGCAACGGGAACGCGCGCAGCGAGGAACGCTCGCGAAGCAGAACGTAGCCGAGCGCCAGCAGGTCGCGGGCGGTGATGGGCAGGAAATGGCGGGCGTACGTGCCTGCATCCATGTTCTTGACCCGCAGGAGGAAGCGGTTCTTGAACGAATGCATGTTGATTTCCGCCGGCAGCGACGCGCGGCGTTCGGGCAGGACGCGGCGCGCGTGCCACCCGGTGGCCTGCGGCACATAGAGGCAGCTCCAGCCCAGCCACTGGGCGCGCCACGCCAGGTCGGCATCCTCGCGGTAGGCGAAGAACGATTCGTCGAAGTACTCGGCGCCGAAACGCACGTCCTCCAGCATCGCCCGCCGGTAGAAGGCGGCCGCCCCGGAGGCCCCGAAAACATACTCCCGCGCGTCGTACTGGCCCATGTCCCTCTCACCCGAACCGCGATCCAGGTGGCGCTGGTTGCGCGTGAAGTAGATGCCGGCCGTGTCGATGACTCTCGCGCCCGCGGGATCGGCGCCTTCCCCTGGCATTCTCCACAGCTTGCCCGTGGCGGCTCCGGCTCCGGGATCGGCCCGGAGCGCCGCCAGCAGGATCTCGACGAAGCGCGGGTCGAGAAGCACGTCCGGATTGAGAACGAGAACGTAGTCGGCCGCCGAGGCTGCGATCAAGCGGTTGTGCGCCGCGCAGAAACCTACGTTGCGCTCCGACAGGTGAAGGGCGGCGAGCATGCCGGCGTATTCGGCGGCGATTGCACGCGTGCCGTCGGTGGAAGCGTTGTCCCACAGCCGCACTTCCAGCTCCGGGTGCGTCTGCGCCCGCACGCTGTCGAGGCAGGCGCGCAGGTAGCGCGCGCTGTTGCAGGTCACGACAGCGGCCAGGACCCGGGCTGCGGCCGTCACGGCGCCTCCGGCCTGCGCAGGCGGCGGGCCGCGCTCCAGTAAGCGCGCGCTTCCTCGGTGCGGGTGGAAGCTTGCGGGCGGCGTATCAGGGCCGCGAGCGCACGCACGAGCAGGCCCGCGACGATGCGGCGCCTGACGGCGCGGGCGGCGCGCCGTCCGTGATGCTTCGCGAAGTAGCGGCACTGGTTCGTGTGGAAATACTCGAGGAACTCGCGGCGGGAAAGGCAGCGCAGGCTGGCGCCCCCGTGGTGCACGAAGCGCGCCGCCGGCTCGTAGGCGATCAGCCCGCCGGAGTTGTGGATGCGGCGGCACAGGTCCACATCCTCGAACCAGGCGGGGTGGAAGCTTTCATCGAAGCCTCCCAGGGCCTGGAGTGCCCGGCGCCGCACCATCAGGCAGGCGCCGGCCGGCTGGTCCACGTAGCGGAAGGTCCGGTGGTCCCAGTCCGACATGCGGTACCTGCGGCTCCAGGGATTGCCGGGCCAGAGCGCCTCGAGCAGCAGCGTCTGCGCGGTGACGCTCGCCACCGTGGGGAAGGCGCGCACATTGAAGCCCGCCTGCAGCCTGCCCGCGGGGTCGACCAGCTGCCCGGCCGCGGCCCAGTGCTCCGGGGATGCGCCCAATCGTTCGGCCAGACTCGCGAGCGCGCCCGGCAGGCACTCCGTGTCGGGATTGAGAAAGAGCACCGATTCGCCTGCACTCCGGCGCCAGCCGAGATTGTTGCCCGCGGCACACCCCAGGTTGCGGCCGTTCCGCACGATCTCGAGGCGCAGACGGGCGGGCGGCGCGAACTCCAGGCTCGTGTCCCGCGATGCGTTGTCCACCACGATGACCTCGCAATCGCCGCCGTGCGCCGCCAGGGATCGCAGGCACTGCGCCAGCAGCGGCCCCGAGTTCCAGTTGACGATGACGACCGAGACCATGGCCTGGCGCCTTTCCGGCTATCCGAAGAGGCGGAAATACCAATGCAAAAAAAGCGAAACCTGCCTGCCCCCGTTGGCTGTGAAGTCGTGCCGCGCCATCGCTTCGGAAAGCAGGATGGCCTGCCACAGCTCGGCGGATGAGGCGCGCCCGACAAGGCGGCGGGCGCGCAGGGCGGCCGGCAGCAAGGGAACGACCGCTGCGGCGCCGCGCAGATAGCTGAGAATCCTGCCGTGCGCCGCGGCGCGTGCCAGCCAGGAAATCTGCATCAGGGCGATCATGGGGCAGGCGCGCCACAGGAAAGCCGCCGGATAGTTCTTCAGCAGCAGGTAGAGGGCGTTGCGCGTGCGCAGGCGCACGGAAAGCGGCGAGAACTCGCCGCCGCTGGTGGCGCCTCCGCGATGGTACACAACCGCAGCCGCCACGTAATAGCCGCGGTATCCGGCGGCGCGCAGACGCAGCCCCAGCTCGACGTCCTCGAGATAGGCGAAGAAACGCTCGTCGTAGCCGCCGGCTCTCTCGAAGACCGTCTTGCGATAGAGTGCGGCGCAACCGCAGGCCGAGAAAACCTCGGCATCCTGCCGGTACTCCGAGCGATCGGGCATCCCCTGGCCGCGCCGGTAGCCGACGCCCGCGCGCAGGAAGCAATCGCCTGCGCTGTAGAGAGTCTCCCGGGCGGCGAAGTCGAGAATGCGGCAGGCCAGGAAAGCGGCATCGGGGTAGCGTCGCGCCGCGGCGCTGCAGGCGGCGAGCCAGCCGGGGGCGACTTCGGTGTCGTTGTTGAGCACCGCCGCCCAATCGCACTGCGCCGCCCGTATGCCGGCGTTGGCGGCCGCCGCAAAGCCCCGGTTATCGCGCCAGGCGATCACCTGGATGCCGGGGTAGGCACGCCCGGCGATTTCCAGCGAGTCGTCGGTGGAACCGTTGTCGACGATCCATACTTCGGCGGGCTCCGGATCCTGGCGCGCCAGCGAGCCCAGGCAGGCCCCGAGATGGCGCGCGCCGTTGCAGTTCGGGATGATCACCGCGATCCGGGGCATGGGGCGGACTCGCCGCACCTCCGCCTCCGCGGGCGGCGGAGCCTGTCGGAGGCGGGTCAGAGATTCCTGTGGCTGCCGTCGCAGAAAGGTGCCTTCGCCGTGCGCTTGCAGCGGCAGAGCGCCACCTTTTTCTTTTCCTGGAGGGCGAACTCCATGGGAACGAATTCCGTGCCCTGGTGCGAGCCGTCGCAGAAAGGCTGGTTGGCGGATCGGCCGCAGGCGCACCAGTAGTACGTACCGGGTTCGAGCTCGACCAGCGCGGGGGCTTTGGCAGCGATTACGGGATCGGTCATGGCCATTCTCTCCGCCCAGAGTATATGATTCGGTGACAGGCTACTCAACCCCGAAATTGCCGGCGCGCATCCTGCGATTTCGCCGGAGAGTTTCGGGGTTGAGCAGCCTGTCACCGTTTCTCGAGCTGCCGGCGCCAGGGTTCGATCAGGCGCGCCGCGCCGCCATGGGCGATGAAATCGTGGATATGGATCTCGGCCTCGAGCCGGCGACCGATCTCCATGGAGGTGCGCACCAGCAGAAGGTAAAGGTCGGATGTCGGGGCGCGCACCAGGTCGAGCACCTTGCGGTAGGCCTGATATGCCTCTTCCGGCCGCCCCGCCGCCTCGTAGACCCGTCCCAGTTGCACGAGCAGGCCCGCATGGCGCGGCTGCGCGCGCATCATCGCCTTCAGTGTCTCGGCGGCTGCGTCCGGAAAGCCGTCGGCCACGAGGGCGCGGCTCAGGGCCAGGCCGAAATCGGTGTTTTCGGGCGCGAGCGCGAACGCCTGCTGCAAAGCCCCCACGGCGCGCGCCGGTTCCCCCATGCGCAGCCGGGCCGCTCCCAGGTTGTACCACAGGTCGGCGCGTGCCGGGAACCGTGACAGGATCTGTTCCAGCGATTCGGCGAGCTGTTTCCAGTCCCCTGCCAGGCGCGCCTGCTCGGCGCGGCGGAAGACGGTCTCCCAATCTTCGCCCGCGAGATTGGTCGCCGCAAGGGTTTCGGGCCGGACACGGCTCCCGGCGTAGTATCCGGAACGGGCGCGCAGGCGCGCCCCGCTCAGGGAGGTGGCGACCCGTATTCGATGGAAGCGCCCGTCGGCCGGCTGGCTGGACAGGTACCCCAGATAATAGAGCCGGCCCGTCCGCTCGAGCGCCGCACCGGCGGCGGCGACCAGATCGTTGGTGTTGTGCAGGAAGCGGCCCCCCGTGTCCGATGCCAGCTGGGTCAGCGAAGACTCCTTCTCGACGCGCCAGCCGCGGTCGTGATCGTACAGGATGGGGTAGAGATGGGGGTTGCGGGCGAGGAAAGCCCCGCTGGAGTTGATGCTCAGGGGCTGGGGCACCGACAGTCCGGCGGCATCCATGGTGAATATGCGGATGCCCTTGGCCCGGGCCGTCTCGATGATGGCATCGATCGCCGACGACAGGTCCGCCCGCCCGCTCATCCTGCCGGCCACGAATCCGGCGGAGATGAAGATGACGGCGCGCGGATGGTTTCCGGGATCCATGGATGCCGCGCCCACGACGGACTTGAGTCCGTCGAGCATGCGCGAGACGCGCATGAAGTTCTCCGCCACCAGGGCGCGCATCGTGTTGGTCACCGCCAGTTGGACCGACTGGGGATCGGCGACTTCGATACCGATCACCTCGCCGAGCGGGTTGCTGTAGGTCAGGAAGTTGTCGGAAGCATAGCGCAGCTCCGCGAGCTGCGCCGCCTGCACGTCCCCTCTCTCCACCAGGTATGCCTCGTAGATCGACATGAGGCCCTCCGCGGTGGTCAGCTCCCGGCTGGGCCGGGGCACCGCCCGCCTGAGCCTCTGGATCATGTGCTCCAGGTCGGCCTGCGCCTCGAGGTCCGCCTGGGCCTCGCTGGCGAAATGGAGCGAGAAGCGCCTCAAGCCGGAGTGATACCGGCGCAGGATCCTCTCCGCCGCCTGCTTGGCTTCCATGAAGGCGCCGGCATCGGTCATCAGATCGTCCAGCACCAGATAAAACCTGGCCAGGACGAGATCCGCGGCTTCTTCGGGCGCGAAGGCCGACACCTCCTGCGCCCCGGCTCCCTTCATCTTTTTGAGGGCCATGTCGCGCAGGCGCGGCAGGTCCTGGATCTGGACGTCCCTGCTGAAGAAGACCAGCTCGCGCAGCACTTCGTCTTCGTACACCCGGAAGTCCTTCTCGCCGAGCAGCGGCGGGTTGTCGCTGCCCGGCGTCTCGACCAGAACCGGGACCTCCACGAAGCGCGTCTCCGCTTTGAAAACCGGCGGGGCTTTGCCCGCGGCCTGCGGCACGCTTGCGGAGGCAGGCACGCGCAGGGAACGAGGGTCGACTTCCTGCAGGGGCACGGGCGGTCCCAATATTTCCCGGACGGCGCTCGCCGCACTCTCGCTCGGGGCCGGCGGGCCTTTATCCCGCGAGGCCCCCGGTGCGGTGTTGCGCCCGGCTCGGGCGGCCCTTGCGGCGGCATCCTCGGCCGGCGCCCCGCCCGCCGCGTAGAAGCCCTTGCGGCTGTTGATCCGATACGCACGATTGGCCGGACTGATCCTCAGATCGTGCCAGCGGCCGTCGGGCGGCACGCGCGTGTAATAATGCAGCACGAACGCGGAACGGAGCTCCGCGGCGACCTCGGCGAACGCCGCGCGCAGGTCCTGCTCCTGCTCCACCAGGAACATGCGGCCGCTGTTGATGTCGGCGAGGCGGCGCAGGATCCCCCTGAACTCGGCCGCCCGCGGTCCCGAGCCCGCGTAGATGGCGTAGATCGGGTATCCGTAGCGGGCCGCTGCGTTCAGGGCCATGTCGAGCGACGACGTGCGCGCGGTATCCTCGCCGTCGGAAAAGACGACCAGGGCCTTGCGGCCTTCCAGGGCGCTCAATTGCTTCATGGCAAACATCAGGGCATCGTAGAGCTTGGTGGCGCCGCGTGCCTGGGTGCTGCGGATCGCCTGGATGAGCGCGCTGCGGTCGTCGGTCGCCTGCGGGATCGCGCGGATTTCCGAGCTGAAGGGGATCAGGATCACCCGGTCGCCCGGGCTCAGCGACTCGACGAAGCTCACGGCGGCTTCCTGCGTGGCGTAGAGGGCGGCGCGCATGCTCTCGCTGGTGTCCAGCAGGAGCGCCACGCGCAGGGGCACGGAACCGGCATCCAGCCTGGCGATCGCCTGCGGAACCCCGTCCTCGTACAGCGTGAGGTCCTGCGCTTGGACTTCGGCGATGCGCCGGCGCCCGTCGGTCACCGTGAAATATATCTCCACCAGCTGGGAGCGGACGGCCAGGGAAACATCCGCGTTCCCGCCGGGTCGCGGAGGTTCCTGGCAGGGAAGCATGCCGGCGCCCGCAAGCCATAGAAAAGCCAGGCCCGCGCGTATGCCTCCGGGGTCGGTCCAGGCTCGCTTCATTTTCGATCATCCTCCACGGCTACGGTCAGGGCTTCCCGGTTCAGCAGCTCCTCGATCCAGGCGCGCGCATTCTCGGGCCCGAGCTCCGCAATGCGCCCGAGGACCACCTTCCACGGGTTCGCGTGCACCGCGCTCGTGCGCGGCAGTATGTCCCGCAACGCCAGGCCGCCCTCGAGCTCCAGGAGAAACGCGGGCAGGCCGAGCGAGTAGTTGATCTCCGCGATGCGGATCTTGAGGTCGCAGATGCGCTCGTACAGCAGCCTTCCGCCCATGGTGTGCTCGAGCTGCTCGTAGGAGTCGCTGATCGAGATGGAAAGCTGGTCGAGACCCAGCCGGTTGCGCAGAAGCGCTCCGTACTGGTCCATCTCCCTGCGCAAGCCCGCCGCCCCGGCCGGACCGGCCGCGGAAACGATCTCGATCAGGCGGTCCAGGTTGGGGCATTCCATTTCGGGCGGTACCTCGAGGGGAACGGCCCCTGCGGGAGGCGCAGCATCCGCATCGCCGGAGGCGCCTTCCCCGACAGGCACGCCGGCATCTTCCCGGTCATGCCCGGAAGCCGACTGTCCGGCCGGTTCGGAATGAACCCTCCCGCCCATGGACGAGCGCAGGTAGGATTCCCCGAGGAAAAACAGCTCGGAAGGCGCGAGCAGCGCCGCCGCGCCCAGGGGATCGCTGCGGCCGATCGCGCGTGCTACCTGTTCCCTGCGCAGCGCCGAGGTCAGGAGACCGACCTGCCGGCTGCACCAGCGCCGCAGATCCTCATCCAGGAGCGAGCGCGCCAAGATTTCCCGGCCCAGGCGCACCGTCAGGGCCACATACTCCGATGCGCGATCGGTGAGCAGGTCGTGCCGCATCGCCCGCAGCCCGGCCAGGATGGAGGGGAGCAGTTCCGGCGCGTCGCGCTTGCCGAATCCCTGGGCCGATTGCGCCGTTTCCAGGCGAGCGAGCTGGTAGGAGAGTCCCGACAGGGATCCCGCAATGCGCGCCCCGCCTTCCCGTGAAACCTGGAGGCGTGCCGGCAGCCATCCCTGCGTTGCCGATTTTGCATCCGGGTAGAATTCGTGCTTGCGCACGAAATCCGGGTCGAACGCCAAGGCATCGACCTCGGGCGCGCCGCTGTATGCGTAACAGTGAGCCAGCAGCGTCACGCCCAGCTCGAGGTTCAGCGCCCCGGCCAGGTCGCCGGCAAGCTGCGCCATGGGGGCCTCCAGCCGCCCGCCCGAAAACTCGCCCGCCAGGCGATCGAGCCTTTTCCGCAGTACGTCGATGTCGGCGCGCGCCGCCGGCCCCCGCGACGGGGCGGCACCGGATGTGTCGGCCGGCTGCAGCCGCTTCAAATGATCCGACAGGCGCCGCAGCAGGACCGGCTTCGGTTCGCTGCCGCCGGCGACCTCCGCAAGAACCTGCAGAGCGTCGAGCAGCGCCGGCAAGGGCAGGAAGTTCTGCCGCTGGACGGTCGCCTTCATCCTCTTCAGGGCATAAGCGGAGGGGTCGAAGCGGATCCGCCGGCCTTCGAAGAAAAACTCCTGCGCCGGATGCCGTCCCGCCAGCGCCGCTTCGATCAAGCCGTCTGCTCCGGGATCCTTGCCCAGGCGCGCACCCAGGGCAGGCAGGAGATCTCGCACAAGAAAAGCGGCCGCGTTCAGCGCGAACTCCGTTTCGTCGGCCGCCTGCAGCCGCTCGAGTGCGCGCCGGAAAAGCTCGAGACTCTCGTCGCGCGTGAGCGTTTGCTCGCGCCGGAAGGCGGCGAGCAGATAAAACAGCGACTGGCTCGTGCGGGTGCGGTTAACGTTCCAGGATTTCGCGCCCGCGGCGGCGAGGAGCCGGCAGTAGTCGACGTATTCGACGATCAGCTCTTGCGGCAGCTCCAGATCCCAGACCAGATCGAGAAAGGCCGGCACCGCCCCCGCATCCCGGGCCAGCGCCGCGGCTCCCGCTTCGGAGAGCGGCTCGCTGCGCTGCACGGAAAAGTAGCGCAGGAACTCCAGGATCTCCGTGATGCCCGGATAGGGAGAAGGCCGGGAATCGCCGGCGCGTTCGAGCAGAAGAGCCAGATCCGCCGTCGCAAGCGTCAGGAACGGCCCCGGCGCGGCCTCGGGTCCGTCCTTGCCGGAAGTGCCTGCGGGAAAGAGCAGTCTGCCCAGCGGGCGCTCCACGGGCAGGAAGATCCCGTGATCGCCGGCCTCCAGCTGCCGGATGATTCTTGCCGGGTCGGTCCTCCAGGTTCCGCGCGCCGGATCCGGGGAGGAGGATCTGCCCAGCGGCAACAGCAGCGAGTACAGTTGCGAGAGTCTCGACTCCGAGGCGGTGAAGTACTCCCGCACCGTTGCCGGTGCGATCCCAAGCGCGTAGTACAGCAGCAGAGCCTTGCCCCCGTCGCGCCTGACGAGCGCCGCAAGGCTGCCGTCGGCGTCGGAGGCGCCGACTCCCAGAAACTTCTCCCAGGTTTCCCGTGCGCCGGGGAAGGCGAGCCGCCCGCCCTCGACATCGAGGTAACGGCCGAAGTTGGACAGTGCCGGGGCCAAGGCTCTGAATTCCGCGGCCGAGAGCGTTCGGATCAGCGCGCCGCGCGCGGCCGATGAACAAGCGGCGAGCGCCATGTAGAGCCTCATCGCCTCCTGATCCTGCATGAAGCGCTCGAGAAGCTCCCCGGCGCCCGCCGGCTTGCTGCCGAACAACTTGCCGCCCAGCGTCGCGGCGTCGATCCGGGCCGGCAGCTCCTCGTCGCGGACGGCGAACCTGATATCGCGCAGGCTCGGATCCGGGATATTGACTCCCAGGTGGCGCAGCAGTCGGCGCCGCTCGTCCCACTTGCGCCCGCCCTTGATGGTCAGCGTGACCGTGGGGTCGCCTTGCTGCGAGCGCGTGAGGCCGACCTTGATGCCGAAAAAGGAGAGCAGCTCGCGGGTCCGGGCAAGCTCGGCCTCGTCGCCGCTGATCACGAAGATGAACTCGTGTCCCGCCTTCGGGTCGCAGCCGGCAGGCAGAAGCTTCTTCTGTTCCAGGTGGCGCACGAAGAGCCTGTACTGGCGCACGTGGGAAAGGACGTCGCGGCACAGTGGATTCTCGGCTGGTCGGGATCCTGCGCCTGCGGGCGAGATCTCCAGGATATGGGAAAAGATTCTCTCCAGGGCGTCCTCTTCCCGCATCGCGCCGGCTTCGATGCCGAGAACGCGCGCCAGCGGCTCGAGGCCGCCCGGGACGACGAGGCCGCCGGCGGACGGCTGCGCTCCGCCCGCAGCCGGCGGCCTTGTAGGGGATAGCGGCGGCTGCCCGTCCTCGGCCTGCCGCCGGGCCGGGCCGGCTGCCGGGGACGACGGGTCGAGGGAAAGCGACAGGCCGGCCATATGAGCGGAAAGCCTGCGCTCGAGCGCGGCGGCCTGTTCTTCCGGCAGCGCGGACAGCATCGCCCTGTAGTCCAACAGCGCCTGCCCGAATTCGCCCGCGCGCTCCCGCAGCCCTGCCGCCGAACGGTAGAAGGCATACGCCTGCCCGGGCGCATGCGCCGCTCCCGCCTCCAGCACCGAGGCCGCCTGCGGCAGGTCGGCGCCGCGCACGTGCAGATCGGCCAGCCTGCGGTAGGCCCGGGCGTCCGCGGGATCCGCCGCCAGGATCCTCTTCAGGGTTTCGGCGGCCGCGCCCAGCTGCCCGCCGGCCGACTGGGCGTCGGCCAGCAGGTAAAGCAGATCGCGCCGCGCCGGCGCAAGCGCAAGCGCCGTGTCCAGGACGGTGAGCGCCTGCGCCCACTCCCCGCGCGCCAGCTCGACCCTGGCCGCCTGCGCGTGGGCTTCCAGGTTTGCAGGTTCGATTTCCAGCGCGCGATGGGCCGATTCCAGAGCTTCGGCAAGATTTCCCCGGGCGGCTGCAATTTCCGAGGCGCGGATCCATGCCGTCACATTCCGGGGATTTCGCGCCAGGGCGCCCCGCACCTGGCCGGCGGCGCCCTCGGGGTCGCCGAGGCGCCACAGCAGGCTCCCGTACTCTGCATGGGCCGAATCGCTGTCTTCGCCCGCGGCCAGGGCCGCGGCGTAATGCCGCCGCGCCTCCTCGTCGCGCCCCAGGGCGCACAGAAGGCGCCCGGCGGAGAGTTCCAGTGCGGCCGAGACGGGCGCGCCCGCACGGCGGGCGCGCTCCAGGGCGGCCAGGGCCTTCTCGGGCTGACCTGCGGCGAGCGCCAGATCGCAGAACAGGGCGAGGGCGGCTTCGGAAGGCGGGTGGCAGCGGGCGGCGCGCTCCCCCAGGTCGAGGGCCTCGGCAGGTTCCTGCAGTTCGGCCGCGGCCCGGGCCGCCTCGAGCAGCGCCTGCGGATTCCACGGATCGTGATCGAGGGAGGATTTCAACAGGCGCAAGGCCAGGGCCGGATTGCCGTCGCCGCGCGCGCCCGCGGCCCGCCGGGCCCAGCCGGCCGCCTCGCGCAACCGGTAGTAATCGGGGGCCGGGCTTGCGTCGGGAGCGCGCCAGAAAGCCTGCGGGGCCCTGACGCCGAGCGGCTCGCCGTCGCTTGCGCGGGCACGAATGCCCGCATCCATGAGGCCGGCGTAATCCGCCTCGCGGGGAGCCTGCAGCTCCAGCAGGTAGCCGCGCTTGCGCGCCTCGAGGATCGCGTCGATCACCGCGTCGGCGGGCTCGCCGTCCGGGATCGCCAGTCCTCCGGTGAAACGGCAGATCTCCGCCAGCAATCCCGTGCCGGCCAGATAGCCGTACAGGGTGCTGCCGCGGCGGCTGCAGACCTCCGCCATCAGCCGCATGAAACCGGAAGAAAAATAGCCGGCGTCTTCGCCGTCGATCCGGCCGTCGGCGGCAATCAGCAGGCAGTCGACCGGCACGCCGCCCGCTTCCGCCCTTTCGAGCAGGCCTGCGATCAGGTCAAGCGTGCGCCCGAGATCGCGCTGCCCGTGTCCGGCGGCCTCCGTGAAGTACGGCCGGATCCAGGCATCGGTGCGCGAAACCGGGTTGCCGAGGGTGGGAAGGGGATCGCTCAGAATGCCGCCGAGGGCGGTGATGCCGATGCGGATTTCAAGCGCCGGGGTGCGCGCGGCCCGGCGGCTGAGAGCTTGCACGAGCGACAAGGTGCGCCGATAGGACTGCGCTCCGGCGGCAGAGGTGGGATCCACGATGATCAGGAGAGGGCGCGTGCTTTCCAGGGGGCGTGCCGATAGAACCGCCAGCGGGTCGGCGCTGAACTCGGGGGGCGACGAGGCAGGGCTGTCCGGATAGACCGAGACCCGGAATACCGTGCCCGCGGCGGGGGTGTTCTGCCGCGGGCCGGCGCGCGCCGAGGGTACAAGCAAGGCTGCCGCCGCCGCGAGTTGGAAGAGCAGGGTGGCCGAAACCGAGCAAGACAAAACACCGCCTCCGTTTGGGCCGAACGGAGATTCCTCCTTCGCCGCAACTGCGGATAGAGCAGTCTCAATTCTATCGAACACGCTTCCCAAGTCAAGGACCCGCGCTCGGGCGCAACCACTGCCGGGGCGGCCGGGCTTGTCGAGCGCGAAGGCGTGTCCCGGCGGCGAATCTCCGCCGTTTCCGTACAAGGCGCCTCCGGAATCCCATCTTGCGCTACAATGGCGGAATCGGGAGGGCAGTTGCGTGAGCTTACCTGTAGTCATCGGGCTCAACGCGGTCATCGTGGCCGTGACGCAGAACGTGCCGCGCATCCTCACGGTGCAGCGGGCGCAGGAGGGCGAGACGCTGGATGCCCTGCCTTTCGGCCCGCTCGATCCCGAGGGCGATCGCACTCTCGAACTCGGTCTGCGCCGCTGGGTGCGCGAGCAGACCGGGATCGAGGTCGGCTATGTCGAGCAGCTCTACACCTTCGGCAGCCGGCACCGCGATCCGCTGGAACGCGCCGGCGGCCCGCGCGTGATCTCGATCGCCTACCTCGCCCTGGTGCGCGAGGAGAAACTTTCGGCCGCGGTCGATGCGGTATGGCGCGACTGGTACCGCTATTTTCCCTGGGAGGACTGGCGCGGGGGGCGCCCGGAAGTGATCGACCGGCACATCGCGCCCGCGCTCGAGCGCTGGGTGCGGCAGGCGCGCGACCGCGAGATGCGGCGCGACCGGCGCGAGCGCTGCGATATCACCTTCGGCCTGCACGGGGCGCCCTGGGTTCCGGAAAGGGTGTTGGAGCGTTTCGAGCTCATGTACGAAGTCGGGCTGGCCGCCGAAGCCTGGCGCGACGGTGCCTGCACCGGCGCATCGAGGCGCGCCCCGGCCGGACTGCTCGGCTGCCCGATGGCCTTCGATCACCGGCGCATGGCGGCCACCGCTCTGGGCCGCCTGCGCGGCAAGCTCAAGTACCGGCCAGTGGTCTTCGAGCTCCTGCCCGCCACCTTCACCCTGCTGCAACTGCAGCGCGTGGTGGAGGCGCTGGCGGGCATCGAGCTGCACAAGCAGAACCTGCGCCGCCTGGTGGAGAAGGCCGGCCTGGTCGAAGGCACGGGGCGCTACCAATCGCAAACGGGCGGGCGCCCGGCCGAGCTGTTCCGCTTCCGCCGGGAAGTGCTGCGCGAGCGGCGCGCACCCGGCGTCGGGCTCCCCGGCCTGCTGCACGGCGGGTAGAGCGGCGCGGCGTTTTTCCCCTTGACGATAGATATGCTCAAGCTTAGTATAAGTGCGGGTCGGCGGTTTGCGGCCGCCTTTTTTTGGAGCCCACATATGCTCAATTTGAGTATAATGGAGCGCGGAAGATGAACTGCACGGTACGGGAGGCGGTTGCCGGCGAGGTGCCGGAATTCACGCGCGCGGTCGAGCGCGCCACGGCGCCCATTTACGAGCGCGTGCGCCGTGTGATCCCGGAGATCGAGTGGGCGGTGCACGCGCCCTATATCGCGGCCATCAACGAGCTGAAAGCGCGCATCGGGGCCGTGGTGCTCGCGCACAACTACCAGAGCCCCGAGATCTTCCACGGAGTCGCCGATTTCACCGGCGACTCGCTCGAGCTGGCGCGCCGGGCGGCCGGCAGCCGGGCCGGAATCATCGTGATGTGCGGCGTCCATTTCATGGCCGAAAGCGCCAAGCTGCTGAATCCCGACAAGCTGGTGCTGATCCCCGACCTCGAGGCGGGCTGCTCGCTCGCCTCCTCGATCGGTCCCGACGACGTGCGCCTCCTGCGGCAGCGCTACCCGGGAGTGCCGGTGGTGGCCTACGTCAACACCTCGGCCGCGGTCAAGGCGGAAGCCGATGCCTGCTGCACCTCCGCCAACGCCGTCGATGTGGTGCGCGCCCTGGGCAGCCGCCGCGTGATCTTTCTCCCCGACGAGTACCTGGGGCGCTACGTGGCGGCGCAGGCGGGCGTCGACGTCATCCTGTGGCGCGGGCATTGCGAGGTGCACGAGAGATTCTCGGCCGCCGAGCTGCGCCGCTACCGGCAGCAGTACGGCGACGTCGAAATCCTCGCCCATCCGGAGTGTGCGCCCGAAGTGCTCGCCGAGGCGGATTTCGTGGGCTCGACCTCCGGCATGATCCGCCATGTGGCCCGCCGTCGCCCGCAGCGCGTGGTGATGGTCACCGAGTGTTCCATGAGCGACAATGTGGCGGTGGAATTCCCTGCAGTCGAATTCATCCGCCCGTGCGCCCTGTGCCCGCACATGAAGCGCATCACGCTCCCCGGGATCCTGCACGCCCTGCAGGCGCGCGTGCATCCGGTGGAAATCGATCCCGCAACGGCGGAGCGCGCGCGGCGCGCACTCGAGCGCATGTTCGAGCTGACATCGGCCCGGGCGGTGAGCCATGCCGGATAATGACCAATTCCTGCTCCCGCCCTACCCGCTGCTGTACGAGGAAATCGTGCGCCGGGCGCTGGCCGAGGATCTGGGCCGGGCCGGAGATCTCACGACCGATGCCGTCGTCGCCCCGGAGGCGACGGCGACCGGCCGCCTGAAGACGCGCGCCCCGGGCCGCATCGCCGGTCTCGAGGTCGCAGCCTCGGCCTTCACCCTCCTGGATGCGCGTGTTTCCGTCACCCGCATGACGGCCGACGCGCGCGACGCCGGTGCGGGCGAGACCCTGGCCGTGATCCGGGGACCCGCCCGGCCGATACTGTCGGCCGAGCGCACCGCGCTCAATTTTCTCGGCCGGCTGTGCGGCATCGCCACCGCCACGCGCGAGATCGTGCGCGCCGTGGCCGGCTGCGGCTGCCGGGTGGTCTGCACGCGCAAGACCACGCCCGGCCTGCGCGCGCTCGAAAAATACGCGGTGCGCGCCGGGGGCGGCGCCAACCACCGCTTCGGCCTCGACGACGGCGTTCTCATCAAGGACAACCACCTGGCGATCGCCGGGAGCGTGAGCGAAGCCGTGCGGCGCGTGCGCGCCCGTATCGGCCACATGGTGAAGATCGAGGTCGAGGTCGAAAGCCTCGCGCAGCTCGAGGAGGCGCTCGCCGCGAAGGTGGACGCCGTGCTGCTCGACAACATGCCGCCCGCCGACCTGGCCGAAGCCGTCCGCCTGGCGCGCGGCCGGGCGCTGACCGAAGCTTCCGGCGGCATCACCCCCATGAACGCCGCCGAAATCGCGGCCGCCGGCGTGGATCTGCTCAGCGTCGGCTGGCTCACCCACAGCGCTCCCGCCCTGGATGTCGCCCTGGATATCGAGTAGTCCGGCCCGGCGGCAGCCGGCACCGCCCTGCGGTTCGGCCGAGCGCGCCCGGTTCCCCCGGGAAATGCCGGCCTCCATATCGGCGCGGGCTTACGCGGCCTGCGATCCTGTGGCAGAATAGACGGCAACATGACCCGCGCGTGCATGCTCATTCTTGTCGGCGCCCTGCTCCGGGCGGCGCCGCCGGCGCCCGGACCGCCGGCGCAGGGTGACGGATTGAAGCGCGCCCTTGCGCTCATCCGCTCCGAGCGCCCGCGCGAGGCCGAGTCCGCGCTGCGGGCGATCGGCCGCGACGACGCCGACTTCGCCGCGGCGCGCACCCTTGTCGGATTTCTGGCGCTGCGGCGCGGGGCGCCGCCCGAGGCCGAGCGCGCGTTCCGCGAGGCGCTCGAGCTCTGCCCGGATTGCGCCGCCGCCCAGTTCGGCCTGGGTGTCGCCCTGATACGTTCCGGCGCCGCACAAGAAGCCGCCCTCTTTCTCGAGCGCGCCGCGCGCGACCCCGCTCTGGCCGACCGGGCGCGCCTGGAATGGCTGCGCAGCCTGTTCATCGCCGGCAGGGAAGAGGAGTGCTACCAGCGAGCCAGGGAATTTGCGGCGCTTTACCCGCTGGTCCCCGGATATCGCAGCTTCCTCGGATTCCTTTATCAGACCCGCGGCAAGACCGAGGAGGCGCTCGGGGAATACCGGCGCGCGGTCGAGCTCGACCCGAAACGGCTTGCGGACTATTTCAGCCTGATCTCCCTTCACCGCTTGCGGCGCGAATGGCCGGCCGCGCTCGAATGGACCCGGCGCGCGCTCGCGGTCGACGGCGACCACCCGCTGCTCTACCGGGAGCTGGCGGAGGCTCATGCGCACCTGGGCGAGGCCCGGCAGGCGGAGGAAGCCCGGGCCGAGGCCGAGCGCTGCTACGAGGCCGAAATCCGCTACGCCCAGGCGCTGCGGGCCGCACGCGCGGGGCGCGAGGCGCAGGCCGAACAGGAGCTGCGGGCGGCGCTTGCAGCCAACCCGCGCCTCTCCAAGGCCTGGGGCGAGCTCGGCGAACTGCTGCGCCGCGCGGGGCGGTGGCGCGAGGCTTACGACGCGTTCCTCGCGGCACTGGAGACGGATCCGGAAAACGCCGGTGCGCACCTGGGCATGGCTGCGGTCCTGCGCGCGCAGGGCCGACACGCGGAAGCGCTCGAGGTCTACCGGCGGGCGCTGCGCTGGGGCGTCGCGGGCGCGGACGTGCTCGCCGGCATGGCGGGTGCCTACGGCGCTCGGGGACAGATGCAGGAGGCGGCGGAAGCGATGCTGCAGGCCCTGCGCGAATTGCCCGACGAGCCGGGGCTTCTCTCCTACCTCGGCTACCTGCAGGAATCGGCCGGAAGGAAAGCCGACGCGCTCGAATCCTACGCCCGGGCCCTGCGGCTCGATGCCGCCCAGACGATCGCGCTGCTCGGCCAGGCCGGCGATCTGCTGGGGCGCGGCGAGATCGGGCCCGCCCTCGCCTACTTTGCGGCGGTCGCCGGCTCCAATCCCCATGAAATCCAGGCCTGGCAGGGTCTGATCGGAGGCCGCCGGCGCTCGGGCGACATCGCCGGCGCCGAGACCGCCGCCCGTGCGTGCCTCGAGGCCAACCCCGGCGAGACCTCCTGCAGTGAACAGCTGGCTTCGCTTGTGCTCGAGCAGTCGCGCTATGGAGAAGCGGCAGCGCTCTACCAGACCTTGCTGCGCAGCGGCCGGTCGTCCAAGAGCATCCTCGACGGCCTCGCCTTTTCCCTGATGAACCAGGGGAAGCTCGCCGAGGCGGCCGAAATCTTCCGGAGTTCCCTGCGCCGGTACGGCGACGATGCCTGGGTGCGGTCCTGCCTCGGCTACATCGCCCGCGCCGACGGGGACCTTGCCGCCGCGATCGCCCACTACCGGCGCGCGGTCGAGCTCGACGCCGCCGATGCCGACACGCGCTACGACCTTGCGCTCGCCTTGTATCTCTCCGGGGAGTTCGGGCCGGCGGCGGAGGCCTTCGAGGCCGCACTGCGACTGCGACCCGGATGGGGCCGCGCGCATTACAATCTGGCGATGGTCTACTGGAACCTGCGCCGCTATCCACAGGCGCTGGCCCAGGCCCGCCTGGCCGAGCGATACGGCATCCGCGAGGCGGCGCGGGTGATCGCCGCGATCAAAGAGCACTGAACGACGGCTGCCGCCGCAACGGCGCCGGAGTTTCGGGGTTGAGTAGCCTGTCACCGAAACTGGAGGGATTATGGGAGGCGGTGCATGGTTGGTCCTGCTGTTGCCGCTCGCGCAGCAGCCCGCCCGCGTGGAATCGTTCTCGCCCCAGGGCACCGTCAAGGAAGTGCGGCAGGTGCACGCCCGCTTTTCGGAACCGATGGTTCCCTTCGGCGACCCGCGCGCCGCGGTGATGCCTTTCGATATCAAGTGCCCGGAAGAGGGGAGCGCGCGCTGGGTGGACGAGCGCAACTGGGTCTATGACTTCGACCGGGATCTGCCGGCGGGTGTCCGCTGCGAATTCCGCCTGCGCGCGGACCTGCGCACCCTGGCCGGAGGGGCGGTTGCCGGCCCGCCCGCCTTTACGTTTTCGACGGGCGGCCCGTCGATACGCAATTCCTACCCGGATGACATGTCCTTCATTGCCGAAGATCAGATATTCATCCTGGAGCTCGATTGCCCGGCGAACGAGTCCTCGGTGCTGGCGAACGCCTCCTTTACCGTCGTCGATATTGCCAGCCGCGTCGCCGTGCGTATCGTGAGCGGTCCCGAGCGGGAGGAGATTCTCGGGGTGCCCCGTTACTATGCCCGCGCCGACGTCCCCCGGGAAAACCTTCTGCTCCTTCAAGCGCGGCAGTCGTTCGCCCCGCGGTCCATGGTCAGCCTCGTCTGGGGGCGGGGCATCGAGTCGCGCACGGGAATCGCCACCGAAGAGGACCAGGTTTTGTATTTCGAGACCCGACCAGAATTCGCAGCGGAGTTCAGCTGCCAGCGCGAAAACCCCGAATCCGACTGCATCCCGATCACGCCGATGCGCCTGCGCTTCGATGCGCCGGTCCGGAGGGCGGATGCGGCCCGGGCGTTGTTGCGCGCCGCCGACGGCAGAACCTGGAGCCCGCGCCTGCCCGCCGACGAGGACACGGAACAGTATGTCTACGCTGTCGATTTCCCCGGGCCTTTTCCCGAATTGGCGACCTTCACCCTGGAGATCCCGGCCGATATCCGGGACGATGCCGGTCGCCCGCTGGCCAATGCCGCCAGCTTTCCGCTGACGGTCAAAACCGGGGAATACCCGCCGCTGGCCAAGTTCGCCGCCGACTTCGGCATCCTCGAGCTTAACGGCAATCCCCTGCTGCCTGTGACGCTGCGCAACGTCGAGCCCGCGGTTGCGGCGCGCATGCTGGCCGTGCCCGGAGGCGAGGGATTTGTCGAACCGGTCGAGCCGAGCCCCGACGAGGGGATAGGGTCCAGGATCGCCGGAAAGAGCCTGAGGGTTCCGGCGGATCAGCCCAATCAGATGCTCCACTGGATCCGGCGGGTGCAGAGGCGCACGTACGAAGACCGCGACAAGTCGATCTTCGGCCCGGTGACGGCCGGCAAGACCACGTCGTTCTCCATTCCCAAGCTCGGAGGGCCGAAGGCGTTCGAGGTCGTGGGCATTCCTCTGCGGGAGCCGGGCTTCTATGTCGTCGAGCTCGAAAGCGAAATCCTCGGCGCCCGCCTGCTCGGGGAGGCGCGGCCCATGTACGTCCCGACGACGGTTCTGGTCACGAACCTTTCGGTCCACTTCAAATGGGGGATCGAGTCGTCGCTGGTCTGGGTGACCACGCTGGACCGGGCGGAGCCCGCCGGCGGGGCGTCCGTGGAGGTCCGCGATTGCATGGGAAATGTCCATTTCGAAGGTACGACGGATCGCGACGGCATTGCCCGCATAGGCCGCCTGCCATCGATGAACGAACTGCCGCGCTGTTCCTGGAACCCGCTCGAGCAGGGGCTGGTCGTGACGGCGCGTGCGGGGAAGGACATGGCCTTCGTGCACTCGTCATGGAACGACGGCATCGAGAGCTGGAGATTCCAGGTACCCATGGAGTGGAACGACTCGCTCGTGCGCGTCCACACGATCCTGGACCGGACCCTGTTCCGCGCCGGCGAGACCGTGCACATGAAGCACGTTGTGCGGCGCCACCTGACGGGCGGCTTCGGTTTCGCGGAATCTCCCAAGGGGCAGGTGGTTTGGATCGAGCATGCCGGCAGCAATCAGCAGTACGAGGTCCCGCTCGCCTGGGATGCGCGCGGCACGGCCGAGACCACCTGGAAGATTCCGCGCGAGGCCAAACTCGGGCGTTACTCGGTGCACATCGAGGGTCTGCCGGTTTCGGGCGAGTTCCGGGTCGAGGAATTCCGCGTCCCTCTCATGAAGGGGGTGATCCGCGGGCCCGCGGCCGATCCGGTGGCGCCGGCCGCGGTGCCGCTCGATCTGACGGTGAGCTATCTCGCGGGCGGCCCGGCGGCCGGCCTGCCGGTCCGGCTGCGACACCAGCTGCGCCCGGCCCGCGTCCGCCGTTTCGAAGGGTACGAGGATTTCACCTTCGCCAACGGCCGGGTGCGGGAGGCCCTGGTGCGTGAGGAGGAATCCGAAGAAGAGAGAGGGGAATCCGCGGAAATCCGCAGCATGGATCTTGTCCTGGACCGGTCGGGCTCGGCCCGCGCCACGGTCACGGGCCTGCCCGCCGTCGACAAGCCGATGGAGCTTTTCGCCGAGCTCGAATTCAAGGACCCGAACGGTGAAATACAGACCGTCGCCAGTGCGTTTCCGATATGGCACGCCGACCGCCTGGTGGCGATCAAGCCCGGTTCGTGGCAGGCTTCGTCCGCATCGGTCCGGGTCACGGCGGCGGTCACGGACCTGGCGGGCAAGCCGGTGCGGGACGCCGAAGTGACCGTGGAGCTTTTCCAGCGCAAGACCTATTCGCACCGCAAACGGCTCGTGGGCGGCTTTTATGCCTACGAGCACGCGACGGAAACCAGGCGGCTGGACACTTTCTGCAGCGGCCGGACCGACGCGCAGGGCCTGCTTGTGTGCGAACGGGCGGCACCCGTGTCGGGCAATCTGATTCTCCAGGCGACGGCTCTCGACAGCCGCGGCCGCGAGAGCGCCGCGTTCTGCGACATCTGGGTCGCAGGCGAGCGACCGTGGTGGTTCCGGGCGGAGGACTCCGACCGCATGGACATCATCCCGGACGCCAAGAGCTACGAGCCGGGCGGGCGCGCGCGCTTGCAGGTGCGCATGCCCTTCCGCGAGGCCACGGCGTTGGTCACGGTCGAGCGCGAGGGTGTCGGGGAAGTCTTCGTGCGGCGGCTCTCGGGCGATGAGCCCGTGGTCGAGATTCCGGTGCTGGGCCATTACGCGCCGAACGTTTTCGTTTCGGTGCTGGCCGTGCGCGGGCGCGTGAGCGGAGTTCAACCCACGGCCACCGTCGACCTCGGCCGGCCCGCGTACAAACTGGGGATCGCGGAGATCAAGGTCGGCTGGAAGGCTCACGAGCTGCGCGTCCAGGTGACCGCCGACCGCCCGGTGTACAAGGTCCGCGAGACGGCCAGGGTGCGGATCGCAGTGCGCACGGCCGACGGCAAGGCGCCGCCCGCCGGAAGCGAAGTCGCCGTGGCCGCCGTCGATGAAGGATTGCTCGAACTGGCAGCCAACGACAGTTGGGATCTCCTGGGAGCGATGATGGGGAGGCGCGGCCTCGGCGTGCAGACGGCGACGGCGCAGATGCACGTCGTGGGGAAGCGCCACTTCGGCCTCAAGGCTCTGCCGCAGGGAGGGGGCGGGGGCCGGCAGAGCACGCGCGAGCTTTTCGACACCCTGCTTCTGTGGAAGGGGCGCGTGGCGCTCGACCGCGACGGGCAGGCCGTCGTCGAGGTGCCGCTCAACGACTCCCTCACCGGCTTTCGCATCACGGCCGTGGCCCTCGGCGGCACCGGTCTTTTCGGCACCGGTTCGACCTCGATACGATCGACGCAGGATCTGATGCTCTTTTCCGGCCTGCCGCCGGTCGTGCGCCAGGGGGACGAGATCCGTGCGTCGTTTACGGTGCGCAACGCGACCGAGCGCCCCATGGACGTTCGCGTCTCGGCCGGGATCCGGGAGATTCCGGGATTCGCGCAGGCGCAGGCCATCGGGCTTGCGCCCGGCGAGTCGCGCGAAATCGGCTGGGATCTTGCCGTGCCGGCCGGCGTGCCGGCGCTCACCTACGAAGTGGAAGCCGCAAGCGGGCGCGCCGCCTCGGACCGCATGAGGGTTTCCCAGAAGGTCGTGCCGGCCGTGCCCGTGCGCACATTCCAGGCGACCATCAGCCGGCTCGAAAACGAGCTGAGGATCCCCGTCGAGCGGCCCGCCAACGCCCTGCCGGACCGCGGCGGCGTCGAGGTCGCACTGGAGCCGTCGCTTCTCGCCGGGCTCGAAGGCGTGCGCGACCACATGCGCAACTATCCCTACACCTGCCTCGAGCAGCTCGTCTCCAGGGCCGTGGCCCTCCGGGATGCCGCACTCTGGAAGGAGGTCATGGGCATATTGCCCTCGTACTTGGATGCCGACGGGCTGGCGATGTACTTCCCCGTCTCGTCACACGGCAGCGACACGCTGACCGCCTATCTCCTGGCCATCGCGCACGAGGCGGGCTGGGAACTACCGGAGGAATACAAGGAGCGGATGCTGGGTGCGCTGCAGGCATTCGTCGAGGGTCGCATCGCGCACCGCTCGCTGCTTCCCGCCGTCGACCTGGCTCTCAGAAAGTTGAGCGCCTTGGAGGCGATCTCCCGCTACCGCGAGATCGATCCCGGGCTCCTGTCGTCGTTCACGATATCGCCGAATCTGTGGCCCACTTCCGGCGTCATCGACTGGTGGAACCTGCTCGGCCGCTGCGCCGGCATACCCGACCGGCAATCGCGCCTGAAGGAGGCCGAACAGATCCTGCGCTCCCGGCTCAGCTTCCAGGGAACCACGATGGGATTCTCCACCGAGAGGAGCGACGATCTCTGGTGGCTCATGGTTTCGCCGGATACCAACGCTTTGCGCCTGCTGATCGGCGTCCTGGAGTCGCCTGCCTGGCAGCCGGACATTCCCAGACTGGTGCGCGGCGTGCTGGGGCGCCAGCGGCGGGGGCACTGGGGGACGACGGTGGCCGGCGCCTGGGGCGTGCTCGCCATGGAAAAGTTTGCGGCTCTTTTCGAGAAGACGCCCGTCACGGGTCGCAGTACGGCGTCGCTCGCGGGGGTATCGAAGCAGGTCGATTGGGCTGCTTCCCCGAAGGGAGACAGGCTCATGTTCGCCTGGCCGGCCGCGCCCACTCCGCTCGAGCTGCGCATGGAGGGCAGCGGCGGGCCCTGGGCGGCGATCCGCAGCCTGGCGGCGATACCGCTCGAGAAGCCGGTTTTCGCGGGATTCAGGATCACGAAGACGGTCGTGCCGGTCGAGCAGAGGCAGCCGGGTTCCTGGAGCGCCGGCGATATCGCGCGCGTGCGGCTGGAGCTGGAATCGACGGCCGACGTGACCTGGGTCGTGGTCGACGATCCCATTCCCGCGGGCGCCACGATTCTCGGCACGGGCCTGGGGCGGGATTCGCGGCTCGCCGTTGCCGGGGAGGAGGCGGAGCGCGACTGGTTGCGGCCGGCGTTCGAGGAAAGGTCGTTCGAAGCTTTCCGGGCGTACTACGAGTTCGTGCCCAAGGGATCGTGGACGGTCGAGTACACGTATCGTTTCAATACATCGGGGAGATTCCAGCTGCCGGCGACACGATTGGAGGCGCTCTATTCTCCCGAGATGTTCGCCGAGATCCCGAACGCTGCAGTGACGGTGAGGTGAAATGGCTGCGCTGTGCGGGATTCGAGTCAGGACATGGATGGCCGGCGGCTGCCTGGCTGCGCTCGCGGTCGCTTGCTGGGCCCTTTGCGGAAAGGGCCCGGCGGTCCCGTCCTTCGAAGAGGTGCGCTTGCGCACCAGGCCCTCGGATGCCGTCCTTCTCGATCGCAACGGCCTGGTCATCCATGAGTCGCGGGTGGAGTCGAGATTCCGGCGTCTCGAATGGACCGCGCTCGCGGATATCTCGCCGGCGCTGCGCCGGGCGGTGATTCGGGCGGAGGACCGCCGTTTCTACCGGCATGGGGGCGCGGACTGGATTTCCATGGCCAGCGCGCTCTGGGGAAGCTTGCGCTCCGACGGCCTGCGGGGCGCGAGCACGATCACGATGCAGCTCGCGGCGCGATTGCTGGCGGAGCTGGGGCCGTCGGGCGGCCGGCGCACCCTGCGGCAGAAAGTGCGCCAGATCCGTGCGGCACTCGCGCTGGAGCGGCAGTGGTCCAAGGATGAGATTCTCGAGGCATATCTCAACCTGGTGTCCTTTCGCGGCGAGCTCGAGGGCATCGGCGCAGCCGCCGCCGGATTGTTTCAGAAGGCGCCCCAGGGGCTGGACGAACGCGAGTCGGTCGTCCTGGCCGCCTTGATCCGTGCGCCCAATGCGCCCGCCGGGCAAGTGGGCGCGCGGGCGCGCGCCCTGGCGGCCGATCTTTCCCTCCGCTGCGATCCGGACGAGATCGATGCGCTCGTCGAGCGGACACTGGGGCGGGCGTATTCCATCCGCCCGAGGGTCGCCCTGGCGCCGCACGTCGCGCAGCGCCTGCTCGCGCCGGCCGCCGCCGGCGGCGAAAGGCCGGCGAGCCTGCGCACGACCCTCGATGCCGGGCTGCAGCGCTTCGTGCTCGAGACCCTGCGCCGGCAGCTTTACGACCTGTCGTCGCAGAACGTGAACGACGGCGCGGTGCTGGTGGTGGAAAACGCCGGCGGCCGCGTACTGGCCTACGTCGGCAATGCCGGCAACAACAGCCGGGCGATCCATGTCGACGGTGTCCGGGCGCGCCGCCAGGCGGGCTCCACGCTCAAGCCGTTCCTGTATGCCGCGGCGCTCGAGCGCAGGCTGCTGACGGCCGCCACGTTGATCGACGACAGTCCCGTGGAGATCCCGGTCGTCGGCGGAGTCTTCCGGCCGAAAAACTACGATCGTCTGTTCCGCGGCCCGGTGACCGTCCGGGTGGCGCTGGCCTCCTCGCTGAACGTGCCGGCGGTCCGCACGCTGAATCTGCTGGGAGTCGAGTCCTTCGTGGGCAAACTCTCGTCCCTGGGATTCGGCAACCTCGCGCGCGCGGACTTCTACGGCCCCTCGCTGGCGCTGGGCTCGGCCGATGTGACCCTGTGGGAGCTGGTCGGAGCCTACCGCTGCCTGGCCTCGGGCGGACTGATGAGCCCCATGACCCTGCTCGCCGGCGACCGCCGGGAGCCGGCGCGCCGCGTCATCGACGCCGGTGCGGCCTTCATCGTCTCCGACATCCTCGCCGACCGCGAGGGGCGCAGCCGGACCTTCAGCCTGGAGAGCCCGCTGGCCACGCGCTTCTGGACCGCCGTGAAAACCGGCACCAGCACCGACATGCGCGACAACTGGTGCATCGGTTACAGCGAGCGCTACACGGTCGGCGTCTGGACGGGCAACTTCTCGGGCGAGCCGATGTGGAATGTCAGCGGGGTGACGGGGGCGGCGCCGGTATGGGTCGAGGTGATGAACTATCTGCACCGCAATCTCGCGAGCGGTCCGCCGCCGGCGCCCGCGGGCGTGACCCGCCGGCGCGTCCGCATGGCCGACTCCGGGCGGCCGTGGGACGAATGGTTCATGGCGGGCACGGAAACGGATAGGATCATGCCCGCCTCGCCGGCCGCCGGCTGCCGCATCGCCTATCCGGCCGATGGGACCGTGATCGCGCTCGATCCGGATATCCCGCCGGAAGAGCAGAAGGTCTTCTTCGAAGCCCGCCCTGCATCCCCGGGACTGCGCTGGCTTCTGAACGGCCGGGAAGTCGGGCGGGCCGGCCGCCTGCAACTGTGGGCGCCGCAGCGCGGCGCCTTCCGCCTGGCGCTCGTCGACGGCGCCGACCGCACCCTGGACACAATCACCTTTGTGGTCCGTTAGCTCGATCGTATACTTGCCCGTTTTGGAGAGCCGAAACGCGGTGGCGCGCCGTAATCTGAAAGTCCTGGCGTTTTTTTGCGCTCTGGTCGCCAGCGTGCGCCCCTCCTGGGCGCAGAACGATCGTTTCACGGTGGCCGCCGTCAAGACCCGTACTCCCCCGCGCATCGACGGCGTCGTGGATGCCGACGAATGGGCCGGCGCCTCGGAGGCGAAGGATTTCATCCAGTTCGTGCCCGACAAGGGCAAGCCGGCGTCCGTGGCGACCGTGGTCAGGATCCTCTACGACGACGACTACCTGTACTTCGCCTTTATCTGCGAGGATCCCGAACCGAAGAAGATCCAGCTGGGGAGCGGCAGGAGGGACGGGATATCGAGCAGCACCGGAACCGATTCGGTCACCGTGGAACTGGATACCTTCGATGACGACCGCGCGTGCTATTACTTCCGCACCAACCCGCTCGGCGTGCAGCATGACGGGCGCGTGTCGGACAACGGCCGCGTGGCCGACAACGACTGGGATACGGTCTGGAAGGCCGCCGGCGCCTGGACGGAGTACGGTTGGAGCGCCGAGATGGCCATCCCCCTGCGCAGCCTGCGCTACCGGGCCGGGAAGAACCAGACCTGGGGGATTCAGTTCAGCCGCTATTTCCCGCGCAACTTCGAAAAGAGTTTCTGGACCGGGCCGCTCGAGGACTATCGCAAGGTTTCGGGCAACGGCTCCCTGACCGGCCTCGACCTGGTGAAATCCGGCAACCGGCCCACGATCATCCCGCACGTCATCTCCCATTTCCAGGAGCATCAGGAAGCCGAGGTGCGCGCCGGCCTCGATGTGCGCCATGCCTTTTCGCAGTCGGTTTCCGGCTATCTGACCCTGAATCCCGACTTCGCCACCGTGGAAGCGGATCGCGAGCAGGTCAACCTGACGCGCTTCGAGCTCAATCTGCCGGAGAAGCGCCACTTCTTCATCGAAGGCAACGACGCCTACCAGCAGGACATCCGGCTCTTCTATTCGCGCCGGGTCGCCGACATTTACGGGGGAGTCAAGGTCTTCGGCAAGGTCGGGCACAGCGAAATCTCGGCCCTGACGGCGCAGACGAAACGGGATGTCGAGACGGGCGCGGCGACGGCCAACGTGAGCGTGTTCCGGGTGCGGCGCGACGTCATGGGATCGTCCAACGTGGGCTTTATCGCGGCCAACCGGCTGCAGGACGGCAGGAACCAAGGCAGTTTCGGCCTGGACGCCAGCCTTTTCCTCGGCGATAGGTTCAGCCTCGCCATGCAGGGAGCCGTGAGCTACGGGCCGAGCGGCGGAAAGGATGCGGCCTTTTTCGTTCGTCCCGGCTACGATTCGGCGACCGCCCACGCCCATGTGCGTTACCGGCACCTGGGCGAACATTTCGGCGACAACGCCAATGCCGTAGGATACATTCCCGACGACAACCGCCGGGAGCTCGAGTCGGCCGTCAACAAGACATTTTATTTGAGCCGCTGGGGTCTGGAGCGGATCGAGTACAAGTCGGGCTACGATGTTTACTGGGGCATGGATGGTACGTTGAGGAGCTGGGAGGTCTCCCAGGGCGTGCGCGCCGACCTGCGCAACCGGTTCAGCCTGGCGCTGAGTCACGACCGCGAATACAAGCTGTTCGAGGAGAAATTCCGCAATCACAGCTCGACCGTCGAGCTCGGCTACAACACGCGCGAGTGGCGTTCGGTCGCGCTGGCCTATCGCTTCGGGAGGAACTTCGGGTCGGATTTCTCGCTGGTTACCGGCGAGGTCAAGCAGAACCTGACGCGCCGCCTGTCGCTGCAATACAATCTTTCGAAGCTGGTATATTCACCCGATCCGACCAACCGGAGCACGTGGATTCATGTGATCGTGGCCGATCACTATTTCACCCGCGACCTCTTTCTGAAGTGCTTCTACCAGATCAATTCGGCCATCGACAAAAGGAATGCGCAGGTGGTCTTCGCCTACCGCTTCCAGCCGCCCTTCGGCCTGCTGCAGGCGGCCTACCAGAACGGCAGTCCGCGGTTCGGCGAGGCCGGCTCCCAGGACCACACCCTCTTCCTCAAGCTCGCCTACATCTTCTGATTTATTTCGGTGACAGGCTACTCAACCCCGAAACTCCAGAGTTTCGGGGTTGAGTAGCCTGTCACCGAAATATCGCGCTCTGTTTACACCCGAGCTGCCTGGAAGTAGGATAGCAGAACGGGGCGGGCGTAGTAAGGAGACATGCCGCGCCGCAGTTCGGGAGGCAAACGCGATGAAATCGATCGGTGGTTGGCTCAAGTCGGTCCGGTGGGCGCCTTGGCTCGGGATTATCTGGCTGGTTGCGCCCGCGCA
>CAZHQK010000108.1:0-18648 GCA_964534795.1 uncultured Acidobacteriota bacterium
ACGGCATCATGGGGGGTGCGGGCAGGCGATGTTTTTGAGCGAAGAAGAAAAAAGAACGATCGCGCAAGAGATCCGGAAAGCGGAAACGACGACTTCCGGAGAAATCGTCTTTGCGGTCAGCGACTCGTCGGGGCGTTACCGGAGCGCCGCGATGCAGACGGCTCTGGCCGGAATGGTCGCGGTTACAACGCTTTATCTGCTTCTGCCTACGCCGCACACCATCGGGATGGTCCTATGGATCGAGATAGTCTCGTTTGCGGTTTTTCATGTCCTGGCACCCGGAATGCCCTGGAGGCGCCTGTTCATCTCACGCACCGAGATGGACGAGCGGGTGCAGGAAGCGGCTTTCAGGCAATTCTACTCGAGCGGTCTCTATAAGACCAGGGAATCCAACGGGATATTGATCTATCTGTCGCTTTTCGAACGTCGCGTCGTCGTTCTGGGCGACGAGGCGATTCACCGCCACATGGGTGACGCCCGATGGGGTTCGGTGCGCGACAAGATCATCGCAGGCATCCGATCGGGCAAGGCCTGCGAAGGAATCTGTGCCGCCATCCGCGACTGCGCGGAAACGCTGGCACGGCACTTTCCGCCCCGGCCGGACGACATCAACGAACTGCCGGACAAGGTCATTGATCGCACGGCCACTGCGGGCTCTTCGTAAGCGTGCCGCTCGCCGGTCCCCTCGCTGCGCCACCCCACCGCCGACGCCCGGTTTTGTCACCGCGGATCTTCCCGAGCTTTCCGGCGCTGCCGGCAGCCGACACTCAAACGGCAAAAGCGGCGAATTTCATCCCGGCCTCCGCTCTCCGCGAGACCCTCCTGTCGAGCCGGATGCCGGCCGAGTATGGCCGGCGGCTCGGGCCGATAACGATGCCTTCCCTGCTTCGACGGGCCCGACTCGGACGAGCGTCAAGAAACTCTTGATCATTACCGTCGGATGCGGCGGGCGAGGCATTCGGGTGCCGTCAGCCCTCAGCTTCATAGCCGATGTGCGAGTACCGCACGACGAACGCCGGCAGGCTTCGGGCTTCTTTGGAGCTGAAGGCGGAATGCTGACTGATGACGCCACTGTCCTGCATCGCCTGCAATCCGGCGACGTGTTTTTTGTGCGGAATGCCGAAGGCCTGACCTCCAATGGCTCAAGGATCCGTCGTGCTTGTAATCTCCCGGAAGCCCTCCTGGGTCACGGGAAGCAGGCGCACTGCCATCCTGACGGCATTCCTGTCGAAAATGACCTGAGCACCGCCGCCGATCGAAAAGCGGGCCTCCTCATGCAGGGTCGTCCCGCCTAATGCGGGCACCCCCGCGACGAAAACGGCTCCACGGATCTCGGTCCCGGCGCCATGTAAAGCGAGATCTCCCGTTCCCACCACGAGAATCAAGCCCGAAAAAGCGAGACGACCCGTGACATGAAGCCCTCCCTGCACAATCAGAATGCCCGCACCCGAGATTTCGCCGGAAACGGTAAGGCTCCCTTTTACAAAGGTCACTCTCGGCCGCTGGGCGGCAGCGTTACAGGGAAGCGCCGGATCGTATGCGCCCAGATCGGGCGTGCCGGTGCCGGGCCAATCCCGATCGCCGGCAAAAACGGAATCGGCTGCGCGCGGGACCGCGCGGCTGACGAAATCCGCAAGATAAAGGCCATCCAGGAGGAGGCGCTTGTCGGGGTGGGCGTGCACCGAGGACGTCAGGTCGACAACCGAGGGCGCAAGACCGGCCCCTTGGATTTGTTCCTCCTGTTCAGCCCCGACATGCGAGGTGACTTGCCGCCACGGCTCGATGCCGTCGCCTCGACCGGGATCCAAGACCCCAATGCCCGGTTCGGCGGACCCTCCATGGATATGAAACCCCCGGCCTTCGAACATGGCAGGACCTGACGGCGACACGTCCCTTGCGCACAGGGTCACGGCAGCGTCCAGATCGAATGTCTGCCGCCGCCTGTACCTGCCTTCATAGACGGTTACGGAATTCCGCCGCTCCCGCGGCCCCACGACCTCGCCGATGGTCCTGGCTATGCCGAGCGAGCGGACCACGACAACGCCGTCACCGTCCAGAAACGGATTATCCGAGGGGTCCGCGTCCAACTCCGAGGCTTCGCCGTTGTTGTCCGAAGCTTTTACAAAATACCGCGATAGCGTCCGTGCGCCCCCTCCCGGCACAGGCAACAGGCTGCAGGCCGCACCCTGCAACGGGATCAAAACCGTCCCGGCCGCGCCGCTGCAATATCCGCTATGGATCAGGCCGTCGTCCGGGAGGCCGGAAACCCACGCGCCGGGATCGTCGACATCGACTTCCGCCGCCGCCGGCCAGTCCAGCGGGTTGCGGTAGCGGTGCCTGCGGGCATATGCCAGGTAGGCGGATGCGTGATCGTAGGTCCCGTCGGGACCGGCGAGAAGGTCATCGAAATCCGGACCGCGCAGCAGCTCGGTCGCATGATGCAATCCCGCCAGGGCCGCCTGCCTCGATTGGACCAGTGCCTCGAAATTGTCTCCGATACGCATTTCCGTGCCGGCATTCACGGCCAGCGACAGCCCGATCAGGGTGAACAGCGCAAGGACGATCAGGCAGATCACCAACGCCAGGCCGCAATCACCGTCTGCCCGGAGTTTCCAATGGATTCCGGCGTTCTTTGGGCACAGGCGCTCCGATGGGTGCATTCCTTTTCCCCTCCGGCAGCAGGAGCTTCGCCCCTATCGTTTCGCCTCCTGCCCCGGTATTTCACGCCGAGCGGCAGTGCACGGAGCACGGTGGATTGCATCGGGGCTTTGTGATAAACGTTTGCGCATGCACTCGAACAGCGAGCAGATCCGGGACTACGCCGAGCGCCTCCGGCCGGATTTCTCCGGCGAGATTCGTACGGATCGTTTCACGCGCGTGCTGTACAGCACCGATGCCAGCATCTACCAGATCGAACCGCTGGCGGTCCTGATCCCGCGGAATCACGACGATGTGGCAGCTGCTCTTTCCCTGGCGTGCCGGTATCGGCTGCCGCTTTTGCCCCGCGGAGCCGGCACGAGCTTGGCGGGGCAGACGGTGGGAAGCGCCATAGTGCTCGATTTCTCCAAATACATGAACCGGATCATCGAGATCCGGCCCGAAGAAAGGCTCGCGCGCGTCGAGCCCGGCGTCGTGCTGGATGGGCTCAATGGCGTGCTGAAGCAGTCCGGCCTGATGTTCGCCCCCGATGTCTCCACAGGCAACCGCGCAACCCTGGGCGGCATGACCGGAAACAACTCCTGCGGCGCGCGTTCGATCATTTACGGGCTGACCGTGGACCACGTGAAGGCGCTGCGCGCATTGCTCGCCGACGGCACTGAGCTGCAGCTGTGCGAATGGAGCCCCGAACAATGGGAATCGCGTTGCAGCCGGGACGGCCGGGAGGCGGAGATCTGCCGGGCGGTCGACCGTCTGGTCCGGAATCACCGCACCGAAATCGTGCAGCGCTATCCCAGGATCCTGCGCCGCGTGGGAGGCTACAACCTGGATCGTTTCCTCGGCCCCGGCAGCAGGAACCTCTGCCACCTGGTGGTGGGCAGCGAGGGCACCCTGGCAACCTGCACCGAAATCGCCGTCGGCCTTGTTCCGCTGCCCGGGGCACGGGCGGTGGCGATCGTTCACTTTGCCGATCTGGTGAGCGCGATGGAAGCGGTGGAACGCGTGCTCGAATTCGAACCGGCTGCCGTCGAGACGGTGGACCGGACGATCCTGCAACTGACCCGCCGGCAGCCCGCGTATGCCCGTAGAATGACCTTTGTCGAGGGCGACCCGGCGGCACTCTTGATCGTCGAGTTTTTCGGCGACAATCCGCAGGATGTGCGGCACAAGGTCGAACGTATGGAAAAGGCGATGCGCGCTTCCGGCGCGGCAGGCGCCGTCGTACGCGCCGAGAGCCCCGAAGCGCAAGCCGACGTCTGGGCGGTGCGCAAGGCCGGCCTGGGAATGCTCTCCAGCACTCGCGGCGCCGCCAAGCCGACAGCGTTCGTGGAAGATACGGCGGTGCCGGTCGCGAAGCTGGGCCGCTACGTTGCGCGTTTCCTGCGCGTGCTCGAGCAGCACGGCATGCAGGCCGCCGTATACGGCCACGCATCCGTCGGATGCCTCCACATACGGCCCTGGATGAACCTGAAGGATCCCGAGCAGGTCCACAAGATGACCGAAATCGCGGCGGCGATCAAGGGCCTGGTTGTGGAGCACGAAGGGGCCATGAGCGGCGAGCACGGCGACGGCATCGCCCGAAGTCATTGGAACCGGGAGCTTTTTGGCGAGCGTCTATATGCAGCTTTCAAAGACATCAAGACCGTCTTCGACCCGCTGGGATTGATGAACCCCGGCAAGATCGTCGACGCGCTCCCGATGACATCGCACCTGCGCGCGGCCTCCTCGGGCGGGGCCGCACCGCCGGCGACCCATCTGGACTTTTCGCGCGAAGGCGGACTGCTGGGCGCAGCGGAGCAATGCAGCGGGCTCGGCGCCTGCCGCAAGGTCGGCAGCGGAACGATGTGCCCTTCCTATATGGTGACGCGCGACGAGGAGCATTCGACCCGAGGCCGCGCGAATGCGCTGCGCGCGGCGCTCAGCGGGCAGCTGCCCGGGGAGGGATGGGCCGACCGCCGGCTTTACGAGGCACTGGATCTCTGCCTGGAGTGCAAGGCATGCAAGACCGAGTGCGAGGCCAACGTGGACATGGCCAAGCTGAAATACGAATTCCTGGCCCATTACAACAAGCGCCGCGGCGCATCTTTGCGCGCCCGCGTTTTCGCCGACATCGCCAGGGTGAGCCGGGTGGCCTCGGCCTGCGCTCCGCTTTCGAACCGTGTCCTGCGCTCGGCCGTCTTCCGGCACACGATCCAGCGCCTGCTCGGAATCGACCCGCGCCGGCAGCTGCCGCTGTTCGCGAGCCGGACATTCCGGCAGTGGCTGCGCGCGCACCCGCCCGCGCCGGCGCGAAGGCCCGAATTGCGGGTCGCGCTCTTTACGGACACCTTCGCCGATTATAATGAACCGGCCACGGCGCAAGCGGCCCTCAGACTGCTCGAGAGCACGGGAGCGAGGGTGGATGTCCCGGAGGTTGTATGCTGCGGCAGGCCGATGATATCGAAGGGTTTCCTGACCCGCGCGCGAAAGAATGCCCTCAGAAATATTGCTCGTCTGGCGCCCTACGTCGAGGCCGGCGCCTGGATCGTCGGCTGCGAGCCCGGTTGCCTGCTTACGTTGCGCGACGATTATCCCGACCTTGTGGGGACGGAAGAGGCGCGCAGGCTGGCGGCCCGGGTCCTGACGCTCGAGGAATACCTGGTACGCCAGATCGACGAGGGGCTGTGGCGGCCCGAGTTTGCCGGTGCGGAGCGCACCATTCTCCTGCACGGGCACTGCCATCAGAAGAGTCTTGTGGGGATGTCGCCGTCGGTGAGGCTGCTGCGCACAGTCCCTGGCTTTCGCGTGATCGATCTCGACTCGGGATGCTGCGGCATGGCCGGCAGTTTCGGTTACGAGCGCGAGCATTTCGAGCTGTCCCTGCGGATCGGCGAGCTTGCGCTCTTCCCCGCCATCCGCAGCGCGCCGCCCGACGCTGAAATAGTCGCGCCGGGCATCTCGTGCCGCCAGCAGATCCTTCACGGCACGGGACGTCGGGCGCGCCATCCGGCGGAGGTTCTCGCCGGTGTGCTGCTCGCTTAGGCCGCCGGGCCGCGCGCGCCAAGCGGCCGGGCCAAAAATGAAGATCAAGACGATCGAGTGCTTGTTGGAGATCTGACCCAGATGCCGAGTTCCAATCCATGGTCGCGAGCCGGGGAAGCCCGGCTCCATCTGCTCGCACTGCCGGGATCGGCGCGCGCCGCAGCCTTTTTTCGCACGGCTGTGCTTTTGGTGCTGGCCTTGGGGCTTCTGCAACCCGCCTGCCTGTTCCGGAAAAAGAAGGTGCTGGAAGCTTCGAAGTATGCCGCAGCCGTCATACGCTGTGTCCCCTTGCCCCTCAACATACCTCCCGATCACCCTGAAATGCGCTGGGTTGCACTCGGCGCCACGGCCGCCATGGCCAGTCTTCTGCGCGATGCACCCGACCTCGAGGCAGTGCCGCTGTGGGAGTCGATCCCGATTGCGCAGGGGCTGGTGGGAGAAACGCGGACGATTTCGCCGGAGAACGCCGCCTACCTTGCCAGTCGTCTCGGTGCCCGCTGGGCCATTCAAGGGGAGCTTTTGCCGGTAAGAAGAGGATTGAGGCTGAGAATCGATTTCATTCCGGCCAGGGCTTCGCAGGTGGCCTACCGCTACGAAGGTCCTTTCGCGCCCGACAGGCTGGAGCAGAGAATGCGCGAAGCTTTCAGGCAGTTCCTGGAATACCTCATCGTCCGCCCGCTGCCGAGAAGGATGGCCGCCGGATCGTCCGCCGACCTTCAGGCGATAGCTCAGGCGCTCGAGCAGGAATACGGCTGGCATGGCGCGGCAAGCCCGGGGAAGGCGGAGCCGATCGTGGCCCGCCTGGCGGCATCCGAGATCGAAGTGGCCAGGATTCTCTTCAGTCCAACTCTGTATCCGGCCTTGCGGCCTCCGCCCGGAGAGACTCCCGCCAAGGCGGTCAAGGCGCCGACCGGAGTGAACTGACTGCAGAATCTGCGCCGGGGTCAGCGCGCAGCGGCGGTATGGCCGGCAACCGGAGTTGACATCGGCAGGGGGCTTTGCTACATTGCGTCGTTGTTTGGTAGTTCGCCGGAAGGCGCTTCGTTTGCTTTTTCCCACCCTGTTCGGCTCGCACAGCGCAGGATGAAACCCGAGCCGGCACCTCGAGGACGCATTTTTGCGAAAGTGGCGGAATCGGCAGACGCGCTGGACTTAGGATCCAGTCCCGCAAGGGGTGGGGGTTCGACTCCCCCCTTTCGCACCATTCCGGTACCGCCGGCCGACGCATTCCATGACCGGCGGGCGGAACGGTAAGTCCGGCCGCAATCGGGAAGGAAGAAACCCAGGTGAATTCAGAGATCATCGACATCAGCGGTTGCAAGAAAAACCTCGTCATCGAAATCCCCGCGGAACAGCTCGATGAGGAGATCGGCCGGGCGGCGCAAACCCTGGCAGCGAAGGCCAGGGTGCCGGGATTCCGCCCGGGCAAGGTGCCCCTGGAAGTGATCAAGCGGCGCTATGCCGCCGTTCTGCGCGAAGAGGCCAAGCAAGGGCTGATACAACGCGTCGGCAACGAGGCGCTGTCGCAGCATCGGGTGGATCCTGTGGCCGACCCGCGCGTCGAGGAAGTCCGCGACGAGCCGGGCAAGCCGCTGCGCGTCACGCTTTCATTCGAGGTGATGCCCGCGCTGGAGGTTACCGGATACAAAGGCCTGGACGTGCGCATCGAACCCGGCCGAGTCGAAGAAGGCGAGATCGATCAGGCCCTGCAGGCTCTGCGGGAGGAAAGCGCCAAATATATCCCGCTCGAAGACGCGCCGGTCGGCGAAGGGCATCTCGTGACGGTCAACCTGGACGGGGAGTTCGAAGGAGGGGGCGCGAAGCTGCACGAAGAGGATGTGAACCTGATCGTAGGCGACCCCAGAACCAAACACGAGTTTTCCGAAAACCTCCTCGGAGCGCGCATCGGAGAAGTCCGCGGATTCTGGGTCTCGTTTTCGCCCACCCATCCCAGGAAGCGGTTTGCCGGCCGCAGGGTGCATTACCGGCTGCAGGTCAAGGATATCAAGGAAAAGCGCCTGCCGGATCTAAACGATGAATTTGCAAGGGATATGGGCTCCGAAGATCTCGCGGGCCTGCGGCAGCGGGTGCGCCAGGATTTGGTAAGGAACGCCGAGCGACATGCCGAAGAGAAAGCCAAAGAGGAGCTGTTGGACCGGCTCGTTCGGTCGCACTCTTTTGACGTCCCCGAAGCCCTCGTCATGGGGGAGTTGGAGGAACAGGCGCAACGGCTTGCCGCGAAGCTGGTGCGGCAGGGCATCGATGTGAACCGGACTTCGATCAACTGGAACAAGGTTTTCGAAGAGGAAAGGCCGAATGCGGAACGAACCGTCCGGGCGACGCTGGTGCTGGACGCCATCGCAAGGCAGGAGGGTCTCGAAGTGACCGAGGCCGAGCTCGAACAGGAGTTCGCAGGCATGTCGCAGGCAACCGGCAAGCCCGCGGCGGCACTGCGAGCGGAATTCGAAAAGAATCAACGAATTCAGAGTCTTAGGCGCCACCTGCTCAGGAACAAGGCGCTTGATTTCGTCTTTCGCAATGCTAATATTAGCCGGGGGTGATGAACTTGGCACTGATACCGATGGTGGTCGAGCAGACCAATCGCGGTGAGCGAGCCTACGACATCTATTCCCGGCTTCTCAAGGACAACATCATATTCCTCGGCACGCCGATCGACGACAATGTCGCCAACGTGATCACGGCTCAACTTTTGTTCCTTGAAGCTGAGGATCCGGAAAAGGACATCTCGCTATACATCAACAGCCCCGGGGGATCGATCCCGGCAGGAATGGCGATTTACGACACGATGCAATTCGTCCGGCCGGACGTGACGACGATCTGCATCGGTCAGGCGGCCAGCATGGCGGCGCTGCTCCTCGCCGCGGGTGCGCCCAAAAAGCGCTTTGCACTCCCCAATTCCAGGATCCTGATCCATCAGCCCACGATGAGCGGCCTTTCGGGACAGGCGACCGATATCGACATCCACGCACGCGAGATCCTGCGCTTGCGTGAAAGCATGAACAGGATCCTGGCAAAGCACACGGGACAGAGCATCGAGAAGATCCAGGCGGACGTGGAACGCGATTTCATCATGACGGCCGAGCAGGCCAAGGAATACGGCATCGTGGATCAGGTGATCTTCAGGAAGGAGTAGCCGGGCGCCCTACCGGCGATGAGGGCTCGAGATGAAAAGAGACGACGAAGACATCCTGCGTTGCTCGTTCTGCTCCAAGAGTCAGAACGAAGTGAAAAAGCTCATCGCCGGTCCCACGGTCTACATCTGCGATGAGTGCGTGGATGTCTGCAACGAGATCATCGCCGACGATGTGGTCGCTTCCCCGATCGGCGACAAGCTTCCCAAGCCTCAGGAAATCAAGGAGTTCCTCGATCTCTACGTCATCGGCCAGGAGCTCACCAAGAAGAAGCTCGCCGTCGCGGTCTACAACCATTACAAGCGGCTCGAGATATCCAAGAAACGCAGCGACGTCGAACTGCAAAAAAGCAATGTTCTTCTGATCGGCCCTACCGGGACCGGCAAGACGCTTCTTGCGCAGACTCTGGCCAAGATGCTGGCGGTGCCTTTCGCCATCGTCGACGCCACCACGCTGACCGAGGCGGGGTACGTCGGAGAAGACGTTGAAAACATTATTCTTAAGCTGCTCCAGAATGCCGGCGGCGACAAGGAAAAGTGCCAGCAGGGAATCGTCTACATAGACGAGATCGACAAGATCGCACGCAAGGATGAAAACCCCTCGATCACCCGTGATGTTTCGGGCGAGGGGGTGCAGCAGGCCTTGCTGAAGATTCTTGAAGGAACGATCGCGAATGTCCCGCCGCAGGGAGGGCGCAAGCACCCGCACCAGGAATTCATCCAGATCGACACGACCAACATCCTGTTCATCTGCGGAGGGGCTTTCGTCGGCCTGGACAAGATCATCGAGCGCAGGATCGGGAAGAAGACCCTGGGATTCCTCAGCAACGACAAGGAGACCAGAAAAGGCAAGCCGGCGTTTCCGCCCAATATCCTCGACGCCACACAGCCGCGCGACCTGATCAAGTACGGTCTCATCCCCGAGTTCGTGGGGCGTCTGCCGGTCATCGGGACTCTGTCCGAACTCGACCATGCCGCTCTGGTCGAGATTCTCACCAAGCCCAGGAATGCGCTGATCCGCCAGTACCAGAAGCTCTTCGAGTTCGAGAACGTGAAGCTCAAGTTCACCGACGACGCCGTGTCGGCCGTGGCGACCCAGGCGCTCGAACGGAAGATGGGGGCCCGGGGATTGAAAATCATCCTCGAGGACCTCATGCTGGACGTGATGTACCAGCTGCCCTCGCAGAAGAAGGTCAAGGAATTCGTCGTCACCCGCGAGATGGTCGAAAACAAGGAAGTGGTCTTCGCGGTGATGGAAAAGGCCGGTTGACAAAGCCCATGACGACGCCCGAAAAGGCCAGGAAAAGCGAACGTCTGCCGATGATCCCGATCCGGGACGTGGTCGTGTTTCCCTCCATGATGATTCCGTTCGTGATCGGCAGGCCTTCGTCGGTAAGGGCGCTCGAGTTTGCGCTCGAAGGTTCCAGGAGGGTTTTTCTGGCGACCCAGATAGACGCCTCGATCGACGACCCCAAGCCCAAGGACATATACACGGTCGGCACGATCGCCAATATCGCCCAGAGCGTCAAGCTGGCCGACGGAAACATCAGGGTGCTGGTCGAAGGGCTGCAGAGGGCGCGCACGGCGCACATTTCAACGGAGGCCGGATTTTTCGTCGCCGAGGTCGAATTGCTCGAGGAGACTTCGGCGTCGAGCGCGCGCACCAGCCTTCTCATCAAGCGCCTCCAGTCGGTATTCGAGCAATTCTCCAAGCTCAGCCATCACGTCAACTACGACGCGATCCTGAATGCGATGAAGAACATGGATCCGTCGCGCCTGGCCGACAGCATCGGTGCCAACATTCCCATCAGCGTCGAGGAGAAGCAGCAGCTTCTTGAAACCGTCGACCTGGCGGAGCGCATCGAAAAGATCGTCGAAATCGTCGAGATCGAGATCGAAAAGATCAAAGTCGACCGCAACATCCAGGGGCGGGTCAAGCGCCAGATGGAGCGCGCCCAGAAGGAGTACTACCTCAACGAAAAGATGAAGGCGATCCAGAAGGAGCTGGGTCGTAAGGACGAGAAATCGGAACTCGAGGAGCTGAAGAAGCAGGTCGAGGCGGCCAAGATGCCGAAGGATGCGCACGACAAGGCCATGAAGGAGATCCAGCGCCTCGAGATGATGCCCCCCATGTCGGCCGAATCCACGGTGTCGCGCACCTACCTCGATTGGCTGCTGGCGATGCCCTGGAACAAGAAGTCGCGGGAGATACGCGACATCCGCTGGTCCATGAAGGTCCTGGAGGAGGACCATTACGGGCTGGAAAAGATCAAGGAAAGGATCATCGAGTTCCTGGCGGTGCGCAGCCTGGTGAAGAAGCCGCAGGGTACGATCCTGTGTTTCGTCGGCCCGCCGGGAGTGGGGAAAACCTCGCTGGGAAGGTCGATCGCCCGGGCCACGGGCCGTAAATTCGTCCGGCTGTCTCTGGGCGGAGTACGCGACGAGGCGGAGATCCGCGGCCATCGCCGGACATATATCGGCGCCTTGCCCGGCCAGATCATCCAGATGATGAAGAAGGCCGGCACCCGGAATCCCGTGTTCATGCTCGACGAGGTCGACAAGATGAGCATGGACTTCCGGGGCGACCCGTCGGCGGCGCTGCTCGAGGTTCTCGATCCCGAGCAGAACCACATGTTCGTGGACCACTACCTGGACACCGAGTTCGATCTGTCGATGGTGATGTTCATCGCCACGGCGAACGTCCTGCACACCGTGCCGCGGCCGCTGCAGGACCGCATGGAAGTCATCCAGCTTTCGGGCTACACGGAGATCGAGAAGCTCGAGATCGCCAAGCGCTTCCTGGTGAAGAAACAGATGCAGGCCAACGGCCTGAAGCCCGAGCAGCTGCAGTTCACCGACGAAGCCCTGTTCGAGCTTATCCGGCGGTACACGCGCGAGTCCGGGGTGCGCAACCTGGAAAGAGAAATCGCCAATATCTGCCGCAAGGTCGCCAAGCAGATCGTGGCGGGCGAGACCGGCACGAGCCTGATCACACCGGAGGCGGTGGCGACGCTCCTGGGCAAGCCGAAATTCCGCCAGCAGGGTATCGTCGACGAAAGCCAGGTGGGAGTGGCCACGGGTCTCGCCTGGACCGAGGTCGGCGGTGAAGTGCTCCTGACGGAAGCCACTATCATGGAAGGCCGCGGCCAGCTGACGCTCACCGGAAAGCTGGGAGAGGTCATGCAGGAATCCGCGCGCGCGGCCATGTCCTTCGTGCGCAGCCGGGCCGCGCTTTACGGAATCAGCCGCGACTTCCACCGCAAGATGGACATTCACATCCATGTGCCGGAAGGAGCGATTCCCAAGGACGGCCCGTCGGCCGGAATCACGCTGGCGACCACCATCGTTTCGGTTCTGACCAAGATACCGGTGCGCAACGACGTGGCCATGACAGGCGAGATCACGCTGCGGGGCAAGGTGCTCCCCATCGGCGGCGTGAAGGAAAAACTGCTGGCCGCCCACCGGGCCGGCATCAAGAACGTAATCCTGCCGAAGGAGAACGAAAAGGACCTGCAGGACATTCCCCAGGACATACTGGAATCCATGAAAGTCTGCCTGGTCGAAACCATGGACGAGGTCCTCCAGATAGCCCTGGAGCGGCTTCCGGTTTCCCAAGCCCAAGTGGCCGAAATGTCGGAGCTGGCGGGCGACCGTCCGGCCGAGAGCATCGCGCACTAGTCCGCCGAAGAGCCGGCGGGCGGTCGCGCGGCCGCGATTCCAGGACACCGGGCGGCTGCATGTTCTCGATTTCCCAGCCGGAATGTCATCCTGCCCAAGGCAGGAATCCAGGATAGAGAGAGCGTGAGCAAGGGCGAAGCCGAACTGATCGCCGGAGCCGTCCGCCGGCGCGACTTCCCTCCGCAAGAATCGCCGGAGGTCGTGCTCGCCGGAAGATCCAATGTCGGCAAGTCAAGCCTGATCAACAGGCTGGCGGGTACCGACATCGCCCGGACAGGCTGCACCCCGGGTACGACGCAATGCATACGTTTTTATCGTATCCGGAACCGGTTTGTATTCGTGGATCTGCCCGGGTACGGCTATGCCCGCGCCGCCAAGGCAAAGAAGGAGGAATGGCGGCGCCTGGTGGAAGACTATTTCGCAAGCGGAAGGATCATAGCGCTGGTGATCCACTTGATCGATGCCAGGCTGGCGCCCATGCCGATCGATTTACAGCTACAGGAATGGCTGGACGGCTTCGGGCTGCCGCGCCTGCTTGCGGCCACCAAAGCCGACAAGCTGTCGGGGAACGGCCGCGCTACCCAGGAGAAAGTTCTAAGCAGCGCCTTCGGCCGGCCGGTCGTGATGTGCTCTGCGGTGACCGGCATGGGCTGCAAGGAAATATGGAAGAGGGTGCTCGAAGCGGTACGGCCGGCTGAGAACCGGGCCGTGCCGGTGCGGGTACCCCGAGTCTCTGCCGCAGATCGCAACCATCGGAGTTCCAGATATGCCCGAGACAACCGAGCGCCGTAGTGCGGAACGTCGTGAAGAAGGCCACCTGAGCATCAAGCAGCTCAAGGAGATGAACATTTCGTCCCTGGTCGAGATCGCCAACGGGCTGAATGTCCCCGGCTGCACCGGAATGCGCAAGCAGGAGCTGATCTTTCAGATTCTGAGGGCGCAGACGGAGCAGAACGGACTGATCTTCTCCGAGGGCGTGCTCGAGTGCCTGCCGGAGGGATTCGGCTTCCTGCGATCCCCCGATTACAACTATCTTCCCGGGCCCGACGACATCTATGTTTCGCCCTCGCAGATACGCAAGTTCGACCTGCGTACCGGGGACACCGTCTCGGGACAGATCCGCCCGCCCAAGAACGGCGAGCGCTATTTCGCCCTCATCAAGGTCGAGGCGGTCAACTTCGAGCCGCCCGATGCGGCCAAGGACAAGATCCTGTTCGACAACCTCACTCCACTGTATCCCAACCAGCACCTGCGCATGGAAACGACGCCGGACAACCTGTGCGGCCGGGTGATGGACATGCTGACCCCCATAGGCAAGGGCCAGCGCGGCCTCATCGTCTCGCCCCCGCGCGCGGGCAAGACGATGCTGTTGCAGTCCATCGCCCGCTCGCTGAGCATCAACCACCCCGAGGTCGACCTCATCGTGCTGCTGATCGACGAGCGTCCCGAGGAGGTCACCGACATGCAGCGCACGGTCAAGGGAGAGGTGGTGAGCTCCACTTTCGACGAGCCGGCCACGCGCCACGTCCATGTCGCCGAGATGGTCCTGGAAAAGGCCAAGCGTTTCGTCGAGCACAAACGCGATGTGGTCATCCTGCTCGACAGCATCACCCGCCTGGCGCGCGCCTACAACACCATCGTGCCGCCGAGCGGCAAGGTCCTTTCCGGAGGCGTCGACAGCAACGCTCTGCAGCGGCCCAAGAGGTTCTTCGGCGCCGCACGCAACATCGAAGAAGGAGGCAGCCTCACCATCATCGCCACCGCCCTGATCGACACGGGAAGCCGCATGGACGACGTGATCTTCGAGGAATTCAAGGGAACCGGAAACATGGAATTGCACCTGGACCGCAAGCTCGTCGACCGGCGCGTCTTCCCCGCGATCGACATCAACAAGTCGGGCACGAGGAAAGAGGAGCTGCTGCTGCCGGCGGGAGATCTCAACCGCATATGGATCCTGCGCAAGGTGCTGAATCCCCTGTCGATTACCGAGAGCATGGAATTGCTGCTCGAGAAGCTGGCCAAGACGCGCAGCAACGCCGACTTCCTGGCCTCCCTCTCGGGCGGATAGCGCTGCCGGCGCCCGGGTGCATCGAGCCGGCAGAGCCCTCGCAGGGCGCGTGCCGGCGAGCGCGCTTGCCGAGCGCTGTTTCCAAAGTGGAAAGCAATAGCTCCGGCATCCGTCATTGGGGCGCTGCGCCTTTCAAGGCTGCGAGGCGCAGGCGCGCCTGCCGAAGCGCAGCTGTGTCTTCGTCTGCGTCACGCCAGAGCGCGACGAACTTTTCGTAATACTCGACGGCCCCTCGCCGCTCGCCCATGCGCTCGAGAAGCTCCGCCAGCCGAAGGTGAGCCAGAATCCACGGCGCCTGCAGTTCGTGCCCCAATTCCGCCCCTGCGAGGAAATCCCGGTACGCGGCGGCGGCACCCCGCATATCGCCGCTCGCCAGTTTGATGTAGGCCAGGGGTTCCCGCGCCGCTTTCTCGTCCAAGGAACGCGCCTGCTCGGCGTATTCGAGCGCCTCGCCCGGCCGCTTGCGCGCAAGCGCAATTTCGGCCCTGAGAAGGTAAAGGCAGGCCCGGTCGCTCGTGTCGCTCCGGTTCACGCCCGAGGACGCCAGAGTATCTCCCAATCGCGACTCGAGTTCTGCAAGTATCCGCTCCGCCTCCGCAACCTTGCCCGTACGCGCGCAGATCTTGCCGGTCTGGTACAGGAAGATCGGCGCAGCGCGGATTTCCTTCTGGATGCGGCGCACTGCGGCCAATTCCCTCTCGAAGTCCCGCATGCGGCCCATAGTCGCAAGCGCCGAGGCCAGGAACTGCCGGTCCCGCATTTCGCTCAGCGTCGCGCCCGCCGCCTGATCGAGCAGAATGGCCTCTCCGTACTCCCGGACCGCCGCCGAATATTTCCCCTGATATTCACAAAGGAGCCCGAGGGAACGGTGTCCTCTCGCTTTCCTCGGCAGGTCCTCGGCGGAGAACATCTTGCGGAAGGTTTGCGCAGCCTCCTCGATCCGGCCGTTGCGCGCCAGCAGAAAGCCGTACTCGCTGTTGACAAAAAGGCCTGTGATTCCCTCGGGATCTATCTGGAAGGCCTTTTCGTACGTCGCAATGGCCTCGGCATCCCTCCGCATGGAGCTGAAGCACGTTGCAAGGTTGATCAGCGCGCCGGATTCCGAGGGATCGATTGCGATGACCTTCTGAAACGCTTCGACGGCGGCGGCAGTCCGGTTCGTGATCATGCAGGCATAGCCGAGGCGGAACCACGCCCCCGGGTCGTCCGGGTACTGATGCAGATACAAGCGGTAGTTCTCGATTCCCTGATCCCGGTCGCCCCGCCAATCGGCCACCACGGCCCGGATCCATAACTGTTCGCGCAGTGTCAGCCTGTCGAGCAGGCCGAGCGCCTTCTTGAAGTGTTCTTCGCCGCGCGGGCGCTCGTTGTCGATATAGTACTGCACGCCCAGATCCGCGTGGGCCAAGGCAAAATCGGGATCGAGCTGTATGGCCCGCTCGAGAAGCTGCAGGCGGCTCTTGCCGCCGGCGCGCCGGGAGTCCGTGAAGGCCTTGAGCGCCTCCAGTGACACCGTCGTCGCTTGATACAGCGGCACGCGCCGGTCGCCGATATTCGCGAGAGATTCGCCCAGTTCCTCCCGGATCTTGCCCGCCAGCTCGTCGACCGCTTCCAGGACCTTGTCCGGCCCGCGCGCCCGAAAGGAGCGCGAGTAGACGGCCACCATGGTCGCCGGATCGACCAGCCTCGCCGCCAGCAGGTACTCGCTTCCGACCCTGCCGATGCTGCACGCCAGAAGCCCCTTGATTCCCTCGCGCAGCGCCACTTCCCGGCCGAGCGTTTCATCCAGCCGGGAAACACTCTCCTTGCGCATGCGCCGGAGCACTTCCTGGACGCGGGCGCGCGGGAAGACGTTGACGTAGCGCGATTGCTGCAGGCTCACCGTCATGGCCGTCTCGAGAGAGCCGCTGAATATTTCCTCGCCCGTCTGGTTCTCGAAATCGGTCACCAGGATCCAGTCGCGCTCCTCGAAAGCCAGGGCGGCCGCCGCCGACCTCGGCCAGTGCTGGCCGATGTACCAGGCCGCCGCGCAGGCCACAACGACGAGCACCGCGGCCGCCAGGCGCCGCGTCCGCAGTCGCCTGCGCCCGGCCGACGATGCCGCCGCGGCGCCGGCCGACGTTTCCCGCCGGTGCACTATCTCTTTGAGCTCGGCCAGCACGGCGGCCATCGACTGCTGGCGCTTGCCCGGATCCTTGGCCAGCATTCTTTCAATGACAGCCTCGAGACCCGCCGGAATGTCGGAACGGAATTGCGAAAGCTCGGGGGGCTTCTCCGATACAATGGCCGCCGCGGTCTCCAGGGCCGACTCCTTCTTGAACGGATGCACGCCGGAGAGCAGTTCGAAGAGCAGGATGCCGAACGAGAATATGTCCGAGCGCGCATCCGCCGGCCGGCCGCGCAACTGTTCGGGCGACATGTATGCGGGAGTGCCGACGGCAAAGCCTTCGGCCGTGAGCTCGCTGACCGTCACCTCCTCGCCTTCCCCGGCCGCGGTGCCCGCCACCTGCTTGGCAAGCCCGAAATCCATCACCTTGACATGGCCGCCCGGCGTGAGCATGACATTGGCGGGCTTCAGGTCACGGTGGATCACCCCACGCTCGTGTGCGGCCCACAGCGCCTCGGCGATCTCCACGGCGATCGGCAACGCTTCGGCTGGATCGAGCGGCCCATGGGAAAGGCTCTCCCTGAGCGTCCGCCCTTCCACGTACTCCATGACGATGAAGGGCTTGCCCTCTACTTCGCCGACCTCGTGGATGTGACAGATGAATGGATGATCGAGCGCCGCAGCCGCCCGGGCTTCCCGCAGCAGGCGTTTGCGCGCCGTCGTATCCTGTTCGAATTCGGCCGGCAGGAACTTCAGGGCAACGTCGCGATTCAGCGCCGAGTCGTGAGCGAGGAAAACTTCTCCCATGCCTCCCCGGCCGAGTTCACGCAGGATCCGGAAGTGAGAGAATCCCTCGGAGATCATCGCGCCCTCCCGCGCCGGCCGAGGTGTTGCCTGGAGTATAGATCCGCCGCCTCCGGCAAACAATCGAATTTCCGGAGCGGTCCGGGGCGGCGTGCCATCGGCCGGCCGCAACCGGAAAGCACAGCCGGCGCAGACCGAAGGATCCGGGAAGGGAGCGCGGGGCGTTCAATCCGCCGCTTTCGCCATCAGGCTTTCGAGCCTGGCGCAGGCGAGTCGGCCCAGACGGTTGCAGACTTTCAGATCCTGGTGGCCCTCGCGAATCTCCTTGCAATGGATGGGAGCCTCCGAGGTCCACCACTGCCAGTATTCCCGGACGCGTCCGACGCATGCGCGGCGCGCGGCCGCGCGCTCGAGCCCAAGGGTCCCGGCATGCACACCGAGCACCATGGCGCCTGCTGTCAGGAAACCGCACAGATCCTGCTGGTACAACCCCCCGCCGAAACCGCATGCGAACCATACGAGTTCTTCGGGTTTCTTCAGATATTTCAGGCCGACCATCAAACCTGACTCGGCGCAGGAATAGCCTTCGCCGAAGAAGTTCTCGAGGTCCCGCGCCATGGCGGAATTTCGAACAATCTCGATTTCAGCCGCCGTGAGCTCTTCCTTGAGATCGGGGCCCTTCGGCGCCTGAGGGGGTGCGACTTGCGCTCCGGCGGCATGAATCCCCAACAGGAAGAAAGGCGACAGTGCCAGCAGGTCCCGGCGGCTCACGCCCGCCGGAGCAGTGTGCGTTTTGCTCATTCGGTTGCCCTCCATAGGTTTCCGCGTAAGGTGCGCGGGACGGCGCGCGGATCCTGCATGCCGCGCCGTGCGGGATCGGTAACTTGAAGCAATAAGCTCACGGTCCGGCACGGCGCGGCGGACCTACCGACGGGCCCCGGCAGGGGCCCTGAGCCGGCAGCCGGGGGTGAGCCGCAGGCGAACCCCCGGAAAGGAGCGTATCGCTCCGCCGAGCCCCGGAGGGCCGACAGACCCGAGACGCGTTCCCATCCGGCGGGCCCGATCTAACCCCGTCCCGCCAGATGCCGGCAGAATTCCGGTACTCGGGCAAGGATCTCCTCCGCATCGGTGCACTGCTCCATCAAAGCGACGATCGCGCTT
>CAZHQK010000109.1:0-4528 GCA_964534795.1 uncultured Acidobacteriota bacterium
ACCACGGCGTCCTGCAGGAAGGGATGAAGTTCCTTCACAAGCCCTTCACGGCCGAGGGCCTGGCGAGAAAGGTGCGCGAGGTCCTGGACGAGTAATCACCGGGAGGCAAAGCCCGCACGCACGGGCAGGCGCGTTTCCCCCACCGGCGGCGCCGGCTTCCCGGTCGTTGCAGCGGGCGGCGGCAGGATTCACCTCCGGCGCGCATGCCAATACGCGGAGAGCACGTCGCGCACGCGGGTCCAACTCATGTCCGGGTAGCGGTCGTTGTCGAGGGGCTCGAGCTTGGCGCGGCCGTCGAACATGTCGCGCATGTACTGCATGCCCTGCCATGCCGGATAGAGTTTGTTCCTGCCGGGGTCGAAGAAGCGCGCGATCCTGATGAACACCTCCAGCCGGGCCAGGCTGCCGGCGCGCAGCAGGCGGAATCTCGTTCCCGTCACGTCGCTGGCGACCGCCGCCAGCCCGCGGGCGCTGAGCTCATCGCCGGCGATGCGCAGGAAGCGGGGCGTGGAGGGATCGAGGGCCGCGCGCGCCGTGAACTCGGCGGTGTCGTCGATCGTCGTGAAGTCCATGCGCTGGTCCGCACTACCCCAATAAAGGATGCGCTTCAAGCGGAAGAGAATGAGCGGCATCGGACCGGTCAGCATGTCGGCGAAGGCGCCGTTGAAGATCGTGGTCGCCGAGATCGGGGCACGGTCGAGGCGTTCGTGGAACTCGCGGTGCAGATCGAGATTGCGATTCCGCCCGGGTGGGAATTTGGTGAAATCGATCGAATAGTCGGACGGAATGAAGCGCGGCACGCCTGCCCGGAGCGCCCCTTGGAGCAGGACCGTCTGCCCTTCGACGAGCACCTCGCGCAATCCCTGGAGCGCGGACACGACGCACGCCGCCCCCGCGCACGCGCGCGCGGCTTCGGAAGCGCTGCCCAGATCGACTTCGGCAATGGCCGCACCCAGTTCCTGCAGGCGCCGCCGCCTGTCGCGCGCGCTGCCGGGGCGCACCAGCGCCGTCACCCCGGCCCCCCTTGCGCGCAGGGCCCGTACGATGCGCCCGCCGAGATTGCCCGTGGCGCCCGCCACCGCGATGAGCGGCCCGTTCATGCTTCCGGCCTCCATCCCGGCGTCGATCATGCCACGCCGGCAGGCATTGATAAAGAGGGTGCCGGACACGACGTCGCCGCGCCGGGCGCACCGGCGGGTCCGAGCGCCCGGCCGCCGGGAACGGTAAACTTGGCGTATTGGTCAAATATTGCTACACTGGAGCCTCCCCGGGCCGGAGCACGCTCGCTGCGGCGCGCGCCCGAGCCCCGGGGAACCTGGAAGAGAGGGGAGCAGCCTTGTGGATCGTTCGACTTGCGCTCCGGCGGCCCTACACATTCGTCGCGGCCGCCATCCTGATCGCCATCCTCGGCGGCATCGCCATCGCGCGCATGCCGACCGATGTGCTGCCCGCCATCGACATTCCGGTTGTGAGCGCCATCTGGCAGTACCGCGGCTTGTCCACCGACGAGATGGAAAAGCGCGTCACGACCTTGTCGGAACGCGCCTTCACCACAGCCGTGAACGATATCGAGCACATCGAATCGCAGTCGTTCGCCGGCATCGGCATCATCAAGGTGTTTTTTCACCCGGGGACGGCCGTTGACGCCGCCGTCGCCCAGATGACGGCGATCTCGCAGACCGTCACGCGGCAGATGCCGCCGGGCGCAACGCCGCCGCTGATTCTGCGCTTCAATGCCTCGAGCGTGCCCATTCTTCAGTTGGGACTCGGAGGGCAGGGGCTCTCCGAACAGGCGCTTTATGACATCGGCTCCAATTTCCTGCGCACGCAGCTGGCGACGGTTCAGGGCGCCTCGCTGCTGCAGCCCGCGGGAGGAAAGGCCCGCCAGATCATGGTCGATCTCGACCCCTGGGCCTTATACGCCCACGGTGTGTCTCCGACCGATGTCGCGGCGGCCGTAAATGCTCAAAGCCCGATCCTCCCCGCCGGAACGGCAAAGCTGGGCGACCGCGAATACAGCGTTCGCCTCAACAACAGCCCGGACGTGGTCGAAGCGCTCAATGAAATACCGGTGCGCCAGCAGGGCGGGGCGACCATCTACCTGCGTGACGTGGCCCAGGTCCGCGACGGCGGCGCCGTCCAGACCAACATCGTGCGCCAAGACGGGCGGCGCGGCGCTCTCGTGTCCGTATTGAAGACCGGCACCGCCTCCACCCTGGACATCATCAAGCGGGTGAAGCAGGAATTGCCCCGGATCCTGTCGACGCTGCCTCCCGAACTGGATATCCGGTTGCTGCTCGACCAGTCCCTTTTCGTGCGCGCCTCGATCAACGGGCTGCTTTATGAAGCCCTGCTCGCGGCCATCCTGGTCACGCTCATGATCCTGTTGTTTATCGGGAGCTGGCGCAGCACCCTCATCGTCTGCACCTCCATCCCGCTTTCGATGCTCACATCCCTCATCCTGCTCTATCTCCTCGACCAGACGATCAACGTGATGACCCTGGGCGGGCTGGCGCTGGCCATCGGGATCCTGGTCGATGAGGCGACGGTCGAGATAGAGAACATCCACCGTAACCTCGCCATGGGCAAGTCCATCATCCGGGCCGTGCTGGACGGGGCGGGGGAGATCGCCGTGCCGGCATTCGTCTCGGCGATCTCGATCTCCATAGTGTTTGCCCCGGTGGTTCTGCTGCGCGGCACGGCGCGGTACTTATTCCAGCCCTTGGCCATGGCCGTCGTGTTCGCCATGCTGGCTTCCTGGGTGCTGTCGCGCACGCTGATCCCCACGATGGTGCGCTACATGCTCAAGTCCGAGCTGCACGTCTACAGAGAGGGTGCGGCGCGCGGCGCAGGACCGATCCGGCGGCTCCACGACGGCTTCATGCGGGGTTTCGAGAGATTGCGGGAGCGCTACCGCAGCGCCCTGGCCTGGGCGCTCGACCGGCGCCGCGCGGTCGTCGTTCTGTTCGCCCTTTTCTGCGTCGGTTCGGGGGTCCTGGCGACCCGACTGGGCCGAGACTTCTTTCCCCAGGTGGATGGGGGGCAGCTGCGCCTCCACGTGCGGACGCCTGCGGGAACCCGCCTCGAGGCGGCGGAGGCCGCCTTTGCCCGTGTCGAGGACAAAATCCGCGAGATCATCCCGCCGGACAAACTGGACACCATTCTCGACAACATAGGATTGCCGGTACTGCCGATCAACATGGCCTACACGGATTCGGCCACGATCGGCCCGGGGGACGGCGAGATCCTGATCTCGCTCAAACGCGAGCGCAAGCGCGGGGAAACCTGGGAATATGCGCGGCGCCTGCGGCGGGAACTGCCGGCCGCCTTCCCCGAGATGACATTCTTCTTCCGCTCGGCCGATATGGTGAGCCAGATCCTCAACTTCGGCATCCCCGCTCCCATCAACATCCAGGTGATCGGCCGCAACATGGCGGCAAATCAGCGGATCGCCACGGAGATCGAGCGTCGCCTCGCGGGTGTCCCGGGGGCCGTGGACGTGCGCCTTCATCAGGTGCTCGACGCACCCGAGCTGCGGGTCAACGTCGACCGCACGCGCGCCGCCCAGATGGGCCTGACGCAGAGAGAGGTGGCCAACAGCCTGCTGGTATCCCTCAGCTCCAGCGGCCAGGTTTCGCCCAATTACTGGCTCCATCCCGCCACCGGCGTCAGTTACCTGATCGCCGTGCAGACGCCGGAGTACCGCCTGACCTCGCTGGAGGAGATCCGCAATACGCCGCTGGCGGCGGCGCAGGTGCGCGAGCCGCAACTCCTCGGCAATGTGGCGGCCGTGGAGCGTACCACCACGCCCATGGCCGTCAGCCATTATAACGTCCAACCCGTGCTGGATATTTATGCAGGCACCCAGGACCGCGACCTCGGCAGCCTGGCGGGAGAGGTGGACCGGATTGTCCGCGATGCCGCCGCCAAACTGCCGCGCGGCTCTTTCATCCAGGTGCGAGGGCAGGTGGAAACCATGCGGGAATCGTTTCGCGGACTGGCGGGCGGAATACTGCTGGCGGTAGCCCTGGTATACCTGGTCATGGCCATCAACTTTCAGAGCTGGCTCGATCCTTTCATCATCCTGATGGCACTGCCGGGCGCGTTTGCGGGGATCGTCTGGTCGCTCTACGTGACGCAGACGACCATCAACGTGCCCTCCCTGATGGGTGCCGTCATGAGCGTCGGCGTGGCCACGGCCAACAGCATCTTGCTGGTCACCTTCGCCAACCAGAGGCGCGCCGAGGGCATGCCGGTGAGGGAATGCGCGCTGTCGGCGGCCGTCACGCGGCTCAGGCCCGTGCTGATGACGGCGGGCGCCATGATCCTCGGCATGCTCCCCATGTCGTTCGGGCTCGGGGAGGGAGGCGAACAGAACGCCCCCATCGGCCGGGCGGTCATCGGCGGGTTGCTGGCGGCCACCCTCGCCACCCTGTTCTTCGTGCCGGTGGCCTACAGCGTGCTGAAGGAGAGAGTCCGTCCCCGATCGCCCGAACAGGATTCGGAGTTGCTGCGATGACAACGGAGA
>CAZHQK010000110.1:0-33607 GCA_964534795.1 uncultured Acidobacteriota bacterium
TGTACATTACACACTACACATAGCATTCAATCCTTTGGCTGTCAAGAGAAATCTTCACAATATTAGTCACTCTTTTCAAGATTCAGGAACGCCTCGATTGAAAACAATGGGCTTACGGTCGGCGACTGGCCGAAAACCGCCTAAATCGCTCCGCCGAATTCGGAAGTTGGGCTAGTTTGGCCCGCTGGTTATGCGGCGCGGGAAATAGGTGAGCGTCCCTGTTTTCGGAAAATGGTGAGCGTCCCTATTTTCGCCTATTTTCGCTCGTGGTCGGGAGCGCCGCGCGTGACAGGCGGCGCGGACGGCTGTAAACTGCGCCCGTCATTCAAAGGAGCGCGCTTATGCACCGCACGAAAAACGCCTTCGTGACCGCCGCGGCGATCTGCCTGGCTGCGGCCGCCCTGCACGCAGGAACCGTTCCCATCCCCAACGACAAATTCCGCGAAGTCCGGGCCGCGATCCTGGAAGCGGTCACCGGCGGCAGAATCCCCTCGATGTCGGTGGCCGTGGCGCAGGGCGGGCGCATCATCTGGGAAGAGTCCTTCGGCTGGGCCAACCGCGAGAAGATGATTCCGGCCACCCCCGACACCATGTACTCCATGGCATCCATCTCCAAGCCGATCACCACCACCGGCCTGATGATCCTGGTCGAGCAGGGCAAGGTGGACCTGAAGGCCCCCGTCAACCAGTACATCGCGCCGGCGCAATTGACCGCCTACGAAGGCCGGGCCTCGGATGCCACCGTCACCCACATCCTGAACCACACGTCCGGCCTGCCGGAGCACTACACGGTCTACTATCTCGACGAGCCCTGTTTCCGGCCTCCTTCTTTCGCCGAGTCGATCCGCCGCTACGGCATCCTGGTGCACCCGCCGGGCGCGGTCTACCAGTACGCAAACTTCGGCTTCGGCCTCGCCGGCCACATCATCGCCAGGGTCTCGGGCCGGTCATACGCCGACTTCATGAAAACGGAGGTTTTCCTGCCGCTCGGCATGACGCGCACCTCCGTCGATATCGAACCGGGGATGGAGGACTACGCGGCCGTGCGCTACGACGGGGCCGGCCGGCCCGTGCCCTTCTATGTATCGGATCACCCGGGCGCCTCGCAGGTCTACGCCAGCGCCCACGACCTGATCCGCTTCGGCCTCTTCCACCTCAAGCACACCCAGCCCGACCAGAAGCAGATCATCTACCCGGCCACGATCGACCTGATGAAGCAGGACAGCGATCCCAACCCGAAGAACGATCGCTACGGGCTCGGCTGGTTCATCAAGAAAGACGAATACGGCTACGACGTGGCTTGGCACACCGGCAGCATGCGCGGGACCAACACCATGATCAAGTTCGTGCCCTCGCAGGACATCGTCGTGGTCGTGCTCGTCAACGCCGCCAGCGACCTGCGCCAGAAAATCCCCAACGACATCATCGGCGTCCTTCTCCCGGACTACGGCGCCAAGTGGAAGGCCGAGCGCGACAAGCCGGCCGAACAGCCCGCGCCCTTCAAGCCGACCCCGGAACTGATCGGCGAGTGGAGCGGGGAGCTGAAAACGTACGAAGAAACCGTCGGCGTCACCCTCGCGATCCAGAGCGACGGCGACGTGCATGTCCGGATCGGCAACCAGCTCGAGACTCTGATGAACCGGGTGCGATTCCAGGACGGTTTCCTGACCGGGACCAGCTACGGAACCATCCCTTCGGGGGATGCCCGCGCCCACCCGCACCATGTCAGCTATCGCCTGCTGCTGGAGGGCACGGTCCTGAGCGGTTTCGTCACCACTTCGTTCACCGCGGAGCGCTCCTACGGCAACCTGCCGTCCTACATGCGCCTGGTGAAGAAGTCTCAGTGAGCAATGCGCGGCCCGGCCCGGGCGCGCGCGCCCGCCGCGGAGCTTTCGCCGGCCGCGGCACCGCCGCCCTCGTCCGGGCCGGCCGCGAATGCCGGCGCTCCCCCCATCGCCTCGAGACCTGCGGCCGATGCCGCGGCGTAGATGACCTCCAGGCTGTCGATCAGACGCGCATTGCCGCGCCAGAAGGGAAAATTGCCGAGTCTTTTCGGCAGGGCCGCGTGCACCCGGGGCAGCACGATCTCACCGCACAGCCCGTCCGGCACCGCCGCGCCCTGCCAGAAGCCGGCCGCATCGAGCGGCAACGGCGCGCGCGGCTGCGCGCCGCTCGCCTCCTCGCCGGCCGCCGGCGCCGGAACCTTGAGGCAGCCGACGATCTCGTCGCGCGTGCGCCCGCGCAGCTTGAAGAGCAGGAAGGGGTCGCGGTCGAACTCCTCGGCGAGCAGGTAATAGACGGCCGCGATATGCTTGCACGGATTCGACCAGTCGGGGCAGGAGCAATCGGTCTTCAGATCGCGCGCCGCCGCCGGAAAAAGCGAGACTCCCGCCTGCTCGAAGACCTTCTCGATGTCCTCGGGCATCTCGCCGGCTACCAGCCTGGCGGCATACAGCGGCTGTTCGGTCAGGGCCTTCTCCAGCTTCTTCCACCTGGCCTCGGCCAGCGGCGCGATCTCGATGGTCACGTCATAAGGCGTGGGGCGCGAGCCCTGGACCTTGGCGCGCACGACCCCCTTTTCCACCTCGATCGACAGCGCCTGTCCCCGGCGCGCGTAGGAGCGCCCGCGCCCGAGGCGCGCGCCGATGTCGAAGCTCTCGAGAACGGCAATCCAGCGCTTCGCCCACCAGGTGCGGCCGAACGACCCGCTGCGCGTTTGCGCCTTGATGCCGCCGCGCGCCGTGCGCGGCGTCGAGCGCGGGAAAAAATCCCAGTCCCAGTAGCTGCCCCAGCGGCCCATGTCACTCTCCGATCGCCTCGCTGCGCAAAGCGAAAAGCTCCTTGAGCTCCCGGTTGGAAAGCTCCGTCAGCCAGCCCTCGCCCGTACCGATCACCCGGGCGGCGATGCCCTTCTTGTTTTCGATCATCTCGTCGATCTTTTCCTCGAGCGTCCCCGCGCACACGAACTTGTGCACCTGGACGTTGCGCCGCTGCCCGATGCGGAAAGCCCGGTCGGTGGCCTGGTCTTCCACGGCCGGATTCCACCAGCGGTCGAAGTGGAAGACATGGTTCGCCCCCGTCAGGTTGAGGCCGGTGCCGCCCGCCTTGAGCGACAGGACGAAGACGGCGGGCCCGTCCGCGCCCTGGAAGCGTTCCACCATCTCGTCGCGGCGCTTCTTGGGCACGGCGCCGTGCAGGAAAAGCACCTCGCGCCCGAACATCTCCTGCAGGTGGCGCTGCAGCAGCGCGCCCATCTCGGAAAACTGCGTGAAAACCAGCGCCCGGTCCCCCACCTCGAGGATCTCCTCGAGCATCTCGCCGAGGCGCGCCAGCTTCCCCGAGCGCCCCGCGATGGCGGAGTTGTCGCCGAGAAACTGGGCCGGATGGTTGCACACCTGCTTGAGTTTGGAGAGCGTCGCCAGGATCAGCCCCTTGCGCTGGATCCCCTGCGCGCCCTCCATCGCCTCCTCGGCCTCGGCCGCGACCGCCCGGTAAAGCGTCGCCTGCTCGCGCGTCAGCGTGCAGAAGACCTTCATCTCCATCTTTTCCGGCAGGTCGGCGATGATCGTGCGGTCGGTCTTCAGCCGGCGCAGAATGAAGGGTGCCGTCAGGCGCTTGAGCCGCTCGGAGGCTTCGGGGTCGCGCAGCACCTGGATGGGGAGGAAGAAACTCCTGCGGAATGCCTCGCGCGACCCGAGGAAGCCGGGATTGAGAAATTCCATCACCGACCACAGATCACCGACGTTGTTTTCCACGGGCGTGCCGGTCAGGGCGATGCGGTAGCCCGCCGTCAGGGAGCGCGCCGCGCGCGCCTGCAGGGTCTCGGGATTCTTGATATTCTGGGCTTCGTCGAGCACGATGCCCGCCCAGGGCACGGACCGGAGGGTCTCCAGGTCGCGGTGCAGCAGGGCGTAGCTCGAAACCACCAGGGCGTGCCGCTGGGCGGCCCGACTGAAGGCCTCCCCCCGGACGCGCGCGCCGCCGTGGTGCACGAGCACCGGCAGATCCGGGCAGAAGCGCGCCGCCTCCTTCTGCCAGTTGCCGACCACGGACGTCGGACATATCAGCAGCACCGGACTCCGGCCGTTCGTTTCCCAATCGCGCTGGATGAGCGCGAGCGCCTGGATCGTCTTGCCGAGGCCCATGTCGTCGGCCAGGCACGCGCCCAGGCCCCAGCGCTTGAGGAACGCCAGCCACGAATACCCGCGCACCTGATACGGGCGCAGCCGCCCATGGAACCCGGCCGGCGCAGCAATCTCCTCGAACTGCGCCCTGCCCTCGAGGGCCGCCAGCACGTCGGCGACCCAGCCATCGGCTTCCACACCCTCGAAAGCGATCCCGCCGACGGTCCCGGTGCCGCCGAGGGCCATCCGAACGATTTCGCGCACCGTCGCCCTGCCGGCGGCCTTCTTCTTCCAGAACTCGAGCGCCGCTTCGATCTCGGCGGCGTTCAACTCGACCCACTGGCCGCGCAGCCGCACCAGCGGCGCCTTGAGCCGCGCCAGCGCTTCGAGCTCGGCCGCCGTGATCGGCTCGCCGCCCAGCGCCAGGTCGATGTCGAAGCGCACGATCGCGTCGAGCGACAAGCCGGCGGCGGCCTGCATGGCCGGGCTGCGCACGCGGGCGCGCGCGGTGACCTGCAGCTTCGTCCCTTTGCCCGTCCACCATGCGGGCAGCATGACGCCGAAGCCGGCCTGCTCGAGCGCCCGCGCGCGCAAGGTCAGAAACTCGTAGGCGCCCGCGGTATCGAGCTCGTAGCCGTGGGGCGCAGCGCGGCGCAGGCTCTCTTCGATGCGCGGGCAGATTCCAGCCGCCTGGCCGAGAGCCGAAAGCAGGAATTGCCGGGGTTCGAAAGCATGGGAGCGAAATACCGCCGCGAGCTGCGCGGCAGGCTTCCATGCGTCGCGCGCCTCGACCAGGAGGCTGCGGTCGCCCACGGCCTGCAACAGATAGCGCACCCGCCATGTGTCGTCGTTCGTGCTCTCCCGGTCCTCGCCCTGCGTGCCGGGCTCTTCCAGCCGGAAACACAGGCGGAACGGAGACGATGCGGTGATCGATACCGGCCGATGCCATTCGCGCACCTGCGAGGCAAAGCGCGCCAGCTCTTCGCCGTCGCCCGGCATCGCACCGTCCTCGCACTGCAGCGAGACGAGCCACTGGTCGTGGACGCTGTCATAGCGCTCCGCCTGCCCGGCCTGCCGCGCGTGCGACCGCGAACGCACCAGGGCATCGACAATGCGCTCGAGGAAGCGCTCGAGTACGAGCGCGGGCGCCGTCTCGGGCGGCTCGGCCGCGTTCCTGCTCAGAGCGCGCGCCGCCCCCGGCATGCTCGCCGCCAGGCGCGCCATCCTCTCCCTTTCGTCCGGCTGCAGCACGGGCATCCAGCAAGAACGGAAGGAGCCGCCGGTTTCGCATATGCCCGGCAGGTAGAGCTCGCGCGCCACCAGGCTTCCGGCCAGGCGCAGCGCATGGGAAAACCAGGCAAGGTCGGCGCCCACGATCAGTCCGGGAGCGAGCATCCGCCTGTCGCCGCATGCGGCGAGCAGCTCGAGGATCTCGCGGTTGCCGAGAACGCGCACCGCGACCGCCCAGGGCGCAAGGACGATATCGCCACCGGCCGGCATCTCGGCGATCATCGGACTCGAGGGCAGCGGCCCCCTCTCCGTAGTGGGAAGCCAGGCGTAATAGATGGGCGCTTTCCTGCGGTGCGACAGATTCAGGCCGGTCGCCGCCAGGATGTCCGACTCGAGCCGGCGCATGCCGGCAGCATACGGGAAGGGTAGAACCGCGCGTGCCGAGGCCCGGGCGCTTGCGCCTGGGGGCACGGCCTGGTCTTCGGGCGTCTCGCCCCAGAGCAGGAACTCTCCGTCGCAAAAGCCGGCGTGACAGATGATCATCGGGAAGCCCGACCTCCGGCCGGTCATTATGGCGATCCGCATCATCGGGCGCAAGAGGCAAGAAACCGTTGAACTCGGCAGCGCCGGCGGCATCTAAGTTTTCAGAAAATTGCCGGAGGCCGCCCATGAAACCTCGGATCCTTCTCCTCTCGCTCTCGGCTCTGCTCGCGCTTCCGCTCCCCGCGCAGGAGGGAAAGCTCGTCGTGCTCGAGATCCAATCCAAAGAACTGAAACGCGCGGCGCATCGCCTGGGCATCCCCGTCGAGCGATTGCGCAACGCCCGCCGGCTCCTGCAGGAAGCCACAGACCTGGCCTGCAGAATCGATCCGCCGCCCTTCGACACGTATCAGCAGCTCGCCCACTTATGGCAACAGATCGACCGGCTGCGTGCGGAAGGCGCCCTCAAGGCGCTCATCAATGTCGCGCGCGCCGCCGCGCGGGATGCAACGAACCGCGCAAGCTATCAGTATGCGACTTCCACCGCATTCATGCTGATGAGCCGGATCTATCCAGCGGATTACGAAACAGCGCGCCGCTTCATCCGCGACTGGCCGCCACCCCCGGCATCGGCGGGGGAAAGCACGCACGAGTATCTTGCCGCCCTGGAGAGGCAGCTGCGAACGAGCGTCCTCCGGGATCTTGCCGTGACCGACCCCGAGAAGGCATTGCAGTTGCTTTATGAGGAGAGCGAGGCGGCCGCCTCCGATGCCTCGCTCTACCCGATCCGCGCGCAGCTCGTCCAGTTGCTGATGGACTCTTCCAGGCGGGACGAGGCATTCCGCCTGATCGACAGCACGATGAATATCCATGCCCGGAGCCCGGCGGATCCGCGCGCAAGCTATGAATACGAAAGTTTCCTGCGCAGGGTCATGCCCATGCTCGACAGCGAACGGGCTGAGGCGGAGCTGGAACGTGTGATCGCAGCGTCCCAGACACACCGGCCCAACTGCGGGGGAAGTCTGAGGACCGACCGCACGTCGATTGAACTCGATTGCACCGAATCCAGGGTACTCAGCCTGCTGCGCCTCTCTCCGAGACCGGGACTCACGATGAAGGCGCTGGAAGCACTGCCCGGTCTGAAGGCCAAGCTCGACGGCATCGGAGGCATCGATGTGCTCTTCCAAGAGCGGGCCCCCGTGGCATTCAGATCCAATTCGTCCCCGGCGACCATAGACAAGGCCGCAATCAGGGAACTACTCCAGTCGCCCGACAGGCTGTTGCGGGAATTGCGCGCAAAGGCGAGATCCGATCCCGGCCTTGCGAGAGCGAAACTGCGGGAAATTGCCGGCAGACCCGACGGCATGATGGAGCTGATCATGCTCGCCGAAAGGGCTGCCTACGACGACCCTGAGCTTGCCGATATGGTCCTCGAAGAAGCCCGTGCGCTCCTTCCGAGCATAAAGCCCCTCAGGGAGAGGTCTGCGGGCCTGCAGAACGTGATCCGCGCCTGCCGCTCCATTAACGGCGAGGTCGAAAGGGATCTCTTGCGCGACGGTTTTGTCCTCGCGGAAGAAATGCGGCGCGAGGAGGCAGAGAATCAGTCGGAACCTGCGCCTGCCGGAGGGCCGGCAGTCAGGTGGGGAATGGCGTCGTCGGACTGGCTCGAAAGCTTCCTCATCGCTGAGCTGGCGCGGGACGATTTCGAGACCGCACAGCGCTATCTGCGCACTATTCCCGACGCCAGGAAGTTCGCATGCCTGATCCAAATGGCGGCAGCCCTGAGCGCACGGAACTAGCGACCCTTCGCCCGCGCGCCGACACACCGCCGCCGATCATGGAAATCGGCGATCTCCTTGCTTGCGACCCTGCGGCTCGCTCCGCCGCGAAGATCGGTCCGTGCATCCCGCTTTGCACGGCCCGGGAAACGAATGTACAATGAGGACATGACGAACCGCAGCGGCGACTGGTTGCGGCAGGAGCAGGCCGACCTCGAGCACGCCGAACTATCTTCCAGGGAGCGCGATTACGAGTGGGCCTGCTTTGCGGCCCAGCAGGCTGCAGAAAAAGCCCTGAAGGCTCTGTACCTGGCGCGCCGCGGCGACCCCTGGGGACATTCGCTGCTGGCGCTTATCCAGTCATTGCCCGACGACGTTCCGGTGAGACCCGAACTGCTGGATGCCGCCCGCGCGCTCGACAAGGTGTACATACAGACGCGCTACCCCAACGGTTTCGCCATGGGCGCGCCCGCCGACTACTTCACCGAGCGCGATGCCGCGGAGTGCTTGTCGCATGCGAGGTCCCTTCTCGAGTTCTGCACGAACCAGATTCGTCGATCTTGAGGATGTCCTCGAAATCGCACGGGATACGGCGCGGCGCATAGCCGGCACGCATCCGGAGGTCGTGCGGATACTGTTGTTCGGGTCCTTCGCCAGGGGCGACTATGGCGCCCGGAGCGATCTCGATCTGCTCATCGTGCTCAAGGTATCGGACAAGCCCGCGAGCGAGCGCCTCGGCGATTTCCTGCAATATGTCCCCGCCTACCCAACGGACATGTTCCCCGTGACCGAGGCCGAGATTGCGGCAAGGCTGCAGGAAGGTGATCCTTTCCTGGCGCGGGCCCTGAACGAGGGTATCCTTCTCTACCCGGAATGACGAGGTGCGCGCCGGAGGGCGCCCTTCAAAAGAAGCGGTTTTCTCCCGGCGCCCCGGGCACTATAATCCGGTCGAGGAGGAATCGCCTATGCTGACATTGCGCTATCACGGTCACGGCTGTTGGGAATGCGACGACGGCAAACATCGGGTCATCATCGATCCCTTTCTCACAGGCAATCCGCTGGCCGACCTGAATGCCGACGCCTTCACGGGCCTGGACGCCATACTGATCACGCACGGCCACGGCGACCACATCGGCGATGCCGCCGCCATCGCCCAGCGCACGGGCGCGCTCATTGTTTCGAACTACGAGATCGTCAACTACCTCTCGAACCAGGGCTGCCAGGGCCATCCCCTGCACATCGGCGGCGGCCGCGAGTTCCCCTTCGGGCACGTCAAGCTCACCATCGCCCATCACGGGTCCACGGGACCGAAGGGCGAGGCGCTCGGCAACCCGGCGGGCATCGTGCTGACCATGGGCGGCAAGAAGGTCTACCACGCCGGCGATACCGGGCTGTTCCTCGACATGCAGCTGATCGGGGAGGCCTGGGGGCCGCTCGACGTCGCATTGCTGCCCATCGGCGACAACTTCACCATGGGGATCGACGACGCCGTGCGCGCCGCAGGTTTCCTGAAAGCGCGCGTCAACATCCCCATGCACTACGACACGTTCGACGTGATCCGGGCCGACCCGGAGGAGTTTGCCCGCAAGGCCGAGGCCGCCGGCGCCAAGGCGGTGGTGGTCCGGCCGGGCGGTTCTTACACCGTCGACTGACATCGCGTGCGCGGCCGCGCGCAGCCGCCGATCGCAGCCCAGGCCTGCCGGCGATGGAACGGAGCGCAAAATGCGATAAGAAGCGCGCCCGCGGGCGTAATATACTCTGGCGGGACACGAGCGCCGTCGCACGCGATCCCGCCTCAGGGCGCGGCGCCGGCGGGAGGGAACGTGGGCAAGAACATCCTGAAAAAGTACGAGTGGACCAACCTCCTGTTCTTCATCGTCGTCATGATGGCCCTGGGGGTGTTCGTCGCCCTGGTGTTCCAGTCCTACAGCAACCCGGACCGGGGGCGTTCCAAGAAATCGGGCGAAGGCAGCGGCATCGTATCCGTCGTGGTCGCACCCGGATCGGACACCTGCATCTTCTACCTGGGAACCATGATCTCGCCCGCGTCGCGGACCTATCGCAGCCGCATGGAAATTCCGGCCACGGATGACGGCCTGATCAGCGGGCTGTTCGCCATCACCGGCGTCGAGACGGTGGTGGTCGATCGGCAGCTGATCATGATCAACAAATCGCCCTCGGCGCGCTGGGAAGCCATCCAACCGCAGGCCAAGGAGGTGATCAGCCGGCACCTCCACATGCACCAGTAGAAGGGAGAGAGGCTGCGCGGCTCACTTGCAGCCGGCGCAGCTGGAAGCCTTGCAGCCGGAACAGCCGGAGGAAAGCGAGCGCACTTCGCCGCTGCTGCCGCGGCTGCGCGCGGCAAAGCCCGAGTACAGCTTTTCGACCTTGCGCGAACGGCACTTGGGGCAGGAAACGTCGCTTTCCGACCTGGCGCCCAGAACCAGCTCTTCGAAGCAGTGATCGCACTTCAGGCACTGGAACTCGAATATCGGCACATCCGCCTCCGGATCCGCCGCGGCTGCAGGCGATCCGCGGTATGGGATCCGCCATAATGGTAACTCGCCGGAGGCGCCGCGCGCCAGCAGGGATTTTGCTTCGGGACGGCCGTCAGGCGCGGTAGATGCGCCGGGTCCACTCGACGGCCTGGAGGTATAGGTCGGGCACCTGCGACTCGCTCAGACCGAGGGCGGTCTCCGCCGCGTGCACGGCCTGCCAGTCGCCGCGCTCGAGTCCAAGGGCGATGTCCAGAGCCGGGCGCAGGCGGTTGCTCGTGCCCATCAGGGCCTCCCGGGCTTCCTCCGAGAGCGGCATCTCGCTGATGACCGAAGCCATGTCGCGCCCGACGATGGCGTCGATCGAAGAAAGAAGCCCGAGAAGAAACAGGTCGGTCTCGCGGTTGCGCATGCCGGCGCAGGGCGCGAGCAGTTCGCAGAAGCGGCCGCGCGTGAGGCAGATGACGATCAGCTCGTCGGGCCGATCCCTGGCCAGGTCGACCAGGGCGACGACATAGGTCCACTTGCGGATGTTCTCCTCGCCCAGGAGCGCAAGGGCGTGCCGGATGGAAGTCACTTCCTGGCAGAGATAGAAATAGGCGGAGTTCAGGTAGCGCAGCAGCTTGTAGAGCAGGGAGGGCTCCTGCTTGAGGATCTGCTCGATCTCCAGCAGGTTCAGTTCCGGGCGGCTCACGGCGCGCAGCATCCGCAGGTAGTTGGGCTTGAAGCCTGCAATCTCGCGCACGCGCAGGACCTGCGGCCGGCAATAGAAGTGCCCCTGGAACAGCGAGTATCCGAGCTCGAGCGCCTTGCCGATGTCTTCGCGTTGCTCGATCTTTTCCGCCAGCAGCCTGACCCCCAGCGGCGCGAGCGACTTGGCGATCGCCTTGCGGTCCGCGTCCGAGGTCATCAGGAAATCGACCTTGACGATGTCGGCGAGCCGGACCAGAGGTTCCATCTGCTCCGAAGGCACGAAATCGTCCAGGGCGATCAGATAACCCGACTGCTTCAGCCTGCGCACGGCGGCGAGCACGTCGGAATCGGGCGCCACGTCCTCGAGTATCTCGACGACGATGCGGTCCTTGGGAAGCAGGGTGGCATAATCGCGCAGGAGGGCGTCGCGATTGAAATTGACGAATGCCCTGCGCCCGCCGGTCAGGGTGTCCATTCCGAATAGCAGGTAGTTGTCGACCACCAACTCGGAAATGCGCTCGGGTTCCAGGGGCTTGAAGAAGTTCTCGAGGCTGGAGCGCAGCAGCAGCTCGTAGCCGAAGACCATCTCGCGCCGGTCGAAAATGGGCTGGCGTGCAAGGTATTTCTCGATCCCGGGGCTGACCCCGGCGCTGGCCGCTGCGATGGTCGACTCCGGTTGCATGTTCGCCGGCCCTCCGAGACGCACGCTTCCCATAGACCGTTGCCCGGACTTCCCTATTCACTTCGGCGGGAAAAACCGAATCCGTTAGCTCGCAATTGCCCCGGTGCCGCCGGCAAGGCAGTGAGACCCTGCGATCGCAGCCGCCGGCAGCCGCGATGCCGCAAGCGCCGGACTCCTGCAGAGAAATTGCCGGTTGACCGCGGCTTATCGGATATCCATAGTATTGTCCATGGAAGAACCCCCATATTGCCGGGCATGCCGAAATGCGCCGGCGGGAAATGAATCCAGGCGGGGATTTCTTGGCTGGTACCGGCAGCGAGGTGCGCTATGACAACCGTCCGCAAATTGTTGCAGAAAAAGGGACATGATGTATGGTCCACGAGCCCTGAAAGCTCGGTTTATTCCGCGCTCGAGATCATGGCCGAAAAGAACATTGGAGCGCTGGTGGTGCTCGACGGGAGCAGGGTGGCCGGCATGTTTTCCGAGCGCGACTACGCAAGGAAGGTGGTCCTGAAGGGCAGGGCTTCGAGGGAGATCCCGGTGGGCGAGATCATGACTCCGAACCCTTTCACCGTAGGCCCCGATCAGACGGTCCAGGAATGCATGGCGCTGATGACCGAAAAGCATATCCGCCACCTGCCTGTGATCGACGAAGGCAGGCTGATCGGCATCATCTCGATCGGCGACGTGGTCAAGGAGATCATCGCGGAGCAGTCGGCGGTCATCGATCACCTGACGGGCTATATAACAGGCAAGCGCTGATCTTCGGGCTCGCGGATCCCCGTGCGCCAAGGGAATCCGCAGTGGGCCGGCGGCCCGGAGCGTGAGCGAAACCGCTTGCCCGGGACGGAGGGTGCTGGCATATTGTTGGCCGCCGTCGGGCATCGCAAGCAGGAGGAGAAGCGGCCCATGACAATGTTCCCTTCCGCCTGTATCTGGAATTTCGGCATTCCCGTGGAAGAAGCCCTCAGGCAGGTCAAGGAAACCGCCTTCCATTATATCGACATAGAGACCGACAGCCTGGATGCGCCGAAGGCTCGTCAGGCCTTCAAGGAATCGGGCCTCAAGGTTTCCTGTGTGGCGCTGGATCACCGATTGCCCCCCGGCGTCTCCCTCGACGGCGGGCCGGCGGGATCCGTGCCGCACCTCAGGCGGGGACTGGACAAGGCGCGCGATCTCGGGGCCCGTTTCGCCTACGTTGCTCCGTGCGCGCAGCGCAGGCATCTGCCGGCCTTCGCGCAGGTTCTCAAGGAAGCCGCGGAGATTGCGGCCCAGGCGGGAATCCGGCTGTGCGTCGAGCACGTCCCCGGGCGCGCCCTCGCGGGTGCCCGCGAAACCCTCGCTTTCATCCGGCAGCTCGGCCACCCGAACCTGTTTCTCCTGCTCGATGTCGGCCACGCGCTGCTCGCCCGGGAAAAGCCCTGGGAAGTCGCCGCGGAAGCCGGCGCGCAACTCGGCTACGTTCACCTGAACGACAACGACGGCAAGAGGGACCGCCACTGGCCCCTGCTCGACGGGCGGCTCACCCAGGAAGACCTGCGGCGGATCATCGAGGCGCTCGAGAAGGTTGCCTACCAGGGCACGCTCGGCCTCGAGTTGCAGAGGGATTTCGCCGGCCTGATCTCCGGCCTGTCGAGGAACCGCAACCTCCTCCTCCGCATCCAGCAGTTTCGGTGACAGGCTACTCAACCCCCAAACTCCCTCGAGCCCGCACAGCCGGGAGTTTAGGGGTTGAGTAGCCTGTCACCGAAATAAAGGTCAGAAGTTCAGGCGCAGGACGATCTGAATGCGTCGCGCCGTGCCGTTGGTGCTCGTCACCTGGCCGCAGGTGGCCGAGGCACTCGCACACGTGGTGCCGTTGAAATTGACGTTGTTGAAAGCATTCAGGAACTCGCCGCGCAGCTCGAAGTTCGCCTGCTCGGTAAAGTAGGCCCTTTTCACCAGGCTGAGGTCGAAGTTCCAGAATTTGGGTCCGCGGACATACAGGGTCAGCGGAGCGCACTGCCCGCTGTAAACCTGCAGGCAATCACCGCTGTTGGCCGGCGCGACGTACCTTCCCGTGGGGACTCCCCAGGCCGTGCTGTACCCGTTCGGCTTGGTCGCGTCGGTATTGTAGGCGGCGATCGTGTTGATCCTTATATCCTCGGGCTCATAGTAAACCTGCTTGTTCGCGTCGTCGAAGCGCAGGCCGACGGCCTTGCGCAGCTCGTCCGGCGTCATGCCCACGAGGCGGACGTTGCCGAAGTTGAGCAGGTTGCCGCTCTGGATGCGGGTGATTCCCTGGAACTCCCATCCGCCCACGATACGATCCAGCGCGGTGCCGAGGCTGTTGGCGAACATCCTTCCTCTTCCGAAGGGCAGCTCGTAGACCCAGTTCGCCTTGAAGGCATGCGGCAAAGTGTCGCTCAGGACCTTGACATACGGCACCCTGAAGGATACCCGGCTCGATTGGAGACCCTTGGCGAAAGTATAGTTTGCCTGCACGAGAAGTCCGCGGGCCATGCGCCGGCGCAACTCGATCGTGAGCGCGTTGTAAGAAGTGAAGCCGCCGTTGGTGGTGAAGTCCGGGCCTCCCGAGTGCACGGTCGGGTTCACGACGAAAATGTTCGCAGGCAACCCGGCAGCCAGGGCGTTGCTCCGCCGCGTCGCGTCGTTCCACAGGCTGGTCGCGAAGCTTCCCGGGGCGGGATTCGTCTTGACCAGCGCATTGACGAATGTGCTGCTGGCGAAAAGAGTGGAGGTGTACTTTGTCTGATCTCCGGCCTGGCTCGGCGGAACCTTGCTGAAGTATGCCAGCGTGATCGGCAGGGGTGAAGTGCCGGTCCCGGGACCGTAGTACCTGAAGTTGGCACCCCGCCCGGCAGCGATGTTCGCCTGCAAGTTGCCCATTGCCGCACGGAACTCATCCAGGAAGCCGTTCTCGACCAGGTTCTGCTCGTTGAGGTCGCGCGATGACCATTCTTGCAGGTGCCGGTTGCCGATATAACGAACCTCGAGCACCATGCTCTTGGTCAGCTCGCGCTGAATGCCGAAAGACCACGACTGAGTGTAGGGGGTGCGCAGATTCGGATCGAAGATGTTCACTTCGTCCGAAATCGACGTGGATTTCAGCGGATACACGGGCGTTTCGGCGAACGATGCGGGGCCGAGACGGTTCTTGTCGCGGAAAAGCAGGGGCCACGTCTCGGATCCCGTGACCAGGTTGCCGTTGGCGACATTGCGCGTGGCGCTGACGGTGAGGCCCGGATTGCCGGAAATCCTGTTCGTGTAATCGTACATTCCGTTGCGCGTATAAGCGATCGAGTATCCGCCGCGAAATACCGTCTGTCCCCCGCTTCCAAGAAGCCGGCCGAGCCAGCCCTCCCGGGCGCGCGGGCTCCATGCGAAGCCGAAACTGGGCGCGAACGAGCGGTAGTCGATATTGAAAACGCGGGTGCCCTTCTTGAGCTGCTTGTAGGTCGGCTCCTGCCCGGTCATCACCCCCGGCTTGAAGAGATTGCCGTATCCGGAGATGCCCCAGAGGTCTTCCACGGTATTGTAGGTGTAGACATCGTTGAGCGGGACGAAGGGAAGCTGCAGCTCCCAGCGCAGGCCGAGATTGAGCGTCAGGCCGGGACGCACGCGCCAGGAGTCGGCCACATAGAACCCGAACTCCCGCATACGGCCGCGCTGGACGTTGGGCCCGAGGTAGGTGTACTTGAGCGTCTTTTCATTGAGGACGGCTGTACCGGAGATTTGCGTGACGCGCCCGGTCATGAGGGCATAGATCGCCTGGGCATAACCCCTCTGCGTGGACGAAGCTCCCGGGAAGTTGATCGGGCCGCTGGCCGTGTCGAACAGCACGTACCCCGGGTCGTAGGTGGTGTCCACGCCGAAGCTGATGACCGGCACCGCAGCCTTGCTGAAGCCCCAATGCCCGACATTGGTGAACGTGCCGCCGAAGCTCAGGTTATGCGAGCCCCGGCTCCAGCTCAGGTTGTCCTCGATGATTTTGATCGGGTCGTTGCGCCGCGATTGCGCCGTGCCGGAGTGCGCATTGCTGATGGGGCTCAAGCTGAGAGCGTAGCCGTCCTGGTTTCCGATCGGCGTGTCCTTGAACTGAGAAATGTTTGTCTCCGGTGAAAAAAGCACGGTATAGGCCTGGGCGCCCAGCCGCAGTTCGTTGGTCAGCCGCGGCGTAAAGGTCGAGCGCAGGCCGATGGAGGTCGACCAACGGTTGGATCCCTGTGTGCCCATGCTGGGGAATCCCGGGTACATCCAGTCGCGGCTGTTGGTCGTGTCCGGCGAGGGAACATACTTCATGAACATCCAGCTCCACTCGATACGGTGGTTGGCCGTGATGTTGAAGTCGAAGCGGGTCGTGGGCATCTTGGTGACGTAAATGCCCCTGTTCTGGATGAAGTAATCCATCAGATCGGGGCGGGTCTGCTGCTTCACCGTGCCGATTTCGCCCGAGACCTTCCGGATGTCCGCCAGCAGTTTTTGGATCGTGGGATCCCAGGTTGCGGTCTGCCCCTTGGCGGCCGCCAGCTGCAAGAGATTGACGGTCCGGATCTCGCTGCCTACCTGGTATGGGAATATGCCCTGATCGATCAACGGATTGAAGATCGTGCGGGTCCGGCTCTGGGCGAAAGGCTGCCGCGACTCCTCCAGATTGATGAAGAAGAACGCCCGGTCGCGACCGTCGAAACCGAGCGGCCCGAACAAGGCCTTCGGCAGCCGGATGGGCCCTCCCAACCGGAATCCGTATTGATTCAGGATGCTGGGATTCCTGGGCGCCTTGCACTTTTTGGGGTCGTAGGGCTGATCGGGCGTGCCGCAGGGCAGGCCCGTGTCCTTGTGGACCGGCGTCAGGTCGCGGTTGTTGAACCAGGTATTGGCGTTCAGCCAGGAGTTGCGGTGATACTCGTAAAAGCTTCCGTGATACTCATTGCTTCCCTGGCGCGTGGTGAACTTGATCTGTATGGCTCCCTGACCCGCCGCCTCCGACCCGGGCGTGGCAGTGGAGACCGTGACCTCCTGGATGGCGTCCATGCGCGGCGACACAATGGCAAAGTACCCGTCGCCTCCGGCGGCTCCCTTGAGGTAGTTGTCCTGAACGTTGATGCCGTCGATCGTTATGTTGATCGTGCTCTGGGGCAAACCCACGAAATTGGTGTCGCGAGTGCTCCCCGTCGTATTGGCACCCGGAAGGAAGATGAGGTACTCCATGACACTGCGGCTTCCCACGGGCAGGCTCGAAATCTGCGTGACATTGAGCGTGGTAGTTATGGTCGCAGTGGAGGACTGCAACAACTCGGCAGCGGCTTCCACCACAATCGTGTCCGACGGGCTCCCCACCTCCAGCGTGACCTTGAGAGAGGAGGGAGTTCCGGTCTGCAGCACAACGTCCCTGGCCACCCAGGTCTTGAAGCCCGGGAGACTCACGGTGACGGTATAGGTGCCGACGGGCAGGAAGGGGATAGTGAAGCCACCGTCCTCGGCGGAAACGGCCTTCGCCTCGTATCCGGTCGCATTGTTGCGCGCCGCGATCTCGGCGCCGGGAATGACGGCGCCGGTCTGGTCCACCACGACTCCCGTGAGGGACGAGCTGGTGCTGCCGCCTTGCGCGAAAACAGGCGATCCGGCCGCTGCAATCAGGCCGATGGACAGCAACAACCGAATGGCGGTGTTTTTCATAAGATATCCTCGAATGGATGGACAAGGTATATGTGAGTCTTGCGATCGCATTTTGCTTCCGACGGTGCGATCGACTACCCTAGCGCCGGTTTCCCGCCTGGGACCCGTTCCTGGTGCCGCTGTCCGGCGCCGCCTCCCTCATGTGTGAAGCTGACATCTTGAGCAATCCGATGGCCGCTTTGTAAAGGATAGCTAATACCCGTGTCAAGCAAAACTTAAGCAAGTACTGCGATGCAGACACCGGCAAGCCCCGCAGGGGTGACAGTGTCTGAATCGCAGCTGCGCCAAGGCAAATCAAGAAGACGGGGAGTACTCTCCTATGCGAGCAGGCCGTGCGGGCGACTTTTCTTTCGCTCAAGAAAAGAGGGGGCGGTTATAAGAGCGTGGGAGTGCATCGATGCTATTTCGCGTGCAGTCGGCCGCGGTCTTCGGCATCAAGGCTTTCCCCATCTCGGTGGAGGTGGACCTCAGCTCGGGCGAAAAGCTCAACCTCATGACCGTGGGGTTGCCGGATACGGCCGTACGCGAGAGCAGCGAACGGGTCAAGGCGGCCCTGCGCAACTGCGGCTACCGCCTGCCGCCCCAACGCATCACCATCAACCTCGCGCCCGCCGACGTGCGCAAGGAAGGCTCGGCCTTCGACCTGCCGGTGGCGATCGCCATCCTTGGCGCCTCCGGGTGCATCCAGGCCAGGGATCTTTCGGATTTTCTCTTTCTCGGGGAGCTCTCCCTGGACGGCTCGATCCGGCCGGTCAAGGGGACCCTGCCCATGGCGGCCATGGCGCGCGACGCGGGCATCACGCACCTGGTCGTCCCCGAGTCCAATGCCCCGGAAGCCGCCGTCGTCGACGGCGTCCGTTCCTATCCGGCGCGCAATCTGCCCTATGTCGTCGAACTGCTCAACGGCAGACAGCCGTTGATTCCCTTGGCGGTCGACCGCCGCCAGCTGCTGGCGCAGGCGAGCACCTACGACATCGACTTCAGGGACGTCAAAGGCCAGTACCAGGCGAAGCGCGCGCTCGAGGTGGCCGTGGCCGGCGGGCACAATATCCTGCTGATCGGCCCGCCGGGTTCGGGCAAGACGATGCTCGCCCGGCGCCTGCCCACGATCCTGCCGCCCATGACCTTCGAGGAGGCGATCGAAACCACCAAGATCCATTCGGTGGCGGGCCTGTTGTCCGACAAGGCCGGCCTCATAGGCACCCGGCCCTTCCGCGCGCCGCACCACACGATTTCCTACGGCGGCCTGGTCGGCGGAGGCTCCGTTCCCCGGCCCGGCGAGGTCAGCCTGGCCCACAACGGCGTCCTGTTTCTCGACGAGCTGCCGGAATTCCAGCGCTACGTTCTCGATGTCCTGCGCCAGCCGCTCGAGGACGGCGAGGTCACCATCAGCCGCGCCGCCACGTCGCTCACCTTCCCGGCGCGCTTCATGCTGGCCGCCGCCATGAACCCCTGCCAGTGCGGCTATTGCGGGGACCCGGCGCACGAGTGCCGCTGCACGCCGCCCATGATCCAGCGCTACCTGTCGCGCATCTCCGGCCCCCTGATGGACCGCATCGACATGCACGTGCGCGTACCCGCCGTCAAATACCAGGAGCTGGTCGACGACCGGCTGTCGGAATCATCGGCCGTCATCCGGGAGCGCATCGTCGCCGCCCGGGCGATCCAGCTCCGCAGGCTCGAGCCCTTCGGGATCTACTGCAATTCCCAGATGACCCCGCGGACGCTGCGCAGGTTCTGCCGGCTCGACGCTGCGAGCGAAAAGACCATCGAAAAGGCGGTCGCGCAGCTCGGGCTGTCGGCGCGCGCCTACGACCGCATCCTGCGGGTATCCCGGACGATCGCCGACCTGGAGGGGCAGCCCGCCATCCAGCCGCACCACGTTTCCGAGGCCATCCAGTACCGCACGCTCGATCGCGCTTATTGCCCGTGAGACGCGCGGCCCGGAGCGCGCCGGGCCTGCCGGAGCGCACGCTCGAGCTCTGCAGCGACGTCGCCCGTACCGGCCGTGAGGGACAAAAAATCGTACAGGCGCCGGTCGAGCAGGTGGGATTCGACGACGTGGGAGAGCGCCGCAAGCATGGATTCGCGCACGGCGGGGATCTCCGTTTCCAGATCGCGCAGGAGTTTCTTGATGCGCGCGCGCTTGAGGTCCGCCTGCGCCCCGCAGGCGCCGCACGCGAGCGCGGGAAACCTTTGCGCGCGGGCGAATTCGGCGATCTCCGATTCCCAGCAGTACGCCAGCGGCCGGATGACCGTGTTGCGGCCGTCGTCGCTGCGCAGCACCGGCGGCATGGCCTTGATCGTCCCCGTAAAAAATAGGTTCAGCAGAAAGGTCTCGATGATGTCGTCGGCGTGGTGCCCGAGCGCGATCTTGTTGCACTTTTCGGCCACGGCCGCGTTGTAAAGTATTCCCCGGCGCAGCCGCGAGCACAGGGAGCAGGCGGTTTTCCCTTCCCGGGTCTTGGACCGTACGATCGAATAGGTGTCCTTGCGGATCACGCGCCAGGGAACCCCCTGATCGGCCAGGTAAGCCTCAAGCGCGCCGCGCAGGCCGCCCGGCTCCCCCTGGTCGAGGTGTACGGCGAGCAGGTCGAACCGCACCGGCGCCCTTGTCTGCAGGTCGTGCAGGATGTGGAGCATGGTACAGCTGTCCTTGCCGCCGCTTACGCAGACCATGATGCGATCGCCGCCCTCGATCATGGCGAAGTCGGCGATCGCGCGCCCGGCGAGATGCCGCAGCCTGCGCTCCAGAAGATCCCCGGCACGGGCCGGTTCATCGCGCCTCTGCATGGCCGCTTTATAGCGGATCTTCCCCGGGGAATCCAGGCCCCTTCTGCTATACTCAAGCCATGGGCAGGGTACGGGTCCGGTTCCTCGGCACCGGGGACGCTTTCAGCGCCGGCGGCCGCCACCAGGCCGGCTACCTGGTCGAAGCGGCTGAAACATCCCTTCTGCTCGATTGCGGCGCCACCACGCTGGCTTCGCTGAAGCGCGAGGGTCTGTCGCCCGCGGCGATCGACGCCATCGTCCTCAGCCATCTTCACGGCGACCACTTCGCCGGCATTCCTTTCCTGCTGCTCGATTACATCTACTGCGAAACGCGCACGCGGCCGCTGCGCATCGTGGGGCCGCCGGGAACCGAGGAGCGCATAGCATCGCTCTTCCGCGCCATGTACGGCGATCTTTCCGCCCGCACCCTGCCCTTCGCGCTCGAGTTCATCGAGCTGCTGCCGCAGAAACGGTGCGAACTGGGGCCCGCCATCCTGGATCCCTTCCGCGTGCCGCATCAGGAGCGCGAGGTCTCACTCGCCCTCGGCCTCCGGGTCGACGGGCGCAACATCCTGTATTCCGGAGATACCGGCTGGACGGAAGACCTGGTCTCCCGTTCGGCGGGCACGGAGCTGTTCATCTGCGAATGCTGCTTTTTCGAGACGCGCGTCCCCTACCACCTCGACTATCCGCGATTGTGGGAAAACCGCCGGCGTTTCGACACCGCGCGGCTGGTTCTGACCCATACAGGGAAGGAAGTCCTGGCGCGCAGGAATGAGATCGAACTGGAAATAGGTTCCGACGGTCTTGCGGTCGAGATCTGAGCGCGGCCGCTTCCCGGTCCGGCGTAGGTTCAGCGCGGCGCGCGGGACCGGTGGCTTGAGGCAATAAGCCCGCGGTCCGCCGCGGCGCCGGCCCCGGCAGGGGCCCTGAGCCGGCAGCCGGGGGTGAGCCGCAGGCGAAGCATGGGAAATCGCGGCGATGCGGTTCGGGGCGATCGTCAAGGCCCCGGTAGGGGCCCTGAGCCGGTAGCCGGGGGTGAGCCGCAGGCGAACCCCCGGAAAGCAGCGTATCGATCGGCCGAGTCCCGGAGGGCCGACAGACCCTTTCTGCCGGCCCTTCGGGGCTTGTCGCATGCCGTCCCTTTTCTCCAGGTTCGCTTCCGCTCACCCTGGAGCTACCAGCTTCCGTCCCTCCGGGACGGACATGGCCCCGGCAGGGGCCCTGAGCCGGTAGCCGGGGGTGAGCCGCAGGCGAACCCCCGGAAAGGAGCGTATCGATCGGCCGAGTCCCGGAGGGCCGACAGACCCTTTCTGCCGGCCCTTCGGGGCTTGTCGCATGCCGTCCCTTTTCTCCAGGTTCGCTTCCGCTCACCTGGAGCTACCAGCTTCCGTCCCTCCGGGACGGATACGTCCGGCACGGCGTGCCGGATCGCCGCAAGCTTACAGCGGGTAGGCTTCGGGGCGCCGGTCGGGCAGGAAATGGCGCCTGGCCGGACAGCTCTCCAGCAGGCCGAGGTCGAGCTCGGCATACAGGATGCACTCGCTCGCGCGCGGGGCACGCGCCGTAACCCTGCCCGTCGGATCGGCAACGAAGGACTCGCCGGCGAATGTGAGACATTCCTCTTCGCCCACCCGATTGGCGAGCGCGGCAAAGTACCCGTTCTGAAAGCAGGCGGTCTGCACCTCCGCCTCGAATACGCCCGGCGGCCACTCGTCCACCGCGCCCGCCTGCGGGATCGCCACGATCTCCGCTCCCTTCAACGCCAGCGCCCTCATGTACTCCGGATAATGGCGGTCGTAGCAGATCGCCACCCCCAGCTTCCCCACCGAGGTGCTGAAAACCGGGGCGCCGCGGTCGCCCGGATGATAGAAATCCTTCTCGTGGAAGCAGGGGCCTTCCATGATGTGCACCATGCGCGCGACGCCGAGGAGCGAGCCGTCCGAGTCGATGACCGGGGAAGAATCGTAAAGCCTCTCGCCCGCGCGCTCGTACAAATTGAGCACCGCCGCCACCCCCAGGCGGCGGGCCGCCGCGGCGAAAAGCTCGGTCGTGGGTCCGGGGACGGTTTCGGCATGGGACGCCGCCTGCTCGCGGCCGGGACGCTGCGGGAAGAAACGCTCGAAAGCCAGTTCGGGAAAAACCACCAGTTGCGCGCCCGCGCGCGCCGCCTGCTCGAAGGCCTCCAGGCCGCGCCGGACGTTCGCTTCCCGGTCGTGGGTAGCGCTCTGCTGCACCAGGGCGATCTTCATCACGCTCTCCTTGCGCGGCAACCTTCAGTTCACCGCGCGCCTGTGCTAATCTCTGCCGCGCGATGGAAAGTACGACAGAACCGGCGCCGGAAGGCGCCGATCCCGAGTATATCTTCGTCGATACGCCCGATGCACTGCAAAAAATGCTCGACCGCCTCCGGGGCGCGCACCGCATCGCCGTCGACATCGAGGCCGACAGCCTGTATCACTATTACGAGAAGGTGTGCCTCATCCAGCTTTCCACCGACAGCGACACCTTCGTGCTCGATCCCCTCGCGCTCCGCGACCTGGGCGGCCTGGCGCCCATCATGAGCAGCCGCGCCGTGGAGAAAGTTTTCCACGCGGCCGCCTACGACGTGATTTCCCTGCGCCGCGACTACGGCTTTTCCTTCCGCAGAATCTTCGACACGCACGTCGCGGCCCAGCTGCTCGGTTGCGAGCAGCTCGGCCTCGACGCGCTGCTGGAATCCCTCCTGGGAGTGGCCCATTCCAAGCGCCGCCAGCGCGACGACTGGTCCCGGCGCCCGCTCGCGTCGGAGCAACTGCGCTACGCCGCCATGGACACGCGTTATCTCCTGAGGCTGCGCGATCTGCTGGAAGAGCGGCTGCGCGCCGCCGGGCGCCTCGAGTGGGCGCGGGAGGAATTCCGCTGCGCCGCCGATCCCCCGGCACACGAAAAGCGTTTCGACCCGGAAGGATACCGGCACATCAAGGGAAGCCGCACGCTCTCGCCCGGAGAGCTGGCTGCGCTGCGCGCCCTCTATCAGCTGCGCGACCGATACGCGCGCGCCCTGGATCTCCCTCCCTTCAAGGTCATCCAGAATTCCGTGCTCCTCGACCTCGCCCGCCGGCCGCCCGCCTCGCCGGCGGAGCTCTTCAAGCGGCCCGGCATCTCGTTCCGCATCGCCCGCAGCTTCGCTGCGGAAATCCACCGCACGATCCGCAAGGCGAGAAAGGAAAGCGTGCCGGCCCGCGCCGCGGGCGGGCGCATCCTGCACCAGCGGCCGGGCACCGAGGCCAGGGAACTCCTCGAGCGCCTGAAATCCTGGCGCTCGGCCAGGGCACGCGAACTCGGGTTGCACGTGGGTGTTCTCTTCCCCGGGAACCTGCTGGAGGAGCTGGCCGTCTCGCGCCCGCGGGATCTCGCCGCCCTGGAGGCGATGGAAGGCATGCGCCGCTGGCGCGCCAGGGAATTCGGAAGCGAGATCCTGAGAATCCTGCACCCGGAGTGATCCCCGGAGGCCTCAAATCCTCGCCGGCCTGCGCCTGCGCTGCTCGCGCCGCCGCGCCCGATCGAATACCGTGCGCTGGGTCTCTTCGAAGCGGTGCAGGACGTAAGTCTCCAGCGACAGCCCCAGAACGTACCCCGCCTTCCGCAGCCTGCGGCAATAGTCCTCGCCGCTCTCCTCGCCGCACGTCTCGTCCAGCAGCCCGGTATCGTCGATAGCACGCCGTTTCAGCGCCACGCAGAAGAATGCCAGCGTTCCGTCGATCAAGATCCCCGTGCGGCGGAAATGGTAGCCCAGGATGCGGTTGCGCTCGTGCAGGTCCTCGGTGAAAAAGAGCGGGATCTGGGGCACCAGCTCCCGGCGCACGCGATCCACGCACTGCCGGTCGCCGGGGTCGGAATTCAGCGGCCCCACGGCCCCGATACGCGGGTGCGTGTCGAGAAACGCAAGCAGGTTCCCGAGCCACCCCGCCGATACCTCCACGCCGCCGGTCAAGAAGACCAGGTAGGGATTGCGGCCGAGCTGAATGCCCTGGTTGACGGCCGCCGGCCAGCCGGGATTGTCGCGGTTGCGCACGACGGTGAGGGCGCGCGTATAGATCTTGCCGAGATCGACGGTCTCGTCGTCGGAAGCGTTGTCGATCACGTAGATGTGAAAGGGCGCGTCGCTGTATCGATAAATGCCCTCGAGCAGGTTGCGCGTCGAGGCGAAGCGGTTGTGAACGGGAATTATGATGTCCGCCGCAGCCGTGCCGGCATCCATGAAGCAGTGACTCCTCGAGCCCGTTGTCCGTGCGAGGGGCACTGACTATATCGACCGCGCGCGTCAAACCTGCACTCTTGGACGGTGAGTCAGCCGGCAGGGAGCATGACCGTCGGCGCTCGAGCAGTCAGCATTCAGCATTCAGCTCTCAGCTTTCAGCTCTCAGCTTTCAGCCCCTCTCGCATCCATGATGGCTGACGGCTGACAGCTGACAGCTGACGGCTGACAGCTGATGGCTGACAGCTTTCTCACACTCGAAGGAGTCAACGCGATGGAAGAGTATTCGCTTTGGTTCGGGACCGTCCCGGTTGGAGAGAAAGGCGGACCGTCAAATCCGGGGACGGCTCAGCATGCAGTGCATGCGATCGCCGCGGCCCGCGGCCGACGCGGGAGCTTCATCCTCCTTGCGGAAGCGCCGCAGCGCCCGGTAAAGCCTGCGCTCGCAGTCCTCGACCACGAGGCGCGCCTCGCCCGTCGGCATCCCGTGCTCGCGCGCAATCCGCTCCAGGCTCAGGCCGCGGTAGCGGGCTGCGACGAAGATCCGCCGGTCGCGATCCGGCCACGCCTCGATCACATCCAGGATGAGCCGGGCCAGCCGCTCCCGGGGCTGCTCCCAATCCATGCTTGCGGATGACATCTTGTCCACCCTTCAGTTCGCTCGTTCCTGCCGTCGTCCTGTTAATACTTTCATAGACGCCGATTTGTTCGAAAAAGTTTTGAAGATTTGCCGGCGCGCCTCCGATGTACTCAGAAAGGCTTCCTGTGGAGGCATTTATGATGGAGTGCAGCTTCGATATGCTGGTCCGCTACCTCGACGGCCAGTTGAACCTCGACCAGAAGCTCCGGCTCTTCGAGCATCTGGACGAGTGCGAAACCTGCAGGGATGCAATCTACCAGATAGCGCGCGATCGGGACTCCCAGTTCTTTGTTTACCGTCCTTACAGCGTGGAGAAGGTGCTGGCACCCTGACCGAGGATCTGCAGCGGCCTAACCCCTGGGTGCGTAGTAGCCCCGGCGCGCCCGCACCCGCAGGCCTTTGACTTTGCAGCGGATCTCGATCGCGCGGAAGGCCCCGTCCCGCCTCGGATTGGTCGAGCGGTAGCCGATGCTGTACTGCCCTTTCAATTCCTCGCCGATCGCGCGGAAAGCCTCGCGGATCTCGCGCAAGTCGGCGCGCGGCGAGAAGAAGCGGCCGCCGGTCTCCTCGGCGAACTGCTTGAGCACGCCGAAGTCGGTCCCCATCTCGCCCCGCACCCCGATACCATAGATGAGGATGTCGTTCCGCTGCGCCGCCTCGATGGCCTCCCTCTTGGAGAGCCGGCTGGAAGTGTCTTCCCCGTCGGTGATGACCACGATGACCTTGCGGCCCGCCTCGCCCCGAAGCTTCTCTTCCGCCGCCAGGTAGACCGCGTCGTACAGCGACGTGCTGTTGCCCGCCTCCAGCTTGTCGAGCGCGTCGATGAGGCGGTCCGGATCGTCGGTGAAGTCCTGGACCAGGTTGACCTCGGAGTCGAACTGGATGATCAGGGCCAAATCCTTCCGCCTGCGCAGGACGCTGGTGAAGAATTCCGCGGCCGTCCGCTTTTCAAAATCGAGCTTGTTCTTGACGCTGCCGCTCGTGTCGACGAGAAGGGCGATCGTCAGCGGCACGTCGCTCGCTTCATCGATTTCGGAAAAGAAATCGATGCTCTGGCGCCGCTTGTCCTCGTAAAGCTCGAAATCCGAAACCTTGAGGCCCGGCACCGGCCGGTTGCGGTTGTCGACGACGGAGAATATGACGTTCACCAGAGCCACTTCCGTGCGGATCGTGGTCTGGGGCTCCTGCGCCGCCGCCTTTTCTCCGGCCGCGGGTGCGCCCGCGGCCTGCAGGGCCGCAAGGAAGAAGGCCGACAATCGCAAGAGCTTCACGATCCCTCCGGTGCGCTGCCGGGCGGTTTGGTGCGCGGGCCGGGGCCCGGTTTTCCCTGCGGACGCAGGTGAAAGACGAGGTCGACCGTCCGGGCGGAGTCGTCGACGCGCACCTCGACATCCGAGGGCCCGAACGGCCGGTATCGTTTGCTCATATTGATGTACTGGATGCTGGTGAGAAGCATCTCCGGGTTGTATACGCCGCCTTCGCCGACGAGCAGCAGCCGGCGCAGTTCGGCCGCGTCGACGGCGTTATCGGCGACGGTGATCCTGCCGACGCGGTATTCGGCACCCTCGCTGACCTCCAGCGTGCAGTCCACCGTGCGCTCGGCCTCGCGCGCCTCTTCGTGCAGGCGCGCCTCGAAGCGGATGCGGCCGAGCTCGTGGTAGCTGCTGCGCAGGCGCTCGATCCATTCCATCATCAGCGGCCGGCTGTAGGGCCCGCCGGGCTCGATGGGCGCCATCTGCAGCAGCGTCGCGGGCGCGAGCACTTCCGCGCCGCGGATCGCGAGCCGTCCGAGACGGAACAGCGGGCCCTCGGCAACCGGAATCCTGATGGCCACTCCCTGCCGCCCGCTTTCGAGACGCCTCTCGCTCACCTCAGGCGGCCCGACCCGGGCCTTCAGGAAGCCTTTTTCCTGGTAAAGCCTCTCGATCTCCTTCAGCTCGAAGCGCAGCACTTCCGGGCTGTACCAGTTGCCCTCCTGCGTGACGCGCATCGCATGGAGCAGCGTGGCCTCGTCCATGTTCTCGTTGCCGAAAAAAGCGACGGAGAGAATGATCCCGCGCTGGGCGGCCTGGCCCCCGGCGCCCAGAGCCACGCAGAACCATATCGCGGGCAGGATCGCGGTCACGCCAACAGGGTAGCAGATCCGGGAGCGCGCTCACAAGGCGGGGCGATTCAGCCGGCGTTGCGCAGAAACAGGATGCGCGAGCAGCTCTCGCAGGAGTGAATGTTCTCCCCCTGGCGCAGATCGGCGTAGACCTGCGGGCGGATGCGCACATGGCACATGCTGCACAGCTCGTCCTTCGCCTCGGCCAGGGCAATCCCCTTGCGCAGTTCGGCGATGCGGCGGTAGCGCTCGAGCAGATCCTCGTGAATCAGCCGCTCGAGTTCCTGCTTGCGTTCCTGCAATTCCTGCGCTTCCTTTTCCAGGAGCGGAACGGAAGCCTCGGCGGCGGCGATCGCCTGCTGGATCTCGGCGGTGCGCGTCTTCAGGGTTTTTTCCCCCTGCTTGAGATCCTTCTCCATCGATTCCAGAGCCTCCATGATATCGAGGATCTCGTCCTCCGCCGTGCGGATCTGATCCTCGGCGGCCTGGATCTCGTGGAGCATCGCCGTGTATTCCTTGTTGGTCTTGACCGACATCAGCTGGTCTTTGAGGCGGGATAGTTTCGCGCGCATCAGGTCCACTTCGCCCTCGCGCGCGCGCCGTTTTTTGGCCAGCTCCTGGTTGCGCGCCGCAGCCTTCTGATGGGCCTCGGTGATCGCCTGCAGCTCCGCCTGCAGGTTATGCACCTTGGCGGGAACTTCGGAGATTTCCTTTTGAATCCTGGCGATCTTCTGGTCGATGTCCTGGAGGGCGATCAGGTTGCGAAGATCGGGATTCACCTGGATGCCCCCCCCGAGCCGCGTGCGAGGGGGGACGGCCATTTGGGTCGGCATGTCATACCGTGATCTTTCCAGGTGGGCGGCGTCCCGCGACTCACGGATCCCCTCGGCAAAAACGATGGCAATATACTCAACGGGACCGATCGTGTCAACGCCGCGCCCCGTCCGCTCCCGCGGGCCGGCCGTGCGCCGGCGGCAGCCTGGGCTTGCGGACCACGGCTCTGCTATGATGTACGAGCCGGAGCGTTTCGTATTGCGGCAAGAGCCTCCCGGCGGGTTCATCGGAGGAAGTATGAAGGCCGTCGTGCAGAGAGTCAGGGGCGCGTCGGTGTCGGTCGACGGGCGCGAGATCGCCCGCATCGGCCGGGGTCTGCTCGTCCTGGTGGGCATAGGCCGCAACGATTCGAGCGCCGATCTCGCCTGGATGGCGAAGAAGCTGGTGGAGCTGCGCGTCTTCGACGACGCCGAGGGGCGCATGAATCTCGGGCTGCGCGAGGCGGGCGGGCAGCTTCTGCTCGTATCGCAATTCACGCTCTACGGCGACTGCCGCAAGGGGCGCCGCCCTTCCTATTCGGATGCCGCCCCGCCGGAGCAGGCCGAGCGCCTATACGGGGACTTCCTCGAGCGGGTCAGGGAACTCGTTCCCGATGCGCAGAGCGGCTTGTTCCAGGCCATGATGGATGTCTCGCTCGTCAACTGGGGACCGGTGACGCTCATACTGGAGAGCCCGAGCGAGAGGGCGCCGGCCGTCCCGGCGCGCGGGTCCGGCGACCGGCCGTAAACGACTCGGGCTTGATCGATACGGCCCGGTTTGCGTAACATCATCGGGTGGGGAGCCGGCGGGAGGGACCGGAACCCGATACCTTCCGCGCAATGGGTGCATCGTGCTGCAAGCCTTCTTGTCCTTCATACTTCGCGTCGCCGCCTTCCTCGCCACGCTCTGGATCGTCCAGCGCCTGCTGTCTCCCCTGCTTAGCAGGAGGCGTGCGATGCGCAATCCCACCGGAGGAGCGCCCCACCCCGCTTCGGGGAAAATGGTCAAGGACCCGGTATGCGGCATGTACATGGACCGGCGCCTGGCCATCCGCCTGGAGCGCCGCGGGGAGGAGCTGTTTTTCTGCTCCGAGGAATGCAAGCGCAGATTCGTGGACGGCCCAAAGTGAAACGGACGGGCCCGCCCGGGCCGCAGGAAACGTTTTTTGCCTATGGAAAGATGCCGCCGCGGGCATATAATCCCTTGCGGCGCCGGGAATCCCGGCGGGTGATGCAGTTTCAAAACGCGCACTGGGGTCGCTGAAATTGAAAGACAGGTCCGGTTCCGGAAAGCCCCGCTTCTCGGAAGAGATGATCCAGGACTGCCTCTCGATCATGAAGTCGGGGAGCGTCGAAGACCTCTTCGAAATCATACCGCGCATCGGCGTGCTGCGCGACAAGCGTTTCCACCGGCCGCTGCTGGAATTGCTCCGGGGAAAGGACGCCAGGCGGCGCGAGTTCGCGGCTTACGCCATGGGCGCCATGGGCGACCGGGAGTTTCTGGAGCCGCTCAAGGAGGTCTTCCTGGAAACCTGCGTCAGGCGGGAGGGCGGGCCGCAAGCTCTTCAAGTGGCCGTCATCGAGGCCATCGGCGCACTGGGGGACGACGCTGCGGCGGAGTTTTTCCTCCCGGTACTGACCGGCGACCAGATCGGCAGGGACAGGATCCGCCTGTGCAAGTGCATACTGGATTCCCTGGGGGCCATCGCGCAGCAAGGCGGCCCGCGCTCACTGGAAGTTCTGGTGAAATTGACGCGCCATCGGAACGCCGAGATCCGGGCCCATTCGCTGTCGGAGCTGGCCGTGGCTTACTGGCACCGGCCCAACGAGATATCCGACGATACGCTCAACCGCATCATCGAGCTGGTGCACGACCGCAGCTCGATCGTGGCCGAGTCGGCCCTGGCGGCGCTCCAGAGCCTGGCGGATGTGGGCTGCACGCGCGCCGAGAAGTTCTTCGCCGCCGACTGACGGCCCGCGGCGCACGGCTCACTTCTTGATCGCCTGGATCAGCTGCTTGGCCACCTCGATCTGCTCCATGTTCTTGCCGATCTCGATGTACTTCTGCAGCGCCTTGACGGCCTCGGGCATGGTCGCGGGATCGCCCGAGAGGCAGATGCCCAGCTGGTACCACGCTTCGGCGTAATTCGGATCCGCCTTGATGGCCTGCCGGAAAGCCTCAGCCGCTTCCGCGGATTTGCCGCTGTTGACCAGGGTCGCTCCCAGGTTGTAGAAGTTCTGCGCGGCCGCCGCCGGATTCAGGTCCGCCGCCTTCTTGAACATCGCCTGCGACTCTTCGGTCTTGCCCATCTTCCCGAGGAGCACGCCCATGTTGGTGTACATGGCGGCATCGTCGGGCTTCAGTGCGATGGCCTTCTGGTAGGCCGCCAGCGCCTCGTCGTTGCGGTCGAGCTTGGAAAGCGCGTCGGCGAGGTTCGCCTGGATATAGGCCTGGTCGGGATCCTTTTCCAGCGCCTTGTTGTACTCGGCGATCGCCTCGGCGTACTTCCCCTGCGCCGCCAGCGCCAAGCCGGCGTCGAAGGCCGCCTTGACGTCCGCCGAAGCCTTCTTGCGCTCCTCGACCTTGGCCATGTCCTGCCGGAGCTTGGCCAGTTCCTCGGGAGACAGCTCATAGGCCAGCTTGCGGTTCATGTCGCCGGGCTGCAGCGTGAAATCGACCTTGGTTTCGTCGCCGAGCATCGGCCGGATGCCCTGCTGGAAGTCGGGCTCGTATCCCTGGGCTCTCACCACCACGCGATAGACGCCCGTGGGAAGCCCCATGTAGAAATACTCGCCCTTCTTGTCGGTCTTGACCTTGTACTCGCGCTTGATGTCCATTCCCATGATCGTGACCTGGGCACCCACGATCGGCTCGCCGTTTTCGTTGACGACCTTGCCCCGGATGATGCGGTTCTGGGCGAAGGCCGGCAGGGCGAGAAGCAAAACGAGAGGAAGCACGATAAGAACGACAGGCTTGCAAATGCGGTTTGACATTTCGCCTCCTAGAAGCCTTTCCAATGAAACCCGCCGACAAAAGCAGGCTTTTCATTCTATGGCCGCCCGCAAGCCGCTGTCAACTTGCGCGGCAGGCAGGGCTTCCGGTGAATTATGATCCGGCGCGCGCGAAAAAGTTGCGCACTTCCGCCAGATCGTGCGTCATCGGCGCCGGCGGCAGGCTGCGCAGAAACGTCCGCCCGTAGCTCCTCGTCAGCACGCGCTTGTCGAGGAGCGCCAGGACGCCGCGGTCCGTCCGGCTGCGAATCAGCCGCCCGAGCCCCTGCTTCAGGAGGATGATCGCCTCCGGGATCTGGTAGTCGTAAAAAGCGTTGCCCCCGGAATGGTTGAGGAAGCGGATGCGCGCGGCGACGACCGGCTCGCTCGGCACCGAAAAGGGGAGCTTGTCGATGACCACGCAGCTGAGCTGCTCGCCCTGCACGTCCACCCCCTGCCAGAAGCTGCTCGTCGCGAACAGGACCGCGTTCGGGGTCGCCCGGAAGCGCTCGAGCAGGCCGCTGCGGCTCATCTCGCCCTGCATCATCATGGGAAAGGGCAGCCGCGGCTGCAGCATGCCGTACATCAGCTCCATCTGGGCGTAACTCGTGAACAGCAGAAACGCCCGCCCGCGGCTGGCCTGCAGAATCGACTCGAGCCGGGCGCATGCCTCCTGCGCCCACCCCGGCTCGCGCGGCTCCGGGATCTCCCTGGGAACGTAGAAGATCGCCTGTTCGCGGAAATCGAAGTGGGAATCGACGACGAGCTCGCGCGTCTCCTCGAGGCCGAGGCGCGCGCGGATGAAGTGGAAGTTGCCCTCCGTCGACAGCGTGGCCGAGGTCAGAATCGCCGTGTCGATCCGCGAAAAGAGGCGCTCGGCCAGAATGGACGAGACATTGATCGGCGAAGCCCAGAGAAACACGCCCCGGCCGCGCACCTCGAACCAGTAGACGTACTCCCGGGAGTCGGATTCCATGATGAAGCCCAGTTCCGCCCGCAGTTCTGCGGCGCGGCGCACCAGCGCCTCGACGACATCCCCGCCCGAAGGCAGGACCTGCAGGCCGCTTTCGAGCAGAGCCAGCGCGGACATGAGCCGCCGGTAGGCTTCCTGCGCGCCTTCGGGGCCGCGGCACGCCCCGCGCGGCTCTTCCATGGGGAAGCGTCCTTCGCGCGCCCGGAAGGGCCCGAAAAACTCCTCCGCGAGCGGGCGCAGTTTGGCCGTCTGGCGGCGCACGGCGGACGACTCGAGCCGGCTTTCCTCCAGCGCCTTGTCGGTGTCGCGCACGAGCTCCTCGATCCGGTAGTTGCTCACCATCACCCCGAAGTACTGTGTCGCCACATCCTCGAGCTCGTGCGCCTCGTCGAAGATCACCACGGAGTAGTCGGGCAGCACCGAGGCAAAATCCCCCTGCCGCAATGCCAGGTCGGCCATGAACAGATGGTGATTGACGATCACGATGTCCGATTCCAGCGCGCGCCGGCGCGCGCGCGTGACGAAGCAGTTCTCGAAATCCGTGCATTTCTGGCCGGTGCAGGTCTCGCGCCGGGCATCGAGCCGGCGCCACAACGGAAGGTCCTCGGGTAGTTCTCTGAGTTCCGCCAGATCGCCGGTCTCCGTGCGATCCTTCCATCGGCGGATCGCTTCGCGGTATTCCCACTCCTGGGGCGCCAGCAGGCCGCCCTCGGCATCGAGCTCCGAGAATTTCCTCAGGCAGAGGTAGTTGCTGCGGCCTTTCATATAGCAGGCGGAGATCTTACGGCCCAGCGCCCGCTCGAGGAAGGGCACGTCCTTGAAGAAGACCTGCTCCTGCAGGTTGCGCGTTCCCGTGGAAACGATCACCCGCCTGCCGCTGAAGATGGCGGGCAGCAGGTAAGCGAGGGTCTTGCCCGTCCCCGTCCCGGCCTCGACGCACAGGTGACACCGCTCCTCGATGGCCCGGGCAACGGCCTGGGCCATCCGGATCTGCCCCGGACGGTGTTCGTAGCTCGGGTGCGCCCGCGCCACCTGCCCGCCGGGACCCAGAATCGCGCTCAGCTCTTGCGCCGGGATCATAGGAATCGCCGCCCCGCCGGTTTTTCCACCGCTTCAGTCTACCCCACTCGCAGGGGGAATCAAATCCCGGCCCTGATCAGGCTGTGATTCAAACACCGGCAGGGATGGGAACCATCATCACTGGAGCTCCGCCGCCGGAAGAACGTGGCAGGCGATCCGGCGCTACCACGTCGAGACGCAGGGCCGGCGCGACATCGGCTATCACTTCGGCATCGAGCTCGTCAACGACCGTTACGACATCATGCTTGGGCGCATGCCGGACGAGGCCGGCGCGCACTGCCGGGATGGGGGAATGAACGGCCGGAGCCTCGGGATCTGCCTGGCCGGCAACTTCGACCTTGCGCCGCCCGTCCCGGAGGCCCTGGAGTTACTGGTTCGGCTCGCCGGGTCGCTCATGCGGATGTTTGGAATACCGCCCGGGCGGGTCTACCGGCACTCGGACTGGCCGCCCTACAAGCGCTGTCCCGGGCGGCTTTCCCCCCGGAGTGAGTTCATGGCCGCCCTGGGCGACAGCAAGGGATGAGCTTTCGCGCAGGATCGCCGCCAGCGTGCGATCCGAATCGTAGTCGACCTGCATAGCGGATGCACAAGAGATCGCCCGTCATGGGCGATTCTGGAGGAAGGAAGCCCCGGGCCTGCTACCGGCAATGGCTGTTCGATCACAAGATGAAGCTCGACGGCCGGCAAGAGGGGCGCTTCGAGCTGTGCGCCGTTTGCGGCCGCAGGACGGACTGCTACGGGGCGGTCGGCATGTGGACGTGCTCGCTTTGCGACCGCCACCGCACGAGGCCCGAGCTCGAGCGCACCTATCCCGAGAGCGTCGAAGTGATTACG
>CAZHQK010000111.1:0-18390 GCA_964534795.1 uncultured Acidobacteriota bacterium
GTTGCCGGAAGGGACGGAGATGGTGATGCCGGGGGACAACGTGAATCTTTCGGTGAAGCTGATCACGCCCATCGCGATGGAGAAGGGCTTGCGTTTTGCGATCCGCGAGGGGGGCCGGACGGTGGGCGCCGGCACCATCACCGATATCATCGAATAGCAGACGTCATCATGCTCAACGAAAAGATCAGAATACGGCTCAAGGCTTACGATTACCGGGTTCTGGACCAGTCCACTTCGGAAATCGTGGATATCGCCAAGCGTACCGGATCGCGGGTTTCGGGACCGATCCCGCTGCCCACGGTCAAGAACAAGTTCTGCGTCCTGCGCTCGCCCCATGTGGACAAGAAGTCGCGCGAGCAGTTCGAGATCCGCACCCACAAGCGCCTGGTGGACATCCTGGAGCCGACGCCCCAGACCGTCGATGCCCTGATGAAGCTCGATCTGCCGGCCGCGATCGACGTGGAGATCAAGGCGTTCGGAACCGAACACAAGTAGGCTGCGAGGTTAGCGCCCATGGTGGATGGACTGATCGGTATCAAGCTCGGTATGACGCAGATCTTCGAGGAAGACGGCACGGTGGTCCCGGTCACCGTCATCAAAGCCGGCCCCTGCGTGGTCGTCCAGAAGAAGGTCAAGGAAAAGGACGGCTACGACGCCGTGCAGCTCGGGCTGGTCGAGTTCGTCCGCCCCAAGCGCGTGAACCGGCCGCGCAGCGGGCATTTCAAGAAGGCGGGCGTCGCCCCGGCGCGCATCCTGCGCGAGTTCCATTGCCTCGAATCCGCCGAGCCGCTCAAGGTCGGGGATCAGATCCTGGTGAACCAGGTCTTCCAGCCGGACGACACCGTCGATGTCACCGGCACCAGCAAAGGGCGGGGCTTTGCCGGCCTGGTCAAGCGGCACCACTTCCGCGGAGGGGCCGCCACCCACGGCTCCATGTTCCACCGCGCCCCGGGGTCGATCGGAGCGTCCGCCTTCCCCAGCCGCGTGCTGCCGGGAATGCGGGCCGCGGGGCACATGGGCAATGCGCGCGTCACCGTGCAGGGCCTGCGCGTGGTGCGCATTCAGGACCAGGAGAACCTGCTGCTCGTCAAGGGGGCCGTGCCCGGGAGAAACGGCGGATACGTTCTGGTGAAAAAAGCCGTCTGAGCCCGATCGCGGCCGATCGGGCACGCGGCAAGTCGAGGACCTGCCATGGCGGAGATCGAAGTCAAGAACCTGGCCAACGAAACGGTGGGCACTCTGGAGCTCTCGGACGAGGTGTTCAGAGCCGAGCGCAACATGCCCCTCATCTGGGAAGCCGTGCAGCATCACCTCGCGTCGCAGCGCGCGGGCACGGCGGCCACCAAGACGCGCGGCCGGGTGAGCGGCAGCGGCAAGAAGTTGTGGCGCCAGAAAGGGACCGGCCGGGCCAGGATCGGCAGCATCCGCAGCCCCCTGTGGCGGCACGGGGGCACGGTGCACGGCCCGCAACCCAGGGATTATGCCTACCGCTTCCCGCGCAAGAAGCTGCGCGGCGCCATGCGCTCGGCCCTTTCCGCCAAGTTCGAGGAGAAGTGCCTGACCGTGGTCGATGCCTTCAACCTGGAAAGTCACAAGACGCGCGACCTGGCGAAGATTCTCGAGGGGCTGGGTGCCCGGCAGAAGGTGCTGCTGGTCGACTCCGGCGACAACCGGAATCTCCGGCTTTCCTCCAGGAACCTGCCGGCGGTCAAACTGGTCGCCGGGAGCGGCCTGAACGTCTATGACGTCGTCAACTCCCGGCAGCTCATTTTTTCCAAGGAGGCCATCCTCCAGGTGCAGGAGGTCCTATGCCGGTAAGCTCGACGCACGATATTCTCAGGTTGCCGCTCATCACGGAAAAAAGCACCTATGCCAAGGACAACCTGCACACGCTCACGTTCCGTGTTGCGCGCGACGCCAACAAGCTGCAGATCAAACGGGCCGTGGAAGAGATCTTCAAGGTGAAGGTCGAGCGCGTGCGCACGGCCAACTTCCAGGGAAAGATGCGGCGCCAGGGGCGCTTCTCCGGCCGGCGCCCCGACTGGAAGAAGGCCTACGTCACACTCAAGAAGGGCGAAAAGATGCCGGAGTTCTCGGAGGCCTCGTAGCTTCGGGCAGGAGAGCTTGACTTATGGCCATCAAGACCTATCGACCCACTTCCCCGGCGATCCGGTTCCGTACGACCATCGTCCAGGAGGAGCTCTCCAGCGAGCGCCCCCTGAAGCGGCTGACGCACGGGCGGCGCAGGATTTCCGGCCGCGACAACAAGGGCCACCTGCAGGTGCGCCACCGGGGCGGCGGGCACAAGAAGCTCTACCGCATCATCGATTTCCGCAGGGACAAGCGCGACGTCCCCGCCCGGGTGAGCCGCATCGAGTACGATCCCAACCGCTCGGCGCGCATCGCCCTGCTCACGTACGCCGACGGGGAGAAGCGTTACATCCTGGCCCCGGACGGGCTGGCCGTGGGCGCCACCGTGGTCGCGGGCGAGGGCGCCGATATCCTCGTCGGCAACGCGCTCCCCCTGAGGAACATCCCGCTGGGCACCATGGTGCACAACATCGAGATGCGCAAGGGCAAGGGCGGGCAGATCGCACGCGCCGCCGGGGTGGCGGCCCAGCTGCTCGCCAAAGAGGGCAGCTACGCGCAGCTCAAGATGCCCTCCGGCGAGACGCGCATGATCCACCTGGATTGCTATGCGACCATCGGCCAGGTCGGCAACCTCGACCATGAAAACGTCTCGATCGGCAAGGCCGGCCGCACGCGCTGGCTCGGCCGCAGACCCACGGTGCGCGGCGTGGCCATGAACCCGATCGATCACCCCCACGGCGGGGGCGAAGGCAAGACCTCCGGCGGACGGCACCCCGTGTCGCCCTGGGGGCAGCCGACCAAGGGATACAAGACCAGGAACAACAAGCGAACCCAGCGCTTCATCATCAAGCGCCGCGGCAAGAAGTAAAGGAAAGGGCAGATGTCCAGATCCGTCAAGAAGGGACCGTTCGTGGATGAGCACCTTCTCAGGAAGATCCGGGCGCTGAGCGCCACCGGGACGCGCATGGTGATCAAGACCTGGTCCCGGCGCTCGACCATCACGCCCGAGATGGTGGGCCACACCATCGCGGTGCATAACGGGAAGAAGTTCATCCCCATATACATCACGGAAAACATGGTGAGCCATCGGCTGGGGGAGTTCGCGCCCACGCGGGTGTTCAAGGGACACACGACCAAGGCGGCGGAGAAGGCCACCGCGGTCAAATGAAGACGCAGGGGGACAACAGGCAGCCTCGGCTGCATTCACGGTGACGGCTGATCGGTTATGGAAGCACGAGCGACTGGAAGATTCATCAAGGGATCCCCGCAGAAGGCGCGCCTGGTGGTCGACCTCATCCGCGGGAAGAGCGTCGCGCAGGCGCTCACCATCCTGCGCTTCACCAAGAAGCGCGCCACGGGCCCGATCGCCAAGGTTCTCATGTCGGCGGTGGCCAACGCCAAGGAAAAGAACGCCGCGGCCGACGTGGACCGCTTCGTGGTCGAAAAGGCGGTGATCAATACCGGTCCCACCAAATGGCGCCGCCGCCTGCGGCCGGCCCCGATGGGGCGGGCCTACCGGCAGCAGCGCCGCTACCAGCACATCAGCATCACCATCAGGGGCAAGGACGAAGTCGAGGAAACATAGGGGGTCGCACCTTGGGACAGAAAGTACATCCGTACGGATTCCGGCTCGGGATCAACCGCACGTGGCGCTCGCGCTGGTTCGCGCGCAAGGACTACGGTGCCCTGCTGCACGAGGACCTGAACCTGAAGGCCATGCTCAAGAAGAAGTTCGGCCACGCAGGCATCTCGCGCGTCGAGATCGAGCGCGCCGCCAACAAGCTGACCATCATCATCTTCACCTCGCGCCCGGGAATCATCGTGGGGAAGAAAGGCGCCGAGATCGAAAAGCTCAAGAAAGACCTGCAGCTGCTCACCGGGCGGGACGTCAATCTCAAGATCCAGGAGATCAACAAGCCCGAACTGGACGCCCAGCTCGTGGCCGAAGGGATCGCCCAGCAGCTGGTGAAGCGCATCGCCTTCCGGCGCGCCATGCGCCGCGCCGTCGACAGCACGCTGCGCTTCGGCGCCAAGGGGATCAAGGTGCGGGTCAGCGGGCGCCTCAACGGGGCCGAAATCGCACGCTCGGAATGGTACCTGAACGGCCAGCTCCCCCTGCATACGCTGCGCGCCGATATCGACTACGGCTTCGCCGAGGCCTACACCACCTACGGCGTCATCGGCGTCAAGACCTGGATTTACAAGGGCGAGGTTTTCGACACGGGGCGGCAGGAATTCACTCGTTAGCCTGCGGGAGACGCAAGCGATGTTGATGCCGAAAAAAGTGAAGTACCGCAAGCAGCAGAAGGGGCGCCGGCGCGGCAAGGCCTGGCGCGGCTCCGAGGTGACCTTCGGCGACTACGGCCTCAAGGCTCTCGAGCCCGGCTGGATCACCGACCGGCAGATCGAAGCCGGGCGCGTCGCCATCACCCGCTTCGTCAAGCGCGGGGGCAAGATCTGGATCCGGGTTTTCCCCGACAAGCCCATCACCAAGAAGCCCGCCGAAACCCGCATGGGCAAGGGCAAAGGGGCGCCCGAAGGCTGGGTGGCCGTCGTCCGCCCGGGAAAGATCATCTATGAGATGGAGGGCGTCCCGGAACACGTGGCGCGCGAAGCGATGCGGCTGGCGGCCCACAAGATGTCGGTCAAGGCCAAGTTCGTGAAACGCTTCGGCATGGAGGAGGCATGAAACCTTCCCAGTTGAGGGACATGAGCACCGAAGACCTCGTCGCCGAGGAGCGCGAATTGCGGCAGCAGCTCTTCCGGCTGCGCTTCCAGGCGGCCACGGGGCAGCTGGAGAGCGCTTCCAAGCAGCGGTCGGTGCGCCGCGATATCGCACGCATCCTGACCATCCTGCGGGAAAGGGAACTGGCGCAGGGCGCCGAGAAAAAGTAGCCGGGAGTGCCGAGCATGGAAGAAACGGGGATCAGGAGACGGGGGCTCAGAAAAACCCAGGTCGGCGTCGTCGTCAGCGCGGCCATGAAAAAGACGGTGACCGTGGCCGTCGACCGCCTGGTGCAGCACCCGAAGTACAAGAAGATCGTGCGACGCACGTCGCGCTTCCTGGCACACGACGCCGAAGAATCGTGCCGCGTCGGCGACAGGGTGCGCATCATGGAAACCCGCCCCCTGAGCGCCCGCAAGCGCTGGCGCGTGGTGGAGATTCTCGAGAAAGGGACATAGTCCGGCCGTGCCGCGGCACGGCCGGAAATTGAGGTGCCGCTGCCATGATACAGATGCGAACCATCCTCGAGGTGGCCGACAATTCCGGGGCGCGCAGGATTTCCTGCATCCTCCCCCTGGGAAGCCAGGTGGGCCACGTAGCCACCTTGGGCGACATCATCACCGCCAACGTCAAGGAAGCCGCCCCGGACGGCAACGTCAAGAAGGGCCAGGTCGTCAAGGCCGTGGTGGTGCGCGTCAAGAAAGAATACCGGCGCAAGGACGGCACCTACATCCGCTTCGACGAGAACGCCGCCGTGCTCATCAACGATCAGAAGGAACCGATCGGCACCCGGGTCTTCGGGCCGGTGAGCCGCGAACTGCGCGACAAGCAGTTCCTGAAAATCGTCTCGCTGGCGCCCGAGGTGCTGTAGGCGGAGGGTACGAGGACCAAAGACTATGAGCATGCTGCACGTGAAGCGCAACGACATGGTTTATGTCCTGGCCGGCAAGGACCGCGGCAAGACCGGCAAGGTGCTCAAGGTCCTGCGCGACCGCAACCGCGCGATCGTCGAGGGCGTGAACTTCATCCAGAAGCACACGCGGCCCAACCCGCAGCGCAACATCAAGGGAGGAATCCTTCCCAAGGAATCCCCCATCCACCTGAGCAACCTCATGGTGGTGTGCAAGCGCTGCAACAAGCACGGACGCGTCGTGTTCACGCGCTCGCCCGAAGGGCGCAAGATCCGGATTTGCAGGCACTGCAACGAGTTGTTGGATGCATAGCGGACACAGGGAAAGACCCGAGCCATGAGCAGATTGCGGGAATTCTACAAGACCGAGGCGGTGCCGGCCATGATGAAGCGCTTCCAGTACACGAACGTCATGGCCGTGCCCAAGATGGTCAAGATCAAGGTCAACATGGGCCTGGGCGAGGCCATCAGCAACGCCAAGGTCCTCGACGTCGCCTCCGAGGAGATCGCCGCCATCACGGGGCAGCGGCCGGTGATCACGCGGGCCAAGAAGTCCATCGCGGCCTTCAAGCTGCGCCAGGGAATGCCCATCGGCGTGACCGTCACCCTGCGCGGCGACCGCATGTACGAGTTCTTCGACCGGCTGGTGAACATCGCCTTGCCCCGGGTGCGCGATTTCCGGGGCGTGTCGCCGCGCTCGTTCGACGGCCGCGGCAACTACACGCTCGGATTGCGCGACCAGCTCATCTTCCCGGAGATCGACTTCGGCAAGGCGGACAAGGCGCGCGGCATGAACGTCACCATCGTGACCACGGCCTCTTCCGACGAGGAGGCCTACGAGCTGCTGAAGCTGATGGGCATGCCCTTCGCGCGCAAGGAATAAAGGAGCGTTAACGTGGCAAGAATGTGCATGAAAGCCAAGGCCAGGCGCACACCCAAGTTCAAGGTGCGCGCGCGCAATCGCTGCCTGCGCTGCGGGCGCGCCCGGGGTTACCTGCGCAGGTTCCAGCTCTGCCGGATCTGCTTCCGCAAGCTGGCGCTCGAAGGCGAAATCCCCGGCGTCATCAAATCGAGCTGGTGAGGCGCCGCCGCCCCGGTACGTTCGTGCCATGGAGTGCTGATTATGACGATGACAGACCCGATCGCGGATCTTCTGACGCGCATCCGCAATGCCATTTCGGCCAGGCATGCCTCGGTCGATATCCCTTCTTCCAAGGTGAAGCTCGAGATCGTGCGGCTTCTCAAGGAGGAAGGATTCATCCAGAACTACACCGTCTCGGGCTCCGGCAGCCGCAGCGTGATCCGTGTCTACCCGCGCTACCTGGCCGGAAAAAAGCCGGTCATCAGCAGCCTGGAACGCGTGAGCCGGCCCGGCTGCCGCGTCTACGCCGGCAAGTCCGAGATCCCCAAGGTGCTCGGAGGATTGGGCCTGTGCATCATTTCGACCTCCCGGGGAATTCTGAGCGGGCGGCAGGCCGCCGAAAAAGGCCTGGGCGGCGAGGTGCTGTGTACGATCAGTTGAGTTCGGGTCATTAGAGTTCGAAAGGTACGAAATGTCGCGCATCGGCAGGAAACCCATCACGATCCCGAGCGGGGTCAAAGTGACCATCGGCGACGGCATCCTCGAAGTGCAGGGGAAGCAGGCCAGACTCACCAGCCCCATCCCCAAGGGCATCCGCTTCGAGCTGAAAGGGGACCAGTTGCTCGTGAGCCGCGAGTCCGACGCAAGGCCCCTGCCCGCCTATCACGGCCTGGCACGCGCCCTGGCCGCCAACTGCATCCTGGGCGTTTCCCAGGGCTTCAGCCGCTCGCTCGACGTCGTCGGCATCGGCTACAAGGTCGAGGCCAAGGCGCGGTCGCTGACCCTCTCCCTGGGCTACTCGCACCCGATCGAGTTCCCCTTGCCCGAGGGCATCAGCGCCAGGGTGGAGAAACTGCCGCGCAACATCCAGAACTACGTGACCACCATCACCATCTCCGGCGCCGACAAACAGCTGGTGGGCCAGGTGGCGGCCGACATCCGCAGCCTGCGCAAACCGGATCCCTACAAGGGGAAGGGGATCCGCTATTCGGATGAAACCATCCGTCTCAAGGCCGGAAAGAAGGGCGCATAAATGATCACACCTATGGACCGCGCGCGCGAGCGGGCGCGCATTCACCGGAGGGTGCGGCGCAAGATCAGCGGCAATGCGCAGCGGCCCCGCCTCTGCGTCTTCCGCAGCCTCGCCCATATCTATGCGCAGATCGTGGACGACTCCCAGGGCAGGACCCTGGCCGCCGCCTCGACGCTGGAAAAGGAGATCTGCGCCGATCGGCGCGGCGCGGGCAACCTGCACGGCGCACGCCTGGTAGGCAAGGCCATCGCCGAACGTGCGCTCGCCAAGGGGATCGAGTCGGTGGTCTTCGATCGCGGAGGCTACCGCTACCACGGGCGCGTCAAGGCCCTGGCCGAAGCGGCCCGGGAGCACGGCTTGAAGTTCTAGGAGGATCCTTGGAAAGAACGGATACCAGCGCAGTCGAGTTCAAGGACCAGGTGGTTTCCATCAACCGCGTGACCAAGGTGGTCAAGGGGGGCAAGAACCTGAGCTTCAGCGCCCTCGTCGTCGTCGGCGACCAGAACGGGCGGGTGGGCTACGGCATGGGCAAGGCCAAGGAAGTGCCGCAAGCGATCCGCAAGGGCATCGAACAGGCCCGCAAGAACCTGATCCGCGTTCCCCTGCGCGGCAAGACCATCCCCCACGCGGTCGTGGGCCGCTACGGCGCCGGAATGGTCATGCTCAAGCCCGCCTCCGAAGGGACGGGAGTGATCGCGGGCGGGCCGGTGCGTGCCGTCGTCCAGTCAGCCGGCATATCCAACATACTCACCAAGTCGCTGGGCAGCACCAATCCGCATAACGTGGTGAAAGCGACCTTCGACGGTTTGAAAAAACTCAAGGATCCCGAGGAAGTCGCCAGAGTGCGCGGCACCCAGGTCGAGGAGCTCTGACATGGCAGGCGGACACAAAGAAGCGGGCCGGACCATCCGCATCCGGTATGTGCGCAGCGCCATCGGCGCGCCGCGCAAACACAAGCTCATCATCAAGAGCCTGGGATTCAAGCGCCTGAACCAGGTCGTCGAAAGACCCGACACCCCGGCCGTGCGCGGAATGGCGGCCCAGGTGCCGCACCTGGTGGAAATCCTGGAATCGTAATCGCTGGGGTGGATCATGACACTTTCCATCAATACCCTGTCGCCGGCGCGCGGCGCCCGCCGCAGGAAGAAACGCGTGGGGCGCGGCATGGGCAGCGGGCACGGCAAGACCGCCACCCGCGGATCCAAGGGACAGCTGTCGCGCTCGGGCACCAGCGTCCGGCCCGGTTTCGAAGGCGGGCAGATGCCGTTGCACCGGCGCCTGCCCAAGAGGGGATTCACCAACGTCTTCCGCAAGGAGTATGCGGTCGTCAACCTGGAAAGGCTGGCGGGCCTCCCGGCAGGCACCAGCGTCGATCCCGCCCTGCTCGCCGAGAAAGGCTGGATTCGCAACGCCCGCGAGAAGGTCAAGATCCTCGGCGACGGCGAACTGGCGGGCCCGCTCCATGTCCGCGCCCACAAGATCAGCCGGGGCGCGGTCGAGAAGATTCAGCAGGCAGGAGGAACGGTCGAGATCATCGGGGCGTGATCGCCTGCCCTAAACCGGTCGAACGACGATGCCAGAAGAGCGAAGTCCGATACTGAGTTCCATCGCCAACATCGCCAGCATCCCGGACCTGCGCAGCCGCGTGCTGTTCATGCTGGCCCTCCTCGCGGTCTACCGCCTGGGGGCCTTCATCCCCACGCCCGGGATCAACCATGCCGCCTTGGAGGCCCTCTTCCAGACGCAGGCGGGAACGATCTTCGGCTTCCTCGACATCTTCTCCGGCGGCAACCTCCGGCGCTTCAGCATCTTCGCGCTCGGGATCATGCCCTACATCACCGCCTCCATCATCCTGCAGCTGGCCACCGTGGTCGTTCCCTACCTCGAAAAGCTTTCCAAGGAAGGCGAACTCGGCCGCCGCAAGATCACGCAGTATACCCGTTACCTGACCGTGGGACTGACCCTGTTTCAAGGATTCATGACCGCCGTGGCGCTCGAACGCACCGGCACCGAGGCCGGGCCCTCGATCGTCCTCAATCCGGGATGGGGCTTCCGCTTCATGGTCATGATCACGCTCACGACCGGGACCGCCTTCATCATGTGGCTGGGCGAGCAGATCAGCGAGCGCGGGATCGGCAACGGCATCAGCCTGATCATCTTCGCCGGCATCGTCGTCGGCCTGCCGAGCGCCATCCGCGAGATCTATCAACGCCTGATGCTGCGCGACTGGAGCGTCTTCACGGTGGCCGCGCTCGTCGTCGTCATGGTCGCCGTCGTGGCCGCCGTCGTCTTCGTCGAGCGCGGGCAGAGAAAAATCCCGGTGCAGTACGCCAAGCGCGTGGTCGGCCGGCGCATCTACGGCGGCCAGGCGACCCACCTGCCGCTGCGCGTCAATTCCGGGGGCGTGATCCCGGTCATCTTCGCGGCTTCGATCGTCGCCATCCCTTCCACGCTCGGCGCCGTTTTCCCCAACTCGTGGCTGCGCGGGCTGTCCGCCCAGCTGGCGCAGGGGATGCCGCTGTACAACATCCTCTATGTCACGGGCATCATCTTTTTCGCGTTCTTCTACGTCAGCATCATCTTCAACCCGATGGAGGTCGCCGACAACATCCGCAAGTACGGAGGCTACATTCCGGGCATCCGGCCCGGCAAGCGCACGGCCGAGTACATCGACCGGATCCTCAGCCGCCTGACGCTCGCCGGCTCCATCTATCTGGTGCTGGTATGCCTGCTTCCCGAATTCCTGATCACCGGTTTCAAGGTCCAGCCCATACCGGTGATCGGCCCGCGGCTCGATGATTTCCTGACCAACTTCGGCCTGGGCTGGATCACGACCGGGCTCGGGGTTACCTTCTATTTCGGGGGCACCTCGCTGCTCATCGTGGTGGGCGTCGCCATGGATACGGTGCAGCAGATCGAGTCGCAGCTGATCATGCGGCACTACGACGGCTTCCTCAAGAAGGGCAGGATCCGCGGGCGGCGCGGATAGGAAGGTGCAACTCATGGCCAGAACTGCAATCATATTACTGGGTCCCCCGGGAGCGGGGAAGGGCACGCAGGGGCGCATGCTGAGCGCCGACTTCGCCCTGCCCAGCATCTCCACGGGAGACATGCTGCGGGACGCGGTGCGCAACCAGACGGATCTGGGAAAGCAGGCCAAGGAGCATATGGACCGGGGCGGCCTGGTCCCGGACGCCCTGGTGGACGCCATCGTGCGCGAGCGCCTGGCGCGCGCGGACTGCCGCAAGGGATTCATCCTGGACGGCTATCCGCGCACCGTCGGCCAGGCCCGGTTCCTCGAGCGGGAATACTCCGGCGAAGGCATGCGTTTTCTGGCGATCGGAATCGCCGTGCCGGACGAGGCTCTGGTGCGCCGGCTCACGGGAAGGCGCTCCTGCCCGAAATGCAGCAAGATATTCCATATCGAGACCAGCCCGAGCCGCAAGGGCGATTACTGCGACGAGTGCGGCACCCCGCTGATCCAGCGGCGCGACGATACGGTCGAAGTCGTGCGGCAGCGCCTCCAGGTCTACCACGAGTCGACCCGGCCGCTCATCGAGTACTACCGCGAGCGCGACGGCTATGTCGAGGTCGACGGTACGGGGTCGGTCGAGGCCATCTACCGGAATCTGCGCCGCATCGTGGAACCGTACGTATCCGAAGGTTCGCCCCGGTCCGCATAACGGTGCCCTATGCCGAAAGAGGAAGCCATCGAGGTCATCGGAACCGTCGTGGAGACGTTGCCGAACGCGATGTTCCGCGTGGAACTCGAGAACAAGCACATGGTCCTGGCTCATGTCTCGGGCAAAATGCGCAAGAACTTCATCCGCATTCTCCCGGGCGACAAGATCCTCGTCGAGCTCTCGCCCTACGACCTGAGCCGCGGGCGCATCGTCTACCGGTACAAGTAGATCGCGGAAGGCATGCCATGAAAGTACGAGCGTCGGTCAAGAAAATATGCAATAAGTGCAAGGTGATCCGCCGCAAGCGGGTCGTCCGCATCCAATGCGTCAATCCCAAGCATAAGCAGCGCCAGGGATAGGCGCGCGCGTCGGAGGTCGGCTTTGGCCAGAATTGCAGGAGTGGATCTGCCGGACAGGAAAAGGGTCCTGATCGGCTTGACCTACATATACGGGATCGGGAAGAGCCGCGCGGCCAAGATCTGCGAAGAAGCGCAGGTCGACGTCAACAAGAAGGTCAAGGATCTTTCCGAAGACGAGGTCGTGCGCATCCGCAATATCATCACGCGCGACGGCATGGTGGAGGGCGACCTGCGCAAGGCGGTCTCCATGGACATCAAGCGGCTCATGGAAATCGGCTGCTACCGCGGCCTGCGGCACCGCCGCGGCCTGCCGGTGCGCGGCCAGCGCACCCACACCAACGCGCGTACGCGCAAGGGACCGCGCCGCATCATCGGGAAGAAGTGAGCGTGCGGCCGCGGCGGGCGCGGGCGGCCGGAGATAGGAGCAGGGCATGGCGGAGAGAGCGAAAAAGGCGGGAAGGAAGCGGGCGGGCCGCAAGGGCGAAAAACGCAACGTGCCGGCCGGCATCGCCCACATACTGGCGACCTTCAACAACACGATCATTTCCATCACCGACATGGAGGGAAACCTCGTGACCTCGTCGAGTGCAGGCGCCGTGGGGTTCAAGGGGTCGCGCAAGGGAACCCCTTTCGCCGCCCAGCAGGCCGCCAGCGCCGCGGCCAACTCGGCCAAGGAGGCCGGCATGCGCACCGTCGAGGTCAACATCAAGGGCCCGGGCGCAGGACGGGAATCGGCCGTGCGCGCGCTGCAGGCCGCGGGGCTCGAGGTCAAGGTCATACGGGATATCACCCCCATACCCCACAACGGCTGCCGCCCTCCCAAGCGGCGCCGGGTGTAGACGAGGTGCGCGGCGAGCGCGCGATAGGAGAACGGCTTTGGCAAGATATCGAGAGGCAAAATGCCGGCTGTGCCGGCGCGAGGGCATGAAGCTCTTCCTCAAGGGCGACCGCTGCTTCAAGGATACGTGCGCGATCGAGAAGCGCAACTGGCCGCCGGGACAGCACGGGCGGGACCGCCACGGCAAGATCCTCGGCTACGGGCTCCAGTTGCGCGAGAAGCAGAAGGTGCGCCGCATCTACGGCGTTCTCGAGGCCCAGTTCGCCAATTACTTCGCCAAGGCGGAAAAGAAGAAGGGCATCACCGGGGAAACCCTGCTGCTCACCCTCGAAAGGCGCCTGGACAACGTCGTCTGCCGCCTGGGATTCGCCGCCTCGCGCGACCAGGCGCGGCAGCTCGTGAGCCACGGCCACGTCTTCGTCAACGGAAAGAAGGTCGACGTGCCCTCGAGCCTGGTCAACGTGGGGGACGTCATCACCCTGCGCGAGAAGACGCGTAAGGTGAAATCGGTGCTCGACGCCGTCGCCACCGTGGGCGGCCGTGGCGGCGTGCCCGCCTGGCTGGAACTCGATGCGGAGAACCTGAAGGGCACCGTGACCGCTCTGCCGCGGCGCGACGACCTGCAGATGCCGATCGACGAGCAGCTCATCGTGGAACTGTATTCGAAGTGAGGGGCCGCCGGAGGCTGAGGCCCGCTGCCGGCCCCCGGGCCATGGCTGCCCGATGGCGACAACGGTTTTGCACGCTGTGCTTTCGACCTGCCTCCCTCAACCGGAGAGCGAACCATGAGCAAAGGCTTTCAAAAACCCAAAAGACTGATCTGCGATCTCGAAACGCTTAGCCCGACCTACGGCCATTTCTACGCCCAGCCCTTCGAACGGGGCTTCGGCACCACGATCGGCAACGCGCTGCGGCGCGTGCTCCTCTCCTCCATCGAGGGCGCGGCCATCACGGCGGTCAAGATCGAGGGCGTGCTCCACGAGTTCACCCCCATCCCCAACGTGATGGAAGATGCCACCAACATCATCATGAACCTGAAGCAGATCCCCATCCGGCTGCACGCCCCCCAGCCCAAGACCATCTACCTCAAGGCGGAGGAGCCCGGCGAGGTGCGCTCGGCCCATATCACGCCCGACCCGGAGGTCGAGATCCTCGATCCCAACGTGTATATCGCCACCATCGGCGAAGGAGGCCGGCTCAACATCGAAATGCGCGTCAAGAACGGACGCGGCTACGTGCAGGCGGACGAGAACTTCGAGGAGAACCTGCCCGTCGGCTACATCCCCCTCGACAGCGTCCATTCGCCCATCAAGCGCGTCAACTACACGGTCGAGGCGGCGCGCCTGGGGCAGACCACCGACTACGACAAGCTGGTGCTCGACGTCTGGACCAACGGCTGCACCACGCCCCAGGACGCCATCGCGCAGGCGGCCAAGATCATCAAGGATCACATGTTCATCTTCATCAATTTCGAGGAGCGCCCCGAAGAGCCCGCCGAGGAAATCGACCGCGACGTCGAGCGCATGTACGAGAATCTCAAGCGCTCGGTCGAGGAGCTTGAACTGTCCGTGCGCTCCTACAATTGCCTGAAGAACGCCAACATCAGGACGATCGGCGATCTGGTGCAGAAAACCGAGGCCGAAATGCTCAAGACCAAGAACTTCGGCCGGAAGTCCCTCAACGAGATCAAAGAGATCCTGTCCGAAATGGGCCTGTCGTTCGGCATGAAACTCGGCGAGGACGGCCGGCCCGTGCTTCCTCCCAAGACGATGGAGTAAGCGCCCGATCGGAGAATGGTTCCATGAGACACAAGGTTGCAGGCAGGAAACTGGGGCGCAAGACGGCCCATCGCATCATGATGTTCCGCAACATGGTGACCTCCTTTCTCGAGAAGGAGCGCATCCGTACCACGCTGCCGCGCGCCAAGGAGCTGCGCCCCATCGCCGAACGCATGATCACCCTGGGCAAGCAGGGAACGCTGCACGCGCGGCGCAGGGCCCTGGCTTTCATCAAGGACCCCAAGGTCGTGCAGAAGCTCTTTGCGACCATAGCGCCGCGCTATGCGGATCGTCACGGCGGATATACGCGCATCATCAAGCTCGGCTTCCGGCCGGGGGACGGAGCGCAGATGGCCATACTCCAGCTTTTCGGCAGCGACTACAAGCCGCCGAAGGCCGAGGAAGGGAAGCGCGGCAAGAAATCCAAGAAGGCCGACAAGGAAGCCCCGGCGGAAAAGGAAAAGGATTAGCACGGCCCCGGGGCCACGCCCCGCTGCGGCACAGATTCAGGTGTGAGCCATGAAATTCCGAGAAGTACCGCGGGCGCAGCTGCCGACCCGCTACGGCGAGTTTACCGTTTACGGCTTCGAGGACGAGGAGTCGGGTGAAGAAGCCCTGGCGCTCGTCTGCGGTTCCCAGGCGCCCGACACGCCCCCGCTGGTTCGTATCCATTCCCAGTGCCTCACGGGCGATGTCTTCCGCTCCGAGCGCTGCGACTGCGGCGACCAGATGCAGGAGGCGCTGCGCCTGGTCCATGAATCCAGGCACGGGATCTTCATCTACCAGGAGAAGGAGGGCCGGGGCATCGGCCTGATCAACAAGATCCGTGCCTACCAGCTTCAGGATCAGGGGCTCGATACGGTGGCGGCCAACGAAAAGCTGGGCTTCGAGCCCGACCTGCGCGATTACCGCATGCCGGCCGCCATCCTCCAATACCTGGGCGTGCGGCGCATCCGCCTCCTTTCCAACAACCCCGACAAGGTGCGCGGCCTCGAACAGGAGGGGATCGAGGTCGTCGAGCGCGTCCCGCTGGAGATCCCGCCGAACAGCTCGACGGAATCCTACCTGCGCGCCAAGAAGGAAAAGCTCGGGCACATCCTGACCCAGGTTTAGATCCGGCACGGCGTGCCGGACCCGCCCGACGGCCCCGGCAGGGGCCCTGAGCGGGTAGCCGGGGGTGAGCCGAAGGCGAAGCATGTGAAATCGCGGCGATGCGGCTCGGGGCGATCAGGAGGCCCCGGCAGGGGCCCTGAGCGGGTAGCCGGGGGTGAGCCGAAGGCGAACCCCCGGAAAGGGGCGTATCGATCATTCGAGCCCCGAAGGGCCGGCAGACCCAGAAGGCAGGTACGCCCCGCCCGTCGCATGGTGTCGATGCCAATTCGGCCCCGGCAGGGGCCCTGAGCGGGTAGCCGGGGGTGAGCCGCAGGCGAACCCCCGGAAAGAGCGCATCGATCAGCCGAGCCCCGAAGGGCCGGCAGAAGTCACGGCTTGGCGAGCAGCTGCCGCGCGCGCTGCGCCAACGGGTGGTCGGGATAGGCCTCGAGGAAGCGCTGGATCTTCCTCGTTCCCTCCTCCCGGCGCCCCGTCTGCAGCAACAACTCCCCCGCGAGCAGCCAGGCGCGCGGGACGAGCGTGCTCTTGGGAAAGTCGCGCTCCAGGCGCTCCAGCGTGCCCAGCGCCCCGGCCGGATCGGATTGCAGCGCCCGGCACATCCCCAGATAAAGCAATGCCTGGTCGGTCGCCTTGCCGCGATTCGCGGGGTCGAGGCGCACAATCTCCTCGAAATGCTCCTGCGCTCCCGCGAAGTCCATCCGGCCCAGGAGGACGCGGCCGAGGCGCAGGCGCAAGGCCACGTCGGAAGGATTGCCGGCGGCCGCCGCCTTCAAATTGCCGAGCGAGTCCGGATCCTCCAGCACGAGCTTCAGGCGGCGCAGCAGCTCGTCCGCCGGCATGTAACCATCCAGCCGGTCGAACTCGCTGCCGTCGGCATGCAACAGCAGGATCGCAGGGAAGCCGCGGATGAAGAACCGGCGGCACAGGTTCACCCCGTCGGGATCCTTCTCGCCGTCGAGCCTCAGGAAGACGTACTTCGCCCGCTCGGCGATCACGGCAGCGTCCGTCCAGGTCTCACGATCCATGCGCCGGCAGTACGGGCACCAGTCGGCGAAGAGATAGGCGAGGATGAGTTTCTTGCCGGCGGCGGCCTCCGCCCGGGCCTGGGCGAGCGATGTCACCCACGGGATCTGGGCGGGAGCCTGCCCGGAACCGCCGGCCGCGAGCGCAGCCGGGACGAGCAAAGCCAGACAGAGCAGCAGGCTTCGGTGCAGGTTCATGGCAGTGTTCCGCTGCCTTTCCCGGGCCGGCAGCGCGCCGGTGCGCGCGCCCGGCCGGCCCTGTTCAAGGCGGGAAGGTTCCTTTCCATTCGATGTCGTCTTGCGTGCCCAGCTTCCCGTCGGGGCCCGCCGACACCAGGCGAACGACGCCCGGCGCCGTCCGGAAGGCAAAGAGCGGCCGAAGCCACGCGTCCAGCCGGACAAGCGGCGTCAAATACTCGGGGCTGAGGCGGTCGGCGAGCGAAACGAAATCTTCGAAGTCCGGAAGCGAATGCCTTTCGGCGCGATATTTTTCGATGGCCGCAGCCACAGCCAGCAGCGACTTGCGCGTCTCGGCGGCCCTCACCTGGTCGAGCGCCTGCATGACATCGGCCAGCCTGTGCCAGGGTCCGCCGCCCACGCGCACTTCCCGCACCTGCCACTCGCCGCCGATCTTCTCGAGCGCGAAAGCGACCCGCACGTCCGACTCGGCTACGGCCTGTCCCGGGCCGGTCTGGACGGCCGCCAGGACATCGACATCGCCGGGGCGCAATGCGCCGCCCGACGTTGCGACGATCGCGTGCTGCGCCGCACTCTTGTTGATCGCGCGCCCCCCGCAGGCGGGCGAAAGGACGACGGGCAGACCGAGAACCCACACCGCGAGCCGATGGAATCGCATCGGCGCAATTTATAACAAAGCCCATAGGCCATTGCAATCGAGCTTCACTATAATGCCTCCATGCGCCAGGCTCGCGCAGCGGCACCCGAACGGACGTTGACGCTCGACACGCCGGTGCAGTACGTCAAGGGGATCGGGCCCCGGCGCGCCGAGAAGCTGGCGGCGCTCGGCATCCACACGGTCGCCGATCTGATCGAATATCCGCCGTTCCGCTACGAGGACCGGACGCGCTTCCTGCCGCTCGCCGCGCTGCGCGAGGGCGAATGGGTCCTGACGCGGGGGCGCATCCGTGCCGTGGACGCCTTCCAGACGCAGCGGCGCGGCATGTCGGTCTTCGCCATGGTCGTCGAGGACTCGACCGGGAGGGCAACGCTGAAGTTTTTCAATCAGCCCTATCTTATGCACGTCTATCGCGCGGGGCTCGAGATCGTGATCTACGGCCAGGTGCGCCGCGACCCGTTCGCGCGCGGAACTCTGGGCTTCATCAACCCGGAATGCGAGATCCTCCATGAAGAAGCGGGCCCTTCGGTGCATTCGGGCCGCGTCGTCCCCATCTACCGCAAGCTCGGCGACCTGCGCACGCGCACGCTGCGCCAGGTCATGTTCACCGCGCTCGGCCGGCTTCCTGCCGAGCTGCCCGATCCGCTGCCGCGCTACCTGCGCGCGCGCCTGCGGCTGCCTTCGTGGCGCCGGGCCATCGAAGCCGTTCATTTCCCCGAGCTCGCCGGCAGGCGCCCGGAAGAACGCGCGCAGGAAATGGAGGCGCTCAACCGCGGCCTGTCGCCCGCGCACAAGCGCTTCATTTTCCAGGAGCTTTTCGAGTTCCAGGTCGGCATCCGCATGGTCCGCGAGCGGCGCCTGGAGCAGGCGAAAGACCGCACGATCCGGCTGACCGAAGGGG
>CAZHQK010000112.1:0-77481 GCA_964534795.1 uncultured Acidobacteriota bacterium
ATTCGGGAGGTATGCCTCCCTCCCGCTGCTGCGCGGCCGGCGCAGCGTACGGCGGTCGTGCCTGAACGACGTCGGGATCGGCGGCACTGTTGCCCCTCCCGGTCTCGCGGCCCGCGGCAGCCGGAGCCTGCCCGAACATGCCCGCCAGGCTCTCCATGCCGCCTCCAAGGTTGAACAGCGTACGGCCGGAAAAATACAGAGGCAGGGTATCCCCGTATCCGTATGTCACGGGGCTGTTACGGTCGGCGACGACGGCGTTGAGAACGCTCCCGCGCACCTGCAGCTTCTGCGGCTGCTGGACCGACAGGCCTTCGACCAGCCCGTAATCGATCGGTATCGAAGCGATGCCCTCGACGACCACGAAAAGCCCGCCTGCCTCGATGAAACGTTTGAGATTGTTCACGCCCTCGAGCCCCATGCCCCCGCGTATGTCGTCGCTCTGGGCGCCGTTCGGCCCGGTCAGATTCGGGTATCGTTCCGTCGCCTTCCAGGGAATGGGTTCGCCGCGCATCGGAATGCCGTTGACCAGGCGCTGGGCGGTCCCGGTGGTGGGCGGGAATACGATCACGTCGTATCGGGCGCGCAGATCCGCAGTGCGCCCGACATCCTGGTCCGAAATGTAGCTGTAGGGTATTCCAAGCGTGTCGAAAGCCAGGCGGTACCATCCCTCGTTCTGGGTGCTGGTCCAGGTATGCAGGATGGCGATGCGCGGCACCGCCAGGGGATGCATGGGGACGGCCGGCATGGCGTCGAGAGCGAACGCCTGGATCCCCAGATCGTCGCAGGCTTTGGCCAGCCGCGCGGTCGTGTCGGCCGCGGCCGCCACGATCACCGAGCCTCTGGCGAAGCTGCGCCCTGCGGCATCGAACGGCCTTTCGGCCGCGAGCATCTTGACGTCCGGCAGCCGGAAGCGCAGCAGCGCCAGGTTATTGTCGGCCGTGTGGTCGACAGCCCAGGCCGCCCCGGCGCTCCCCTGCAATCCTCCTCTCGGCCGCGCATCCGCGGTCAGCAGGCTCATCGCGCCCTTGAGAATCGCAGTGTCCTTGACCCGGATGGTCCTGACGTTCTTGAGCGCCCCGAGCGTCCAACCGGTATCGTCGTACGGCCGCGGCTCGTTCACGTTGAAATAGGCCGTGTCCAGGAGCATGTCCGCCAGGCGCGAGTAAGGCTGGTCCATGCGGATGATATAGCTTCCCGGTGCGAAATCGCCGTCCTTGGTCCGGATTGTTTCGGTCGCCACATGCACCTCGCACCCCTGGCGGCGCAGGATGTTGACCAGATCGGCCGCATCGAAGACGCGCCTCTCCCCGGCCGGGATCACGTAGGCGGCCGGCCCTTCCGTGGTCGCCTTGGCCACGGCGCGCCTGCTCTTGAGGTAGAAGTTGTTCACCAGCCGATCGCGGTTTTTGGCGACGTAGTCCATGGCCAGCAGAACACCGCTCTGCTGCAGATTGACATTGTTGCGCATCGACCAGTTGACCCTGGGCAGGGGCGGGTTGGGCCGGTACCAGGCGCGCACGGTCTGATTCGCCGGCACCGTGCGCTCGCGGGTGTCCGCGCCGCCGTTGCCGAAGGTCTCGTAAAAGCGGCCGATGGCATTATGGGAATTCGCGATATAGAACATGTAGTTGGGAGCCCAGCCGTCGTAGAAGCCCTGCGTCCAGACACCCGGCACGCCCCGCTTGGCCATCTCCTCGACTTCGTAGTAGGCCAGGGACTGCCATTCGTTGATCACGATCGGGTCGAGCCAGGCATTGTAAGGGCCGCTGCCCGTCGAGGTGTACAGGAACGGGATCGATTCGTGCAGGTCGTGAAGCACGAGCGGGTGCCATTCGAGGAAGTTGCGCAGCACCGCCTGGGTCAGGCGCAGCGAAGCGGTCATCGCGTCGCGGTTGTTGTCGTGAGCTACATACTTCCCCCAGTAGACAAGACCTGGAGCCTGTTTCTGGGGATTCTCCTTGCGGTAGCGATAGACATCGACGAAGCGGTCGTGGCCGTCCACCTCGGTCACAGGCGTGATCATGGCGACCACGTTCCGGCGCAGGTTGCGGATGAAGGGGCTTTCTTCGACCGCCAGCCGGTATGCGAGCTCCATGAGCATTTCCGGCGAACCGCTCTCCGAGGAATGAATCGAGCCGGTCATCCAATAGATGGGCACCGCTTCCGCCATCAGGGCCGCGGCCTCGGCGTCGTCCTTGATCGTGCGCGGATCGGCCAGCCGCGCGTTCACCTGCTTGATCCGCTCCAGCCTGGCGAGGTTGGCCTCATCCGAAACGATCGCGGTCAGCATCTCCCTGCCCTCGTCGGATGTGCCGATCGACAGCACGCGCACCCGGGGGCTGGCCTTGCCGAGCTCGCGCAGGTATCGGTTGATGTCCTTGGTGTAGGTCAGTTTTTCCGGGGCGCCGATGACATAGCCCAGGATCTTGTCGGGCGACGGAACCGTCGCAGAGGCCGGAAGATGATCCACCAGCTCCGTCAGGAAGAACGGCTCGGTGGTGTATTCCCTGATCTTGGCCGTATACTCCGCATCGATCTGCTGGGCCGCGGCTGCCTTGGCTTGCGGGCCGCCGTATCCTGCGGCGGGCAGAACACACACAAGGAGAAGGCAGGCCAGCGCAAAATCCCGTCGTTTCAGATCCGCCATGTGCACCCTCCTTTCATGCCGGTAATCCGGGGAATCGAGTTTGGCATTTTCGGCTGCCAGATACTAACCCGGAAGCCCTCCTCGCAGGAAGTTCAATCGCGCGCCCTCGGGCCCTGCAACCTGCCTGCGGGCGTGAAACCTTCGGCTCCCGCCACCGTCCAATACTTTCAGAATGCCGGGGGCGGCCATCGACAAAGGCTCCCCGGGAATGTAGTCTGATGACTGCGATTCATTGGGGGGATTGATGAAGAATCTGTGGAACCGGATTGCAATAACCGGGGTGCTCGTGCTCCTGTGCGCCCCGCTGTTCGCCGACCAGATCGTGCTCCGCGACGGCAGGCAATATTCCGGGAAGTTCATCCGCGCCGACCTGAACGTGGTGGAATTCAGGGTGGCCGGCAAGGTGGAAACCTTCCGCACCACGGACGTCGCACAAATCGTTTTCCAGGAGCCGGAATTGCTGACATCCCCGCCGCAGCCGCGCACGGCGCCGCCCGCTCACGAACCCGCTCGGACCCAGGCTCCACAACAGACGCGAGCGGCAGCCGATTCCGAGCCGGTCCCCGTGGTGACGCTGCCGGAAGGCACCCAGATAATCGTTCGCACCACCATCGCAATCGACACCGATCGCAATCGCGTCGGCGACCCCTTCGATGCGGTTCTCGAGCAACCGCTGGCCCTGGGGAGCCAGGTGCTCGTTCCGCGCGGGGTGCCGGTCAAGGGCAGAATCGCATACTCACGGGAGTCAGGAAAACTCAGCGGGCAGTCCATGCTCATCCTGGAACTTACCCAACTGACAACGGGCGGTCGGACTTACCAGCTGAGCACAACCGATTACAGCCAGCAGGGGGCGTCGCGCGGCAAGGAGACCGCGGGCACGGTCGGCGGCGGCGCCGCACTGGGAGCAATCATCGGAGCCATCGCGGGCGGCGGCAAAGGAGCTGCCATCGGAGCCGCGACCGGAGCCGCCGTAGGCGCCGGGGTCCAGGTGGTGACCAGCGGCGAGACCCTGAAGGTTCCGGCGGAGACCGTCCTGGAATTCAGGCTGCAGCACCCCCTGGCGATCGAAGTCCGCTGACCGGCCGGCCCGAGCATGCTTTGCTGCACGGCCGCGCGAGCGGTTTCGCTCCTGGAATCCCCCGCCTTATGGAAGATGGTGCCGCCCCGCCGGAACGCGCACGGATTTCTCCTGCTTCGCCCGGAGCATGAGCTGCGCGAACAGGTGCGCCGACCGCGCAAGCCTTGAACGGGCGGTGCCGTGCGCAGGCCGGCCGGATTTGGAGACCGCCTTTTGCGTGCTCAGCGAAGCCGGTCGCGGCTATTCACATGCCCGGGCCGCAATACGCCCTCCCGCGAGCGAACCTTTTCATGTTGCGGCACTCGCCGCCGGGCTGGTAGATTAGGCCGGCAAAGGCCTTGCGGAGCGGCATGCCGAGCGGGAGCGCTTCCGATTCCAACCGCATCGTCGCGCCGGCACGCCCGGACGGGGCCGATACGCAGGTGGAGAAGTGCCCTTGATCGCGGAAACCTTGCGGGCGCGGATGGTCTTCCACGAGATTTCCGCGCTCGAAGAGAGCGTTTTCCCCCTGGATCGGGCGGCCCTGGCTATCGGCCTCGAGGAATATCCCGGCCTGGATCTCGACGAGTACCTCAGGCGGCTCAACCATCTGGCGGCGCGCACCGAGGCCCTCATCGGGCAGGACCGCTCGACCAACAACATCCTGGATTGCCTCAACGAAGCCCTGTTCGTCCAGGAAGGACTGAAAGGCAACTCCGACGACTATTACGACCCCAGAAACAGTTACCTCAACGAGGTACTGGACCGCAAACAGGGAATCCCGATTTCCCTGTCGGTCATATACCTCGAGGTGGCGCGCCGCATCGGATTTGCCGTCCAGGGAGTGGGCCTGCCCGGTCATTTCATCGTCAAGCACGCTGCCGCCGAGCAGGAGATCCTGATCGACCCGTTCAATCAGGGGAAGCGGCTGACGCCCGCCGATTGCCAGGAGATTCTGGACCGCATCTACGGGGGGCGGCTGGCCATGCAGCCGGCCTACCTGCAAGGCATGGGCAAGCGGGCCATCGTTTCCCGCATGCTGTTCAACCTCAAGGGCATTTATTATCAAAGGGAGGAGTATCCCAAGGCCCTGGCGGTCGTGGAGCGCATCCTGATGCTCAATCCGGGCATGCTGACCGAAATCCGCGACCGCGGCCTGCTCCTCATGCAGACGAGCCTCTTCTCCAAGGCCCTGGCGGACCTCGAATATTACCTGGCGCACGCCCCCGCGCCGGAAGACGCCCCCCAGGTCAGGCGCCATATACAGACATTGCGCAGCATCGTGGGCGCCACCAACTAGCCGGCAGCCGCGGCGGCCCGTTTGCGGTAATATTTGCAGGCCGGCCCGACTCCGGATACCATGTAGGCTCCGTAACTGCCAGAGAGGATGCCAATATGCGAAAACCCGTTTACATTGCGGCCTACCATCAATCCAAGTTCGGCAAGCTGATGGCGATGACGGTTCCCGAAATCGTGCGCGCGGCGGTCACCGGAGTGTGCGACGAGCTGCACGTTCACCCGTCGGTCATCGATGTCGGATCGATCGGAGCCACCTGCAATTTCACCCTGAATGAACAGGGCCTGCTGGCCGGGCTCGTGGCCATGGTGCCCGGCCTGGAAGGCAAGCCCATCGAAGCGGTCGAAAACGCATGTGCGAGCGGCGGCCAGGCGGTCCTGTCGACGGTCTACAAGCTGCAGTTCGGCCTGGGAGACGTCGGCATCGCCGTGGGCTACGAGAAGATGCGCGACGCCGAGGGCAAGATGGACGGCAAGCTGATCGGCAAGGTGCTCGGCCATTTCTCCCATCCCGACGAGCGCGCGGGCAAGGTGTTCGTCTTCCCGCACATCTTTGCCGAGGTCATGGCCGAGTACATGAGGGCACACGGTGTCGGCGAGGCCGACCTCGCGCAGATCGCCGTCGCCGAATACCGCAATGCCAACCACAACCCGTACGCGCAGATGCAGAAGGTGCAACTCACGCTGGACCAGGCCATGCGCATCGAGGGCATCAACCGCTATGTCGTCGACGGCCTGCCGCTGAAAACCTACGACTGCTCGCAGATCAGCGACGGCTACGCCGCTCTGCTCATCGCCACCGACGAAGGCCTGGCGAAGCTCGGCGTGCACAAGCATGATTGCGTCGAGCTGGCGGGATACGCGCAGGCGACCGACCCCCTCAAGAAGGAGGGCCGCGACGTGCTGCGCCCTGCGGGTGCCTACCGCGCCATGAACGAAGCCTACAGGATGGCGGGCGTCAGCGCGCGCGAGATCAATGTCGCCGAAGTGCACGACTGCTTCACCGTGATGGCCGCGATCGCCACCGAAGTGTTGGGCAAGGCGGAATACGGCAAGGGCGTGCGCTACTGGCTCGAGGGCAAGGCCGCCCCCGACGGCGAATGCGGGATCAACACCTCGGGCGGACTGATCGCCAAGGGCCACCCCGTGGGGGCCACGGGCGTGGCCATGATCGGGTGGTGCGCCTGGCAGCTCCTGGAAAAAGTCCCGGCCGCGCTGCAGGTCCGCAACCCGCGATTTGCCGCCACGTTCAACATCGGCGGTCCGATCTGCGCGAGCGTATGCACCGTGCTGCGGCGCGCGTGAAACCGGAACAGGCTATCGCGGCGGGCGCGACTGGATGAAAAAGAAGCGAATGCCGAGAGCCGCGGCGGCCGTTGCCAGAGCGTAGGTCGAAAAGCGAAACAGGCCCGTGCTCAGGGCCAGCAGGTGAAACCACACGGCATTCCAGCCCAGGCCGGCCGCGCGCGCCATCGCGACAAGCACGGCCACGGCGGGAACCCCCGCGGCCAGAACCAGCACCCGGTTGGCGGCCCGCGCGCCGGGCGCCGCAGCGCAGCCCGCAAGGCTCCAGACGAGGCCGGGAAGCCACAGAAAGGTCACGGCCCAGTAGGAGTTGGCCGCAAGAGACAGGGCGACGACCGACACAAGGACGAGCAGCAGGAAGAGCTTCACAGGATAGAATGGCGCCCGCGGCACCTTGCGGGTGAGGTATCTTCCCAGGAAATACAGCAGCACCGCAGCCGCCGCGCCCGCCAGGAAAACGTACCCCGTTATTCGCCAATCCGGCCTCTCCATGACCGGATCGCCCGCAGGCGGCGGATAGAGGCTGTAACGCGGCAGCAACCGCAGGCTCCAGCAAAAGACGATGCCGGCATAGACGACCAGGAAAGGAATCCAAGTGCCGAGGAAGGAGACGGTTTCACGCGCGAACAGCTCCACCCCGAAATCCTCGTTGTAACGCCGCCAGTGAAAGAGAAAGGCGGCCGCAAAAGGCGCGAACGAGATCAAGTGAAGCAGGACCGCGAGCGGTGCCGGCAGATACCGGCCCTTGCGGATCTGGAAAGCTCCCGGCGACTCCTGCGGGAGCGAAGGCGCGCCGGCGAGCGCAGCGACCAGCCTCTCGGCGGCCCGCCCGAACCTCCCGATGCCCTCGGGCTCGAGCCCCTCGCCTGCGGGCCGGGACAAATCGAGGCCGCTGCGCGCATGCGACGCACCGGCCGTGATGCCCTCGAGGCCTATCGCCTGGATGCCGGCACCGAGAAAAGCTCCGGCGCCGGTCGCCGGCAGCTGAAAGGACCGCTCCAGGTGCTCTTCGAACCCGGAGGGCTCCGCCACATCGAGGCCTTCCGCCTCGGCCGCAGCGCGCGCCGCCAAGCGCAGCCAGGCCGGCGCGTAGCCCCGATCCAGCCCCACGCACGCGAGCGCGATCCCCGTAAGTCCGCCGGCGGCCGCGCCTCCCAGCGAAACCGCAGCCGCCGGGGCGGAACCCCGTCCGAAGCTTCGGGCCAAATCGAGCGCTCCCAGTATGCCCGCCTTCTCGCCGTCGACGGCGACAAAAAGGATGCTGCGGCGCGTGGGCTCTTCGGAAAAAACCCGGGCCAGCTCCAGCAGCACCGCCACACCCAAACCCTCCCCTGGAGAAGCCTCGGCGGCATGAACGGCGGTGTCGTAGTGCGCCACGACGGCGATCGTTTCCTCGAATTCACCCTGCTTGAAGGCGAGCACGTTCCTCCCGACCTGGCGGCGCCCCGCGACGGTCGCATCGAAATGCGCGTATTCCACGCGATAACCCAGGGGTGCCAGGGACTCCCTGAAGAAGGCGGTCGATTGCCGCGCTGCGACGCTGCCCAAAGGCCGCCGGGGATAGCGCGCCGCGTATTCGAGCGCCGCCGCATAGGCCCGCGCGCCGTCGAAGCGCGGCGCGCGCGGCACGGCCATGCGCGGCTGCGAGACCAGTCCTGCGGCAAGAGGAGAGAGCAACCAGCACACGACCGCGAGCGCCGACAACAGCAGAACGAATCTCTTTTGCCCGGTGTCCATCGAGGATGCACCTCCCTGCGCCAGGAAAGACCTGCGGCTCGGCATCGAGACCTTCGACGGCAAGTCTAGCACAATCCGCACGACCGGTGCCGCGGCGGCCGCCCGGCCGGATGCCGCCGCCCGCGCAAAAAAAAGCCCCCCGCCGCTCGCGGCGGGGGGCCCGGCGTGGATCCTATCCGGAAGAAATGCTAAAAGGTCTTGTCCGGATGCAGCGCCTTGGCCTTCTCCAGCAATGCCTCCTTGGTTTCCACATTGTTGGGGTCCTTGACGATGCAGTCCGCCGGACAGACGGATATACACTGCTCCGAATCATGGAAGCCTACACATTCCGTGCATTTCTGGGGAACTATGTAATAATAGTCCGCCGAAAGAGCGGGGAATGTCTGCCCGTTGTATTCATAATCCTCGCCGTTCGCATAGATCGCGGTGTTGGGGCACTCGGGCTGACAGGCTCCGCAATTGATGCACTCCTCGGTGATCATTAAAGACATGGTTCCACTCCTCCCGACTCGCGTTGTAGACGCTGTATATAAATAAACATCCCTTTCCTGGGCGTCTATAGAGCTTGCCGAGGCCGAGGCGGCAACCGGTAAACTCATGCATATGGCCAACCCGGCCCGCGCCGCGCGGCTGGGCATCTCGAACCCGGCAACTCCATCGGCGGCACCGCGAAATTAATACAATTTCGCTTTTTGAAATTCAAGCTTAAAATCAGGAACCGACCGGCGCCGGCGCCCGGAGGGGCGCGGACGGCCGCGCCACGGTCCGCTCCGGCCGGCGACTGTGGTATGATGCGCGCCGCGGCCGCGACTGCGCGCGGGCGCGCCCGGCGCCTGCGCCTCCGGCCGCGAGGGAGTGGACCATGGCCAGAGCGTTGCTTTCCCTTGTCCTCCTTGCCGCCGTTGCCCTGCCGCTGCGCGCGCAATCGCAGTCGGCGCTCGATCGCCTGAGAGCCAGGATCGAGTCGGTCACCCGCTCGATCGCCGCCACCTGGGGCATCTACGTCAAGTCGCTCGACACCGGCGAAGAGATCGCCATCGATGCCGACAGGCAGATGGATACCATGTCGGTGATCAAGATTCCGATCATGGTGGAAGCCTACCGCCAGGCGGCCGAGGGCCGGTTGCGCCTGTCGGACACGCATGTGCTGAAGGATGCCGAGAAGCTGCCGGGCACGGGAATCCTGCAGCGCTTCGCCGAGGGAACGACGCTGTCCTGGGCGGACCTCATCGACCTGATGATCATCGTGAGCGACAATACCGCCACGGATCTCGTGCTGCGCAAGCTGGGAGGGCCCGAGGCGGTCAATAAACTCATGGATTCCTACGGCCTCGAAAAGATCCGCGCCACCGGATACGCGGGCGACTGGTTCCGCGCCCTGCGCGAGCGCGGCGACCGCGCGGCCTTTCATCGAGAAGCCAAGCACCCGTTCGGCCTCGCGACCCCGCGGCAGATGGGCCTGCTGCTCGAAAGAATCGCCAAGGGCGAAGCCGTGGACAAGGAATCCGGCCGCAGGATGCTCGAGCATCTGCGCGGGCAACTCTACGCCTCGCGCATTCCGCGCAACCTGGCATTCACGGGCTTCTCGACGCGGCCGCCGCACAAGACGGGCGACTTCCTGCCGTATATCGGCAACGACGTGGGGATTCTCGAAGGCAACGGCAAGCGGGTGGTGATCGCCGTCTTCACCGCCAATCATTTCGGCCTGGGAACGGTGCTCGAGCAGGCGATCGGCCTGATCGCCGAGCAGGTCGCCGACTACTTCGGCAACCGATGACGGCAGCCGGGCCGATGGTCGAGACCGGCTCTCCGAGCGCTCGCATCCCTCGCGGCGCCTTCGTGAAATTGCCTTGAGCGCCGCACCTGCTTCGCCCCGGCTCGCTGTCGACTACGGACTCGGGGAAGCCCGGCACAGGTATCCCGCGTCGCCCCACGCAGCGCCGAGCGGCGTGCAGGAACCCGCGTCCACTCCGAGTCCGAAGTATGCCAAAGCCGGCGCGACAACCGCTATTTCCCCCTTGCTCGACAGATAAACCAGCCTGCGATCGGACGCGTATCCGCGCAGCAGCGATGCGATTCGTCGATCCAGGTTCGCATTCAGGCCGGGATACAGCCAGTTTGCCTGAATGCGAACGAAACGCGTCGTTGCCGGAAAGGAAGGAACGATGTAGGCCGTCGCCTCCTCGCCCCCCATGATCACGAGGCTCCGGGCGAGGCCGGGCCACGGCGGCGGCGACACTTTCAGCATGGCATCCCCGAAGGGGACACGCCCGAAGTCCATGGGCGACATTTGCCGGCAAATCATGCCGAGGAGTGCCAGGGATACGGCAGCTGCGACCACCCTCCGGCGTATCAGGTATAGCAGAGCCATAACGATGAAGACCGGGGCGATGAATTCCAGGGCCGCGGCGTAGCGATATATCGAGAAAAGCCGTTGCCAGAGGACGTAACTGAACACCATGAATCCTGCCAGCAGAAAAAGGCAGTCGCCGGAGCACTGCGACCCTGCAGCAGGGTCCTTCGTTTTTCTGCGGCCGAAAGCCCGCATCGCCCGTGTTATCGCAAGCGCCGCGACCAGGACATAACAGGCGGCGAAGCGCCAGTCGCGGAACGGCAGCTCGCTCACCAGAGTGTTCTTCCGCACAAAATAGAATGGATAGAACAGGCGCTGCGACCAGTCGCGCGGCAGGAAGCGTGCATCCATCGTATTTTCATGGGGGTACATTTCCGACCGGAACACGTTGTTCAGGTACGGGAAAACCGGATTCCCGAACTCGCGCTCGAGCGCGAGCCCCCAGTAGCCGTAGGTGAGGGCAAAACCGATCGCCGCGCCGATGACGAAACGAGCGGCATCTCTCACTCGGATGCGCGCAAGAACCGCGAGCAACCCCAGCATGACGGCCAGGGAAACGGCATAGATCGCCGTCGTGAGTTTCAACCCGCAAGCCAGTCCGACGAGCCCGCCCGCCGCGCCCATCCTCCAGCGCCCCCGGCGCCCGTGTGCCGCACCAATCCCGATATGATCGACGAGCAACAGAACGGCAGCCAGGGGAAACAGGCTGATGACATTGTCCCCGAATGTCGTCCCCAGTTCCGCGAGATTCGCCGCGCCATAAAATGCCGCGGCAGCACATGCAATGCTGAGGATCGTGCACGGTCCGCTTCCGATGCCGGCGAACAGCTTCTTCGAGATCCTGTAGATCAGCCAGATGTTCACGCCCTGCAGCGCTGCCAGGATCGCGGCCGTAGCGCGCGTCGGCAGGTGGGCGAGCAGGAGGTAGCTGGGAACGTGGAAGAGCGGATTGAAGAAGCTCTGGACTTGTGCCGGGGCGAAATCATACAGGAGAGGCTTGTGCAGCAGTGCGTACCCGGCGTAATAGTGGTAGTTCCTCTGGTCCCAGTCGGCGCTCTGGCCCATCGAGAGCGCGGCGGCGACCGATGCGCCGATGCCCGCCGCCGGCACGAGCAGGTCGAGCACGCGGCCGAGCCTGTCCTGCACGTCGGAATGTGCCATGTTTCACGACCATGACGGTTGACGGCGCGAAAAATAGCACAGGATGGAACCGGGCATCATTAAAATGTTGCCGGCATCCGGGATTCCAAGGCATCAACGATGACGGGACAAGGGCAGGCCGGTTGTTCAAGGCGGTTCCTGAAGGCAGCTCCACGGGGGATTATTCTCGCCGCGGCGCTCTACCTCATATTCTCGCTCGCCTATCTGCGGCTGCCGGGCCTGCAATACGACGAAGTGCTTTTCGCCAATGCGGCCCTGGGCGATGTCGACGGTACCTTCATCGCATGGGAGGTCCGCATCCTGGATCGCAAGATCCCCATCATGCTCATGCCCTACATCGGCGCGCTCAAGGCTTGGCTGTACGCGCCGGTATTCCGCATCTTCGGCACGGGCCCGGTCTCGGTGCGCTTGCCCGTCGTCATGATCGGGCTCGTCACCACAGTCTTTTCCTACTTGCTGGCGCGCAGAATGCTGGGAGAGCGCCCGGCTATCGTAGCTGCGCTCCTGCTGGCATCGGATCCGACATTCATCTTCGCCAACAGGCTCGACTGGGGGCCGGTGTCGCTGGGCATGGTCCTGAAGGTCGCCTCCCTCTACTTCCTCTGGCGCTGGCTGGCGGAAAACAGGGCGGGCTTCCTTGCGCTCGCGGCTTTCCTCATGGGTCTCGGGCTGTACGACAAGCTCGCTTTCGCCTGGTTCATCGCGGCGGTCGCACTCTCTCTTCCCATTTGCTTCCCGCAGGCAGTCCGCCGGCTCCTCCGGCCGGCGGCTCTGGCAGCGGGTTTGGCGGCCTTCGCGGCGGGCGCATCCCCGCTCATCGCATACAACGTGGCGGTACCCTGGGGTTCCTTTCAAGACAGGGATATGCTGACCTTCGACTGGCGTGAGTCCCTGCCTTACCGCAAGATCCTCTTTCAATCCACATTCGACGGCGGGGCAATCTACTACTTTGTCAACAGCGTGGAGATTGCCGACGACGCCCTGCCCGCGAGTCCTCAGCCTGAGGACGCTTTCGAGGCGGCCGTCCAGCACCTGGCCCGGCTTCTCCCGCTCAACGGAAGCTGCACCACGGCGGCCCTGGTCCTGGCGCTGCTGACCCTCGCGGCAACAGGGTTCGCCGGCCGGATCGAGCGCGCCCGCGAGATTCTTTTCACGATCGGCCTGGTCGTCATCATTGCAGCGGCGATCTGCGTGACCGAGCGTGCGACCGGCGCGCACCACGCCGTCATGGTTTACCCCTTCCCGCATCTCTTGATAGGAGCCGCCGTCGCCGCAGCGGCGCGGCAGGCCGAGGCCGGGTGGGCCATGAAGATCCCGCACGCAGGCGGGGCTCTTCTCCTCGCCTGCGCTCTGCCGCTTGTTTCGGCCCGGATCGCAGTCGATGCGCGCTATCTGGACTCCTTCCGGGTCCGCGGGGGTGCCGGCGCATGGTCGGATGCAATATACCGGCTGGCCGATTACTGTCGGCAGAACCGCGACAAGACCTACCTCCTGATGGATTGGGGCTTCAGCACGCAACTGCTGGTTCTTTCCGGGAACCGGATAAAGAAGCAGGAAGTTTTCTTTCAGTGGGACGATTTGCCCGATGAAGAAAGACTGATCCGCATGCTGCCCCTGCTGTCCGGTCCGGAAGTTCTTCTTGTATCCCACGTCCCGCCCTTCGAAACCTATCCGAGCTATGAGTTTGTCAAGCGCGCCCTGGTGCGCCACGGCCTGGAAACACGCCCGGTGAAGACCTTCTACCAGAGGGACGGGCGCCCGATATACGTGGTGCTCGAAGTCGTGCGCGGGGAGATCGAGGATCACGCGGAAATAGGGAGTTTCTCCTACATGCGCGAGGCGGAGGAATGGGACGATAAATCCGGGGGCGCGCTCGATCTCAAGCCTGCAGCTTCGCGTGCCCGGGCGCTCGGGTCGTTCTGGGGCCGGAGCGCCGCGGACTTCGCGCTCTATCGCTTCGAGGCGCCGCGGACCCTGAAAAACCTGCACCTTTACCTGCGTTACGCCTTCGAAGGCGAGCGTGCCCAGCGCTACTATCTGACGCTGGACGGGGAACTTGTCGACATCCTGACTTTGCCGCCCACCGGGGGTTACGGCTACAGCGCGGGCGAGTGGCGGATTGCGCACAGCCGTCTCGGCGTTCTCCTTCCCGGCATGCACGAGCTGAGAATCGCTCCCGCGGGCGATTCCCAGATCGTCAACCTGGATTGCTTCTGCCTGTGCGAGGGCGAGCTTGCTCCGGACTTCCCGCCCCAGAATCCCGCCGCGGGACCGAGAGGTCTGGCCGGCGGGTCCGGCGCTCTTTTTCTCGAGGCTGTCGGCACTGAACCGCGCAGCGGATGCCCGCGCCCACGCCTGCTTGACTCTCAAACCCCGCTTCACTAGAATCGCCCGAGATTTGAGTCTTATCCCTGGCATCTGCGGCCAACATGGAGGCAAGGATTATGCGCAAGCCGTCGAACCATCTTCCGCTCGGTATATGTACGCTGGTGATCAGCCTTGTCGCGCTGCTCGCAACAGAACCCGCGCAGGCGCAGGCGCCGGTGGGGACGGTTTCCGGCGTGGTCCGGGACATTACCGGCGGTGTGATCGTGGGGCCACCATCACGCTCACCTCGCTTTCCACGGGAGCCACGCGCACCACCGCCACCAACGAAAGCGGTTTCTACAACCTGCCGACGCTCCTCCCGGGCGAATACCGCATGACCATCGAATACCCGGGCTTCGCGACCTACGGTGTGGAGCGCGTGGTCGTCGAGGTCGGCCAGATCCGGCGCATCGACGCCGTCTTGAGCGTCAAGGAAAGCAAGGAAATAGTTCAGGTGGACGCCGAGCAGGTGGCTCGTATCGAGACTTTCCAGAGCACTATCGGCGGAGTCGTCAACGTACGCCAGATCGATCAGTTGCCCCTCAACGGCCGCAACTACCTCGAGCTCGCGCGGCTCCAGCCCGGTGTCGAGATCCAGGAAGGCAGGGCATTCGATATCACCAAGAGCCGTTACACGGGGATTTCGGTGGCCGGCAGGCAGGGGCGCGAGGCGCGTATCACCATCGACGGCATCGACGCCGTAGATGAGCACGTGGGCACCACGACCATCAACATTTCCCAGGACAGCATTCAGGAGTTCGCCGTCGCCACTTCGTCGGCCGACAAGTCCACGGGCGTGAGTGCAACGGGCGCCGTCAACATAATCACGCGGCGCGGAAGCAACGAACTGCACGGCACCGGTTTTCTCTACGGACGCAGCTCATCCTGGGCGGCGCGCCCGAGCGTGGCTCCGACCAAACCCGAGTTCGACCGGCAGCAATACGGCGGGAACCTGGGCGGCCCGCTGGTCAAGGACCGACTTTTCCTCTTCGGCAACTTCGAGAAGACCAACGAAGACTCCGCCATCTCCATCGACACCCCCTACTTTCCGAGTCTGACCTCGTATCCCGCACCGTTCGACGAACGCTCGAGCACCGCGCGCCTGGACTGGCGGTTGCCCCGAGGAAACGATTTCTTCAGCCGGTGGAGCCGCAACGACAACGCCAACCTCGGCGGCTTCGGCGGCAACGCCATGCCTTCCAACGCCAACGTCAACAAGAACCAGACCCAGCAATTCGTCTGGGGACTCGACAGCGCATTCAGCGCCCGCATCACCAACGGTTTCCGCGCCGCCTTCACCGATTTCAAGAACCGGGTGGTCCGACCGCCGCTGGAAGCCCAGAAACTGACGATCCCGGGACTCGAGGAAATTCGTATCGTGACCGACGACGGGCTTCTCGTCACCGGCCCGAACAACATCACGCCGCAGTCCACTTTCGAGCAGTTCAGTCAATTTCGCGACGACCTCACCTTTTCCATCGGCGATCACACATTCCGCATGGGTGTGGACATCGTCTATCGCAAGGTCCAGGTGACCAACTATGTCAACGGCTTCCCCCAATTCAACGCGAACGCGCCCGCTTCCCGCAACCCGGCCGATATCGAGAACAGTACCTTCGTGAGCTTCGTCATCGGCAACCGCAACGGAAAGAGAATCCCGGGCACGCCCGACAATTCCCATCGCAATACGCGCTTCGGCATCTACCTGGACGATCTCTGGCGCTTGCGTCGAAACCTCACGCTGAGCGCGGGCCTGCGCTACGAAGTCGACACGCACCCCTTGAACAACGACCTGCCCAAACCCAGCCTGGCCAAGCCGGTCATGCCCCGTGGGACTGAACCGACGCCGATCGACAAGAACAATGTCGCCCCGCACCTGGGGATCGCATGGGATCCGTTCTCCAACGGCAAGACTTCCATCCGCGCCGGCTTCGGCATCTACTATGCCATGCGCGTCAGCAACCTGGTCACCAACGAGCGCGCCACCATCGCGCCCTTCAATTCAGGGAATGACACCATCTCGCTCACCAGGGGAACCTCCGGCATCGTGGATTTCAACAAGGACGGAGTGGCCGACTACGATTTCACTCCCGCGCTCCTGCCGGGCGTGACCATAAAGCAAGCTATCCCCATCGTGACCGCCGGCCAGAAAGTCTACATCGCGGCTCCTCCGGGAACGGAGCCCACGCTCAACGTCACGCGCACCGGTGTGCTGCTGAGCAACGACCTGGTGACGCCGTACTCACAGCAGGCGAACGCGGGCTTCCAGCGCGAGTTTCCGCTGGGCGTGGTGGCCGACGTCAATTTTGTATGGAGCCGCACGGTGCACGAATTCATGCGCGACATCGATATCGCCAACCTTTTCCCCGGCAACGGGACACCCATCATTCTGGGAGACGGCTTGCCGCCCACCCGGCAGATCCAAGCCACCAAATCGGACGGCTTCTCGACTTACCGAGCATTGACGGCCCGCATAGACAAGCGGCTCGCCAACCGGTACCAGTTGACGGCCTCCTATGCCCTCTCCCGCATCAAGACCACGCTGCCTGACGGTCTGGGCTTGGGAGGCGGTACGCTGGTCAACCGGAACCTCAAGGCCAACTACGGCCCCGGCGCCCTGGACCGCACGCACAGGTTGACGCTCAACGGTATTGTCGAACTGCCGCTGGGCTTCCGTGCCTCCATGATCATGGTCTTCAACTCGGGCTTGCCGCAAACCCTCAGCGTCGGCTCGGCCGACCTCAACGGCGACGGCATCAACGGCGACCCGCTCCCCGGCACAGGACGGGGTTCCTTGGGCAGGACGGTGAAAACTCCTGCCGCGTTGAACGCGCTGATCCGGAACTACAATCTCTCGAATGCCGGCAAAACCCTGCCGCGCGGCGGCCGCGCCCCGTTCCTGCTCGAAGTTCCGGATTTTGTGACCTTCGGCGATTCTTTCATGTCCCAGGACCTGCAAATAACCAAGGTCTTCAAGTTCAAGGAGAACTTCAACCTCGAGCTGACGGCACAGGTGTTCAATCTTTTCAACGTCTCGAACCTGGTAGGCTCGGGCGGCCTGCCCTCTAGCCCCTTCAACGGAACTCTCACGGTGGTCAGCTCCGACTCCGCTGGAAAGCCGTCGGGATTCACCCTGGGGGGAGATGGCAGGCTGCTCACTTCGGCAGGAGCCCGCGCGCTAGCCGGAATCGATCGCGCCAGCGGCTTCGCAAGCATGGGTGCCATCCGGCCATCCATTCCGACCGGAACGGGTTTACCGCGCGCGCTGCAGCTCGGCGTACGTTTCACCTTCTGAAGCAGCCGGCCACTCGATTCCACGAGTCACCGGGATGGGCATGACAGCCCACCCCGGTGTGGTTCATGCGTACACATAATCCAATGGATCGCGAAGGAGGCAAAACTCGCAGGCAAAGGAAGGCCCTTGGGGCCATCCTGATCCACACTGGAGCCGCGTTGATTTCCAGCCTCGTGCGCAGCTACTTGATGGTGACCGTGAGGTCCTGCTTCAGGGTGAAGGTGAGCTTCTGCTCCGGTTCGAAGGCCACTTCCTTGCCCTTGGTGGCAAGAACCACCGCAGTTCCGGCACCACCGCCGGTGGCCGCGCCGATCGCAGCCCCCTTGCCTCCCCCGGCGATGGCGCCGATGGCGGCACCGATGCCCGCCCCGACACCGATCTTGGTGGCATCCTGCTTCACGGTGCTTTCGGCCTGGAAGGAAAGGGTATCGGTGTCGATCGGATGGGACTCCCCGCCGATGCGGATCTCGGTCAGTGTGAGGGACATCCTGGCAAGGCCCTCGACGCGTCCCGATCCCTCGACGCTGACGAGCTTGCCCACCAGCACGCTGCCGCGCGGCGCGACGGTCACGCCTTCCACAGCGAGATCCTGATCGAGCACCGCCTCGAACTTATCACCCGCGTTGTTCTTGCCCGAGTTGAGGGCCTGCGCGAGCCGCACCGGCAACTTGGTTCCGGAAGCCACCACTATCGGCTTGGGCTTTGCCGGCGCCGCCGGCGCCAGCGCAGCGGGCGCGGCCGGCTGATCAGGGAGTGCCGCCGTGGCGCCCGACGGGCGAGTGGACGGCTGCGCGGCCGCAGGAGCGGCCGCCTTGGGTGCACCGGCAGGCCGGCTCGCAGCCGCGGGCTGCTGGGCCTGCGGAGCGGGCGGCTCTACCTGCGCAGCAGGTGCCGGCGCCGGTTCCGCAGGCTGCACGGCGGGTTCGGCCGGCTGCTGTGCGGTCGCCTGATCGGGAGAGGTGCCCTGCGGCTGCGCAGCCGGCTCACCGGCCGGCTTGCCGCATCCGGCGAGCGCGACGAGAGAAAGAACGACAACCAGCGTGCTTAGGTGACGCATGGCGTTCGACCTCCTTCTATGGGAAACGGAGCATTGACGCTCAATCATACCATTTAGATCGCCTCAGGCTAAATAGCGCCTGTCACCGGCATTGCGATTCAGACTCAGGAGAGCCTGAGTGCAGGCACAAAGGTCTGTCGGCCCTCCGGGGCTCTGTTGATCGATACGCTCCTTTCCGGGGGTTCGCCTGCGGCTCACCCCCGGCTGCCGGCTCGGGGCCCCTGCCGGGGCCGTATCCGTCCCGGAGGGACGGAAGCTGGTAGCTCCAGGTGAGCGGAGAGCGAACCTGGAGAAAAGCGACGGCATGCGACAAGCCCCGAAGGGCCGGCAGAGGGATAAATCAGAAACGTCGGTCTGTCGGCCCTCCGGGGCTCGACTGATCGATACGCTCCTTTCCGGGGGTTCGCCTTCGGCTCACCCCCGGCTACCAGCTCAGGGCCCCTGCCGGGGCCGGATGGTAGGTCGGCCGCGCCGCTGCGGACCGCGCGACGCGCGGGACCTGCAGGCGCCCGGAACGTACCCGCCGGACCGCAACACAGCCCGAGTCCTCGACGCGACATGCCTCTGCCGTTTCATCGGGGCTCGAGCAGCAGCCGCTCTTCGGCCACCGACTCGATCTTTGCGCGGCTGAAAAAGACCGGAAAGTATTTTCCCGCGGCCCACATCTCGAAAAGATCACGGTAATGGGGACTGGCGGGATCTCCGGACTGGCCCGGATTGTTGGTTCCCACGCAATTATCCCAATTTTCGAGATCCGCAATGATGCGGAACGAGGCACCGGAGGTCTGGTTGTCGCCGCCGCCGGTGGCATTGACGGTCGATGCGCTGCCGCCGCGCGGCAGCGGGCCCACGTCCAGCCTCCCGCGAAGATCGACGCTCACCGCCGCGCTCAGCGGGTGGCGGATCAGCACGTGCTTGAACTTCGCCTGCCCATACTGCCAGCGGCTCTGGTCTCCGCCCAGGCGCTGCGCCAGGTCCGCGACCGCTTCCTCGAGAGTGCGGGCAAGGAGAGCGTCTCTGGCGGCCGTGGGGTCGGCACCCCAGCGGCCGTCCGGCGCGGCGATCCAGTCGAGCATGCGCTTCAGGTTGATGCCGCCCAGCAACTTCCGTGCAGCTTCCGGTACCATCAGGTCGCGGACGCGGTTTTGCAGGCGCCGCTCCCAGGAAACGTAGATCGCGGCCGCCACGGAGTCCTTGTCCAGCACGCAGTCCCAGGCGAGCAACAGGTCGCGCACCCTCGCGGCCGCCGCATCGGCAAGCGGCAGGTCTTTGAGGAAAGCAATCAAATTGCGTGCCGGGATGGAAAGCTCGTCCTGCTGCAGCCTCATCATGTCGGCGACCGTGAACCTGCGCCCCGACGCGAGTACCTCGTCGATGCGCGCGGCGCGCATCTCGTCGCCCCAGCTGTAATGGAGAGCCTCGACGTGCGGGTAGCCGTCCGGCACCATGTAGTTGTTGGCCGTACGTATGTAGCCCTCGGGAGGATTGTACATGCTCGGCAGGGCAAGGATGGGAAGATAGCCGTCCCATTCGTAGCGGCCGTCGCCCGGGACCGGAACCAGGCCGCTCCAGCCCGGACGGATGGGCGAAATACCCACGGCTTGGTAGCCTATGTTTCCCTTCCTGTCGGCCCAGACCATGTTTTCCGCAGGTATCCGGCTGTAACTGCAGGCCTCGCGGAATTCCTCCCAGGTCCGTGCCTGATCCATGCGCAGGCTCGCCAGGTAGGGCGCGCACCCTGCTTCCAGCCAGGCGGCCCGGAGCGCGTAAGCCTTGCGGCGCGCGCCGTCTTCGTGCAGCACCGGGCCGTGACGCGTGTACTTCAGCACGACTTCGACCGGGGCTTCGCCTTTCACGGGGATCGACTCGCGCACGGTCTTCATTTCCTCCCAGTCGCCGCGGTATCGATAGCGCAGAGGATTGGCCGGATCCGTCTCGTAGACATATAGGTCCTCGCTGTCCTGGCCGAAGACGGTCAGCCCCCAGGCTCCGTGCTCGTTGTGGCCTATGGAGACGCCGGGGAGCGCCGGTTCCCCGCCCCCGATTACGTTCCACCCAGGCGCCGAAAGGTGGACCCAATAGCGGAGCGAAGGGATCTGCTGCGCCCGGTGCGGGTCATTGGCCAGTATCGGCAGCCCCGTGAGCGTCCGCCGGCCGCCGACGACCCAGTTGTTGCTGCCCGCGGGCGGATTCCACCAATCCTCTTCCTCTGCGGCATGCAGTGCGCCTTCGAGCGCTTCGTAGGAGGCCCGGGCGGCACGGTACGGGGGCGCGACATCCTCCGGCTGGAAGCGCAGGGGGGAGCGAAAGGCGTTGTAAAGATCGAGAACCGCCTCCGACAGCAGCGATCCATCGATCGCCGGATCGAGCGCGAGCGGCGGCGAACCCGGGCGGAACCAGGAAAGCTCGCGCACCCTCTCCGGCCCGAGCAGGGCCACGGCCCTGCCGTAACTGAGTTCCTGCGTAAGGTTGCCGAGCAATCCGGCATGCCGGGATACCACCACCTCGGGCGTCCACCTGCCGGGCCTGATTCCCAGCAGGCGAAACTCCAGCGGCAGCAGCTCCGGATTGCGCCCGGCGGCCTCGATGTAGGCGTTGATCCCCCTGACGAAAGCGCCGACGATCTGCTCGCCGCGCGGATGGTAATGGCCGAGCTCCCGGCGCATGTCGCCGCGGAACTTGAGGAGCCGCGCGCCGATGTCGCGCGCGAGTTCCCGCCTGCCCAGCAACTCGGCGCAGGTGCCGGTCGCCTGGCGGCGCCACATTTCGAGCTGGAACAACCGATCCCGCGCCGCGTTGTAACCCTGGGCGAAGAACAGATCGCTCTCGTTCTCGGCGTAGATGTGACAGATTCCCCAGCGATCGCGGATGATCTCCACGGGCCGGCCCAGACCTTCGACCTTCAGCGTTTGCGCCTGCCCCCGGGCATCCGCAGCCGGCAGCACGAAAAGAAAGGACACAAGCAACCATGGTCGGATCATAGTATCCCCCTGTCGAGAGCGCATTGTAACCCGAGCCCGAGGCAAACATGCCCATCGGGCATCGGCGCCCGCAGAGGGACCGGACCCAAGGATACGCCGATCCCTCGAATCCGAGCGCTGAAAGCCGATTGCTGCAGGCCCCGAAGAACGGCCTCCCGGCCATTCAGCCGTTGAACGGAGCGGCCCGGGCGCCTTGCCCGTGCCGGCTTTCTTCCTGCAGATTGCCGCCGGGTTTGTCGAAGAGAAGGAATGTGCAGGCGATCGATGACGCCCCGGAAAGAGCCCACACGGCACCCGGCGGGAACGCGCAGGGAGAAGCATCGAATCCCGCAGCGACCGGCGCGGCAGTCGCCGAGGAGCAGGCCGATGGCACGAGCAGGCAGGACGAGCCGCCGGCCGAGGCGCGCATGCCGGCAGGCGAACGCGAAGACAGGCTGCGCGCCTGCCTCGAGCAGATCTATCAGGAAAAAGACGTTCCCGCCTTTTCCCACAATGTCTGCAAGGTCATGGGCCTGGTGGGGGACGACGAGACCTCCATCCGGACCATCACCAACACCATCCTGCAGGACTACAGCCTGACGCTGGCCGTGCTGCGCCGGGCAAATTCCGCCCAATACAACCGCTCCAACACCCGCGTCTGCAGCGTGGCGCGGGCCGTCACCCTCATCGGCGTGGAAGCCCTGCGCAGCCTCGTGGGCACGATGATGTTCCTGGAGAAATACCAGAAACGCTCCGTGCCGCTCAGAAAGCTCCTGCTGCTCGCGCTTCTGACGGCCAACCATTGCCGCGAGATCGCGCGCAGGCTCGAGCTGCCGGATGTCGAGGAGGCCTACCTTTGCGGGATGTTCTGCAACCTCGGCGAGGTGCTCGTAGCCCACCACTTTCCCGACCGGTACAATGCGATCCTGACGGAAGCCCTCGCGGGCGGCATGACGACGGAAGCGGCATGCCTCAAGGTGATGGGCTTCCGTTTCGAAGACCTCGGAAGGGCCATGGCGGCGAGCTGGAACTTCCCCGAGTCCATGGCCCACGCGGCAGACCATTACGAGGCGGCATCAGTTCTTCCGGCGAGGCCGCAGGACCAGCTCAGAGCTGTGGTCGCGTTCAGCCGCGACCTGACGCATGCGGTATACAGCTCGGGAAGGCCCGACAACCGCGAGGCCGTCGCCGCGCTGGTCGAAAAGTACGGTCTGAGCGGACGGCTGCCGTCCAGGCGCCTGCAGGAGGTCATGTCCTCGGCGATCACGGAAACCAAGGAGATGTTCACTTCGGCGGGCATGCCCCTGAACCACCTGCACCTGCACCGCCTGGCGGGCACGGGTCCGTTCGCGCAAGAGGCCGGAGCCGCAGCCCGGGCAGCCCGTCACGGGAACGAAGGCGCGCCCGCCCCGTGCGCTCAGGCGGCGGTACCCCCTGTCGCGGAAGAGGATCTTCTCGACCGCCTGGTCGAAGAGATCAGGCAAGCGGCATCGCCCGAGGCGGGACTGCAGCTCAACGACGTCGTGATGATGGTTCTGGAAGCCTGCCAGAGAGGCGCCGGCTTCGACCGCGTGATACTCGGCCTGGCGACGCCCGACCGCTCCATGATCCGCGGCAGGCTCGGCCTCGGCCCGGACATCGACGACATGATCGACATGCTTCGCATCCCGGCGGCCGATCCGACCGATCTCTTTGCCGTAGCTCTGTCGCGAAAGAAGGACCTGGTCGTCGACAATACCCGGCCGAATCCCTATCAGCAGTCCAAGCCGCTTCAGACCATGGGAGTCAAATGCTTCGCCCTGTACCCGATCGTGGTGGATCAGATGGTGGTCGGCTGCCTGTACCTGGACAGGCTCCGGCCGGGCAGGCCCCCCGGCTACCGAGTCATGGAAACCATCGGCCGGCTGCGCGACACGCTGGCTGAGACGATCGCACGCGTGCGCGCCGCTGCCCGAACGAGGTAGCCCGGCTTGACCGCACCTTCCCCGGCGCACGGCCAAGGATCATATCCGTCAGCCGCCGCCGGCACCCGCCCCGCAGGAGGACGCCGTGGAACCGCGCCGGGAGCCCGAGCTGCCTTGGCGGGAAACGGCAAAGGAGGAAACCTCGCGCTCGAGATCCGTGCTCCCGCACTTCGGACAGGAAGGACTGTCGGAACGGTATACCAGCGCTTCGAACCGGTGACCGCACTTGTTGCATGCAAACTCGAACAGGGGCACGAACCCTCTCCTCCAAGAACCCTTAATTATGCCTTCGAGCCGCGGGCCCGACAAGACTTCCGCGGCCGATCGTTTTGACAACCCGGGCCGGGCCCGGTAAGCTCGGAAGGCACCGATCGAAGCAAGGGCACGGTATTCCTGTAATGAAAGGCAATCCAATGAAAACGAGCATTCCGGCATGGGCCCCCGCCGCCATTATCTGGCTGCTCCCGCAGCCGTGCGCCGCGCAGGACCTGGAGATCAACCGCGCCACGCTGCGCTCGCTCGAGAGCCTGTACGTGGCGATCGAAAAGCTGGATCCCGACGCGCGCTCGCAGGGTCTCGATGAAGCGCAGTTGCGCGCTGAGGCCGAAGAGCAATTGAAACGGGCCGGCATGGCGCTGCACACCAAAAACGAATTCGACCTCTCGCCGGAAAAGGTCGTCCTGTACATCCGGCTGAGCACGCTGCGGCGCGGCTCTTGCATCGCCTATTCCGTGAGCGTCGCCCTCCGTCAGGAAGTCGTGCTGGTGCGCGATCCCGGGATTGCTCTCGTGACCGAGACCTGGTCCGTGGGAGGGATAGGCTCGGCTGATCCGGGCAAGCTCAAGGGCGTCGCCAGGGAAGCCCTCAAGACATACCTGGATCGCTTCATCAGCGCGCGCCGCAGCGTGGCCGACTACGGCTCCGAGCGCAGGATCCTGCGGTGAGCGAAAGTCTCGGGATCCAGCACCAGGTCGCCGAGGCGCAGGTTGTCGACTTCGCCCGCAGCCTGCAGAGGAGTCAGCAGGCGCAGCAGCGGACGCATGGCCACGACAATGCCCAGGGCCAGGGTGAAACCCTGCATGTCCTCCAGGGCGACGAGCTGGTTGAAGCGCGGCGCATGGCGCGGCACCAGGGAAAGTCGAGCGGCGTCGAGTTCGACGGCCCGGGCGCCTGAAAAATACCGGGCGAAACTCTCGTTGCGGTATTGCCTGCGGGCTACGGGGTCGCGCCGCCGCACGCAGGGCGAGCACGGCAGCTCGATCAGCCGCGGACGCCTTCGCCGACGCAGCACCCTGAGCAGCGGCTCCAGTTCCCCGTCGCGGCGGATCGCCACGACAAGATCGGGCTGCAGGAGGTCGATCTTGGCCAGCTTCAGCGCCAGGCCGCCCGCCCGCGGATCCACGAGCCCGCTGGTATCATAGATGACGGGTGCGAGGGCATCACGGCGCGCGGCCTCAACCAGGCGGGCGACCGCCACCAAGTGGCGCAGCATATGGCCGCGCGGCGTCACCGCCCCGACGAACATGCGCCGCCACGGCCCGCCGGGCGGGAAACGGCCGTCGCCCGGCACGGCCGCGGCCAGCGTCACGGTTGCGGGCGGGCCGAAAACCCCCTGGCCGGGATCGCCGTCCAAAAAAGCCGCCGGCCCCGGTGAAGCTTCGGCCGATCGGCGGTAAAGCCAGCGGGCGAATGTCGTCTTGCCCGCATCGGCGCCGCCGACCACCATGATCAGCCCGCCGAGGAGCGATGCGTCGATCCGCTCCCACTCGCGCGCGACGGCAATCTCGGTTCCGGGCCCCGGCGTTTGCGGCTCTGCGCGCTCCGGGGCGATCTCGCCGCCATCAGCCGATGTTGCGCAGGAGCGCAAGCAGGTAATCCCAGAATCTCTCCACGCTGTCGATATGGATCTTTTCCTCCGGCGAGTGCACGCCCTCGTAGGTCGGCCCCATCGACACCATGTCCATGCCGGGGAACTTCTCGCCGATGATGCCGCACTCCAGCCCGGCATGAACCGCCTTCACCTCGGGTTCCTTGCCGTAAAGCGACTTGTAGGTTTCCTTGGCGATCCTGAGGATCTCGGATTCCAGATTCGGCTTCCAGCCGGGATAGCCCTCGGGTGATTCGACCTCGGCTCCGCCCAGCTCGAAAACGCTGGCCACCGACTGGCAAATCTCCTCGATCTCCGAGGCGACGGAGCTGCGCTGGCTGGTGGCCACGCTGACCGCCTTCCTGCCGGTGGTGATCATGGCGAGATTGGTCGAAGTCTGCACCAGACCGGGTATGTCGGGGCTCATCCGAATCACGCCGTGCGGCAGCGCCGCGAGGGTCTTGAGTATCCTTTTCTGGGCGGCCGCCCGGAACACCTTGCCCCGCCGGACGCCTTTGAGCTCTTCGACCGATATCTCCAGCCCGGGATCCACGGAAGCAAGTTCGGCCCGGATGGTGTCGTTGCAGCGCGCGACAATGGCGCGCGCCTGATCCCAGGCCTTGGGCGCGAGGAAGAACCTGGCCTCGGCCTCGCGCGGTATCGCATTGCGCTTGTTCCCGCCGTCGAGGCTCGCGATCCTGATACCGAGCGGAGAGAGCGCCGTCAGGACGCGGTTGATGATTTTGATCGCGTTGCCCCTGCCCTTGTCGATCTCCAGCCCCGAGTGGCCGCCGCGCAGCCCGGTGACGCGCAGCAGGCCGGCCGCCGTGCCTGCGGGCGCGGGATCGAATTCCACCTTCCAGCTGCCCAGGGTATCGCGGCCGCCGGCGCACCCCACATAGAGAGCCCCTTCCTCCTCGGAATCGAGATTCAGGAGCGTGCGGCCCCGCAGGAAATCGCCGCGCAGGCTCTTGGCGCCCGTCAAGCCCCTCTCTTCGTCCACGGTGAACAGGAATTCCAGTGGGCCGTGGGTCAACGACCGGTCTTCCATGATCGCCAGGCACATGGCGACACCGATGCCGTTGTCGGCTCCCAGAGTGGTGCCGTCGGCCATGAGCACATCGCCTCGGCGCACGATCGCGATCGGGTCCTTCGAGAAATCGTGGACCTTGTCCTTGTTCTTCTCGCACACCATGTCGAGATGGCCCTGCAGTACGACGCCGCGCACATGGTCGCGGCCGGGCGAGGCGGGCTTGGCGGCCACCACGTTCCCCACGTCATCGGCCCGGGCCTCCAGGCCGAGCCGCCTGGCCACGCCCAGGACGTAGCGGGAGGCGGCGGCTTCGTTCCCCGAGCAGCGGGGGATGCGGGAAATCTCGGCGAAGTATTTCCACACCGGTTGCGGTTTCAACCCTTCGATTGCATCGGACATCTTTTCCTCCTCGGAGGCGGCCGGCCGCCGGCCAGGGCCGCGCGGCCGCCCGCCTCGGCGATCTCGTACGTTCACGGACTAGAAGACGGCGCTCGGCGGCGCCGGCTCATCGGGCAGACCGGCGTGCTTGACCGGTATGCGGATGAGGATCCAGGCGATGACCGCCAGCACGATCAGACTGATGAGAAAGCCGGGCTCCTCGAAGAAGTGGAACCAGCGGATCTCGAAGAAGGCCAGGGCCGCGAAAACCAGCCCGGTCAGAGCCTCGCCGGCGATCAGCCCGCTCGCAAGCAGCACGCCGGTGTTCTCGACCCGTGCCTTCTGGGCTTCGTTGTGCTTGCGGCCGGCGCTCACCATTTCCACCAGACCCTTGAAAATGCCCCCCACGAAAATGGCGAACGTGGTTTCCAGGGGCAGGTACATGCCGACGCTCACCAGCATGGGGCTGCGCACCTGCATCAGGATGAAGCAGGCCCCCATGAACATGCCGACGATGATCAGCGGCCATGCCATCTGGCCCTGAACGATACCCTGGGAGAGCAGCGCCATCAGGCTGGCCTGGGGCGCGGAAAGATTGCGCCCGCCCAGTCCGCCGCCGCCGAGGTTGATGTCGCCCTGGTGCAGGATGACCAGGGGCAGGAACATCACGAGCGACGCCAGTCCGACGCCCACCAGATCTCCGATCTGCATCTTCCAGGGCGTGCCTCCCAGGATGTGACCGGCCTTGAGGTCCTGCAGCATCTCCCCGGCGACCGCAGACGAGACGCACACCACGGCCGCGACCCCGAGAACGGCCGCAATGCCGGGGACCCCCTTCATCCCGAGCGCGACCATGAGGATCGCCGCCACCAGCAGCGTCGAGAGGGTCAGCCCGCTGATCGGGTTGTTGCTCGAGCCGATGATGCCGACGAGGTAGCCGGAGACCGCGGCGAAGAAGAAGCCCGCGACGACCATGACGGCCGTGGCCACCAGGGCTGCGCCCACATTCTGCGCGAAATAGTTATAGATGAAAAACGTGGCCACGGCGGCCAGCAGCACCCCGATCATCACGGTCTTGAGGCTCAGGTCCAGGTCGGTGCGCACCGCCACCTGCTCGCCCGCCGCCGCCTTCTTCAGGTCGGCGATCGAACGGCGCATGCCGATCGCCAGGTTCTTCCTCATGCGGAACAGCGTGAAGGCGGCGCTCACCAGCATGCCGCCGATCGCGATGGGACGCACGATGTAGCGCCAGACGTTGTTGGCCATGGCCATCCATGTCCCATGGTCGCCGGCGGAACCTTCCGGCACCAGGCTCGGCCCGATGAAGTAGGTCAGGATGGGCACGAACAATCCCCAGGCCAGCAGGCCGCCGCTGAAATTCAGCGAGGCCAGCTTGGGACCGATGATGTAACCGACCCCGATGTATGCCGGACTGACTCCCGGCGAACTGAGCACCAGCCCGCTCCTGGCCGTGACGCTCCCCGTGGCGCGCAAATCGATGGTGGCCCGGGAAAACGGCACGAACTTTTCCCAGCGCGCGGCGAACAACTGCAGCTGCGCCAGCGCCTGGATCACCGCGCCCGCACCCATGGCGGAGAAGAGGAACCTGGCGCCGGTGCCCCCGGCACGCCCCGCCTTATGAATTTCCGCAGCCGCCACCGACTCCGGGAAGGGAAGCTCGGGGTCCTCGACCATGACGCGGCGCAGCAGCGCCACGAACATGATGCCGAGCACGCCGCCGACGAACATGATGGCGGCCGACTGCAGATAATGTCCCCGGGTGGCGAAATCGGGCCAGATCCCCGCAATGAAAAAGGCGGGCAGGGTGAAGATCGCCCCGGCAGCCACCGACTCGCCGATGGAGCCGACCGTTCGGGCGAAGTTCTCTTCCAGAATGTTTCCTTTCATGATGCGCAGCAACGCCATCCCGATCACGGCGGCGGGATAGGTGGCGGCGATGGTCATCCCCGCCTTCAGGCCCAGATACGCATTGGCGGCGCCGAGCACGACGCACATGACCAGACCGATGACCAGGGCTCGCGCGGTGAATTCCTTCAGCTCGGTTTCCGCAGGTACGTACGGCTTGTATTTCGGAGAAGATCCCGTCTGTTTCGCTTCGGCCATAACGACTCCTCGATGGTGGAAAGAACTCTTCGACGGCATCGGGAGTGCCCGCAGGCGCCCCGCGTGTCCCCCATTATCCACGGGCAGGCCCGGTCGCGAAAGTCATAAATCGGCGGAAAGCGCCCGCATCCCCGGGCTGGAGTACAATGGGGCCGCGGGCGGCGGCGAAAAAGCCGCGGCCGCGCGGGTGCCGGACGGTCGGCGCGGCGCCACGATGATCCCGGCCGGCTTCGCTCGCCGACTCAGGGACCGAAGGGCAAAGGGCCGGCAGGAATGGACACTAGATGCTCCACGGGGACAACCTGCGCGATGGCAATCCCGGCCCCTTTGTCCCTCGGCCCCTCGTGACAACTGAGGATAGCGCGACCGGAAGTAACCGGTATCCGATCAACTGTGCGGTTTCCGAAACGATGGCGGAGGTCGGACACACATGTGGGAGCAATTCGAGGTGCGCACACCGTCACACGCATGCCTGGTGGACATCACGTCGCAGGTCGAGCGGGTCGTCGCTCAAAGCAAAACCGGCGACGGGCTCTGTTACATCTTCGTCCCGCATACGACGGCCGGGCTGACCATCAATGAGAACGCCGATCCGACGGTCCGATCCGACCTTCTGCGGGAGCTCGACAAGATCGTGCCCTGGCAGGACGCATACGAGCACACGGAGGGCAACGCGGCCGCCCATATCAAGTCGAGCCTGCTCGGGCAGGGTCACTTCGTGCCGGTCGAAAACGGCAGGCTCGGGCTCGGGACCTGGCAGGGCATTTTTCTCGCCGAGTTCGACGGTCCGCGCACGCGCAAGGTCCGGGTGAGGGTCATTCCCGGTTAGGGGATGCCTCGGACACCGGCCGGGCGGATGACGGCGAGCAGGCTGCCGGCTGCCGCCGGCACGGCAATCTGCAGGCAGGCCGCCACCAGATTCCCCCGGTGCAGGGGAAACGCCATGGCCCCTCCTTCCACCGCCGCCGCGGCGGAACCTCGCGAACGTCCCGGTCACCGCTCCCGGATCATGCGCGCGATCCGCTGCCATTGCTGGGGAGAGACCTGCCCCTCTTCCACCAGGTGGGCGAGCAGCGGCTCGGCCGAGCCGTCGAAGACGCGCCGGATGAAATCGCGCACCATGCGCCGCACCATCGCCCGGCGCCCGGCGGCCGCCCGGTAGACGTAGGCGCGCCCGCGCAGGCGGCGCGCCAGATAGCCTTTGGCCTCCATGATGTTCATCGTGGTCATGACCGTGGTGTAGGCGAGCGCACGGCGGCGCCGCAGCGCCTCGTACACGTCGCGCACCGTGGCCTGCCCCAGGCGCCACACGATCTTCAGGATCTCCAGTTCCTGCCGGGTCGGCATCGCTCCTGCGGTTTTCATAGTGCTGAAACATCAGTACGAATGTTTGCGGCCGTCAAGAAAAAAAGCAGCCGCGCACGCGAGAATGAGGCACGTGCCGCCGGCCGTCGGCCGGCGAGCGCCGCGCTCACGCCGTGGTGCGCGATCACGCCGGCCGTGTGCCCGGAGATGCATGCGCGCCCGAGCTCGGGCCGCGCCGCCTGCTATCGGTTTCTGCCCTTGAGAATCAGATCCAGAAACTCCATGCGCGTCTCCTGGCGTCGGAAGCTGCCGAGCATGGAGCTGGTGACGGCCCGGGAATTCTGCTTTTCCACGCCGCGCATGATCATGCACATGTGCTGCGCCTCGGTCACCACGCCGACCCCCTGGGGCTGTATGGTCCTGTAAATGGTTTCGGCGATCTGAGTCGTGAGGCGCTCCTGAACCTGCAGCCTGCGGCTGAACATCTCGACCAGGCGCGCTATCTTGCTCAATCCGATGACCTTCTTCTGCGGAATGTAGGCCACATGGCACTTCCCGAAGAAAGGGAGCAGGTGATGCTCGCACAGGCTGAAGAAGTCGATGTCGGCCACGATGACCATCTCGTCGTACTTGACTTCGAAGAGGGCGTTGTTCACGACGTCGTCGACGTCGTATCGGTACCCGCTGGTGAGAAACCGCAACGCCTGCTCGACCCGGGCCGGGGTGTCCTTCAGACCGTCACGTTCGGGGTCCTCCCCGAGTTCGATGAGTATCTTGCGTATGTAGTCCTGCATAAGTGCGATTCCGTCAGTGTCCGAATTCCATGATGTTGCCGCGGCGGGCAGTCCGAACGGGGCGGGGGTCGCGGCTTTCGGGATGCCTGGCGCAACCCGTTAAGACTACGGTCATGGCGCGCCCTTGTCAATGCCGGCCGAACCGCCGGGCCCGGCGCCCGATGAGGCATGTGGCGTTCGGCCGGGTGTTTACAGCCCGGCCGAAAACCGCTAGACTGTCCCCGGGCTGGATTCCCTTCAGAACGGGCGGCATGCAGGAGAGATCCCGCATCATGCGGGCAGAAACAGGGAAAGACACCTCGGTCGGAGGAGCACCGGCAGGAACGCCATGAGGGAAAGTGTCTTCGCACCCAAGAGAATCGGACTGGCTCTCGCGCGCGCCGCCAGGGCCATGATGACGCCCGAGACGCCGAGAGACGCCGGATCGATCTCGTATTTCAGCCTCATTGCACTGTTCCCCGCCATCCTCGTCCTGATAGCGATCGTGGATGCCTTCCTGGGATGGGTGGATCTCCATGACCTGGTGGTGACGACGATCGCCGCGCTCTTTCCGGGCTCCCGGCGCTTTCTGGAATCGGACCTGAGAGAAGTCACCAATCCGTCTCCCGCACTGCTGCTCTCCTGCGCCTTTGCGGTCCTCTGGCTGTCGACGTGGATTTTCTCCTCGCTCGAAAACGCCCTCAACCGCGCCTGGCGCGTGCGCACGCGCAGAAGTTTCTGGGAGAGCCGCCTGCGCAGCATTACGCTGATGTTGCTGGGGGGTATGCTGCTGCTGACCTCGGCCGGCATCACCTGGGTCGTCAGCGCTCTGCGCTGGCGTGCCACCGACAAGGAACCCGCGTTCGCTCAGGATCAGCTCATCGCCGGGCTCTGGTCGGGGATCCTGCTCGCAAGCGGCCTCGCCATCGCCGTCGTGGTCTTCTTCTGCGTTTACAAGCTCATGCCCGACCGCAAGGTTCTGTGGCAGGAAGCCATTTCCGGCGCCGTGGTGGCCGCCGTCATGTGGGAAATCGCAAGCGGCATCTTCGTCCGTGTCCTTCCCGTATTCGACTCCGCCAAAGTCTACGGCAAGGCCGGAACCTTCATCGCCTTGCTCGTCTGGGTATACACCACAAGCCTCATCGTTCTTTTCGGCGCCAACTTCTCGGCGCAGCTGCACCGACCTTCCGAAGAGGAACTGCGAGCGCGCGCCTCTGCCGAAACACCCTCCGAACGGGGCAAACCTCGCGAGGTCAGGATCCGCCCATTTCCGTTCCATCGCTGAGCATGCCCCCGTGAAGCTGAGCGACTTCGACTTCGACCTGCCCGAGCATCTCATCGCACAGCGCCCGGCGCCGCAGCGCGACCAGTCCCGCCTGATGATCGTACGGCGCTCGTCGGGAGAGATCGAGCATCGCGTCTTCCACGAACTCCCCGAAATCCTGGGCGCACTGGATTTCCTCGTGCTCAACAATACCCGGGTCATACCCGCCCGCCTCCGGGCCTCGCGCCCGGGCAGGAAAGAAAGCATCGAAGTCCTTTTGCTTCAACAGATAGAGGATGGATTGTGGCGCGCGCTGGTCCGGCCGGGGACAAAGGCCGGGCAGGGAATGACCCTCGAAATGGGCGGCCTCGAAGCGCTGGTGGAGGATATCCTGCCCGACGGCTCGAGGGTCTTGCGCTTCGGCGATCCGGCGCGCGTGGCCAAGAGCATCGAGAATTTCGGCCGCCCGCCCCTGCCGCCGTACATCCGCCGCTCGAAGGATTCGGATTTCAGCGAGGACCGGGAACGATATCAGACCATATATGCCAAGCATGCGGGATCGGTCGCCGCTCCCACGGCCGGTCTGCATTTCACCCCGGAAGTCATGCAGCGGCTCGCCCGCCGGGGCGTCGGGATGTGCGAGATCCTGCTGCATGTCGGCTACGGCACCTTCAAGCCGATCCGATGCGAGGAAATCGATCGCCACCGCATGGATCCGGAGTACTTCGAGGTGAGCGCCGAAGCGGCCGGCTGCATAGCGCAATACAAGCTCTCGGGCCGGCGGTTGGTCGCCGTCGGCTCCACAGTCACCCGCGTCCTCGAGCACCTCGGCGATAAGGGATGGGAGCCGGGCCGCGCGGTCTCCGGCTATTGCGACCTGTTCATACGGCCGGGGCACACCTTTCGCATGGTCGAGGCGCTGCTGACCAATTTCCACCTGCCGCGCTCCACGCTTTTCATTCTCGTATGTGCCTTTGCCGGTCGGGAGCTGATGCTCGAATCCTATCGCCGGGCGATCGAAGAGCGCTACCGCTTCTTCAGTTACGGCGACTGCATGCTGATTCTCTGAAGAGCGGCCGGCTGCAGGTCGATCAAGAAAGAGGCTTTACCGCAAGCCCGAAACTCGGGATGCGCGACCCCGAGGCAGGATTTTTGCTGACACGATAAGGGTAAAGCGAAATAATGTGGGTCCGGCGGCGTAGTTAGCCTCAAGAGGACTGAGCGATGGACTGCAAAGGCATGGAAAAGCTGTTGCTGCGGCTGCCTGAGGAGCTCGCCGAAGCCGAACGCCGCGCGCTCGAATCCCACGTGCGCAATTGCAGCGTGTGCGCCGCCGAATGGCGGTTGGCCGGCCTCGCGCACCGGATCGGCAGTGCGCTCCCCGTACTGGAGCCTTCCCCCTTCTTTGCAACCAGAGTTCTGGCGGGGATTCGCGAGGAATCGCAGGGTGCCGCCTCATGGCAGGCCGTCCTGGCACTGTCGCGCCACGTGATACCCGCACTCGCGGCCGTCACCCTGCTGTTCGTTTCGATTTTCGCATATACCGAGCTGAGGCCGCCCGCGGTCGACCTCTATCAAACCTACGAGAGCATGTTCAGCCCTGCCGAGCGGACACAGCTGACGGTCATTGCGGACCCCGGGGAAATTACGGACGAGGGCATCATGCGAGCGCTGGCGGAAGAGGACTACCAGATGCAATTGTCCAGGCCCCAGCTCGAGCCCAGGAGAGACTAGGCAGAAGTCATCGAGGCGACCATGAGATCGAGAACCAGCGCCACGCTGCTTCTCCTGGGGACATTCCTTCTCGGGGGAATATCCGGAGCGATCGGCTATCATCTCTACCGGAGCCGGACCGCATCCGAAAGCTTGCAGCGGCCTCAGCGGCCGCCCGGCCGCCGCGACGTGGTCGAGGAGCTGGCCAAAGGGCTCGGCCTCGACGAAGGCCAGAAGGAAAAGCTGCGCGGCATATTCGCCGAGACCAGGGCCAAGTACCAGGCGCTGGAACGTCAGGTCCGGCCCCAGTACCAGGCCATTCATGCCGAAACGGACGAGGCGATCCGCAGCATTCTCACCGAAGAGCAGAAGAAGCGCTTCGACGAGATCGTCCGTCGAGACCAGAACCGGCGCAAACCGCGCCCACCAGGCCCCATGAACGGCCGCCCGCCGGGCAGATAGAGCCCGGGTGCAGGACCGTGCCTGCCGGCCGCACCCGGCTACTCGCGGTCTGTGACCGTGCGGGCGAGAGTCAGGGCCGAGACGCGCAAAGCCCCGGCTTCGAGAAGAGCCGCAGCGGCGCCGGTCAGGGTCGCTCCGGTCGTCATCACGTCATCGACGAGAAGCAGGCGGCGCCGGCTCACGAGTGCGGGGCGCCGGCAGCGGAAGGCACCGCGGAGGTTTTTCGCCCGTTCATCGGCGCTGAAGCCGACCTGCGGCGGTGTGTGGCGCACTCTGGTGAGCGCGCGCTCGCTGCATGGAATCCCGACCAGCCCGGCCAGCAGATGCCCCAGCAATCCCGACTGATTGTAGCCCCGCTCGCGCTGGCGCTTGCGGTGCAAAGGTACTGGAATCAGGAGATCGAAATCGCCGGGCCCCCAGGAGTCGCCATAGGCCGCCGCCATCAGCGGAGCCAGCAGGAGGGCCAGATCCTTGCGACCCCGGAACTTGAATGCCTGAATGACGCTGCGCAGCTCCCCCGAATAGACGCCGAACGACCGCGCGCCGGCAAACAGGGGCGGCCGCAGCATGCAGGCGCCGCAAATATGGTCCGCGCCCGCCTCCGCCGCCGCATAGGGCATCCCGCACGAGGGGCACCATGGCCTGCCGATTTTCATCTCCAGTATCCTGCGCCAGCATCCGCCGCAGACCCCGTGCTCGTGCCAGCGCGACACGGGTGCCGGGCAGCAGAGGCAGCTTTCCGGGTAGATCAGATTCAACAAGGCATCGGCGAGTCGCCTGAGGAAGGAATCGGGGAGCTCGCGCCTGGCAGGGAAAAACACCCGTTGGCGAACTCCCGCCTGTAGCCCGCCGGGCGGTCTCAGCTCTCGAGCAGTCCCTTCTCGCTCAGCGACTGGCATTTGAGGCAGTATCGAGCCCAGGGAACCGCCTCCAGCCGCCGGAGCTCGATGGGTTCCTCGCAGTGCGCGCAGATTCCGTAGGAATCGTGATCGATACGTTCCAGCGCCTCCCGGATCTGGACCAGCAGCCGCCGGTCGCCGGAACTCTTGCTGAAGGTGAAGTCCTTGGTGTAGGACTCCAGCGCCTGGTCGGCGATGTCCATGGCGTCGGAGCCTTTCTCGCGGCTGAACGCCTGGTCCTGACGGACGGTGCGGGCCAGGCTGAGCGCCTTTTCGCGAAGTTTCGTGCGGAAGTGGTTGAGCGTCTCCTCGTCCATCGATCCCTTTCCCGCGCCTTTACTTGTGATATGGAATCCTCTTCAGGATGCACTGCGCCCGGTAGATCTGCTCGAGCAGCAGGACGCGGCACATCTCGTGCGTCCAGGTCATCCTGCCGAGCGAGAGCCTCAGGTCGGCCCGCCGCACGAGGGCGCTGTCGAGGCCCTCGGGCCCGCCGATCACGAAGTCGATCTGCCGGGCTCCCCGATTCATCTCGCGCCCGAGCCAGGCGGCAAACTCTTCCGAGGAGAGTTCCCGCCCGCCGCCGTCGAGCACGGCCAGCCGGGCGTCCGGCGAAAGCGACTCCTGGATCAGTCCGGCTTCCGCCGCCCTCAGCTCCGGCCCGCGCAGCCCTCTTTTCCTGGAAAGATCCGGCAGCTCGACAACGCTGCAGGCGGTCAGCCTCGCGACCCTCTCGCGGTAGTCGGCCACCATAGATCGGATCGGTGCGCTCCTGGTCATGCCCGGCCAGATTATTCTGACGTGCATGGTCGCGATCCGAAAGGAAGACCCGTCAAGCCTTCTTACCCGGTGCTCTGCGCGGGCTCTTTGCGGCAGCACCGGCGCGCATCAATCTCCGGACGTCCAGCTTCTTGCCGTCTCTCCACAGCCTTTCCAGATCGTAGTAGGCCCGGGCCTGCTTGGAAAAAATGTGGACAACCAGGTCGAGGTAATCCATCAGCACCCACTCGGCGTTCCGGTATCCCTCGATATGGTTTGGGATGACGCCGCTTTTTTTCAACCGGGCTTCGATTTCATCGGCGATCGCCTGGATCTGCCGCGATGAATCCCCCGAGCAGAGCAGGAAGTATCTTGCGAACGAAGCGATCCCCGAAATGTCGAGTGCGACGACGTCGACGGCCTTCTTGTCGTCCATGGCCTGAAGGGCGATCCTCAACGCATCCGGCATGATGCACCATAGAGATTGAGTTTTTGGATATAGGTTCGGACCGATACGGGCACGAGATGGCCGAAAGGCCGGCCGGCGGCAGCCAGCCCGCGGATACGCGACGCTGAGATGTCGGGAGCGCCGAGATCCACTAAAAAGATATGGGTTTTCGAACCTCCCCGCCGCGACAGGACGGTTTCCACATGACGGCGCAGATGCCGACGGCCGACGGCGCGCAGATCCTGCAGCAGCGGCCGAGCCTCGGCGGGCAGGACCGCTGTCGGGTCGCCGATCTCCGCTCCCTTGCGCACGACGAAGATGAAATTGCAGGCCAGCAGAAGCTCCCGGCTCTTCCGCCAGCCGGCGATATCGCACAGCGAGTCGGTTCCTGCGATGAAGTACAGGTCGCCGGGGCTTCCCCGGCCGGCCCGCAGGAACTTCGCGACCGTGTCGATGGAAAAGGCGCTGGCGGGCGGCTCGAGCTCGAGCAGCGAGGGGACGAATCCGGCCGAGCGCACGGTCGCCAGGGTCACCATCGCGTAACGGTGGCTGAAGGGCACCAGTTGCTCCAGGCGCTTGTGCGGCGGGAAGGTGGCAACGACGAAGTGTATCTGAAACAGCCCGAACGTGCGCCGGGCGCTTGCGGCGATGTTCAGATGCCCCAGGTGGATCGGGTTGAAGCTTCCTCCCAGAATGCCTGTCCTCATATTCGTCGACCGGCTGCGCACGGCGCGCCTTGTCGCCACGCATCGCCTTGCCGCCGCCCGCATGGCGTCATCAGACCCCCAGCATACGGGCCAGCAGCCGTATGAGCTCGGGTATTCCCTCGCCGGTCACGGCCGAAACCGCGACGAAGGGCAGGCGGCGCCGCGTGCACATGGCCTTGAGCGTCCCTAGGCTGCGCGCGTTGTCGAGGGCGTCGATTTTCGAGGCCACCACCACCTGGTCCCTGGCGAGCAGCTCCGGGTTGAACAGGCCGAGTTCCCGCTGGACGGTCTTGTAGTCCGCCACCGGGTTTCCTCCGGGTCGGGAGACATCGACCATGTGCACCAGGATCCTGGTACGCTCGATGTGCTTGAGAAACCGGTCGCCCAGACCATGCCCCTCGTGCGCGCCTTCGATGAGGCCCGGGATGTCGGCCAGTACGAATGTGCGATAGTCCGATACGGAAACCACCCCGAGATGCGGGGTCAACGTGGTGAACGGGTAGTCGGCGATCTTGGGCCGGGCGGCGCTCACGCGGGATATCAGCGTCGACTTACCGGCGTTCGGAAGGCCGATGAGCCCGACGTCCGCGATCAGTTTGAGCTCCAGAGTGAGCTCGACTTCTTCGCCCGGTCTGCCGGGTTCGGCGCGTCTGGGCGCCTGATTGGTCGGCGTGGCGAAGCGCGCGTTCCCCCTGCCTCCCGCACCTCCGGCCGCCACGCGCAGGCGTTCCCCGGGATTGCGGAAGTCCCTGAGCAGCTCGTGCCCCGGCTCCCGGAAGACCTGCGTCCCGGGCGGAACGATCAGGATGACCGGATCTCCATCCCGGCCGTGGCGGCGGCTGCCCTCGCCGTGGCCGCCCCTCCCCGCCTCGAAAAACCGCTTGTAGCGGAAATGCAGCAGCGTGTTCACCCGATCGGAGCACTCGATGTATACATCGCCTCCCTTCCCGCCGTCACCGCCGCTCGGGCCGCCGCGCGGCACATACTTTTCCCTCCTGAATGCCACGCAGCCGTTACCGCCCGCTCCCGCCTTCACTTTGATCCTGGCGTGGTCGATGAACATCGCTGGTCGATTCCGGCGCAGGCGGCGAAAGAAGCAAAAAGGGACCCTTCGAGGGTCCCTTCCCGTTTTCCGTCGATTCGGGCAGTAACAGCGTCTATTGTGCTTCCTCCAGGATGTGCACGAAGCGGCCCATGCGCCCGCGGTCCTGGAACGCGACCCGCCCGGCCACCTTGGCGAAAAGGGTATCGTCGCGGCCGATGCCTACGTTGAGGCCGGGCTTGACCCGGGTGCCCCGCTGCCGCACCAGGATCGTGCCGCCGCTGACGAACTGCCCGGCGAAACGCTTCACCCCGAGCCGCTTCGACTGGCTGTCGCGGCCGTTTCTCGAGCTGCCGACGCCTTTCTTGTGAGCCATAGATACCTCGCGATTGACCCCGACCCGACGCCGCCGGGAGCCTTATGCACCGGGACGGATCTCCTCGATGATCACATCCGAGTAAGCCTGGCGATGCCCGCGGGTCCTCCGATACTGCTTCTTCCTCTTGTATTTCAAAACCAGAACCGTGTCGCCCTTGCCGCTCTCCTGCACGACCCCGCGCACCAGAGCGCCCTCGACGAGCGGGCGGCCGATATAGGTCCGCTCATCCGTCTTGACGAGCAAGACATCCTTGAATTCGACCGGGCTTCCCGATTCCAGATCGAGCTTTTCCACCCTGACCACGTCTCCCTGCTCGACCCGGTACTGCTTTCCCCCGCTCATTATGACGGCGTACACCTGGCTTTCCTCCCATTTGGAAACATTAATTTTATGTGCTTTGTGCCCGCCAAGGCAATACCAAATTCCGAGCGGCTGCGATTCGGTCACCGGCATGGATAGGAGCCATCATCGACTCGAGCTCCGCTTCCGCAAGAGCCATGATCGGCACCTCGAAGGGGTGCAACGGCAAAGGCCGAGGCTGGGCCGTGTATCGCGCGCGCCTCGCCTGCCGCGAAGAACGGCGGCGCCGCATCATCGCAGGCGCTTGCGGAATCGGAAATCGACGCCGAAGTCCCCTTTTTCGTCCTGCGAAGCGACCAGCGTCAGATTCCGGGTCAGGTCCCATTCGACGATGACGACCTGCTCCTCGTTGGTGGAAAGGTTGCGCGAGTAAGTCACAATGAGATCCTTCGACAGCCTCTCGCTGACCGTCACCCTCGCCGTCGGGTCCTTCTGGGGGCCGATCCAGTAAGGATCCACGCGGAAGCTGTGCAGGCCGAAAATGCGCTGCACTCTCCTGTCGAGAGCGCCGGTCAGCCCTGCCGAGATCAGGCTGGCGGCGCCCTGGCGCATCAGGTCTTCGTCGCTCAGCGTCGTGCGCGCCGCGGTCTCCTCTCGCGATATGCCGGCGGTCAGGAGAAGCACGATCTCCACCGTCGGGAGAGGGGGGTCGGAAGAAAGGCTGAAGCGGGGATCGCGCAGATTCCCGCGCACGTCCAGCCGCAGGCGGTATCGCTTCACGTCCGCCTCGGCGCGAATCTCCAGGTTGGGGTCGAGAGGCTTCAATTCGCTGAAGTCGGCCGTGGCATTGAGGATTTCAAAACGGTTGCCGCGGAAGAAGATCGTTCCTTCCACCGCCTCGACCCTTCCGGTCACGACCGGATAGGCGAAGGTCCCGCGCAACATGAGATCGGCGCGCGCGCGCACCCGTGCCAGCTCGTTGTCGATGTACAGGCCTTCCTGCGTGACGACGGAGATGTTCAGGCTCGTGCCCGCCAGAAGCGGGCCCGTGCGCTGCGGCTCCGCCGGCGCCGGGGCCTGCACCGCCAGCTGTTCGATCAGATTGAAATCCGCCAGGTAATCCGAACGCAGCACCACCACCTTGCCCGCCAGTCCCTGGGCGGCCCGATCTCCTCTCAGGTCCAGGTCGGCATCCACCGTGGAACGGAATCCCGGAGGGAACGGCAGTCGCGCCCGACGCAGCGAGAACTGCAGGTTCATCGCATTCACTTCGGCGGCGCGGAACTCGACGACCCCGTTGATGACCGCGCTGCCGCCTCCGAGGGAGCCGCGCACGTTTTCCAGCACCACCGCATTGCTGGAAAAAGTCAGCCGTCCCTGCACCGAGGAAAGCAAAAAAGGCAGGCTTTCGTGGGCGATTATGACGTCGCGCAGCAGCGCGTGACCGATGACGGCCGGATCGCGCAGGCTGCCGCCGATGCGGACATCGAGATCCACCGCCCCGCTCGCCGCGGCCCCCTGGAAAAGGCGCGGCAGCGACTGTATGTTGAGGCTCCCCTTCAGCACGAGATCCAGAGCTCCGGCCGGCTCGAGCGGAATCGCGCCCGATACCGTGATGCCGCTCCCTTCCCCCACGATGCGGGTGGGCTCCAGGCGCAGCTTCCTTTCCGCAATCCTGAAACGGATCTTGTCTTCGTTGTGCAATTCGTAATCGCGCACGCGCAAGCGCGCGCCGTCCAGCTCGCCTTCGGCGCTCAGGCTGCCCAGATCCCGGAGCGTCCCCTGGATATCCACCCGACCGTGCAGTGCGGTGCTCAGGTCGCTGAACAGCGGCGGCAGGCCGGCCTGCAGGGTTTTCTGCAGGTTCCATTCTTCCAGTGTGAGCCGGGCGTGCAGGGCATGACCTTCCCGAACGCCGACGGAGGCCAGGCCGCGGAGGCGCCCCAGCTCGGACTCGACCGAAAGATCGAGCCGCAGCGTGCCGTCGCGCAGATCCAGTTTTGCGCGCGCGCGGCCGAAATCCCAGGAGCCGTAGCGCAATTCCTTCAGCTCCGCCGCGCCATCGAGCGAGGGATTCTCGAGCGTGCCGCGGATCCGCAGGTCGGCCTCGCCCCGGCCGCCCAGAGCCTCAGCTGCAAGACCCGGCACCGGGAGTTCCCCCAGGGGGAAATCCGCCACGCGGGCACTCAGATCCATCTCCTGCTTCTCGATGTCGACGGTCCCGGAAGCGTCGACCGTGGCCGGGCCGCGCCGGATCCGGCCCCGGCGGATCTGCAGCCGCGATCCGGCAAGTTCGACATCCGCGCTCAGCGAATCGAAGGCGGTGCCTTCGAAACCGCCCTTTTCCACCCTCAAGCTTCCCCTGCCGCCGTATGTTCCCGCGCCGGCCGTGAACTCGATGCTGCCGCCGACGATCCCGTCGAACCCGGCCGGGATCGGCAGTCCCGCCCTCCTCACGTGCTCCAGCGAAATCCCCTGCAGGCTGCCCCGCGCGGCCACGGCTGCGGATTCCCCCTCGGCGGCGGGGAAATCGATCTGCAGCTCGCCCTCGAGCCCCTGCGCGCCGCGGCGCGCCCTGAGCGAATCGAACCGGACGGTGTTATCCTTCCACGATGCCGCGGCCTCGAGACTGTCGAGCTCGATTCCGCGCCATTTCCCCCCTTCGACCTGCACGCGCCCCCGATAGCCGGCCTCGTCGGGCAGGTTCAGGAAAAGGTCGCCCTGCAGGTGATAGCTGCCCGACAAATCCATGATGTCGGGATGCCGCTCGAGCTCCCGGTCGAGCGCGGGTATGACCCGGCGCGCCAGTTGGAAGACCTCGGCCGGCCTTCTCGTATCCAGTCTTGCCGCGCACCTGCCCTCGGCGCCCTCCAGGATCTCGATGGCGGAGTCCTGTGACTTCAGGGCGATCCGGTGAATCCGCCACGAGCCCCGGCGGTAGCTGAATTCCAGGTCCCCGGCGAGCGGCGTCCCCGGCCCCCCGGCGGCTTCCGGAGCATGCAGGCGGCATGAGGCGTCGAATTCGAGATCGCGCTCCCCTTCGCGCCAGCGCACGCCGATCTCGGCATCGGCCGTGTTGTCCAGCGCAAGCTTCGGCATCGCCAGAACCTGCGCCCCCGCCCGCAACGGCATTCCCAAAACCGAGATGGTCATGCGATGAGGCTCCGGATTCGCGCGCGAGAGCTGCAGCGCCCCCGAGACCATGAAAGCGCCTCCTCCTGCAGTCCCGCGCACATTCCGCAGATTCAGCGTCCGATCGCGGATCTCGAAGTCCCCGGCATCGGCGCGGAATCGCACCAGGCGATACTCCCCGCGCGGCATGGCAAAAGAACCGCGCATGCGGAATCCGGCGCCGTCCCAGAGAATCGCGGCCGAGACGGCAACCGTGCCGCGAACCTGCGCGAACGCGGGATCGGCGAGGTAGAAATCTCCCTGCCCGATGCTCCCTTCGTATTGGAGGGACAACACCGGCGCTCCCCAGTGGCGCAACGTCCCCCTGCCCTCGACGGTGCTATGCGGGCGCTTCACGCGGAAGGACTCGATGTCCAGGCCTGAAGCGAACAGACGAAGGCGGGCCGACAGCCCGTAGACGATGTCCCGGCCGGCCCACAGGACCCGCCCCTCTTCGTAGGAAAGCGTGATGTCATAGCTCAAGGGGTCGTGCCGGTGGCCGAAGGTGCATTCGAAGTCCCGCAAGGTCAGATCGAGCGGGATGCGCTTGTGGTTCCACTCGAGCCAGCCCCGGCGCAGGACGACCTTGCGCGCCGCGAGCTTGAGAGATCCGGCCAGAATCGATTCGAAGCGGCCGGCATTGAAGCCGCCTCCTCCCTCGCCGGAAATCAGCGTGATCTGCGGGCCGATGACGGTGAGTTCCCTCAGGTCGACGGCGGGCTTCCAAAGGGTGCGCAGGCTCAGGGCGCCTTCGATCGCCGCGATCTGCATGCGCAGGAACCCCTGGCGGCCGGGCCGGGGTGCCAGCCCGAAATCCGTGATGCGGAATACGCCCCGGCGGATATCGAACTCCAGCGAGCCCAGCGTGCCCTGCATGCCGGTCGCGCGCTCGAGTCTGGCGACGAGGTAGTCGTGCAGCCATGCATGGAACCGGGCGCTTTTCAGGTAGACGAAACCGCCGGCCGCGGCGGCGAGCGCCGCCAGCGCGGCGGCGAGAATCAGGAGTCGGGTGCGTTTCTTCATCTCCCGGCCGCAGCCTCCGGTCCGCCTTCGTCCAGGAAATACTCGATGCGGGACGCGCTGCGCGCGTTGCGCAGCCATTCGTCGAGCGCGGCGTTGACCTTCTCCTCGATCAGGATGCTCCGGATCTTTTCCGCGGCTTCCGCGGGCGGCGGCACCGGCAATCCCGCGTCGCGCAGCCGCCGGGCAAAGCTCTGCTCGTAGTAGGATGCGACCTCGTCATCGCCCACGCTGACGAACGGCTTGAAGCGCAGGTCGATGAATCGCAGCAGCTTCGCCTGCAGGCGCAGGTAGGCGACGAGCTCGGTCTCCTGCAATCCCAGGCGGCGCAATAGGGCAGGCAGGCCGCCGATCTCGGCATAACCTTTGCGCAGCTCGTCGAGGCGGGCCTGCACATACCCGCCTTCTTCCTCCCCCACGCCGAAACGTTCCAGCTCGCGGCGCAGGAGTTCCTGGTCGATCAGCCGCTCGAGTTCCGCGCGCATGCCCGAGGGCGGCCCGCCCCGCCCGAACATCAACACGGCGTTCAGATCCCGCGCCAGCTCGAGGTCGCTCAGGGTGATCACCCGGCCGTTGACTTCGGCCAGCAGCCGGTCGAGCCGGATCTCGCCGCCCTGCCCGGCGGCGGGCGCCTGGTGCGACAGCGTGATCAGGAGAAGCACGAGGATCCGGCGCGTCATCAGAACGGCGTCCCCACGGTAAAGAAGAAAAGCCGTCTCGGGTACCCCAGCAACCGCAGCGATTCCGGCAGATTGAGGTTGAAGGCATATTCGAAGCGCAGCGGCCCGATCGGCGTCTTGATGCGCAGCCCGACGCCCGCGCTGTGACTGAAATCGGCACCCCGCAACGCCCGCAGGTCTTTGAAGACGTTGCCGCCGTCGTAGAAACCCGAAAAGTAGAGCATGCGGTACAGGGGCGCGTGCAGCTCGAAGTTCGCGACCACGAGCGTGTTTCCGCCCACCGGCTGCTTCGTCTGCGGATCGAGCGGGCCCGCTTCGTTGGTCTTGAAGCCGCGCAGGCTGGAGGGCCCGCCGGCAAAGTAACGCTCGCTGATGGGCACGGCCGTGTCTCGCCCGTAGGGACGCAGGTAGCCGAAGCGCAGCGCGGCCGAAAGACCCAGGGAAGCAGGCAGCGGCCGGTGATAGCTGTTCTGCGTGTAAATCGAAAAGTAATTGTTGCTCCCGAGCCAGCGCGAGGTCACCCCCACGCTGGTCGAAGTGGAAAAGCCTCGTTCCGGGTCGAAATAGTTGTCGCGCGAATCGTTGACGTAGATCGCGCTCACCGTCGTCAGGTTTCTCGGAGTATCCTCGTGTCCCAGCTGCGAGACCGGTATCTGGAGTTTGCGCACCTGCACGTTCTGGAAATTGATGCGCCCGAGGGCCCAGCTGTGCCCGCTGAGCGGGCGGCTGTACTGGTAGGACGACGAGCCCCGCAGCGTATCGAAGCTGATCTGCTTTTCGTGGGCCCAGGCGACGGAGAGGTAGGAATTCACCGGCAGCAGCGAGATCCGGGCCTGCTGGAAGCTCAGCACCGCCGACTGCTCGACGGCGCTCGCGCGAAACCTCAGGTCGGCGCGCCGTGCGCGCCCCAGGAAATTGATGTTGCTGATCTGCAGCAGTCCCCGGACCTTGTCCCTTTCCTGGTAGCCGAATCCGTAGTTCAGTATGTACTGGTCGCCCTCGCGCACGCGCACGACCACGTTCTGATATCCGGCGGCGCTCTCGGGGTTCTGCGGCGCAACGCGCACGAGATTGAACACGCCCAGGCCGTAGAGCTCGCGCTCCGTTTCGAGCATCCTGCCCGTGCTCAGCGGCTCGAGCTCGCGCAGCTTGACGTGCCGTGCGATCGCCGACATGCGTGTGCGCTCCTGCCCCAGGATGAGGATCCTGTCGACATAGGAGCGCGGCCCTTCTTCGACGGCGAATTCCACCGCATAGGATTTCCGTTCGTCGGGACCCTCGACCCGGCAGGCAACGCGCGCCTGCAGGAACCCTTCGTCCTGGTAGGCATTCAGGATCGCCAGCCGGCTGCGCTCGGCGAGTTCGGGCGAATAGGGAGCGTCCGGCCGAAGCGCCAGTTTCGGTTCGAGCCGGGGCGCCGGCAGCGAGCGGTTGCCGGTGAAGGCCAGCGAGCGCACCAAGGCCCGCGGTCCCTCCCGGATGTCGAAGACCATGCGCAACCTGGAACCTCCGTCGGCGGATTCCAGCAGAGGTATCACCTCGGCCTCGAGGAATCCCTCGGATCGATACAGGCCCTGCAGCGCCCGCACGTCGGCATCGAGCTTGGAAATGGAGTAGGAGGATCTCTGAAGAAAGCGTGCCGCCCGGATCTGCATCACGGCGAGCAGGCGCGCGTCCGGGAGTGCGCGGTTGCCCCGGAAGCGGATTTCGCTCACGGTGACCTTGCCGCCCGGTTCGATGCGATAGCGCACCACGCCTGCGCCCGAGGCGTCGCGCTCGTCGAGGATCCGGACATACGCCTCGGGATACCCCTGCTCCTCCAGGTACTCGCGCAGGTTGCGTGCTCCCTCCTCGAGCAGCTCCGGCAGGGCGCCCTCTCCCGAAAGCACCGGCAGCAGGCGGCTCAGGCGGTCCCGCGGAATCCCGAAACCCTCGACCTCCACCCGGACCCTGCCGAAACCGGAAATCGCCAGCTCCAGGTCGACGGCATCGGCATCGCGGTCGAACGATTCCCGCAGCCGCGGTTCGGCGCCGAGGTAGCCGCGCTTGAGCAGATAGGCCCGGACCTCTTCGATGCGCTGCACGATGCGCTCGCGCCGGTACGGCTCGCCGGCGCGCAGCGCCAGCCGTTTCATGACGCGCGCCGTCTCTTCGGCCGGCACGCCCGACAGCGCGACGGAACGGATCGCGGCGCGCGGCCCCGGCTCGACATGGAAAGCGACATCGACCTGGCGCGTCGTCCGCTCGACAGCGGTGACGGCCGTGACCTGGGCCCGCAGATAGCCCCGCTCGCGCAGGTAGTCGAGGAGCGCGCGGCGCGCCGCTTCCAGCCTCTCGGCCGTGAACCGCTGCCCGGTCGGCAGCGAGAGAAGGTCGGCGACGGGCCGGCCTGCAAGATCGCTGCTTCCGGCGACCGTGAAGCGGTTGAAATACAGATTCAGCTCGAGGCGAAAGACGATGTCGACGGCGTCGCCGGCGGGCCGGGCGTCGACGGCTATCCGGGAAAAGCGGCCCGTGTCGTACAGTGCCTGGATCGCCTCCTTGAGCGGCGCGCGCGCGAGCACGTCGCCCGGTTTGATCCCCAGAAGCGGATCGAGGCGGGTGCGCTCGAGCGGCTCGTCGCAGGCATACTCGATCGCGCGGATGACCTTGCCGTAGGCGTCGGCCGCGGAGCGCAGCTCCCCGTCTGCAGGGGATTGCGCCCCCGCACCCTGGCAGCGGAGCAGCAGGCAGATCGCGGGCACGGCAGCGGCGACGACCCGGGCAAGCCGACGCCGACCCGACGACCCGGAAAGCGCACGACCTCTAGACATGGAAACGGAAGAGCACAACGTCGGCGTCCTGTATAGGATAATCCTTCCCCTCGATGCGCAGCAGCCCCTTGCTGCGTGCGGCCTGGAAGGATCCCGCCGCCAGCATGTCCTCGAAGCGAACCACCTCGGCCTTGATGAAACCGCGCTCGAAATCCGTATGGATCATGCCGGCCGCCTTGAGAGCCGGCGTGCCTTCGGGCACGGCCCATGCACGCGCCTCGCTTTCGCTGACGGTGTAAAACGAGACAAGACGAAGCAGCGAGTACGAGCGCGCGATCACGCGCGCCGGACCGCTCTCGGGCAATCCCATGTCTTCCATGAACGCACGGGCATCGTGCGGCGGCAGCGCCGCGATCTCGGCCTCGATCTTGCCGCAGACGGCCGCGAGCGCCGTGTTGCGCCACCCTGCGTAGGATTCGAGGCCGTAGGCGTCGACGACACGCGGGATCGTTGCCGCCTGGTCGTCGCCGAGGTTGAGGACGACGAGCAGCGGCTTGGCGGAAAGAAAGGTGAAGCCGCGCGTCAGACGCTTCTCCTCCTCGGAAAGCTCCAGCTCGCGCAGCGGCCGCTCGCGCTCCAGGACGGCGCGGAAGCGCGCGAGCACCTCGTGTTCGCGCTCGAGCTCCGCGCTCTTGATCTTCTTGAGATCCCTGGACAGCCGTTCCAGCCGCCTTTCGACCAGGGACAGGTCCAAGAGCACCATCTCGAGTTCAAGAAGCCGTATGTCGCGCGCCGGATCCACCGTTCCCTCCGGGTGGGGGACGCGATCGTCGTCGAAGGCGCGCACGACATGAACCAGAGCCTCGGCGTTCTTCAAGGCGGCGAGGCCGGCCGCCCAAGGCTCCGAGTCGCCGCGCGCGCCCTCCTGCCGGGTGATCGCGGGAAGATCCACATATTCCATCGTTGCGTGCGTGACCTTGCGCGGCCGCGTGATCTCGGCGAGGCGATCCAGCCTGGGATCGGGCACCCGGGCCACACCGACATGAACTTCGTCATGCCCTCCCCATGCCCGCAGATCCGCGCTTCCATGCGTGAGCATGTTGAAAAGCGTGCTCTTGCCCGCCCGGGGCAGCCCGACGATCCCGAATCTCATGCGGCCGGTCCCCCATCCGGAAGCCGTGCCGATTCTAACACGGCGGGATGCGGATCGACCGCACGGGCGAAGCCAGCGCTCCACAGCGTGATCCTGAACGGTGCGGCGGGCGGCCCGGCGCGAGCCTTCCCATAAGCCTCTGTTGTTTCAAGACGTTACAAAAAGCCGCCACAGGAGCGACACACCGCAAAAAGTTTCAAGATTTTCTTGACACGGCCCGAAAGGGGCAATATCGTAGGCCCCGTGGTCCAAAGTGGCCTAAAGTGGTTTAGCGGACCACTTTTGACCCTCATTTCTCACGTCGTCGACGAGATCTTTCCAGAAATTTGGTTGTAGTTTTTCGGGAAGTCGATGCTTGCGGGCAGTTATCCGGCCAAAGTGGACCAGAAGTTCCGGCTGAAGATCCCGGCGAAGTTTCGCCGGGAGCTCGAGGAGATGGGAGACACTTCCTTTTACGTCACCAGCGAGGACGGCAGGTGCGGCAAGATTTATCCCCAGGCCGTGTGGAAGCGGCTCGAGGAAAAGCTCAAGGAACCGCCGCGCATGGCTCCCGCCAAGATCAAGCTTGAAAGAAACCTGGATTACTACGGCGTCTCCACCCAGATGGATTCGCAGGGGCGCGTCCTGATTCCCCAGTTCCTGCGCGAGGACGCGCAAATCGCCGGGGAGGTCCTGGTGATCGGCAGGTTGGATCATCTGGAAGTATGGAACATCGAGATATTCCGCAAGGAACTCAAGGAGCAGCCGCTGACGGACGCCGATCGCGAGAAGCTGGCCGAATACGGGTTCTGAAACGGGCGCCCCAGCGGGCGCATCATCGCAATGTCACGAGCGGCTCTTAGGGCGAACACGATGGAAGGCAGGCAAGCGCAACACTCGCCCGTGATGCTCGATGAAGTGCTCGACCTTCTGTGCTGCCGCCCGGGCGGCGTTTTCGTCGACGCCACCATCGGCCTCGGCGGCCACGCCCTGGCGATCCTGGAGCGCATCGGCCCCGCGGGCCTGCTGATCGGGATCGACCGCGACAAGGAATCGCTCGAGATCGCGGCCGGCCGACTGGCCGGCCATTCCGGCCGGGTGCGCCTGGTTCACGACAATTTCCGCAACCTGCCCCTCATCCTCAACAACCTCGCCGTCGGGCCCATCGACGGCATCCTCGCCGATCTGGGCGTTTCATCCTATCAGCTGGCCAGCGGGGAGAGAGGCTTCAGTTTCCAGAGCGACGCCCCCCTCGACATGCGCATGGACCGCAGCCAGCGCCTTACCGCCGCCGACCTGGTCAACGATCTCGACGAGGAGGAGCTGGCCGGGATCATCCGCCGCTACGGCGAGGAGCGCGCGGCGCGCCGGATCGCCGCCGCCATCGTCCGCGCACGGCAGCGCGCCCGCATCGCGCGCTGCGCCCAGCTGGCCGACATCGTCGCGCGCGCCTGCAGCCGGCCGGGACCGGAGCGCATCCACCCGGCGACCCGGACCTTCCAGGCGCTGCGCATCGCCGTCAACCGCGAGCTCGAAGGACTCGACGGTTTCTGCGCCGAAGCGCTTTCCTTCCTGCGGCCCGGCGGCCGCCTGGTGGTCGTCGCCTTCCACTCGTTGGAAGACCGCATCGTCAAGAGATCGTTCCGCCTGCTGTGCGGGCAGTGCGTGTGCGAGCGGCCGCGCCCGCTGTGCACGTGCCCGCGCGTGCCCCGGGCGCGCCTGCTGACGCCGCGCGCCCTGCGCCCGACGGCCTCCGAGCTCGACGCCAACCCGAGGGCGCGCAGCGCCCGGCTGCGCGCCCTCGAGCGCCTGCCGGAAACCGGAACAACGTCATGAGGAGATGCCCTTGGATCGACCAACCCGCTCTGCCGCACCCTCCCGGCTCCGGCCGGAACCGGAGCGAAGGCGCGGCATGAAACGGAGGATGAAGCGATGATCGACCTGGCCGGTGGAATGGAAGCCCGCAACGGTTGCATCCGGCACCGCACCCACGGGCGCAGCTTTGCGGAAATGCTCATGGCGACGCTGACGCTTCTCACGATCGCAGGGGCGGTTCTCTTTTACCTCTGGGTGCGCTTCCGCGTCACCGAGATCGGGTACGAAACGCAGGAGCTCCGCAAGACCGAGGCCGCACTGGAGCGCACGCGCGCGGCCCTGGTGCTCGAGGAGGAGACCCTGAAGCATCCGCAGCGGATCGAACACATCGCGCGCAACGAGCTCGGCATGTTCCCCGTGCAACCGGGCCAGCTGCTGCCGGCGGGAGTCAGCGACCTGGAAGCCGTTGCTCCGACTTCGCTGGCCATGGCCGGCATCCCTTACAAAGGCGGCACCCCCCGCAGAAACATTCCGGCTAACTGACCATGTCGCCCAGCGGCCATCTGCTCCATCCCGGGAGAGTCGCTCTGATCGCAGGCGGCATTTTCCTCTGGATGCTCCTGATCCTGGCGCGCCTGGTGCAGCTGCAGGTCTTCAAGCATGAGACATTCCTCAAGCTCGCCCGGGAAAGCCGGGAAGTGACGCGCCCCGTGCCGGCGCCGCGCGGCATCATTTACGACTGCCACATGGACGAGCTCGCGACCAGCATCACGGTCAAGACCGTCACGGCCGAGCCGAGAAGAATCAAGGACATCGCCGCGGCCGCACGGGATCTGGCGCGCGTCCTCGATCTCGACCCCGAGAAACTCTACCGCCGCATGAGCGATCCCGCCCGGCGCTCCTATCTCGTGGTCAAGCGCCGCATCGATCCCAAGGACGAAGAGCCGGTCGCAGCGCTCGGCATCGACGGGACCTACCTGCAGGAAGACAGCATGCGCGTCTATCCCAACCGCGAGCTGGCGTGCCACGTACTGGGGTTCGTCAACCTGGAAGGGGAGGCGGGCGGCGGCCTGGAACTGCAATACGACCGGGAGCTCAAAGGGGCGCCCGGGCTGATCTCCTACAACGTGGATGCACTGGGGCGGTCGTTTCACGGCGAGGTCCGCCAGGCGCCCGTCCAGGGCCACTCGCTGATCTTGAGCCTCGACAAATCGATCCAGTATATCGCCGAAAGGGAGCTCCGCGCCGGAGTCGAGCAGGCGCGCGCGGCTGCGGGCACCGCCATCGTCATGGAGCCCGACACGGGACGCATCCTGGCGCTCGCCAACTACCCGGGCTTCAACCTGAATCTCTTCAACGAGGCGGCGCCCGCCCTGTGGCGCAACCGGGCGGTGACGGACATTTTCGAGCCGGGCTCGACCTTCAAGGTGGTCGTGGCGGCCGCGGCGCTCGAGGCCGGCCTGGCGCGCCCCGACGAGTGGATCGACTGCCAGATGGGGCGCATCGCGATCGGGCGCCACGTGTTTCACGATCACAAGCCCTACGGCATGCTCACCTTCACCCAGGTGCTGGAGCACTCCTCCAACGTGGGCGCGGCCAAGCTCGGCCTGCGTCTCGGCCCCGAGCGGCTCCACGAGGCTTTGCGCACATTCGGCTTCGGCGCGAAAACGGGCGTCGATCTTCCCGGGGAAATCGTCGGCCTGGTGCGCGACCTGCGCGACTGGTCCGGGTTGTCCATCGGCGCCATATCCTTCGGCCAGGAAGTGGGGGTGACATCGCTGCAGATCCTGCGGGCCATCAACGCGGTCGCCAGCGGCGGCTACCTCGTGCGCCCCACGCTGGTCGACCGCGTGATCGACGAGCAGGGAAACCTCCTGCGCGTCACCAGGCCCGAGGCCCGCCGCATTCTCAGCCCGGCCACCGCCGCCGCCCTGCGCGATGCCTTCGAGGGCGTCGTCGTGCGCGGCACGGGCCGCAAAGCCTCCATGGAGGGCTACCGCTGCGCCGGCAAGACCGGCACCGCACAGAAGATCGTCGACGGCCGCTACTCGGACTCCAAATACCTGGCTTCCTTCATCGGCTTCGCTCCGCTGCCGCTACCGCGCATCACGGTGCTGGTCCAGATCGACGAACCCAGGGGAAAGATCTACGGCGGCGATGTCGCCGCGCCGATTTTCGCCCGGATCGTCCAGCAGACGCTGATCCATCTCAAGGTCCCCCCGGACCGCTCCGTCGTCCGGCCGCCCTTCAATCCCAAGCTGGCCTCTTCGTCGCAGGACTATTTCCCGAACGCCGTGCCGATCGCCCCGCTCCCTGCGCCGACGGCCGAAGCGGCCGCGCCGGATCCGGACATCGTCATGCCGGCCGGGCCGGACAGTCTGACAATGCCCGACTTTCGCGGGCTGGCCAAGCGCGATGTCGTGCGCCGCTGCCGCGAACTGGGACTCGAGTTGCGCACGCGCGGCTCGGGCAGCGCCGTCGGGCAGGAACCGCCGCCCGGAGCCCTCGTCGCCCAGGGCGACTTCTGCACCGTGATCTTCGCGCGTGCGCCGGTTGCCGAGGTCTCCGACGCGACGCGGCCGGCGGCTGCCGGCGGCGCCAACGCCCGACAACCGGTTCTTACCGCGCCCCCGCGCCGCTGAGTCGAGGTTTCCATGCTTCTGGAAGATCTGATGCGCGCGATTCCGGGAACCTCGGCACGAGGGGATACGCGCGTCGAAATCCGCGGCCTGTGCTGCGACTCCCGGCAGGCGGCGCCGGGATTCCTTTTCGTCGCCCTGCGCGGCGCGCGCGACGACGGCAACCGATACGTCGGCGACGCGCTCGCCCGCGGAGCCGTCGCCCTCGCCTCCGAGCAGGAGCCGGACGCGCCCGAAGGAATCCCGTGCCTCAAGGTCGCCGACGCACGCTGCTTCCTGGCGGAAGCGGCGCGCATCTTTTACGGCGATCCCGCGGCCCGGATGAAACTGGCGGCCGTGACCGGCACCAACGGCAAGACCACGACCGCCTGGCTCATCGATTCGATCTTCCGGCAGGCCGGGCTGCGCAGCTGCCTCGCGGGCACGCTGGGCATGAGAGCGGGCGCGAACCTCCATCCGAGCTCCTTCACCACGCCGGAAGCCTGCGAGCTGGCCCGCTTCCTGCGCACGGCGCTCGACGAGGGGTGCACCCACGGGGCGCTCGAGGTCTCCTCCCACGCGCTGGCGAGCCGGCGGGTGTTCGGCATGAAATTCCACGCGGCCGCATTCTCCAATCTCACCCCCGAGCACCTGGATTTCCACGGGGACATGGAGTCCTACTATGCCGCCAAGCGACTGCTCTTCACCGCCGCCGGCCGCAACGGCGTCGAAGTCGCCGCCATCAACGCCGACGACCCCTACGGCCGGCGCCTGATCGGCGAGGCGGAATGCCGGGTCGTGCGCTACGGCATCGAGGAACCGGCCGAGGTGCGGCTGCTTCGGGCCGCGAAGCGCGCCGACGGCAGCGACATCGCCGCGGCCACGCCCGCCGGCGACATCGCCCTGCGCACGCGCCTCATCGGAACGCCCAACATCTACAACGTGCTCGCCGCCATCGCCGTCGCGCTCTCGTTCGGCATCGATACGGCCGCGATCCGCGCCGGCATCGAGGCCGTCGCCGCCATCCCCGGAAGGCTCGAGCTCGTGAGCGCCGGGCAGGATTTCACGGTGCTGGTCGACTACGCCCACACTCCCGACGCCCTGGCCAAGCTGCTGGAAACCGTGGCCGAGCTGCCCCACCGGCGCATCATCACGGTCTTCGGATGCGGCGGCGACCGCGACCGCCGCAAGCGCCCGCTTATGGGCGAAATCGCCGGCCGGCTCAGCGACCAGGTCATCGCCACCTCGGACAACCCCAGGAGCGAGGACCCGCTGGCGATCCTGGCGGAGATCGAGCCCGGGCTGCGCCGCGCGGGCGCGGCCTACCGCATCGAACCGGACCGGCGCCGCGCCATCGCGCTGGCCGTGTCGATGGCCCGCCGCGGCGACGCAGTGGTGATCGCGGGCAAAGGTCATGAGGATTATCAGATCGTGGGGACCCAGGTGCTGCCGTTCGACGACCGCGCCGTCGCCCGCGAGGCGCTCGCGCGGCTGCACGACACTCAAGGAGCTCGGAACTGAAGTGAGCTTCGTCACCAATCTCACGATTCACGACCTGCGCTACAACGGCACACGACCGGCGACGGCTACACTCATGGATATGATCATGCAACAGATCACAGCAGCCCAGGTGGAAGCGTGCACCGGGGGCGCCCTGATCCGCGGGCCCCGCTCCCTCGTCTTCTCCGGGGTTTCCATCGACAGCCGCACCTTGCGCGCCGGCGACCTCTTCTTCGCCATCCGCGGCCGGCACCACGACGGCCACGGTTTCATCGCCGCCGCCCTCGAGCGCGGGGCGGCAGGCGCCGTGATCGACGACCGGCAGGCCCCCCCGGCGGACTTCCCCGCCGACCGCGTTCTCCTGCAGGTGCGCGATACCCATCAGGCGCTCAAGGATCTGGCCGCGGAGGTCCGGCGGCGCTGGCAGGGCAGCCTGGTGGCCGTGACGGGCAGCATGGGCAAGACCACGACCAAGGAGTTCGCCTATCACGTGCTCAGGACGGAGTTCAGCGTCTACCGCTCGGCCGGCAACCTCAACAACCTCTTCGGCCTCCCCCTCGCCCTGTTCGGTCTCAGCCCCGACGACCACATCGGCATATTCGAGATGGGGATGAGCGCCCCGGGCGAAATCCGCGAGATGTGCGCCGTCGCGCGGCCCGACGTCGGGATCATCATCAATGTCGCGCCCGTGCATCTGGAATTCTTCGGCAGCCTCGAGGAAATCGCGCGCGCCAAGGGCGAACTGGCCGAGGGATTGCGGCCCGACGGAACGTTGGTCTACAACGCCGCCGACCCGCTGGTGCGCGGCATCGCATCGCGCTTCCCGGGCAACCGCGTCTCCTTCGCCCTGTCGGCGGCCGCCGACGTGCGCGCCGACGAAATCGAGGTGCTCGGTCTCGACGAGACCCGCTTCCGGCTGACCTGCGGCGGACTGTCTTGGAGCGCGACGATACCTCTGGGCGGCGCGCACTATGTCGCCAACGCCCTGGCGGCGGTCGCCCTGGGGCGGCACTACCGGGTGGCGATGGAGCAGATCATCGAGGGCTTGCGCTCCCTGCAGCCGGTCGGCATGCGCGGCCAGGTCGTGCGCTTCCGGGAAGGAATCACGGTCATCGACGATTCCTACAACTCCAATCCCAGGGCCCTGTGCAGCATGATCGAAACCCTGGCGCAGGTGCGCTCGTGCACGCGCCGCATCCTGGTGGCCGGAGAGATGCTGGAGCTCGGGCCGACGGCCGCGGCGCTCCATTACGACTGCGGCGTGTTCGCCGCCGAGCACGGTCTCGACATGGTGGTCGGCGTGCAGGGGGCGGCGCGCGAGATCGTGCGCGGCGCCGTGCAGGCCGGCCTGCCGGAGACGCGCGCCTGGTTCTTCTCCCAGGTCGAGCCGGCGGCGGACTTCCTTCTGCGGCAGCTGCGCGCGGGAGATCTCGTCCTGATCAAAGGTTCGCGCGGCGTGCGCCTGGAAAGAATCCTGGCGCAGCTGCAATCGACATTCACAGCGCAGGCGTCCTGATGCTCTACTACGCGTTCGATTACCTGCACCAGTTCATTCCGCCCTTCCGGGTGTTCCAGTACGTGACCTTCCGCACCGCCGCGGCGGGCCTGAGCGCCCTCCTGCTCTGCCTGGCGCTCGGCCCCTGGATGATCGCACGCCTGCAGCGGTTCCAGGTGGGGCAGCAGATCCGCGAGGACGGCCCCGCCTCCCACAGAAACAAGGCCGGCACGCCCACGATGGGAGGCATCCTGATCCTGATCGGCATCCTTCTTCCCACGCTCCTGTGGGCCAACCTGGCGAACCTCTTCATCTGGGTGGCGGTGGGCGCAACCGTGCTCTTCGGCCTGGTCGGCTTCGCCGACGACTACGCCAAGATCGTCCACAAGAAATCGCTGGGCCTGCGCGGGCGGAGCAAGCTCGCCTGCCAGTGCCTGATCTCCCTGGCCATCTGCGTCGCCCTCTATTATCTGGCGGCCCACGGCTATTACAGCACGCGCCTGAGCGTCCCGTTCTTCAAGAACTTCACACCGGAACTCGACCTGTGGCACATTCCCGGGATACCCATCGCCCTGCCGCTGGCATTCCTGGTGACGTTCTTCATCGTGGGATCCTCGAACGCCGTCAATCTCACCGACGGACTCGACGGCCTGGCGGCCGGTTGCACCGTGATCGCCGCCTCGGCGCTCACGGTCCTGTGCTATGTGAGCGGGCACGCCCGCTTTGCCGAATACCTGGACCTGATCAAGAACAACTACGCGGCCGAGCTGACGATCTTCTGCGGCGCCATGGTGGGCGCCACCCTCGGCTTTCTCTGGTACAACGCCCACCCGGCCCAGATCTTCATGGGCGACGTCGGCTCCCTGGCGCTGGGCGGTGCGATCGGCACCGTGGCGGTCCTGGTCAAGCAGGAGTTCCTGCTGCCCATGATCGGAGGGGTTTTCGTGCTCGAGGCGCTGTCGGTCATACTGCAGGTGGTCTCGTTCCAGTCCACCGGCAAGCGCATTTTCCGCATGGCGCCTCTGCACCATCACTTTGAACTGAGCGGCTGGACGGAAAGCCAGGTGGTGATCCGTTTCTGGATCGCCGCCATCGTGTTCGCGCTTTTCAGCCTGACGACCCTGAAACTGCGATGACACATCGAAGCGGCACCAAACGGGCCGGGCAGCGGCGGGAAACGCCCGCCGCGCGCCCGCATTCCGGCCGGAGGAAGGCGACCGATGCGCGCTGAACCCGGGCGCATCTACGGCGGCAGGACCGTGCTGGTGGTCGGCGCGGGACGCAGCGGCGCGGCGGCGGCCGAATTCCTGCTGCGCGCCGGGGCGCGCGTGATCCTGTCCGACCTGCGCGGCGACGAGGAAATGCGCCGCTCGCTCGCCCCGCTCGCGACGCTCGCCGGCGACCTGGTGCTGGAACTCGGGGGCCATCGCCGCGACAGCTTCGCCGCGTGCGACCTCGTGGTGCTCAGCCCGGGCGTTCCCGCGAGCCTGCCGCAACTCGAGGCCAGCCGGGCGCGCGGCATCCCGATCATCGCCGAGGTGGAACTGGCCTACCGGCATCTCGAGGGCATGCTCATCGGCATCACCGGCTCGAACGGCAAGACCACGACCACGACGCTGGCGTGCGAGATCCTGTGCGCCTCGGGCCTCCATGCGCGCGCCGCCGGCAACATCGGTGTGCCGCTGATCCGTTTCGTCCCGGAATCCCGCCCCGGAGACATCTACGTCGTCGAGCTGTCGAGCTTCCAGCTCGAGTTCATCGACCGGCTGCGCCCGGCGGTGGCCGCGGTTCTCAACCTGACGCCCGACCATCTGGACCGGCACGCCGGCTTTGCGGAGTACGTCGAGATCAAGCGCCGCATCTTCGCCAACCAGACGGCCGCCGACCTCGCCGTGCTCAATGCCGACGACCCGCCCACGCGCGCCCTGCAGTCCGGAATTCGCGCCGCCATCGCCTTCTTCAGCCGGAAGGAGGAGGTGGCGCGCGGCGCCTTCCTGCGCGCGGGACGCGCGATCCATCGCGATGCCCGGGGCGAGAGGGAACTCTTCGCCGCCGCGCAGGTCCTGATGAAAGGGGACCACAATCTGGAGAACGCTCTCGCCGCATGCGCCGTCGCCGTGCCCGCGGGGGCGGCGCCGGAAAGCGCGGCCCGGGTCGTCAGCACCTTCCGCGGGGTCGAGCACCGCCTGGAGTGGGTGGCGGATATCGACGGGGTCTCCTACTTCAACGATTCCAAGGCGACCAACGTCGACGCCGCCCTGCGCGCCCTGGCGGCCTTCCCGGGGAACCTGCTCTGGATCGCGGGCGGGCGCGACAAGGGGGGAGACTTCACGCTGCTCGAACCGCTGGTGCGGAGCAAGGTGAAACACCTGGTCCTCCTGGGGGAAGCCGCCGGCAAGATGCGCGAGGCGCTGGGCCGGGCCGCCGAGATCACCGAAGCGCGCAGCCTGCCCGAGGCGGTCGAATTGTGCCGCGGCATGGCGCGACCGGGCGACACGGTGCTGCTCGCGCCGGCATGCGCGAGTTTCGACATGTTCCGGAATTACGAAGAGCGCGGCCGCGTCTTCAAGGAGGCGGTGCGCAACCTGGAGTCCAAACGGTGAGCAAGCCTGTCCCGACCCGTTCTTTCGGCAACGACCGGATCCTGTTGTTCACCGTGATCCTGCTGACGGTCTTCGGACTGCTCATGCTGTACAGCGCCTCGTCGCTGAAGTCCTCCGACCGCTACGGCATCTCGTCGTTCTATTTCCTGCGCCAACTGGGATGCGCGCTCCTGGGCCTGGCCCTCATGTTCGCCCTCACGAACGTGGATTACCACCTGTGGCGCAGGCGCAAGATTCTCGTTCTGCTGCTCCTGCTGTCGGTGCTCGGCCTGGCCCTGGTGCTGACCCAGCCTTCCATCAACGGGGCGCGGCGCTGGTTCCGCCTGGGCGCATTGCCCTCGTTCCAGCCCTCGGAAGCAGCCAAGCTGGTGCTTCTTATTTTCCTGGCCGCCTTCCTGGAACGATACGATCGTGAGATCAACGACCCGGCGAGGCGGTTGCTGCCGTGCACGGCGGTCGTCGCGCTCGTCGCGGCCCTGGTGGCCGTCGAGCCGGATCTGGGCCAGACGGTGGTCATCGGCGTGATCGCCGGAACGATGCTGCTCGTCGCCGGCCTGAGCTGGAAGTACGTCCTCGCCGCCGCCGCACCGGCGGCGGCGCTCTTCTACTTCGAGGTTTATCGCGTGCCCTTCCGCTGGCAGCGTGTGCTGGCGTACGCGGACCCCACGGCCGATCCGCAGGGAGCGGGATGGCAGGTACTGCAATCCCTCACGGCGATCGGCAGCGGCGGCCTGTTCGGCCAGGGGCCGGGGGCCGGCCGGAGCAAGCTCTTCTATCTTCCGGAGGCCCACGGCGATTTCATTTTCGCCGTCATCGGCGAGGAACTCGGCCTGGTGGGAGCGGGCCTGACCTGCGTGGCGTTCGCGGTCATCATGTTCCGCGGCATGCGCATCGCCCTGAGGGCCCCCGACAAGTTCGGCTGCTACCTGGCCCTGGGGATCACGGTCCAGGTGGTCCTGCAGGCTCTGATCAATTTTTCCAGCGTGCTCTCCCTGCTGCCGGCGAAGGGGACGGCACTGCCCTTCATCAGCCAGGGCGGCTCGTCGCTGCTGATGAACCTGGCGGCATCGGGGATCCTGCTGAATATCTCGGAATATGGCGACAGTGCGTGAGGCGCTTGCTGCGCGCGCAGCGCGCCCGCAGGAAGCGGAAGGGAAAGAGGCGATGAAGGTCGTCATTGCAGGGGGAGGCACGGGCGGCCACCTGTACATCGGCGTCGCCGTGGCGAAGGAGCTGCAGCGGCGCGCCCCGGACCACGAGGTGGTCTTCGTCGGCGCCCATCGCAGCCTGGAAGCGCGCATCGTGCCCAACGAAGGGTTCCGCCTGGAGTTCGTATCCTGCGCCGGCCTCAAGGGAGTCGGCGCGCTGCGCGCCCTGCGCAATCTGATGCGGATCCCCCGCAGCCTGCGGCAGTCGCGCCGCCTGCTGCTGGAACATGCTCCGGATGTGGTCGTGGGCGTGGGAGGCTACTCGTCGGGGCCGGTCGTGCTCGCCGGCTGGTGGCTGGGCAAGCCGACCCTGATCATAGAACCCAATGCCTTCCCGGGGCTGGCCAACCGCTGGCTCGCGCGCGTCGCCGACCGCGTGGCCGTGGCCCTGCCCGAGACCGCCCGATACTTCGGGCCCAGAGCGGTCGTCACCGGGATCCCGGTACGGCCGGAGTTCCCGCTCGTGACGCGCCGCGAGCACGGACCGGGCCGCTTGACGGTCCTGATCTACGGGGGCAGCCAGGGAAGCCACGCGCTCAACACGGTCGTGTGCGAAGCCCTGGAAGGCCTGAAGGCCCTCGGCCCGGGGCTGCAGATCATCCACCAGACGGGGGAAAGGGACCTCGAGGCCGTACGCGCGGCCTACCGCCGGGCGGGAGTCCGCTGGGAGGCGCGCGCCTTCCTGCCGAGAATATACGAGGAATTCGAGCGCGCGGATCTGATCCTGGCGCGCGCCGGCGCGGGCACGATCGCCGAGATCACCGCTGCCGGCAAGGCCGCGCTCCTGGTGCCCTTCCCGCAGGCCGCCGACGACCATCAGACGCGCAACGCCCGGGCGCTGGAAGAGCACGGCGCGGCCCGGCTGATCCCGCAGAGCGAGCTGGACGCCGCGCGGCTGGTGCGCGAGATACACCGCTACATGGAGCACCCGGAGGAGATCCGATCGATGGAGGATGCGGCGCGCCGCCTGGCCAGGCCGGATGCGGCCGCCAAGATCGTGGACCTCATTTTCGAACTGGGCACCGTGAGGGCCGCCCGAGCGGCAAGCCGGAACTGAAAGACATGTTCAGGAAGATCCAGAAGATCCATTTCGTCGGCATCGGCGGCATCGGCATGAGCGGCATCGCCGAACTGCTCCTCAACCTCGGGTACCAGGTCTCGGGTTCGGATCTCAAGCCGAGCGCCATCACGCGCCGCCTGGCGAGCCTGGGGGCCAAGGTTTACGAAGGCCATGCGGCCGAGAACGTCGGGGAGGCCAACGTGGTGGTGATCTCCTCGGCGGTGCGCGGCGACAACGTCGAAGTGCTGGAGGCCAAAAGGAGGCAGATTCCCGTCATTCCGCGGGCGGAGATGCTGGCCGAGCTCATGCGGCTCAAGTACAGCGTCGCGATCGCCGGCGCCCACGGCAAGACCAGCACGACCTCCATGGTCGCCACCGTTCTGGCGCATGCGGGCCGCGACCCGACGGTGGTGATCGGCGGCCGGCTCGCCGCCTTGGGCAGCAATGCCAGGCTGGGCCGCGGGGAGTTCATCGTGGCGGAGGCCGACGAAAGCGACGGTTCGTTCCTCAAGCTCAGCCCGACGCTGGCGGTGGTCACGAGTATCGACCGCGAGCATCTCGACCATTACGCCGACCTGGCCGAAATCCAGGATGCCTTCGTCGCCTTCGTCAACAAGGTGCCCTTCTACGGCGCGGCGGTCCTCTGCCTGGACGATCCCAACGTCCAGGCCATCATTCCCAGGGTGACGCGGCGCATCATTTCCTACGGCACCAGCAGCCAGGCCGACCTGGTCGCTTCGCAGATCGCGTGCGAAGGATTCGCCAGCTCCTACACCTTGCGCTTCCAGGGAATGCCGTTGGGGCGCCTGCGCATCAACGCGCCCGGCCGGCACGGCGTGCTCAACTCGCTGGCCGCCGCCGCCATCGGCCTGGAGCTCGAGATCCCGGTGGAGCGGATCGCCGAGGCGCTGGCCGCCTTCCAGAACGCCGACCGGCGTTTCCAGATCAAGGGCGAGCGCGACGGCGTGCTCGTGGTGGACGACTACGGCCACCACCCCACGGAGATCCAGGCGACGCTGAGCGCCGTCCGCTCGGCATGCGAGCGGCGCGTGGTGGCGGTCTTCCAGCCGCACCGCTACACGCGCGTCCGCGCGCTGGAAGAGGAGTTCGCGCGCGCTTTCTACCATGCCGACGTGCTCATCGTGCTGCCCGTCTATGCGGCCGGCGAGGACCCGATCCCCGGCGTGTGTGCGGAAAAGCTGGTCGGCCTCATCAAGAAGCACGGCCACCGCGACGTCTCGTATGCCGCCGATTTCCGCGAGGCGGGCCTGCTTTTGCGCGAAAAGACGCGCGCGGGGGACCTGCTGATCACGCTCGGGGCGGGCGACGTGTACAAGGTGGGCGAAGACTTTCTGGCAGGCGACCCCGCACGGCCGGAGAAAAACGATGGAGATCAGAACCACCGATAACGCCGCCGCCGCACCGGCTTCTTCCGGGGCCCACCCGCCGTCGCGGGGCGCCTACCTGCGCCGCCCGGCGGCGCACAGGCTCCAGAGGAGACGCGCCGGCGGCCGCCGCTGGGCGCGCATTCTGAAGACCGCGGCCGGCCTGGCCGTGCCCGCCGCATGCCTGGCGCTGCTGGCGGGAGGATACCGCTGCCTGTCGTCCTCGGAACGGCTCGCCCTGCGCCGGGTCGCCTGCGAGGGGTGCCGGCGGGTCGCCGCCGCCGATCTCGAGGCGATCGTCCGCCGGGAGTTCCCGGCCAACATCCTGCGCATCGACCTGCGGCGGCTGCGCGCCCGCCTGCTGCGCGAGCGCTGGATCCGCGAGGTCGAGATCCGGCGCATCCTGCCCGGCACGCTGCTCTTCTATGTCGAGGAGCGCCGGCCGGCCGCGATTGCGGAGCTGGGCGAGGAGCTGGTGCTGACCGACGGGGAGGGAGTGCTGCTCGACAAGTACGGGCCGGGGTACGGCTCGCTGGACGTACCGGTGTTTTCGGGCCTGCTCGGCCGGAATGCCGCCGAGTACGCCGGCCAGCAGGAGCAGAATTCCCTGCGCGTCCGGCTGGGCCTGCGCGTGCTGTCGGAACTGGAGAGCGGTTCGCCGGCCTACGCCCGCGCCGTCTCGGAGATCGACGTGTCCGATCCCTCCAACGTGCGCATCATGCTGGTCGACGATACCGCGGAGGTCTACCTGGGCGATCGCGATTTCCTGAGGCGCTTCCGCACCTTCATGGCGAACCGCGCGCAATACGAGGAACTCAAGGCGGAAAACCGCGACATCGCCTCGGTCGATCTGCGCTTCGACGGAAAGATCATCTATCACCAGAGAACCGCGGCGCCTCCAGCGGAGGAGAGTGCGCCGCCCAGGAGGCCGTAACGGAGTCTGCCGGCGCGCCCGCCGGGCGCGCCGGTGCTGCAGGAGAGTGGGATCGTGCGCAAGAGGGAACGCTTCGTATCGTGCCTGGATCTCGGGACGAACAAGATCTGTATGGTGATCGCGCGCACCGCCGCCGACGGGCAGCCGGAGATCATGGGCGTCGGCCACGCCCCTGCGGAAGGCCTGCACCGGGGCACGGTCGTCGACCTCTCGCTGGCCTCGGAGGCGATCCGCCAGGCGGCCCAGGAAGCCGAAGCCGGCGCCGAGGTCGCGGCCGACTGGGTTACGCTCGGAATCGCAGGCGAGCACATCCAGAGCTACAACTGTCACGGTGCCATCACCATCGAGGGAAAAAACAGCGAGGTGACGTGCGCCGACGTCGACCAGGTTCTCCTGGCGGCGCGCTCACTGCCCATGCCGCCGTCACGCGAAATCGTCCATGTCCTGCCGCAGGAATACCTGCTCGACGGCCGCGGGTGCATCCAGAATCCCGTGGGCCTGATGGGCACCCGTCTCGACGCCCATGTCCACGTGGTCACGGCGGAAAGCGCGCTCCTGCAGAACCTGATCGGGGCGGTCAACCAGGCGCAGATGAGGGTCAAGAAGATGATCCTGCAGCACATCGCCAGCGCCGAGGCGACACTGACGAAGGACGAGAAGGAACTGGGCGCGGCCGTCATCGACATCGGGGCCGGCACGACCAACATCGCCGTGTTCACCCGCAATTCCCTGCGCTTCACCGCGACGGTGCCCGTGGGCGGAATGCATTTCACCCGCGACCTCGCCATCGGCTTGCGCACCCCGCTCGAACACGCGGAGCGCATCAAGATCGAGCGCGGCAGCGCCCGTCTCGAAGGGATCGCGGAAGACGAAACGATCGACGTCCCGAGCGTGGGCACCGGCGAACCGCGCCCCATGATGCGCCGCTTCGCCTGCGAGATCCTGCATCAACGGGCGGTCGAGCTGCTGGAGCTCGCCGCGGAGCAGATCGCCCGTTCGGGCACCCGGCCGGAACTGATGGCGGGAGCGGTGCTGACCGGCGGGGGCGGCACCCTGGACGGGATGGCGGCTCTCGGCGAAAGCATCCTGGGCCTTCCCGTGCGCCTGGGATTCCCCGCGGGCGTGCGCAGCCTGCCCGGCGAGCTCGGCCACCCGGCCTTCGCATCCGCCGTCGGCCTGGCGCTGCTGTGCGTCCGGCCGACCGAACTGTTGGCGGCGCGCGCCGCGCGCGCCGCCCGCTCATCCTGGATCGTGAACAGAATCCTGTCTTGGGTCAGCAGCTAGTCCCTCGGCGGTGTGCTTATGTCTATTCGGGGCAAAATGCCGACAAGGATGGAGCATGATCGTAGTTGCTGCTGCCTTCAGCTCTCAACTTCCAGCTTTCAGCAATCAGCCTTGATCCGCGGCGAAGCGACGCCTGAAAGCCGATCGCTGAAAGCTGACGGCACTAACGCAATGGAACAAGACCGCCGGAAAGAATCGGAACCGCATTGGTTCAAGCTTTTCCGGATTGGGTCGTCAGCGAAGGGAGGAAAGGATGCAAGCCGAGAAACTGCGGTTCGAGGAAGCAAGCCCGAGATTCAGCTTTGACGAAGACCGGCACCCGCCGGCAAAGATCAAGGTCGTGGGCGTCGGCGGCGCCGGGGGGAACGCCGTCAATCGCATGATCGAGGCCAAGATCGCGGGCGTCGACTTCATCGCGGCCAATACCGATCTCCAGGCGCTGCGCAATTCCCTGGCGCCCATCAAGCTGCAGATCGGCGCCAAGCTCACCAACGGGCTGGGGTGCGGGGCCGTGCCGGAGCGCGGGCGTCAGGCCGCGCTCGAGGACACCGAGCGTATCATCGAGCTGCTCGACGGCGCCGACATGGTCTTCATCACCTGCGGCATGGGAGGGGGCACGGGCACGGGCGCGGCGCCCATCATCGCCAACCTGGCCACCGAACTCAACGCCCTCACGGTCGGGGTGGTCACCAAGCCCTTCCGCTTCGAGGGGAAGAAGCGCCTGGCGCACGCCGAGGCCGGCATCGCCGAACTCAAGGAGGTCCTCGACACCCTGATCACCATCCCCAACGAACGCCTCCTGTATGCCATGGGAGCCGAGGCTCTCCTGGAGGATTCCTTCCGCTATGCCGACGACGTGCTCTGCCAGGCGGTCCAGGGAATTTCCGACATCATCACCATGCCCGGGATCGTGAACGTCGATTTCGCCGACGTGCGCACCATCATGTCGGGCAAGGGGATGGCGCTGATGGGGACCGGCCTGGCCGAGGGCGAGAACCGCGCCGCCGAAGCAGCCCAGCGCGCCATATCGAGCCCCCTGCTCGAAGAGACGTCGATCAAGGGCGCCAAGGGCGTCCTGATCAACATCACCGCTTCGCGCGGCAGCCTGCGGCTGCACGAGGTCGATGCCGCCGCCAAGATCATCGAGGAAGCGGCCGGCCCGGAAGAGATGATCTTCGGCGCGGTTTACGACGACGCCATGAAGGACAAGATCAAGATCACGGTGATCGCGACCGGTTTCGACAAGAACGGGAGCGAGCGGGCGCGCACGGCCCCCGATTCCCTGCGCCACGGCAACGTCATACCGCTGGGCGGCGCCATGGAGGGCCCGGGCCACAGCGTGCGCGAGCCGGCATCGGCGGGCGACAAGACCCTCGACTATCGCCCGCCTTCCCCTCGACCGGACCTCGACGAGCCGGCTTTCCGCCGCCGGCGCGCCGAGTTGTGAGCCGCGGCGCGGGGCGGCATGGGCCGCCCCGCGCCGCGGCGTTCAGTGAATCGAGGGGCCCTTCTTCTCCTCCTCGATCTTGCGGCGCACCTCGCCGTAGTAGACTTCGAACTGGCGCTTCAGCTCCGCGCGCCGCCGGCGCGCGCGGTAGTCCTGCAACCACGCCCGCCAGCCCCGGCCGCGCAGCGCAATCCATCCCACGAGCATCCCGCCGAGGTGGGCCACATGGGCCACGCCCGGCTCCCCGCCCGCAAGGGACGAATAGAAGGCGATCGCCCCCATGAAAAGCACCAGCCATTTGACCTTGACCGGAAACAGCAGGTAAATGTAGACGAGCCGATTCGGATAGAGCAGGCCGTAGGCCAGCAGCACGCCGTAGATCGCCCCCGACGCGCCGATGATCACGCTGCGGCTGTCGACGCCGACCAGCCAGGAGCACAAAGCGGCGCCGATTCCGGTCAGGAAGTAATAGCGCAGGAAGCGCGCCGGGCCCCAGCTCCGCTCGAGATCGCAGCCGAACATGAAGAGCGTGAACATGTTGAAAAAGATGTGGAAGAAACCGCCGTGGAGGAACATGTAGGTCGCCGGCTGCCACAGCGCCAGATCGTGCGTGACGCGCCAGGGGATCAGGCCGAAGGTAAAGACCAGGCGATTGCCGTCGGCGAGGCGTGCGGCCAGTTGCACGACGAAGACGGCGGCGTTGGCGATGATGAGGCACTTGACGGCCCGGGTCGCCGGGCCGCCGAAGAAGGACGTGATGCCGTAGCCGCGCATGCCGTACATCGTATCAGAGACGCGCGGCCGGGCAAGCATGAGATGGGCGCGGCAGGCCGCGCGGTCCGTCCGTGGTAGAATGCTGCCCGGTCCACGAATGAAAGAGAGGTGCGCATGCGATCCGGAGAGCGCAGCCCGGAGACGATGAGGCAGGTTCGCATAGAGCTCGATTACACCAAGCACGCCGAGGGATCGGTGCTGATCGGCGTGGGCGACACCGCCGTCGTGTGCACCTGCAGCATCGAGGACAAGGTTCCGCCCTTTCTCATCGATGCCAACCAGGGATGGATCACGGCGGAGTACGGCATGCTCCCGCGCGCCACCACCACCCGCGCGCCGCGCGAAGCCGCGCGCGGCCGGCCTTCGGGGCGCACCGTCGAGATCCAGCGCCTCGTCGGCCGCTCGCTGCGCAGCGTGGTCAACCCGTCGCTCCTCGGCAAGCGCACCTTCCTGGTCGACTGCGACGTGATCCAGGCCGACGGCGGCACCAGGACCGCCTCCATCACGGGCGGCTTCCTGGCGCTCGTGCTGGCGGTGGACCGCCTGATGAGCCGCAGGCTCCTGGAGTTCAGTCCCCTGACCGATTTTGTGGCCGCGACCAGCGTGGGCCTCCTGGATCAGGTTCCGCATCTGGACCTCGACTACGAAGAGGATTCCCACGCGGAGGTCGATATGAACCTGGTCATGACGGGCCGGGGGCGCTTCGTCGAGATCCAGGGCACGGCGGAAAAGCAGTGCTTCACCTACGAGCAGCTGCAGTCCCTCATCGCCCTCGGAGCCAGGGGCATCCAGGAGCTGATCCGGCTGCAGAAGGCGGCGCTCGCAGCGAGGGTGCCGCTCCAAAAGCTTTTCGGCGAACACCCCGTGCTGCTGTGAGCCTGCCGCGCCGCCCGCGCGCGAACCGCCATGGGAGGATTGCCTGTCGTGCTGCGAAAAGTCGTCCTGGCCACCAGGAATCGGGGGAAGCTCGGCGAGTTCCGCCGGCTGCTCGCACCCCGCGGATGCGAGGTGATCGATCTCGACGGCGCAGCGATCCGCCGGGATCACGAGGAGACGGGCGACACATTCGAGGAAAACGCCCGCCTCAAGGCGCTCGCTTACTCCCATGACACACCCCTGCCCGTGCTCGCCGACGACTCCGGGCTCGAAGTCGCCGCGCTCGGCGGCAGGCCGGGCGTGCATTCGGCACGCTACGCCGGTGCGGGCGCCGACGACGAGCAGCGCATCCGCCAGCTGCTGGAAGAGCTCCGCGGTGCGCCGGCGCCGCGCGCGGCACGTTTCGTGTGCGCCCTGGCGCTGGCGCAGTCCGGCCGCCTGCTGCTCGAGGTGCGGGGAGAGTGCCCGGGCGAGATCGCCTTCGAGCCGCGCGGCCGGCGGGGGTTCGGCTACGATCCGATCTTCGTGTTTCCGGAGCTCGGGAGGACGTTCGCCGAACTGAGCGCCGAAGAGAAGGACCGGGTGAGCCATCGTGCCCGCGCCGTAGAAGCCTTGTGGGCGGCGGCGGGCGGAATCGATACCCAACGAGGGACGCGTCTGATAGAATGAACGCGCGCCGGAGTCGGGGCATAGCGCAGCCTGGTAGCGCGCCTGCCTTGGGCGCAGGAGGTCTCCAGTTCAAATCTGGATGCCCCGACCAGTCCCTCCCACGGCTGCGAGCCGCGCAGGCGGCGCCGAACTTCGTCCGTGCGGCCTTTCTAATCGCCTGTTTTCGCCGTGTCGATAAAGCCTTTGGCGGCTGCGGCGGCCCGGGCCGCGGGAGTCGGTGAGGGGTGCTTCCTCGGCCGCGGGCGCCGCCGCGGCCGCCGGCAGCGCGCGTTCCGCCCGGTCTTCTGTGCTAAGATTCCTTCCATGAATCCGCATATCTTTCGCGAATACGACATCCGCGGCGTGGTGGGCCGCGACCTGACCGACGAGACCGTCCACAGGCTGGCGCGCGCCCTCGGCACGTACTTTCTGCGCCACGGAGCCGCACGCGCCGTCGTCGGCCGGGATGCGCGCGAGAGCTCCCCGCGCTTCCGCGACCTCGTGGTGCGCGGGCTCGTGGAGAGCGGCTGCCATGTGCTGGACATCGGCATGGTGCCCACGCCCGTGCTTTATTTCGCGCTTTTCACCCAGGACGTGGGCGCCGGGGTCATGATCACCGGCAGCCACAATCCGCCCGACAACAACGGCTTCAAGGTCTGCCTGGGCAGGAGCACGATCTACGGCGGGCAGATCCAGGAAGTGCGCGCGCTCGCCGATTCGGGCGCCTTCAGCTCCGGCCGCGGAGCGTGCGAGAAACGCGACATCCTGCCGGCGTACTGCGACCGCATCGCCGGGGACATCGCGGCAGGCCCGCGCCGCGTCCGGCTGGTGGTCGACGGCGGCAACGGCATGGGCGGGATCGTCGCCGCCCCGCTGTACCGCAGGCTGGGCTGCGAGGTGACGGAGCTCTTCTGCGAGCCCGACAGCCGATTCCCCAACCACCACCCCGATCCGACGATCGTGGAGAACATGCGCTTCGCGGTCGAGGCGGTGCGCGCGCGCGGCGCCGACCTGGGCATCGCCTTCGACGGGGACGCCGACCGCATCGGCGTGATCGACGAGGGCGGCCGGATCGTCTGGGGCGACCAGCTGATGGTCGTGTTCGCGCGCGCCATCTTGCGCGAACGCCCGGGCGCGACCTTCATCGCCGAGGTCAAGTGTTCGCAGACCCTGTTCGACGACATCCGCAGCCGCGGCGGCCGGGCGATCATGTGGAAGGTCGGCCACTCGCTCATCAAGGCGAAGATGAAGGAAACCGGGGCCGTGCTCGCGGGGGAGATGAGCGGCCACCTGTTTTTCGCCGACCGCTACTACGGCTACGACGACGCCATCTACGCCGGGGCGCGGCTCGCCGAGATCCTGTCGCGCATGGAGGGCCCGTTCTCGAGTCTGCTCGCCGATCTGCCGCCCACGGTCTACACGCCGGAGATCCGCATCGACTGCCCGGACGAGCGCAAGTTCGAGGTGGTGCACCGGCTGCGCGAATCGTATCGCGCCGAGCGCGAGGTGATCGACGTCGACGGCGCGCGCATCGTCTTCACGCGCGGCTGGGCGCTGGTGCGCGCCTCGAACACCCAGCCCGTGCTCGTGCTGCGTTTCGAGGCGGCCACGGAGGAGGATCTCGACGCGATCCGCCGCGAGGTGGAAGGCCGGGTGCGCGAGCTGATCGGATGAGCGAGCCGCGGTCGCGCTCGCTTCGCAGCCCGGATCTCTGCTATACTGGAGTCACGGCAATGCGCCCATAGCTCAGCCGGATAGAGCATCTGCCTTCTAAGCAGAGGGTCGCAGGTTCGAATCCTGCTGGGCGTACCAGCCCAACCTCCCGCAAGGAGCACATTCCAGCCCGCGCGCCACGGTCGACGCCTCGACACAAACCGGAGCCGGGAATTGCGCCCCCGAGCGACGATTCCTCAGGCGTGCGACTTTACACGATCAAGAGCGCGTGCGATGATTGCCTCCATTCATGGTGGTGCGCCGGTAGCAGGCCCGGGCGGGAGCCGGCCGCCGCCGACAACCGATCGAGACCGGAGGGCCAGGCATGATGCGGGCAGTGAGGCTGATCGAGCCGGGAAAGCCGTTGCAGTTGCAACATGTCGACGTTCCCGATGTCGGACCGCGCGACGTGCTCGTGCGCGTCCGCGCCGCCGGCATATGTCACTCCGACGCACACTATCGCGCCGGCATCTCCCCTGTCCGGCCCCTGCCCATGACGCTGGGCCACGAGGCAGCCGGGGTGGTGGAGAAGGCGGGGTCCGAGGTCGCGCATCTGAAGCCGGGCGACCGCGTATGCCTGCACTATCTGGCCACCTGCGGGGATTGCCTGCACTGCCGCCGCGGCCAGGAGCAGTTCTGCCTCTCGGGACAGATGATGGGCAAGCACCGGGACGGCGCCTACGCCGAATACGTGTGCATGCCCGCGCGCAGCGCCTTCCGGCTTCCGGACAACATCCCGTTCGAGCAGGGCGCCGTCATGATGTGCTCCTCGTCGACGTCGCTGCACGCCTTGCTCAAGGCCGGACTTAGGGCCGGCGAAAGCGTCGCGGTCTTCGGCGCCGGCGGCCTGGGCATGTCCGCGATTCAGCTCGCCTCGGCCCTGGGCGCGGCCCGGGTCTTCGCCGTCGACCGGCAGGAAAACAAGCTGGCCATGGCCCGGCGCTACGGCGCGGTTCCCGTCGATGCCTCGCGCTGCGACCCGGTCGAGGAGATACGCCGTCTCACGGAAGGCCGGGGCGTGGATGTGGCGCTCGAACTCATCGGCCTTCCCCTCACCATGCGGCAGGCCGTGCTGTCGCTCGGCATACAGGGCCGGGCGGCGATCGCGGGGATCACCGGCGGCGCTTTCGAGATCGCCCCCTACGAAGAGCTCATCAACAAGGAAGCCGAAATCATCGGCGTCTCGGATCACCTCGCCCAGGAAATCCCCCTGCTGCTGGATCTGGCGGCGCGCGGCAGGCTCGATCTGACGGACGTCGTCTCCCGTCGGGTGCCGCTCGAGGCTGATGCGATCAATCAGGTGCTGGACGAGTTGACCGCCTTCGGCACGCAGATCAGAGCCGTCATCGTGCCATAGTTTCGGTGACAGGCTACTCAACCCCTAAACTCTCTCGTCGATGAGCGGCTTCCGCTCATCGGGGTTTCGGGGTTGAGTAGCCTGTCACCGAAACTCAGCCGGCGGTCAGGCCGCCGTCGACGTAGATGGTCTGACCGGTCACGAAGTCCGACGCCCGCGAAGCGAGAAACACGCACGCTCCGATCAGGTCGTCGGGTTCGCCCAGACGGCCCAGCGGGATCATGGCCCGGTACTCTTCGGCCAGCTTCGGGTTGTTACGGATGTGAACGGTTCCCGGAGTGATGATGAGCGCGGGGCCGAGTGCGTTCACGTTGATGCGATAGGGCGCCCATTCAAGAGCCAGCGTCCTGGTGATGAGCTCCACGGCCCCCTTCGTGGCGCAATAACCGGCGTTGCCGCCCCGGTGACCGCGTATCCCGCGCACCGACGACAGGTTGACGATCTTGCCTCCGCCTCGCTCCTTGAACACCCGGCCCGCCTGCTTGCACGCGATCATGGTCCCCTTGACGTTGACGGCGAACAGCCGATCCCAGTCCTCCACGGGAAACTCGAAGGCGTCCCTCTTGATGTTCACGCCCTGCGCATTGACCAGGATATCCAGGCCCCCCATTGTTTCCATGATTTCCTGCACGAGCCGCTCCATGCTGCTCTCGTCGGTGACATCGGCAGGCATGGCCGCGGTTTCCCCCCGGGTACGGGCGCGGATCTCGCCGGCCGCCGCGAGGAGCGCCTCGCGGCTGCGGCCGGAAACCACGACCCTGGCTCCATAGAGGCTCAACCCGTAGGCCAGCCTGCGCCCGATACCGCCGGCACCTCCCATCACCAGAGCCACCTTGCCGTCCAGCCTGAACAGGTCCTCCACGGTTCACGCTCCTTTTGTCGCTCTACCCGTCGAGCCCGTCGATGGCGATCAGAGGCACCATCGATCCGTCCCCCCGGGTCCAACGCAGGGGGAAGGCCGCGATCGTCAGGCGCCTCCCGGTTATGCGATCGATCTCCCCCCCGACATTCTCGATCCCGCAGATGCCGGCCCCGAGCAGGGCCATGTGCGCCGGCTCAGAGCCCGAAGTAACGCTCGGTCAAATAAGCACTCGCGGCAAGTTCCGCGGCGCTCCCGGCCAGGCTGACCCGGCCGCGTTCCAGGATGTAGCCGCGGTGCGCAATCGCCAGGCTGCGATGGACGTTCTGTTCGACGAGCAGCACCGCCACGCCGCGCCGGTTGATCCTGCCGATGGCCTCGTAAAGCCGGTCGATGACGACCGGCGCGAGACCGAGCGACACCTCGTCCAGTATCAGCAGGCGCGGGTCCGCCATGAGAGCGCGCGCGATCGCCAGCATCTGCTGCTCTCCCCCGGAAAGCGTGCGGCCCGGCCGCCGGCGCCGTTCGTAGAGAACGGGAAAGAGGTCGTAGGCGAGGTCGAGGTTATCCCGGGCGCGCGGCCGCGCGCGCCGGGCATAGGCACCGATCTCGAGATTCTCCTGGACGGTGAATTCCGGAAATATGTGCCGCCCCTCCATGCACTGGGCGACGCCCAACTCGACGATCCGGTCGGGCGGCAGCCCGTCGATGCGCCGGCCATCGAAGTGTATCTCGCCCCTGGCCGGGCGCAGGACGCCGGCGATCGACAGCACCGTCGAGGTCTTGCCCGAGCCGTTGGCGCCGATGAGCGCCACGATCTCTCCCGGCCGTATCTCCAGGGAAACGCCGAAAAGCGCCTGCAGGGCGCCGTGGAAGACGTCGATGCTTTCGACGCGCAGCAAGGGCGCCCCGCCTGCCGGTTCCGCATGCAGCTCGCGCGCCGGCCGATCTTCCCCGCCGCCCGCGGGCGCCGGCGTGTCGCGTGCACTCTTTCCCCGGGAGCCCAGGTAGCTCTGGATCACCCGCGGATTGCGCACGACGTCGGCGGGCGGGCCTTCGGCGATCGTCTCGCCCCAGTCCAGAACCAGTACGCGCCCGCACAGATCGCACAGAAACTCGAATACGTGTTCGATGATGATCATGGACAGGCCGGACGAGCGCAGCTCGCAGATCAGCGCTTTCAGGGCGGGTAATTCCTGGGGAGTGAGGCCGGCCGCGATCTCATCCAGAAGAATCAGCCGCGGCTCGAGGGAAAGGGCCCTGGCCAGTTCGAGCCGCTTGCGTTCCAGCAGGGTGAGATCGCCGGCGCGCCGCGCTGCGTGTGCGGCCAGGCCGACCACCTGCAGAATGCGGTCGGCCCGGCGCTCTGCCTCTTCGATGGAAATCCTCTTGGTCCGCCCGTACAGGCACCCGACCATCACGTTGGCGCGCACGGTCATGTTGCCGAACGGCTGCGGAATCTGGTGGGTGCGGCCGATGCCGCGGCGGCAGATCTGATCGGGCGGCAGCCCGGTGATGTCCTCGCCGCAAAAAAGGATCCGCCCGCCGCTCACGGGCAGAGCTCCGGAAACGAGATTGAGAAGGGTGGTCTTGCCTGCCCCGTTCGGGCCGATGATTCCCAGGGTCTCGCCCCGCTCCATCCGGAAGGAGACATCACGGACGGCAGTCACGCCGCCGAAGCGCTTGCTCACGGATTGCAGTTCGAGCAGGGCACTCACGGCTCCCGGCCTCCCGAGGCACCCAGGTGCGACAGGAACCGCCGCGCGATGGGGAAACCCCGCAGCGTGCCCCAAATGCCGTAGGGTGCGAAGCGGATCACCAGGATGAGTATGACGCCGGTCAGGATCACCTGCACGGCGTAGTAGTCCCCGAGCTGGTGGCTCAGGAGCACGACGAAAAAGGCGCCGATGACGGGTCCCGCCAGGGTTCCGATGCCCCCGACGATGACCATGTTCACCATGGCGATCGTCCACGAAATATTGAATATCGAGAACGGCTCGATATAGGCCAGCTTGGCGGCCCAGACCGCTCCCGCGGCCCCGGCGATGAAGCTGCTCGCCGTCAGGCTGGCGAGCTTGGCACGAAAGACATTGACGCCCAGCATCTGAGCCGCACCCTCGTTGTCGCGGATGGCGTTCAGCGCCATGCCCAGCCGGGAGCGCATGATCGCAGCCAGCAGCGCCGTGGCCCCGCCGGCCAAGGCCAAGGCGACATAGTAGAGCGCGGTCGGTCCGGGAAGGGCGCCGACAGGCAGATGCAAGCCGTTGGCCGCTCCGGCGGCGGGCCAGGCGATCATCCACAGGCGCAGGGCCTCGGCCAGAACCAGGGTGCCGATGGTGAAATAGATCCCGCGAAAACGGAAGACCGGCACGGCGATCGCCGCGGCGAAAGCGGCGGCAGCCGCTCCCCCGGCCGCCATGGCGGCGATGAACGGCGCACCCATTTGCAGCATGGCCCACGAACCGGCGTATGCCCCCAGGCCGAGGAAGGCGGCATGACCGAGCGACACCAGCCCGGTCATGCCCGCGGCCAGATTCCAGCTCTGCGCCAGGGCGACGTACAGGAAGACGGTGAAGAGCAGGTAAACCGGATAGGCCGACAGGAGGAACGGAGCCGCAAGCGCCGCAAGCATGAGCGCCGCGAGCAGCAGCCGCCATGGGCGGCGGGCGATCCCGAGCGCACGAGAGGCGGCGTCAAACAAGACTTCCTCCCGCTTGGCGGCGGCCGAAGATCCCGGCCGGCCGGAGGGTCAGCACCAGCAGGAAGAGCAGCAGGCCGACCAGATCCTTGTAACCCGTGCCGAAGGCGGCGGCACCGAGTGATTCGGCCAGTCCGAGCACCATGCCGGCCAGCAGCGTGCCGCCTATGCTCCCCATGCCGCCGAGCACGACGACGGCGAAGCCCTTCAGCAGATAGGCCAGACCGCTGCTGGGTACGAAGGTGAAAGTCGCGGCCACAAGGACGCCGCCGACCGCGGCCAGGGCCGCACCGATCCCGTAGGTCAGTGCGTAGACCCTGGGAATGTCGACCCCCATCATGGCGGCCGTCCGGGCCGACTGGGATGCGGCGCGCACCGCCTTGCCCGCGAGCGTGCGCGTGACAAAAAGATGGAGCGCCCCGGCCAGCAAGGCGGCCGCAAGCAGGGCGATCACGAACATGTTCGGGACGGCGATGGAGGCCACGGTCACGACATTGTCGGAATACCAGGTCTTGATGCTGCGGCTGTCCGGCGTCCAGGCAAACAGATACAGGCTCTGCGCAATGATCGACAGGCCGAAGGTCGTCAGCATGGGCGCCTCCATGCCCTGGGCCATCAGCGGATTGAGCATGAAGCGCTGGATCGCCCAGCCGGTGGCGAACAGGACCGGCACGACCACGACCAGGCCGACGAAGGGATCGATCCCCGCCCGGGTATACAGAGTCCAGCTCAGGTAGGAAGCCAGGATGATGAGCTCGCCGTGGGCCACGTTCACCAGGCGCATGACCCCGAAGACCATCGAAAGCCCGAGCGCGGTCGCCGCATACAACCCGCCCAGCACGAGGCCGTTGACGGCCGAGGCGAGCCAGAGATCCGACTGCATCTCTCTTACTTTCTGAGATCCGCCCACGCGGGCAGGGGGTAAAGAAACGCTCGAGTTGCGATCGCTTTCGGATAGACGATTTGGCGCTCGCCGTCCTGCCACTGCAGGACCATGGTCGCCTGCGCTGCCGTCTGATCGTCGGCGAAGCGGATATCGCCGAGGACGGTCGGCTGCGCCGCGGCAGCCGCGCGCACGGCCCGGTTGATCGCCTCGGCATCGAGCACGCCGGCCAGCTCGATCGCCTTCAGCAATACCTGGACCGCCGCGTAGGCGCCGACCAGATGCGTGGTGTAGGACCGGCCGGTCTCCTTGTGAAAGGCTTGCGCCAGTTCCTTGGCACCGGGATATCCGCACTCGGGATGCCAGATAGTCGTGAAGCAGATCCCCTGCGCGCTGCGGCCCAGGGCCTCCCAGAAATCGGCCGCCTCGCAGGCCCGCTCCAGGAACGCCGCCTTGGGCTTCCAGTTCAGGGCCTCCATCTGCCGGATGAGGGCGATGCCGTCGGGCGGCTGGATCTGCGCGAGCAGGATGTCGGCGCCGGTCGCCTGCGCCTTGCGGATCATGTCACCGTAGTCCGTGGTGCCGCCCGGGAACGAGGCACGATAGAGAATCCGGTAGCCGAACTGTGGTGCGTACTGCTCCCAATACCCTCCCTGCACGGTGCCGTCGGGACCGTTGTCAGTGAAAAGCACCACGCTGCGGTTCGAGACGACGGTGTCCATCAACAGAAACTGCTTCCGGCAGAGCTCCGCCTCGTCGAAGAAAATGTCCCACAGGTATTTCCATTGGCGCGCCTTGCGGACCGTGCCCAGCGGCGCACCCGCCGTGACCATGGGCACGCGGTAGCGCTCGCACACTTCCGCGCCGCTCAGCACCCTTTCGGGACCGGTCAGGCCGGTGACGGCCACGACTTTGTCCCTCAGGATCAGGCGCTCGACATCGGCCGCGGCCTTCTCGGCCTTGCTTTCGTTGTCGTACATGACCAGCCGGACGGGAAGCTTGCGGTCATATTGCCGGACGAACACGCCGCCGGCGGCGTTCGCGGCGGCAATCGCCCGGGTGATGCCGTAGCGCGCATAGCCGCCGAAGGAAGCCGAGCCGCCCGTCACCGTGATCGAGGCGCCGACGGGAATCGCGTCGGGCGCTGTCGAGCCGCCGGGCCCGGACCGGCACCCGAAGGGCAGAAGCAGTAGCAGTAGCGTGCAAGCCGCTCGTCCGATGTTCATCGTCTTACCCTGCGCCGGGCTGCACCCGCCGCGCCGCCGTCATGAGCGAAGTTCCCCGCAGCGCCGGAGGATGCGCTCGGCGGCGATGCGGTGCGGGTTCTCGATCAACCTCCCATCCAGGGTCGTCAGGCCTCTGCCGGCGCTCTCCGCGCCCGCCAGTTCGGCCAGCACGGTCCTGGCCCAGCGGATCTCCTCTTCGGTCACGTCGAAAATCCTGTTGATGATATCGAGCTGGCCGGGATGTATCGCGCTCTTGCCGTCGAATCCCAGCCGGCGGGCCTGGAGAGCCTCCTTCTCCAGAAGCTCGGCGTTGCGTACGTCGAAGCACGGTGCGTCGATGGCATCGATGCCGCCCGCGCGCGCCGCCAGGACGACCATTTGCAACGCCAGCCACAGCTCGGCGCGCTCGGGGCCTACGCGGCAGCGCACGTCCTTGGCGTAATCGGCCGAGCCGAATATGAGGGAGGACAGCCGCCGCGACGAGCGCGCGATCGCCGCGGCGTTGACGACCGCGGCGGCCGATTCGATCATGGCATGGAGCCGGACGCCGCTCACGGCCGGGCCGTGCTTCGACTCCAGCTCGCCGATGAGGGCATCGGCATGCAGGATTTCGGAAGCCTCCTCCACCTTGGGCAGACAGATGCCGCACAGGCGGCAGGGGACGAGGGCCCTCAGATCCTCGACTCCGGTGGCCGAGGAAAGGCTGTTGATGCGCACCACCACTTCTCTCGGCCCGAAGTCGATCGTGCCCAGAGCCCGGGCGACGCCGGCCCGGGCCTCGGCCTTGCGGGAATCGGCGACGCCGTCCTCGAGGTTCAGGACCACCATGTCGGCCGGGAGCGTCGACGACTTTTCGATCATGCGGGGGTTGTCGCCGGGCACGTAGAGCGCGCTGCGGCGCAGCCCCGTAATCGCCCCCGGCCCGAATCCGCCGCCTCCCGCCGTCGCCATGACCCTCCCTCGGCGCGCCCGCACGTCGTCCCTTCAATCATACCCCAGAGAGTGCGGCGCGCCGCAGTGCGTCGCTGCCAAAATGATTACATGTAATTTTGTATGTTATTCTTCCCGCGCTTGTCAACCGCAAACAAGCCCAGGAGGGACAAAGCGGCCGCAGACGGCAGCGGCCCGACTGAGGCGGGCCGCTGCTCCCGTGGCGGGATTCGACGACCGCGGCATCCGGCCGTCAGACCTTTTCGGCGGCCGCGTTCAGCCCGGCGAGCCTCCCGAATGTGATGGCGCGCCCGTGGCTGATGCCGTGAACGTTGCGCGGGTAGGTGTCGGCGAAGAATCCGCCGCTCGTGTTGCCGGCGGCATACAATCCCGGGATCGGCTTCCCTTCCTTGTCGAGCACCTGCAGATGCTCGTTGACCTTGAGGCCGCTGATGGTGACCAGGGCGAAGTTGCGCACCTGCATGGCATAGAAGGGCGGCTTTTCCACGGGCCTCATCTTGTCGCCCTCGACGCCGAAATCCACGTCCTTCTTGTTGCGGGCCAGCTCGTTGTAGCGCGCCACCGTCGCTTTCAGGACCGCCGGCTCCACCTGCATTTTCCTGGCAAGCTCGTCCAAGGTATCGGCGACCAGGACCGTCCCTTCCTGGACGTAGCGCGCCATCTGCTTCTTGACGAAGGAGACATACTCGGGGTTCTGGCCGGGTCCCTCGCCCCAGCGCGCGTCGAGAATCGACCAGTT
>CAZHQK010000113.1:0-13002 GCA_964534795.1 uncultured Acidobacteriota bacterium
TGATCGCAGCGGGGAGCGAAGTCGAGGCGCGTGCCCAGTTGCGCGGTTTCATCAACTACCTGGACCTGCTCGTTCTGGAGGTGTCCAAGCGCAGCGTCCTGCGCGAGGCGAGTGAACGAGAAAGCGCCCATTCCGTGCCGGCCGAGCTGAGCGTCGAGTAGCGCCCGGGCCCGCCGTATTGCATGCCCTGAGGGCTTACTGTAGGATGTAGGAGGTTCGGCGCGGCCGGCGGTCGCGGCCGCCGGTTCAGGGCCGGGCTTCGGCGTATGATGGGCAAGAACTGGAAGAAGCTGTTCCTTTGGTCCTCGGTGGGCGGCCTTGCGCTGGGAGCCACGCTGGCGCTGGCACGGAAACCGAAAAGGTCCCCGGCACCCGCCTTGGTTTTCCGACCCATCCCGCCGGACGCGAGCGGGGTGGAGATATGGACCGAGCGCTACCGGACCGGCGATGCCGAAGGCCGGGAGCAGATCGCGCGCGAGAAGTACACGCTTCAGCCGACGCGATTCAAACTGTGGAGCGTGCTCGATCTGGGGGCGCCTTCGAGCAGGCCGGCGGGCACGCCGATCTATCACATCGCCCACTCCCGACTGGTCGACCGCGGAGGGGAGAGCGAGGAAGAAATCCTGCTCGGGCGCTTTTATGGAACCGTGTCGACCGCCGGCGCGGAAGGCACGGGCCGGCGCACCAACTGCCTGGCGCGCGGCGGCATCCTCGAGATCGACAAATGCTATGTGGGCGGGGCCAGCAACGGGGTCCTCTCCGGGGAGACGCATCGCTCGCCCAGGCCGATCCTGAATTACCAGATCCATTGATACGCTGCGGCACGTCCGCGGTGCCCGAAGACGCCCGCTCGGGGTTGGTCCGCGTCCGGCGGGCGCGGCGCAGCAAATCGGAACAAACGGCATGAACGATAAGACGATTACGACACTGCCCGGAACACGCGATCTTCTCCCCGAGGAGACGGCGCGCTGGCACGTCGTGGAAGAGCGGGCGCGCACCGTATTCGCGCGCTACGGCTACCAGGAAATCCGCACGCCGATTTTCGAGGCCACCGAGCTTTTCGCGCGCGGCATCGGGGGCGACACCGACATCGTCGGCAAGGAGATGTACACGTTCCTCGACCAGAGCGGCCGCTCGGTCAGCCTGCGGCCCGAGGCGACGGCCTCCGTCGTGCGCGCCTATATCCAGCACGCCATGTATCGCGGCGGCGGGTTGACGCGGCTTTACTACAGCGGGCCGATGTTCCGGCACGAAAAGAAGCAGAAGGGGCGCTGGCGGCAGTTCAGCCAGATCGGCGCCGAAGCTCTCGGATCGGATCACCCGGCGATCGAGGCCGAGGTGATCGAGATGGTGCTGGAGCTGCTCGGCTCCCTGGAAGTCGAGGCGCACCTGTTGTTGAACTCGGTGGGATGCCCGCGGTGCCGGCCCGCGTACGTCGAACTCCTGCAGCGCGAGCTGCGCCGGCGGACGGAGGATCTGTGCGAAGACTGCCGGCGGCGCACGGAAAGCAACCCGCTGCGCGTGCTCGACTGCAAGGTCGAGAGCTGCCAGCCGGTCGTCGCCGCCCTGCCGGCGATCACCGACCATCTGGGGCCGGAATGCGCCGAGCACTTCGCCCGGGTGCGCGAATATCTGGCGGCGGCGGGCATCGCCTACGAGATCGTTCCGCGCCTGGTGCGCGGGCTGGACTACTATGTCCGCACGGCCTTCGAGATCGTTGCCGGCGGACTCGGCGCGCAGAACGCCGTGGTGGGCGGCGGGCGCTACGACGGCCTGTCGGAAATCCTGGGCGGCCCGCGCGCGCCCGGGTTCGGGTTCGCCATGGGCGTCGACCGGCTGGTGATGATCCTGCCGGAGCATGTCGGCGCCCTGGGAATCTACCGGCCCGATCTTTTCCTGGCCTATCTGGGCGAGGCTGCCTTTCGCAAGGCGCTCGAGATCGCGCGCACGTTGCGGCGCGCGGGGCGCCTGTGCCACATGGAATACGACGGCGGCAGCCTCAAGAGCCAGATGCGCCAGGCGCACAAGCTCGGCGCCCGCCATGTCCTCATCGTGGGAGACGAAGAGCTCGCACGCGAGCGCTACCAGGTGCGCCGCATGGAGGACTCCAGGCAATGGGAAGCGTCGCTGCCGGAGCTGATCCGTTACTTCGACGGCGGACGCCCCCCCGCTTCGTAAAGGGCAGGCAAGGGAAACCCGCGCCCGGCCCGCACCACAGGTGAGCGTCCCCATGGGCAAGATCCGGATCCTGCCGGAGATTCTGGCCAACAAGATCGCCGCGGGCGAGATCGTCGAGCGCCCCTCGTCGGTGGTCAAGGAGCTCGTGGAAAACGCCGTCGATGCCGGTGCGCGCACGGTCCGAATCGAACTCGAGGCGGGCGGCAAGCGGCTGATCGTGGTGCGCGACGACGGCGAGGGCATGTCGCAGGACGACGCCCTGCTGGCATTCGAGCACCATGCCACGAGCAAGCTGCGCACCATCGAAGACCTGGCCGAAATCGCCACCCTGGGGTTTCGCGGCGAGGCGCTGCCGTCGATCGCATCGGTGTCGCGCCTGGTCCTGCGCACGCGCCACGAATCGCTTCCGGTTGCCGAGGCCGGGACGGAGATCGCCATCGAAGGCGGCGTGGTGCGCTCCGTGAAGGCCATCCCCTGGGACCGGGGCACGGAAGTGACGGTGCGGGATCTCTTCTTCAACATGCCGGTGCGCCGCAAGTTTCTGCGCTCGCACGAAGCGGAACTGGGGCACTGCACGCGCCTGGTCACGCAGTACGCCCTGGCGCGCCCCGCGATGCGCTTCATCCTGCAGAGCGAGGGGCGCGTTCTGACGGATCTGCTGCCGGCACCGGGCCTGCGCGAACGCGTGTACCAGATTTTCGGCGAGGCCCTGCTCGACAACCTCGTCGAGATTTCCGGACGGGCGGAGGACATTGCCGTGCGCGGCTTCACATCGCTGCCGTGCGAGCAGCGCACGAATCCCTATGCGCAGTTCTTTTTCGTGAACGGCCGCATGGTGCGCGACAAGGTGATCATGAGCGCCGTGCGCCAGGCCTACCGCCATGTCCTGCCCTCCTCGGCCTACCCCGTGGCGCTCATATTCGTCGAATTGCCCCTGGACCAGGTGGACGTCAACACCCATCCCGCCAAGATCGAAGTCCGTTTCCGCCGCCAGAACCTGGTTCACGACCTGATCGTGGAGTCCCTGCAACGCGCCCTGGTCGCCAGCCGCGCCGTGCCCGCCTACGAGCACCGGGAGAGCTATGCCGGCGGCGGCCTCGGGACGGATTTCGCGGCGGGGAGCGGCGGCGCCGCCGGTGCCTTGCCGGGCCGGGCGGCCGCGGAGGCGTTCCAGGCGGCTTTCGACTATCCCCGGCCCGAGGCGCCGTTGCCGGGCTTTCCCCGGCCCGAAGACCACCGCGCGCTCAAGCTGCGCGCCGATATGCTCGTGGGCGCGCCTTCCGACGAGGTGCACACGCCCTTCGACTCCCGGGAGGTGCGCATCCTGGGGCAGATCTACGACAGCTACATCATCGCCTGCGACCGGCAGGGCCTGCTGATCATCGACCAGCACGTCGCCCATGAGCGCGTGCTCTACGAAAAGCTCTCGCGCTCCGCGGCGGCGGGCACGGTCGAGAGCCAGGGGTTGCTGGTTCCGCGCACCGTGGAGCTGATGCCGCACCAGAGGGCTTTGCTCGAGCGCGTCCTGCCGGAGCTCGCGCGCAGCGGCTTTGCGGTCGAGCGCTTCGGGGCGGACGCGGTCCTGATCCGCAGCGTGCCGGCGGCGGTTTCCGACCAGGATTGCGCGCAGCTACTGCTGGAGATCCTGGAAGGGCTGGAAGCGGAGGAGCGCACGCTGGACATGGAAAGGATCCGGGATCGCATCGCGGTCGGCATGGCCTGCCGCGCCGCCATCAAGGTGCACACGCCGCTCAGCCCGGAAAAGATGCAGTGGCTGCTGGACGAACTTTCGCGCACCCGGATACCGACGAACTGCCCGCACGGCCGGCCCGTGATGCTGCGCTTCAGCCTGTACGAGATCGAAAGGAATTTCGGCCGGGCGTGAAGGGCCGCGCCGGCCTATGCGGGAGAGTCGGCCGGTGCGGCAGCGGCCGAGGCGACCGCTCCCATGGCACGGAATTTCCGGTAGCGCTGCTCGCGCAGCTCGCTCCCGGGGCGTCCCATGAGAGGTTCGAGGGCGCGCCACAGGCGCTCGTCGAGCAGGCGCGCGGCGGCATCCCAGTCCGTGTGGGCTCCGCCCGGCGGTTCGGGCACGACTTCGTCGATGATTCCCAGCGACAGAAGATCGGCGGCCGAGATCTTGAGCGCGTGGGCGGCGGCCTCCACGTGCTCCTGGTCCTTCCAGAGAATGGCCGAGCAGCCCTCGGGAGAGATGACGGTATAGATCGCGTTTTCCATCATCAGGACGTAATTGCCCACGCCGATGCCGAGCGCGCCGCCGCTCCCTCCCTCGCCGATGACGCACACGACCACGGGCACCTCCAGGCGGGCCATCTCGCGGATGTTGTAAGCGATGGCCTCCGCCTGGCCGCGTTCCTCGGCGCCGATGCTGGGATAGGCGCCGGGGGTGTCGATGAAGGTGATGATCGGGCGCGAGAATTTCTCCGCCAGCTTCATCGCGCGCAGCGCCTTGCGGTAGCCTTCGGGCTGCGCCATGCCGAAATTCCGGAGCTGCCGGCTTTTCAGGTCGCGTCCCTTCTGCTGGCCCACGACCATGACAGGGTGGCCATGGTAGCGCGCCATGCCCGCCACCATGGCCGGATCGTCGGCGAAGCGCCGGTCGCCGTGGATCTCGGAAAACCCCTGGAAGATCCTCTCGACGTAGTCCAGGGTGTAGGGCCGCTGCTCGTGGCGCGCCAGCAGCGTGCGCTGCCAGGCGTCGGCGAACTCCGCCTTCTCCTTGCGCAGCCGTTCGACCTCGGCGCGCAGCCTGTCGAGTTCCGCCTCTCTCTCCGGTGCTTCATCCATGGAAGTTTCCCTTGACCGGATCCGGGACTATCTCGACGCAGCCGCTGCCGCAGATTCCCTCGATCCGGCGGATCAACTCGGGTGTCGACCTCACCTTGACGAAGTCATAGCTTTCGATGGTAACACGGAAGTCGCCGGGCGCATAGAGCTCCAGCCCGACGCCGGTCTCGCCGCGATTGGATTCCAGCAGCCGGTGAAGCTCCGCCGCCTTTTCGGGCGCCATGGCGTCGACGCGCACGCGGATGCGCAGGGCGCGCGCGTTGCGTTCGGCGATTCCTTCGAGCGGCTGGATGTCCGACACCACGATCTTGCGGCTGCTTTCCTCCTCGGCCTCGAACCGGCCGGTGACCAGCACGGGGGTGTCGGCCGCCAGCAGCCGCTCGCAGCGCGCGAAGACCGCCGGGAAGACCACGGCTTCGACCGTTCCCGTCATGTCCTCCAGCGTGAAGAGCGCCATGAGTTCGCCCTTGCGCGTGCGGCGCGTGCGGCAGTCGGTCACGATGCCGGCGACCTGGCAGTCGGCCCCGTTGGCGCCGGAAGCGAGTTCGGCGAGCTTCTTCCTGGAAAAGCGCGCCAGCTCGGCGGCGAAGCGCTCCAGCGGGTGGCCGGAGACATAGAAACCCAGGGTTTCCTTCTCGTAGGCCAGCAGCTCCTGCGCCGGCCATTCAGGGACGTCGGGCGGTTCGGGACGGCCGGCGCCCGCATGCTCCTGCGGGAGAGTGCTGAACAGGTCGCGCTGCCCGCTGGCGCGGTCGCGCTGTACTTTCTGCCCGTGCTCGAGCGCGCCGTCGGCCGCGGCCATCAGCTGCGCGCGCTTCCAGCCCAGGGAATCCAGGGCGCCGCTCTTGATCAAGCCTTCGAGCACGCGCTTGTTGAGCGTGCGCGCGTCGACCGCCTCGCAGAACTCGTACAGGTCGCGGAACCGGCCGTGCTGCTGCCGGTACTGCAGGATGGAGCGGATCGTGCCTTCGCCCACATTGCGGATCGCCAGCATGCCGAAGCGGATGCGGTCGCCCTGCGAGCGGAAGTCGAGGTCGCTCTCGTTGACGTCGGGGGGCAGAACGGGGATGCCCATATCGCGGCATTCGGCGATGTACATGACGATCTTGTCCGTGTTGCCGATTTCGCTCGAGAGCAGCGACGCCATGAACTCGACGGGATGATGGACCTTGAGATAGGCGGTCTGGTAGGCGAGCAGGGCGTAGGCGGTGCTGTGCGACTTGTTGAAGCCGTACTGCGCGAAATGCTCCATCAGGTTGAAGATCTGCACGGCGGTCTTCTCAGGGATGCGGTTGCTCTTGGCGCCGGCGACGAACTTGTCGCGCATCGAGGTCATCACGCTCGCCATCTTCTTGCCCATGGCCTTGCGCAGGACGTCCGCCTGGCCGAGGGAGAATCCGGCCAGCCGGCTGGCGATCTGCATCACCTGTTCCTGGTAGACGATGACGCCGTAGGTCTCCTTGAGGATCTCCTCGAGCGCCGGGTGCAGGTAATGCACTTCGATCTGGCCGTGCTTGCGCTTGATGAAGTCCGCGATCATGTCCATCGGGCCGGGGCGGTAGAGGGCGTTGAGCGCGATCAGGTCCTCGAAGCGCTCCGGTTTCAAGCGCCGCAGTTCGGTTTTCATCCCGCCGCTCTCAAACTGGAAGATGCCGTTGGTGCGTCCTTCGGAGAAGAGCGCATAGACCGCGGGGTCGTCGAGGGGAATGGCGGAGAGATCGATTTCGATCCCCTTTTCCTCCCTGACCCGGCGCACGGTCTGGTCGAGCACGGTCAGGGTGGCCAGAGCGAGGAAATCCATCTTGAGCAAGCCGATGGTTTCCAGGTCCTTCATGTTGTACTGGGTGGTGAGCTCGTCCTTGTTCGACTTGGCCAGCGGGATGATCTCGACCAAAGGGCGCGGGGCGATGACGACGCCGGCGGCATGGGTCGACGCGTGGCGCGACAGGCCTTCCAGCCGGCGCGCGATTTCGATGAGATTCTGGATCTGGGGATTCTTCATCTCCTCGCGCAGGCGCGGCTCCTGTTCGAGCGCCCGGTCGATGGTGGCGTTCAGCTCGTTGGGTATGAGCCGGGCGATGCGGTCGACCTCGGCGTAGGGCATGTCGAGGCTGCGCCCGACGTCGCGGATGACGCCCTTGGCGGCCATGGTGCCGAAGGTGATGATCTGGCACACGTTGTCGCGGCCGTACCTGTGGGCGACGTAGTCGATGACTTCGGCGCGCCGCTTCATGCAGAAGTCGATGTCGATGTCGGGCGGCGCGATCCGTTCCGGATTGAGGAAGCGCTCGAAGAAAAGCTCGTATTGCAGCGGATCGATGTCGGTGATGTGCAGACTGTAGGCCACCAGGCTGCCGACCACCGAGCCGCGTCCCGGACCGACCGGGATGCGGTGGTCGCGCGCGTACTTGACCAGATCCCACACGATCAGGAAGTAGCTCGAGAAGCGGGTCTTCTTGATCATCTCGATCTCGAAGTCGAGCCGTTCCTCGTAGGCGCGCAGGGGGTGGCGCAGCGTGCCCGCGCGCGCCTGCGCCTCGAGCTGCCTGCGGCGCAGCGCGAATCCTTCGCGCGCCACCTTCTCGAAGTAGCTGTCGGGGGTGAAGCCCGCCGGAACCTCGAAGTGCGGCAGGTGGGCCTGGGAGGTGTCGATCTCGAGATTGCACCGTTCGGCGATGCGCAGGGTGTTGGCCATGGCCTCCGGGAAGTGCCCCCAGACCTGACGCATCTCCTCGGCCGATTTGAAATAGAACTGATCCGTGGGATAGCGCAGGCGGTCGCTGTCGTTGACCGTCTTGGACGTGCCGATGCAGAGCAGCACGTCATGCGCGGCGGCATCCTCGCGCCGCAGATAGTGGGTGTCGTTGGTGCACACGCACGGGATCCCCAGCCGGCGCGAAATCTCCATGAGCCCGGCATTGACGCGCTGCTGCGCCGGCAGGCCCTGGTCCTGCAGCTCGATGAAGAAGCCTTCGGGCCCGTAGATCTCGCGCAGCTCGGCGGCCTCCGCCAGGGCGGAGTCCGTCTGCTCCATCTGCAGGAGCTGCGGCACGGCGCCCTTGAGGCACCCCGAGAGCGCGATGAGACCCTCGTGGTGCCGGGCGAGCAGCTCCTTGTCGACGCGCGGCTTGTAATAGAAGCCTTGCAGGTAGCCGTACGAGGCGAGTTTGATGAGGTTGCGGTAGCCGGCTTCGTTTTCCACGAGCACCGTCAGGTGATTGGACTGATCGCCGCCCCCCGACTTCTTGAAACGGCTCTCCTTGGCGACGTACAGCTCGCACCCCAGTATCGGCTTGAGCCCCTTCTTGCGCGCCTTGGTGTAGAACTGGACGGCGCCGAAAAGGTTGCCGTGGTCCGTGAGCGCCAGCGCCGGCATCCGCATCGACAGGGCGGCGTCGATCAGCTGCTCGACCTTGGAGGCGCCGTCGAGCAGGCTGAAATCGGAATGGTTGTGCAGGTGGACGAAGGCCTCGGGCTTGCTCACGACCTACTCCCATTCGATGGTGCCGGGCGGCTTCGAGGTGATGTCATAGACCACCCTGTTGATCCCGCGCACTTCGTTGACGATGCGGTTGGCGATCCTTTCGAGCAGGTGGTGGGGCAGGCGCGCCCAGTCGGCGGTCATGCCGTCCTCGCTCGTGACCGCGCGCAGCGCGACGACGTTTTCATAGGTGCGGTCGTCGCCCATGACCCCGACGCTGCGGATCGGCAGCAGAATGGCGAATGCCTGCCACAGCCCGCCTTCCAGGCCTTCCCTGCGGATTTCTTCCTGCACGACGGCGTCGGCGCGGCGCAGCAAAGCCAGGCGCCCGGCGCTGACCGGGCCGATGATGCGCACCGCCAGACCCGGCCCCGGGAAAGGCTGCCGCCGGATGAAGGAGGGATCCATGCCCAGCTCCTGCGCCACGCGGCGCACCTCGTCCTTGAAGAGTTCCCGCAGGGGCTCGACCAGCTCGAAGCGCATGGCCGAGGGCAGGCCGCCCACATTGTGATGCGACTTGATCACCGCCGACGGCCCGCGCACGGAAGTGGACTCGATGACGTCGGGATAGAGGGTGCCTTGGACCAGGAACCGGACGTCGCCCAGCTGCCGCGCGGCTTCCTCGAACACGCGGATGAAGACCTCGCCGATCGCCTTGCGCTTCTCTTCAGGGTCCTCGACGCCCTCGAGGGCCGCGAGAAAACGCGCGCCCGCGTCGACCGCGATCACCGGCAGGTGCAGATGCTCGCGGAAATTCCGCAGGACCGACCCGGCTTCCCCCTCGCGCAGCAGCCCGTTGTCGACGAAAACGCACGCCAGCCGGTCGCCGATCGCCCTGTGGGTCAAGACGGCGGCCACGGCGGAATCGACGCCGCCGCTCAGGGCGCAGATGGCCCGTTCATGCCCGATGCGGGCGGCGATGGCCGCAAGCGCGCGCTCGACGAACGCCGACATGGTCCACTCGCCCTTGCAGCCGCAGACATGCACCAGGAAATTGCGCAGGATGCGCGACCCGTGCTGCGTGTGCACGACTTCGGGGTGGAACTGCAATCCCCAGATGCCGCGCTGCGCGTCCGCCGCTGCGGCAATGACGGCGCCCGAGCGCGCCAGGCTCTGGAAGCCCTGCGGGAGCTCGACCACGCGGTCGCCGTGGCTCATCCACACCTGGAAATCCGCGGGCAGGTCGTCAAACAAGGGGCAGGGCGCGGTGACCTCGGCCGAGGCGCGGCCGAACTCGCGCTGGTCGCCCGGCTCCACCCGGCCGCCCAGGGTGCGGGCGATCAGTTGCAGGCCGTAACAGATGCCCAGGATCGGAATGCCCAGCGAGAAGATCTCCGGTGGAAGCCGGGGGCTGCCGGGGCGGCACACCGAATCGGGGCCGCCGGAAAGGATCAGCCCGCAGGGCCTGGCCTGTGCGATCTTTTCCATAGCCGCCGAGTAGGGTGCGATCTCGCAATAGACGGAAAGCTCGCGCACGCGCCGTGCGATGAGCTGGGTGTACTGGGAGCCGAAGTCCAATATGAGGATGTTTTCCGCAGGCACGCTTTCCTTGCGCATCGAAGCACCGAAATCGTCGCGCAGGGAACAATACTGTACCGTTCCGTTGTTTGCAACGGGATCGAAAAGCCGTCCCGGGCGGCAGGGAATTCGGGTTGCGCGCCGGCCGCAGGGGACCATATATTTAGCCCCGGCTTTGAAATCGGGGGAACATGTCGGAGCTCAGTTTCCGCTATCCCGTTCTGCTGGCGGCCCTGGTGTTGCCCGCCGCCGTCCTGGCGGCGGAGCTTCTGCTGGGGACGCGCCGGCGGGCCCGGGTGCCGCTGCCGACCTGTGACCGGCTGCCTGCAGGGCACGGCGAACCGGTCGCACCGCTGGTCATTGCGCGCCTGTTGCGGCTCTGGGCCATGTTGTGCCTGGTACTGCTGGCCGCGGGCCTGACCCTGAAGACGGAGAGTCAGGCGGCCGCGCCGCCGTCGTCGGCGATGGTTCTGGTTCTCGATATTTCCAGTTCCATGACTGCCGACGATTTCGCCCCGCAGGACCGCCTGGCCGCCGCCAGACAGGCGCTCGCCGGTTTCATAGCGGCGCGTCCCGAATCGGAGATGGGGTTGATCCAGTTCGCCGCCGCACCCCGGCTGCTGTGCCCGGTTACGCGCGACCGCCGGGCGCTTGCCGGCGCACTCGAGCGGATCCAGGCCGCGGAACCCGGCGAGGACGGCACTGCGATCGGGAGCGCGCTCGCCGCCGCTCTCAACCGTCTGAGGGAAGGGATCTGGCAACGGCGCACGATCCTGCTCGTCACCGACGGAGTCAACAACCGCGGCCCGCTCGCCCCGCTCGACGCAGCGCGCATGGCTGCGGCGCTGGGAGTACGGATTTTCGCGATCGGCATCGGCACGGACGCCCCCAGCCGCTTCTGGGTCCCCGGGCCGCGGGGAGAAAGCGAGCGCCTGGAGGCGCGCATCGAGATCGACGACGGCGCCCTCGAAGCCCTGGCGCGCCAAACGGGGGGCGACTATCGGCGGGTGAGGAATTCCGACGAGCTGCGCCGGGCGCTCGCCGAGCTTTCCATAGGGACGCACGCACCGGTGACGAAGAAGGTGTTGCGGCAGGACGATCGCCTGCCGCGCATGCTGGCGGCGGCCGCCTTCGTCTGCCTGCTGCTGGAATTCATTGTCGCTTACTTTATCTTTTCGGAGCTGCCGGGCTGACCTTATGCGCGAACTCCTTGCGGGCCTGCACGGGATCGTTCTCCTGCCGGTGTGCATCTTCGCGGCGTGGGTGCTCGCCGAATGGCGCCGGCGGCGGCGGCTCGAGGCGTTCGGCGACCCGCGCCTTCTGGGGATATTTCGGCGCTGGCCGCCGCGAATCCTGGCCGCGGCGCTGTTCGCCGCTGCGCTGACCGCAACCGGCGTGATCGTTACCGTGCCGCCGGACGTGCGCGAAGAAGCGGACGAAAGCGCAAACGCTTGCGCGCTGTTGATCGACGGGCAAGCGGTTGCCGGTTCCCCGGGCGCACCGGGAAGCGCGCGCGAGCGGCTGGAGCGCGCCGTCGAGGTTGTGGTCGGCGAAGGAGAGGGCTTGCGTTTTTCGGTCCATGTCGCCGCAGGGGAGCTGCGGCCGGTCGTGCCGGAGACTTTCGACCGCCAGGGAATCCTGCTCATGATGCAAGGCTTCCTCCCGGAAGCCGGCAGCGCGGCACCCGGCAGCCTGCGCCGATGCCTCGAGGAGCTGTGCGCAAGGGAACGCGCGCCGGCCTCGCGCCTCAAAGTCGTGGTCATCAGCGGGCGTGCGGCCGAGGATCTGGCCGGGGAGCTGCAGGCGCCGGCCGAATGCCCGGTTCTGCTTTTCCGTCCGGCAAGCAGTGCCGAGCCGCCGGAGTTTGCGGCCATAGGGGCCGGGGGCGTGCGCCACTGGGGCGGCGACCCGGGGATCCTGCGGCGCTTCCTGGCGGAGCGGGAAAGCGCGCCTCCGGCCGATGGCCCATCTTCCGCCGTACCGCGCTTGGCGGGCCTGGCCCTGATCCTGGCGGCGGTGGAGCGCATCCTCACGATCCTGGCGCCGCTTTACGCGCAGAGGTGACACGCGCATGATTCTTCCGGCCGCTCTGTCGCTTATGGCTGCTCTGGGAATGCAGGGCATGGGTGCGCCCGCGAAACCCAGCGACGAGCGGGAACCGGCCGCGGTCGTCGATGCCATCGCGCCCGATCTTGCGATCGTGACGGAAGTCGGCACGCTCAGCCCCTATGTGGGCCAGCAGTTCAGCGTGATCTACTGGCTGCGCGCCCGGCGCGCGCCGGCGGCGGTCGATGTGGACCCCCAGCAGTTTCCCGGCTTCTGGACCGAGATGGTGCCGCTGTCGCCGGAATCCGGACCGGTTGTCAGGTCGGCCGAGCGGTATTCCGATTATCTCTTGCGGCAGGTGGTGGCGTTTCCTCTGTTGGAAGGCGCCGCACAGCTTCCTCCGCTTTCCCTCAAGATCCGGCTCGCTGCCGCCCGGCCTGCGGCAAGCCCGGACTGGGACGTCGTTGCCCGGTCGAAACCCTTGCCGCTGCAGGTGCGCGCACTTCCGTCCCGGGCGGGCCTTGAGGGCGCGGCACCCCTGGTGGGAGAGGTGCGGGGAACGGTATCCGCGGCGGCCGGTGGCGCCGCGCGCGGCGCGATTCTGGAAGTGGAAGGAACGGCCAATCTGGGGCTCTTCCGCCCGGAGGATTGGCTCGCTCCTCCGCCGGGGGCGCGCTTGCGCTGCCGCCTGCTCGCCTCGGACCGGATGACGCAGATCCTCGACACCGGGGGACGGCGGCGCCTGACGCTGCGCGCGCGGCAGCGCTGGCTGCTCGAGTGCGATGCGGGTGCGACAGGCGACCTGCGGCTGGAGGTGTTCGAGCCGCGCACCGCCTCGTGGTCCGAGGTGCGGATTTCCGGCGCGGTCCTGCCGCCGGCGCGCGCGCGGGCGGCGGCGGCAAGCGGCGGCTTCCCGGCCGAGGCCGCCGCTCCGGAGAGAGGCACGCAGCTCACGCTGCCCGCGCTGGCTG
>CAZHQK010000114.1:0-52539 GCA_964534795.1 uncultured Acidobacteriota bacterium
ACCTGCGCGCGCTGCGGATTCGAGAGCTTCGCCGACACCTTGCAGGATCCGGTATCCGCGTCGTGCCTGTGCGCTTCGGGTGAACGGAGACTATTTTGGTGGACGGTAAGGGATTCGAACCCTCGGCCTCCGCGTTGCGAACGCGGCGCTCTCCCAGCTGAGCTAACCGCCCTTATGCCGATTTCCGAACTGCTGCGCGCGAAATTATCCCCGATAGCCGAGCACACTGTCAAACGGAAAGCCGCACGCGCCGGTGCACACCGAAGCTATGGAATCCAGATCGGAACCGGCGTAAAGGAAACAACCAGGATCACAAGCGCAAGCATCCCGATCGGCACCCTCGCACGGCCCAGGCCCTCGTCCTCGAAAAGCGTCGGCGGATGATAAAAGCCGAAGCGCGCGCCCAGAATTATCAGCAGCAGGCCGAAAACCAGGTAGGACATCACCGGCCAGCTCAAGAAACTCGTCAGCACCAGTAGCGCCGCGACGGCTATCGAGAGCTTGCGCTGCCTTTCCCTGCCCAGCACCGCATAAGCGATATGCCCCCCGTCCAATTGCCAGACGGGCAGAAGATTCAAGCACGTCGCCAGCAGGCCGAACCACGCCCCCATGGCGATCGGATGGGCGATCATGTCCTGGCTCGCCGGAGAGTAGTCCAGAACCAGCTTCCCCACCAGGCGAAACAGCAGGGGTTCGCCGAAGTTGATCACGCCCTCGACGCCTTCCAGCGCCCCCTTGGGGATCAGACGCGACCGGCCGATCCCGACAACCAGCGCGGGCACCACCAGCGCAAAGCCTGCCAGCGGCCCGGCGATCCCGACGTCGAAAAGCGCCCGCTTGTGCGGAAACGGGGACTTGATACGTATGAAGGCGCCCAGAGTTCCGACCATCGGCGTGGGCAAAGGAATGAAATACGGCGGCGTGCAGCGAATGCCGTAGTGGCGGCAGGCCATGTAGTGACCCATTTCGTGCGCCAGCAGTATGCCCATGAAGGTCAGGGAAAAGGGCAGACCCAGAAGAAGCAGCGAGGGCCGCTCGAGGGCGGCGGCCGCGATCCGGATGAGATTCATCTCCCCCGAGGCATAGAAAAGCCCCGCAAGTGTCGTAGTGACAAGGGTTGCGGAAAAAAGGACTGCAGGCACGAACCACTCGGACAAGCCGCCGCCACGATGCGGAACGGCGGGCGGCTCTGCGGGCAAAGACATCGAATCCCGGGGCCGTGAATCCTGAGGACCCGGGTAGGGATTGTCGCTCACTGACCGATAGGCTTTCTCGATAGGGCCTGACTGCCGGCGGGTCCCGGAAAATCAGACTATCTTTTCCGCGCGGATCTCCTTGCCCGGCTTGAATCTTATCGTCTTGCCCGGCGGGATCGCAACCTCTTCTCCCGTCCGCGGATTCCTGCCTACGCCGCTCTTGCGGGGCTTGACCACAAAGACGCCGAATCCTCGGAGCTCGATCCTCTCTCCCCGCCTGAGCGCTTCCTTGAGCGAGTTGAATACCGATTCCACCGCCACTTCCGCCTTGACCTTGGTGATGTTCAACCGATCGGCTACGCGGTTTACGATGTCCTGTTTGATCACGTGAGCCTCCCTAAATTAGTGCAGCGATTTTATTTGCGGCCGGACGAGCTGTCAAGGTATTTCTGTTTGCGAGCGGGATACGGACATCGGCGAGCCGTGCGCAGGCAAGTCAGGACGGCTTTGCGATAATTGATCGAGAAAGTGAGCCTTCATCGGCGCCGGAGATTGTGCCGGCTTTTCAGGGATTGTCCAGCCTTCTCCCGACAAACCGGGGCTTTGCGCCTTGGGCTTTCCTGTCCCACCCCTTGCGGAGTGCCGATCCTTCGCATTCGAGGACGTCGGCTGCAAACGCCGACCGCCTGGTTGCGGGCAGGCTCTGAATCGCGGTGTTTACAGGTGACGGGGCCGATGCTAGACTGATTTTTCAGCCGCATCGCACTCCGGGAGAAGACAATGGGTGTTCTGCCCGACAGCTGGATCAGGCGGATGGCGCGCGAATATCGGATGATCGTACCGTTTGCCGACAACAGGATGCGCAAGGGGAAGATCTCCTTCGGCGTGACATCCTACGGCTACGATTTCCGGCTGGCGCGGGAATTCAAAATCCCGGAGTTTTCGAAACTGAAGTCCCTGGACCCCAAGAGGGTGAAGGCAACCGACTTCCGCGACCGGAGCGCGGGCTACTGCCTGATTCCGCCGAACTCTTTCATCCTGGGACGGTCGCTGGAGTATTTCCGCATCCCGCGTGGAGTTCTGGTTGTCTGCCAGGGCAAGTCGACCTATGCGCGCTGCGGCCTGATCGTCAACGTCACCCCCTTCGAGCCGGAATGGGAGGGCTTCGCCACGGTCGCACTGGTCAATTCGGCGCCCACACCCGTCAAGGTATATGCCGGCGAGGGAATAGCGCAGCTGGTCTTCCTCCAGTCGACGGAGGAATGCGCCGTCTCCTATGCCGACCGCAAGGGGAAATACCAGGCTCAGAAAGACATTCGGCTGCCGCGAGTGTAAACTATGCGCGTGCTGTTTTCTCGATCGCGTACCGGAGCGTGGCCGGTCCTGTGGGCCGCCTTCGCTCTGGTCGCGGCGGCGCAGATATCCGGCTGCGGCTATCGATTGCGCAGCGCCGTCGTGCCCTTGCCGGGAGGCATCCAGAGCCTGGCCGTCCCCACCTTTGCCAACGAGACACAGGCATACAAGCTGGAGCAACAGATCACGCGCGCCGTCATCTCGGAGTTCACAAAGCGCACACGCGCGCGCATCACGTCGGTTCCGGAGGACGCCGAGGCCGTTCTCTACGGCCAGATCCGCAGCCTCAGTTCCAATCCCGTAACCTTCGGCCAGGACACTTTCGGCTCCGCGTTCCTGGTTACCGTCCAGGCCTCGGCCAGGCTCGTGCGCAGGAGCGACGGCAAGCTTCTGTGGGAAAACACCGATCTGCTCTTCAGGGAACGGTACGCTCTCAATCCACGGGTGACCGAGTTTTTCTCGGAACAGAATCCGGCCTTGGAGCGCCTGGCGCGCGATCTGGCGGGCACGCTTGCCGGCGCGATCCTCGGACAGCAGACACCGTGAGCCCTCTCACGCCCGAAGAACTCGACAGGCAGCTGAAGCAGAAGAAGATCCACGCCGTCTATGCGCTGGTCGGTCCCGAGGAGTACTTGCGCCGCCAGTGCCTGATCCGGCTCAAGGCGGCGCTGCTCGAGGAAAGCGCCTTCGATTTCAATTGGGAGGAGTTCACGGGCGGGCGTGTCCCTGCAGAGCGCATACTGGGCGTGCTCAGGACGCTGCCCGTCATGTCGCCGCGCCGGGCCGTTCTGGTCTCCCGGGCCGAGGATCTGACGCAAGCCGATCAGGAGGTGCTCGCTTCCTACATGGCGCGCCCGAATCCGCGCAGCACGCTCATCCTGACCGCGGATGAAGCGGACCGGCGCTCCGCATGGTACCGGGCGTTGAAGGAGCACGCGCAGCTGGTCGAATTCCCGAAAGTCAAGGGCTACGCCCTGACGGCCTGGGCCGGAGACTACATCCGCGCCAAGGGAAAGGCCGTCTCCGCCGCCACCCTGAAGAAGCTCGTCGACCTCGCCGGCTCGGACCTGCAGTCGCTGGCCTGCGAAATCGAAAAACTGCTGCTCTATGTCGGCGATGAAAGGGTGATCCCGCCCCAGGCGGTCGAGGAGCTGGTGCACGGCAGCCGGCAGCACAGCATCTTCGAGCTCACAGGCGCACTCGGCCGCAGGGACCGGGCGGCGGCGCTGCGCTTGCTGGGCAACCTGTTGGACTCGGGGGAATATCCACTGGCCGTACTGGCGATGATCGCGCGCCATTTCCGCCAGATCCTGATCGCCAAGGAAATGATGCGGGAAGGCCGGAGCGCTGCGGAGATCGGCCAGGTGGCACAGATCCCGGCCTTCATGCTGGACGATTTTCTGCGCCAGGCGCGCGCCTTCGATCAAGCGATCGCCGAGCGCATCTTTGCCCGGATCGCGGAAATCGACCTCAAAATGAAGAGTACCGGGGCCGACGAGAGGGGATTGCTGGTGCGCTTGATATGCAGCCTGCCCGAGGCTGCGAGGTGAGCCGCGAGGCGCCGCCCGCCGCCCGGGCCGCGGTGCTTACGCGGCGCCGGCCGCGAGCGCGTTCAATCGCCTGGTGAGGCGCGACTTCTTGCGGGCAGCGGCGTTCTTGCGCAACACGCCCTTGCGTACAGCCTTGTCGACCTTGGCATAGAGGCTCGGCAGGGCCTGGGCGGCGTCCTGTTTCCGCCGCTCCTCGAGCAGCCGCGAGAACGATTTCAATGCAGTTCTCAGCGATCTCTTGTTGCTGCGGTTTCTGCGGCGCCGCCGGATGCTCTGCCGGTGCGCCTTGAGTGCGGACGGATGATTGGCCATAATCCCTCACTGAACGCTTGGAGTCATGCCGCGTCCCCTATGCTGCCGGGGCGCAAATCGAAAGATTACAGCGGCTTGGGAAAAATGTCAAACCCGATTTTGGCGTTGACTTGGGCGGGCGCGCGTCATAGAATGAGACGAGAGATGCTAGAAAAAATCCAACGGGTGCGACCTGCCGCGCGTCACAGGAATCGGGGTCCAGCCTCCGGCCGCTGCTGCTGCACCGGCCGGCCCATCGGTTGATGAAAAGAATCCTACTTTCCGATCGAAGTCTCCAGCTTCTCTTCGGGCCGCTCGACGAAAATATCAAGTTTCTGGAGAAGCTTTTCGGCGTGGCCATCCAGGCGCGCGACTCGGCGCTGACCATCGACGGCGAGGAGGACGACGTCAATGCCCTGGAGAAGATCCTGACGGACTTCTCCGAGCTGGTGGATCGCGGGCACAGCATATCCAACGGCGACCTGCAGTCGGCCTTCCGCCAGATCGCCGAGGACGCGGCCCTGTCGCTCCATGACTTCTTCCCCAAGATGCAGCTGTTGAGCTCCGGGAAGAAGCAGGTCATGCCCAAGACGGTCAACCAGAGGCGTTACGTCGAGGCGATCCGCAAGAACGACATCGTCTTCGCCATCGGCCCGGGCGGCACCGGCAAGACGTTCCTCGCGGTGGCCATGGCGCTGACCTATCTGATGGAGAAGGCGGTCACGCGCATCATTCTCACGCGCCCGGCGGTCGAGGCCGGAGAGCGCCTGGGCTTCCTGCCGGGCGACATCGAGGAGAAGATCAATCCCTATCTCCGCCCGCTGTACGATGCGCTTTACATGCTGGTCGACGCCGACAAAATTCACCGCCACATGGAAAGCGGCGTGATCGAGATCGCACCGCTCGCTTTCATGCGGGGCCGCACCCTGCAGGACGCCTTCATTATTCTCGACGAGGCGCAGAACACCACCTCCGAACAGATGAAAATGTTCCTGACGCGCATCGGACTGCGCTCCAAGGCGGTCATCACGGGCGACATCACCCAGATCGACCTGCCTTTCGGACGCAGTTCGGGGCTGGTCGAAGCCAGGGACATCCTCGGCTCGGTCGAAGGATTGGCTTTCTGCTATTTCAACGAGAGCGACGTGGTACGGCACCGTCTCGTGCGCCTGATCATCAAGGCGTACCAGGAGCACGCACAGCAGGACCTTTCCTCGCAGGGCAGGGCGAATGGCAGGAAAACGGAGAATTAGGCTGGGGATACTTTTCGGAGGCAGGTCGGGAGAGCACGAAGTCTCCCTTTCATCGGCGTCCTCGGTGATCGAGGCGCTCGATCCCGCGGAATTCGACGTCACCGCAATCGGCATCACCAAGAGCGGCAACCTGGCCGGCATCGACGAAGTACGCCGGATGCTGCCCGGGCGCGCTCTGGAGCGCGCGCGCCTCTACGATGCCATCGAAGGCCGGTCTTCCAGGATGCGCTTGACAGCGGGCGGCGACGGCCCGGCGGATTCCAATACGGGTCCCGAGATCATCTTCCCGCTGCTTCATGGACCGTACGGAGAGGACGGGACCATCCAGGGACTGCTCGAAATCGCCGGCCTGCCCTATATCGGCTGCGGCGTGCTCGCATCGGCCGTCGGCATGGACAAGGTCGTCATGAAGCGGCTCTTCCAGCAGGCGGGCCTTCCCGTTGTCCCGTACCTGGTGGCCGCCGCGCGCAACCTCGACAGGGAAATGGACGGGCTGGTGCGCGCCATCGAGAACGACTTCGGATACCCTGTCTTCTCCAAGCCCGCCAACTTGGGTTCGTCCGTCGGCGTGCGCAAGATCCACGCGCGCGAGGAGCTCGAACCGGCGCTGCGCCACGCCGCGGAATTCGACCGCAAGATCGTCGTCGAGAAGGGAATCGACGCGCGCGAGATCGAGTGCGCCATTCTGGGCAACGACGATCCGCAGGCCTCGGTGGTGGGCGAGGTGATCCCGGCGCGCGAATTCTACGATTACGAGGCAAAGTACGTGGATCCTTCCAGCAGGCTGGAAATACCCGCCCGCATCCCCCCGGCTCAAGCGGAGGAAATCCGTTCCCTGGCCGTGCGGGCATTCCAGGCGATCGACGGTTCCGGGCTGGCGCGCGTCGATTTCTTCCTGGAACGGTCCACGGGCAAGGTGTTCGTCAACGAAATCAACACGATGCCCGGCTTCACACCCATCAGCATGTACAGCAAGCTCTGGGCCGCGAGCGGAATCCCCTTCGTGGAACTGATCCGCAGGCTGATCGATCTCGGCCTCGAGCGTTACGAAGAGCGCGAGCGCAGGCGTATCTCGATGGTGTGACCGGGGCGCATCGCTTAGAGCGAAAGGAGCAGTACGCCATGGATCGGGTAATGGGTGAAGCGGAACTTCGCGAGAAACTGATGTCGACCAACGAAGAGTTCCGGCGCCTGGCGCAGGAGCATCAGTCTTACGACCGCGAGCTGGAAAAGCTGAGCACCCGCCCATACTTGAGCGAGGAGGAGAAGCTGCACGAAATCATGCTGAAAAAGAAGAAACTCATGCTCAAGGACCGCATGTATTCCATGGTGCTGCAATACCGCAAGCAGATGGAGGCCGGGTCCTGACCGACCGCCGGCCGCGCCGGGGCCGCCGGTCGATATGCCGGGGCAGCCGTGCGGCCGCAGGACGAGATGGTCAAAGACGCGTTCCGATTCGTGCTGCCGGCAGTCGCGCTCGCCCTGGCATGCGCACTGGCGGGGTGGTGGGGTGCCGCGAGCGCCTTCCTGGCGGCCGCGGTGCTGATCGGCTGTTTCTTCCGCAATCCCAGGCGCACCATACCGCCGGGGGACAAGCTGATCCTGTCGCCCGCCGACGGGAAGGTGATGTGCGCCGGTCCGGCTCCCGGGGCTGAGGGGCAACAGCTGGTCAGCATCTTCATGGGGCTGCTCGACGTCCACGTCAACCGCTCGCCCGTCGATGGAGTGCTGGAGAGCCTCGAATACCGGCGCGGCCGCTATCGCGCGGCTTTTCGCAACGAGGCATCCGGCGTCAACGCGCAAAACGTCTTGACAATCCGCGGGCGCGAGTCCAAGTTGGTGGTCAAGCAGATCGCGGGCGTCCTGGCGCGGCGCGCGGTGTGCTGGAAATCGCCCGGCCAGGCCTTGCAGAGAGGAGAGGTGATCGGGTTGATCCGCTTCGGTTCCCGCGTGGATGTGCTCGTGCCGGAAAACGTCCGCCTGTGCGTGCGCCGGGGAGCGCGCGTCCGCGGGGGAGTTTCCGTTCTGGGGGAATACCCGTGAAAATCCCCCTTCGTCTGGAAGAGCCGAGCCTGGCGGAGCCGCGGCGACGCCTGAGCCGCGGTATTTTCATACTGCCCAGCATCTTCACGGTGGGCAACATCTTTCTCGGCTACTACGCGATCATCGCCGCCATGCGCGGCGATTACGATCATGCGGCCCGCGCCATCGGCGTCGCCATAATCCTGGACATCCTCGACGGGAGGATCGCGCGCCTCACCAACACGGCCACGGGCTTCGGACTGCAGCTGGATTCCCTGGCCGACCTGGTGTCGTTCGGCGTCGCGCCGTCCATCCTGGCCCTGGTCTGGGGGCTCGGGCCCATCAATCACCGCCTGGGCTGGATCGCCGCCTTCACCTTCACCATCTGCGGCGCCATCCGGCTGGCGCGCTTCAATATCCAGGCAGGCAGCCTCAAGCATTTCGTGGGAATGCCGATTCCGGCCGCCGGCGGCACGATCGCCGCCATCGTGCACTTTTTCGGCGAGCCGGTGACGAATCCGTTCTATTCCTTCGTCATGACGGGAACAGTCTTCCTGCTCGCGCTCCTCATGGTGAGCACGGTGCGGTACGACAGCCTCAAGCAATTGACCCTCGAAAGGAAGTCGCATCTCACGATCCTGGTGATGGCGCTGCTGGTGGCGCTGATCTACAACTACTCCCGCTGGACCCTGCTCATCCTGGCTCTCGCCTACGGCCTGTCGGGCCCGGCGCACCGCCTCTGGACCCTTCTGCGCCGGAGAAAACAGGGCGCCGCGCTGCATCTTTCGGAGACGGCCGAGGAACATTGAGTCATGCCGGCCGGACGGAGAAGCCTGCCGCTCTCGCCGTTTTTCAGCACGGCCGGCCTGCCGGCCCTGCTGCTGCTCGCAGGCTGCGCGGGGCTGCACGTCGACTCGCAGCCGCCGCGCATCCGGCCCCCCGAGGTCGCGCGCCACGGGCTGCACCTGCGGGCGGCGGCACTGCGCGATCGCGAGCTCAACTGGGAGATCTTCGACGAAGACCTGCCGGCCCTGGGAATCACCGCCGTCTGGGTGGAGCTGGAAAACCGCCGCAACGCCCCGGCCGACCTGAGCCGATGCGAATGGCGCCTGCGCGTCGCAGGCCGGGAGCGGCGCGCCCTGAGCGCCCGCGAAGTGATGCGTGCCTACTATGAAGGCCGGCGCATCCGCATGTATTCGGCGAAAGCGGACGCCGACGCCCGCGCCCGCCTGGAAAAGCTCATCCTGGAGCGCACGGTGCTTGCTCCCGGGGCGCGCCTTTCGGGCTATCTCTTTTTCAGGATCGGTGCAAGGGCGGGCGCGGGCCCGGCCTTCCTGCGGGCGCGCAATGTGCGTCTCGATGCGCGCACCGGCATAGACCTCGAACTCCCGCTGGCATATGCCAATCCATGAAGCGGAAGCCGTAATCCTCCGTCACTACGTCCTGTCCGAAGCGGACCGCATCGTCGTCTGCCTCACGCGGGAAACCGGGCTGCTGCGGGCGGCGGCGCGCGGCGTGCGCAAACCGAAGAGCCGCATGGGCGCCTGCCTCCAGCCGCTGAACCATGTGCGCCTCCAGTATTTCATGAAGGAAGGGGGCGAGCTCGGCCGCGTGTGCGGCTGCGAAACCATCCATTCCTATCTCGGGAAATGCTATTCGCTCGAGCAGGTCTACGCTTTCACCTACATGGCCGAGCTCGCCCAGGAGTTCTCGCAGGAAAACAACCCGAGCCCGGCGGCCTTCCGCCTCCTGACCGCCTGCCTGAAGACGGGCGAGAATGCGGGCGTGACGAGCGCCTTGCTGCGCTATTTCGAACTTTGGCTCCTGCGCCTGAACGGCCTGCTGCCGCATTATGGATCTTGCTCGGGTTGCGGCAAGTATGTTAAAGAAAGATCTTTTTACATGTGGCCGGAAGCCGGGCAGGTGCGCTGCCCGGATTGCGCGCGCGGGCAGGGCCTGTATGTGAGCGCCGAGGCGGCGGGGCTGCTGCGGCGCATGCTCGAGTTGCCGCCGGAACGGTTCGCCGCGCTTCCGTTTGCCGGCCGGCCGGCCGCCGAGATCGGGCGCATGAGCGAAAAGCTGCTCGATCTGCACCTGGAGAAGAAGATACAATCGCGCGATGCCTTGCGGCAGGTGTTGCGGGAAGCCTGACGGCTCATGGTTGCCGGAAACTTTCAGCAGATCATTCTGGGGCTGCACCGGTTCTGGGACAGACAGGGCTGCGTGGTGCAGCAGCCTTACGACGTCGAAGTGGGCGCCGGCACCATGGCGCCCGAGACCTTCCTGCGGGTGCTGGGACCGGAGCCGTATCGCGTCGCCTATGTCATGCCCTCGCGCCGTCCCACCGACGGGCGTTACGGTGACAATCCGAACCGGGTGCAAAAGCATTACCAGTTCCAGGTCATCCTCAAGCCCCCTCCGGCCGACGTGCAGGACCTCTATCTGCGCAGCCTGCGCGCGCTCGGCATCGACCTCGCGCGCCACGACCTGCGCTTCGAGGAGGACAACTGGGAAGCGCCGACGCTCGGCGCGTGGGGCATCGGCTGGCAGGTGATGCTCGACGGGCTGGAAATCACCCAGTTCACCTACTTCCAGCAGGCCGGCGGGCTCGACCTCGACCCGGTGAGCGCCGAGCTCACCTACGGCCTGGAGCGCATCGGCACCTTCATCGCGCGCGTCGGGAGCGTCTACGAGCTTGCATGGAACGATACCCTGACCTACGGCGATATCCGCCACCGGGAAGAGGTCGAGTTCTCGCGCTACAATTTTGAGAGCGCCGACCTGCGCATGCTGTTCCAGCTGTTTACCCTGTACGAAGGGGAATGCGACCGCCTGCTCGGCCTCGACCTCATCCTGCCGGCCTTCGACTACTGCCTCAAGTGCTCCCATATCTTCAATCTCCTGGATGCCCGCGGCGCCATCAGCGTCACCGAGCGCGTCAGCCTCATCGGGCGCGTGCGCAGGCTGGCCTGCGAAACGGCGCGCCGATACGTGGCCGCCCGCGAAGCCCAGGGCTTTCCCCTGCTGCAAAAGGCGCACCGCCCGTCCGGATCCCCATGAACGAAACCGCCCTGCTCTGCGAAATCGGCACGGAAGAAATGCCGGCCTGGGTGCTGGACGACGCCGCGCGCCAGTTCGCGCGCGCGCTCGAGTCCGCCTTGGCGGCCGAGCGCCTCGCCGCACGCCTGGATGCGGTCTGGTACACGCCGCGCCGGCTGGCCGTGCTTCTTGCCGGCCTCCCCGGGCGCCAGCAGGACCTGATCGAGACCACCGTGGGGCCGCCGGCGCGCGTTGCCTTCGACGAGAACGGCAAGCCTACCCAGGCGGCGCTCGCGTTCGCGAAAAAGCACGGCGTGGATCCGTCGCGCCTGCACTCGGTTCCCACCCCCAAGGGTGATTACCTGGCCTTCGAGCGGCGGGTGCCGGGCGAGAAGACCGAGAAGATCCTGCAGCGCGTCCTGCCCGACGTGATCGCCCGCATCCAATTCCCCAAGACCATGTACTGGACGGCCGACAAATTCCGTTTCGCCAGGCCGATCCGCTGGATCGTGGCGCTCTACGGCAGGCGGGTCGTCCGCTTCGAGATCGCCGGCGTGCGCTCGTCGCGCCGCAGTTGCGGCCACCGCTTCCTGGGGAAACCGAGCGTCCGGATCCCCGCGCCCGAGTCCTTCCGGGATCTGCTGGCGCAAAGCGGCGTCATCGTCGATCCGGAAGAGCGCAAGACGCGCATAGTCGAGGGACTGGCACGGGCGGCATCCGGCGCCGGCGGCCGGCTGCTCGACGACGCGGCCCTGGTCGATACCGTCGTCAACCTGAACGAATGCCCGTCGGTGATCCGCGGATCCTTCGCCGAGCGCTTCCTCGCCCTGCCCGAGGAGATTCTCGTGACCGTGATGCGCGAGCACCAGAAATACTTTGCCGTGCTCGACGGGCAGGGAAGACTGCTGCCGCATTTCCTGGCGGTCATCAACATGCCGTCGGACCCCGACGGCGACATCCGGGCGGGCCACGAGCGCGTCCTGCACGCGCGGCTTGCGGATGCGGAGTTTTTCTGGAACGTGGACCGCAAGCGGCCCCTGCTCGAAAGGGAGGCCCAGCTCAAAAACGTCCTCTACCAGGAAAAGCTCGGCACGTATTACGACAAGACGCAGAGGGTGCTCGCACTGCTGCCGCGCATGGCCGAGGCCTGCGGTCTGGCCGACCGCCTTGCGGATCTGCAGACGGCGGCCCGCCTGATGAAGTGCGACCTCGTAACCGAAATGGTCAAGGAGTTCGCCGACCTCCAGGGAGTGGTCGGAGGACTCTATGCGCGCGCCGAAGGGTACCCGGAGGAAATCTGGCGCGCGGTCTACGAGCAATACCGGCCCGCTGCGACCAACTCCCCTTCGCCCGCGACAGCCTGCGGGGCCGTACTGTCCTTGACCGACAGGCTGGACACGGTGTGCGGCTGCTTTTCCATCGGCCTCGTTCCTTCGGGTTCCAGGGATCCGTTCGCGTTGCGCCGCCAGGGAAACGCCATTTTGAAGATCATCCTGGACCACCGGTTCAAGGTCTCGCTGGCTCGCTCGATCGGCTGGAGTCTGGAGATTCTCGGCGTGAAAAATGCTGAATTGATCGAGGAAATCGCAAAATTCCTCGAGGCGCGTCTCAGGTTTCTCCTGAGCGAGCAGGGTTATGCCGCCGACTGTATCAATGCGGCCTTTGCCGCAGGGTGCGACGATCCCCTGGATGCGCTGGAACGCGTGCGCGCTTTGCAGGGGATCCGCCCGCAGGCGGACTTCATAGCCCTGGCTTCGAGCTTCAAGAGAATCTCCAATATCCTGGCGCGCCCGGGCGCGGCCGGCGGGAACCCGGATTCCTCGCTCATGCAGGAGCCGGCCGAGCTGGCGCTCTGGCGGCTATACCTCGAGCTCGAGCCGGTCGTGGCGGCTGCCCGGGAAAGCCGGGCATACGACAGGGCGCTGCGCGCGCTGGCCGGGATGCGCGCGGCCGTCGATCGGTTCTTCGACGAGGTTCTCGTCATGGCGGAGGATCCGGCAGTGCGCACGAACCGGCTGGCTCTCCTGGAGAGACTGGCGAGCCTTTTCCTCGGGATCGCCGACATCTCCCAGATATTGCCCGAGCAGGCCGCCTGATGCTGTCAAGGTGCGGGCGGCGGCGCCCGCCTGACGCAGGCAGGCGCCGCCCGACGCGCTATGCGGTGTGCGAGATCGCGTCCTGCTCCGATCCCAGGGCCGCCTGGGCGGCAGCCAGCCTGGCAATGGGCACGCGATACGGGGAACAGGAGACGTAGTTCAAGTTCACGGAGTGGCAGAACTTGACCGAGGCGGGCTCGCCGCCGTGCTCGCCGCAGATCCCCACCTTGAGATCCGGCCTGGTGGCGCGGCCCCTTTCGGTGGCCATCCTGACAAGCTGCCCGACCCCCTCGGCATCGAGCACCTGGAAGGGATCGTGCGGGAAGATGCGGTGTTCGATGTAGTATGGGAGGAACTTCCCTGAATCGTCGCGCGAGATGCCGTAAACCGTCTGCGTCAGGTCGTTGGTGCCGAACGAGAAGAATTCGGCCACTTCCGCGATCTTGTCCGCGGTCAAGGCCGCACGCGGCAGTTCGATCATGGTGCCGACCAGGTAGGGTATTTCCTGTTTCGTCCTCGCGGCGACTTCGGCCGCGACCTTGCGCACCGCCTCGGCCTGCAGCCTGAGCTCGTTGACCTCGGCGACCAGCGGAATCATGATTTCCGGCAGGACCTTGATGCCGCGCTTCTGGACGTTGGCCGCGGCCTCGAAGATGGCCCGCGCCTGCATTTCCGTGATCTCGGGGTATACGACGCCCAGCCGGCAGCCGCGATGTCCCAGCATGGGGTTGGCTTCGTGCAGCGACTGGACGCGCTCCCACAGGCTTCGCGGGTTGACCTTGAGCTTGCGCGCGAGCTTGCGCGTTTCCTCTTCCGTGTGCGGCAGGAACTCGTGCAGCGGCGGGTCGAGCGTGCGGATCGTCACCGGCAGCCCGTCCATCGCGGTGAAGATGCCCTCGAAATCCTTGCGCTGCAGCTTCAGCAGCTCGTTCAGGCCGCCCATGTAGAGCTTCTTCGGCTCCTGGATCTCCTGGCGCAGCTTCTTGCGCGCGGCAGCCAGCTCGGCGCGGCGCTTGGACGAGCCGGCGCGCTTGAGCTCGGCTTCGACCATCGCGAGTTCCTTTTCGATCCGCTTGTAATCCAGCGATCCCAGGATCATCTGGCGCATGTAGTCGATGCGGTTCCCTTCGAAGAACATGTGCTCGGTGCGGCACAGGCCGATCCCCTCGGCTCCGAAGTTGCGCGCCACGCGCGCGTCGGCCGGGGTATCGGCGTTGGTGCGCACGCGCAGCCGCCGGTACTTGTCGGCCCACTCCATGAGCTGGTAAAAGTCGCCGCTCAGTTCCGGATCCACGAGCGGGGCCTGCCCGAGAATGACGCGGCCGGTCGTGCCGTCGACGGTGATCCAGTCGCCGCGGCGCACGCGCACGCCGTTGACGGTGAATTCATTCTTGGCGTAATTGATGGCGATGGCTCCCGCGCCCACGATGCAGGGTTTGCCCCAGCCGCGCGCCACCACGGCGGCATGGCTCGTGGGGCCGCCCGTCGAGGTCAGGATCGCCTGCGCGGCATCCATCCCGCGCACGTCCTCGGGCGACGTCTCGCGCCGCACCAGGATCACCTTCTCGCCCTTCTCCTTCCACTCCTCGGCCTCCTTGGGCGTGAAGACGACCCGTCCCGATGCCGCGCCCGGACTGGCATTGATGCCGGTGGTCAGCACGTCGAGCTTGGCCTTCGGGTCCACCATCTTGTGCAGCAGCTGGTCCAGGTCGCCGGGGGGAATCCGCAGAACGGCGGTTTTTTCGTCGATCAGGCCCTCGCGCACCATGTCGACGGCGATCTTGACGGCGGCCTGGCCGGTACGCTTGCCGCTGCGGGTCTGCAGCATCCAGAGCTTGCCGCGTTCGACGGTGAATTCGAGATCCTGGACGTCGCGATAGTGCCGCTCGAGCTTCTCGGCGACCTGGGCGAATTGCGCATAGATCTCGGGCATGTCGTGCCTGAGTTCCTCGATGTGCTTGGGCGTGCGGATGCCTGCGACCACATCCTCGCCCTGGGCGTTGGTCAGGTAATCGCCGAAGAGCACCTTCTCGCCGGTGGCGGGATCGCGGGTGAAGGCCACGCCGGTTCCCGAGTCGGGTCCCATGTTGCCGAACACCATCGTGACCACGTTCACCGCCGTGCCCAGATTGTCGGGGATCCGCTCGCGCCTGCGATAGGCGATGGCACGATCGCCGTTCCATGAGCGGAACACCGCCTTGACGGCTTCCTCGAGCTGGCGATAGGGATCCGACGGAAAATCCGTTCCCGTCTGGCGGCGGACGATCTGCTTGAACTCCTCACAAATCCGGCGGAGTTCCTCGGCACCCAGGTCGGTGTCCAGTTTGGCGCGGGCTTTCTTCTTGGCGGTCTCGAACGCGTGATCGAAAAGCGCGCCATCGACGCCGAGCACGATCTTGCCGAACATCTGTATGAAGCGCCGGTAGGCGTCGTAGGCGAAACGCTCGTTGCCGGTGAGCTCGGCCAGCCCGCGCACGGTTTCGTCGTTGAGCCCGAGATTCAGAACGGTGTCCATCATGCCGGGCATGGAAAACTTGGCGCCCGAGCGCACGGACACCAGCAGCGGATTGGCCGGGTCGCCGAACTTCTTGCCCGTGGCGCGCTCGACTTCCCGCAAGGCCTCGAGGACCTGCTCCCACATACCTTCGGGGAAGGCGGCCCCGGACTCGTAGTAGGCGTTGCAGGCTTCCGTGGTTATGGTGAAGCCCGGCGGCACGGGGAGCCCGGCATTGGTCATTTCGGCCAGGCCCGCTCCCTTGCCTCCGAGCAGGTCCTTCATGGCTCCGTTGCCGTCCGCTTTCCCGTCGATGAATCTGTAAACGTATTTTTTCATTGCGATGATCTCCTCGACCCGATGCCGATTATGGACTGCCGTCCCGGTGTTTGCCGCGCACAAAGACGGCGACCTTGCGGCTTTCCGACCGCTTGACCTTGCCGGTGCGGGCAAAGCGGCAATGACGAGTGCCGGAAGCGCAAATAAAGAGTAATCGAATACTGGAAATGGGCCCCTATTGTCAAGATAACCTTGGCTTCATCGGCGATTCACAGGTAGGTCCGCCGCGCCGGACCATGAGCTTGTTGCTTCAAGCCACCGATCCCGCGACGGCGCGCGGAATCTACTCGCGCGGCACCAATGCGAATTCGGCCCCGACAGGGGCCCTGAGCCGATAGCCGGGGGTGAGCCGCAGGCGAACCCCCGGAAAGGGGCGTATCGATCAGTCGAGCCCCGGAGGGCCGACAGACGGGGCTTTTGGTGTATGCATCTGCCGGCCCTTCGGGGCTTGTCGCATGGCGTCCCATTTCTCCAGGTTCGCTTCCGCTCACCTGGAGCTACCAGCTTCCGTCCCTCCGGGACAGACATGGCCCGCGACGGCGCGCGGGATCTACCTGCTTTCGCCGTACGCAATTCAGCAGGCGGGAGGGCTTCCAAATCGGACAGAAACAGCCTGGAGCCGCCCGGCGGGTGTTGGCAGCCCCGCCGGCCGGCTCCAGGGTTGAGAGTCAGCTTCTCGAATAGCCTACGGCTTCTTATCGTCTGTTTTTTCCGCGCCTGCAGTGGATTGTTGCGCGGCTGCGGCCGGCGCTCCTCCCATGAGCCGTCTTTCCAGCTCGCGCACGCGCTTCACCAGATCGGGCAGTTGGGCGAAGATCGCTACAGCACGCCGCCATAGGGCGTTGTCGATGGCGGGACTGCCGGACATGACGGCCCCGGCGGGCACGTCGTGCGGCACGCCGCTCTGGGCCGTGACGACGGCGCCGTCGCCTACAGTCAGGTGGCCGGCAAAGCCGACCTGACCTCCCGCCTGGACGTTTCTGCCGATGCGCGTCGAGCCCGCCAGGCCGGTCTGTGCCGCAAGCACGGAGTTTTCTCCGACATCGCAGCCGTGGCCCACCTGCACCAGATTATCGATCTTGGCGCCGCGCCGGATCCTGGTATCTCCCACCGCCGCCCGGTCGATCGCTGCGCAGGCGCCGATCTCGACGTCGTCCTCGAGGATCACGGCCCCGGTCTGCTGGATCTTGTAATAGGTGCCGTCCCCCTTGGGCGCAAATCCGAATCCGTCGCTGCCCACGACGCTTCCGTTCTGCACGACGACGCGGTCGCCCAGCCGGCATTTCTCCCGGATGGTCACATGCGAATGCAGGACGACATCGTCGCCCACGACGACTCCGGGATACAAGACCGTGTGCGGGTGGATCACGGCGTTGCGCCCGATGACGCATCCGCGCCCGATGACCGCGTAAGCACCCACGCTCGCGTTTTCCCCCAGCTTCACATCCTCGGCGATGACCGCCGTCGGATGCACGCCGGGTTCGGGCGCAAGCGGCCGGTGAAAAAGCTCGAGCGCGCGCGCAAAGGCCAGGTAGGGGTTGTCGGTCCGCAGGCTGGGCGTTGCGGTCTCGGGCATGTCGTATCCCAGTATGATCGCCGAGGCGCGCGTGGTTTTTATGAATCGGACGTATTTGCGGTTGGAAACGAAGGTCAGATCCCCCGGAACCGCCTCCTCGATCCCGGCAACCCTGAAGATCTCGATGTCCGGGTCGCCGCGCAGTTCACATCCCAGTTTTTCCGCAATTTCGCGGAGTTTCATAGACGGCGGAGATCACCCGCGCGGATCGCGGCGGTTGCGGGCCGCCGGAATCGGCCGGGATTGAAAATCAAGCAGGTCAATATTTTGCCGCATTGCGCCGCTATGGTAGTATAGGCTGCCTACCCAGTCAAGGCGACCCTGCAAGACGATGCCTGCTGACGAAATGCCGACCGGCCGGGGACAGGATGCACGCGCGACCGTCGCGGGAGCGGCGGGAGCCGTCAGCATAGCGACCACGATCAGCCGCATCATGGGTGTCGTGCGCGAGATGGTCATGGCCAGGTATTTCGGCGCGGGCTTTTACACGGACGCCTTCAATGTCGCCTACCGCGTGCCCAATCTGCTGCGCGACCTGTTCGCCGAAGGGGCCCTGAGTTCGGCTTTCGTCCCCACCTTCATCCGGCACATGACGCTTGAGGGAACCGCGCGCGCCTGGCTGCTGGCCAACCTGGTGATCAACGGGCTGGCCGTCGTGCTGGGAGGGGTGACCCTGTTGTTTTTCTTCGGTGCGCGCTGGTTCGTCTATCTGCTCGCGGCCGGTTTTGCCGGTATCCCGGACAAGTTCGACCTGACGGTGCAGATGACGCGCATCATGTCCCCCTTTCTCCTCTTCGTGGCTCTGGCCGCCGTTTTCATGGGGATGCTCAACGCGCGCGGCTCGTTCTTTGTCCCCGCCGTCGCGCCGGCGGCCTTCAACGCCTGCTGCATCCTGAGCGCCGTGCTGCTGTCCGGCCCCATGGAAAGGTGGGGGATGCAGCCGATCGTTTCCATGGCCGTGGGCGCCCTTGCCGGGGGAGCGTGCCAGCTGCTGGTCCAGGTCCCCTCGGCACGCGCCGCCGGCTTCCGCTATCGTGCGGTGCTGGACTTCCGCGATCCGGGCGTGCGCCACATCGTCGGCCTCATGCTGCCGGCCGTCATCGGATTGTCCGCCACCCAGATCAACATCATGGTGGACAGCCAGCTGGCTTCGCGCTTCGGCGACGGGCCGGTTTCCTGGCTCAACTACGCGTTCCGCCTGATGCAGCTGCCCATCGGCGTTTTCGGCATGGCCATCGCCACCGCCGCCCTGGCCGAAGTGTCGCGCCATGCGGCCCGCAACGATATGGGCCGGCTGCGCAGCACGGTCGCCTCCAGCCTGCGTCTGGCTGCCTGCCTGACGTTCCCCTCGGCGGTGGGATTGATCGTCTGCCGCCGGGAAATCGTGCGCCTGCTTTACGAGCGCGGCCGCTTCCTGCCGGGCGATACGGAGCAAACCAGCCGGGTGCTCCTGATGTACGCGCTGGCCCTTTTCGCCTACTCGGCCGTCAAGATCGTGGTGCCGGCCTTCTACGCGCTGAACGACACCCGAACCCCGGTGCGCGCCAGCATGATTACCGTCTCGGTCAAGATCGCCGCGAATCTGGCCCTGATCCTGCCCATGGGCTACCTCGGCCTGGCACTGTCGACCGCCGTGGCGTCCTGGCTGAACTTCGGCATGCTCCTGCGGCAACTGCTGCGGCGCACGGGCGGCGGCTGGCGCCGGGCCGAATATCTCGTGTATCTGCGCATCGCGCTCGCCTCGATTGTGATGGGCGCAGTGGCTTACGGCGTGCTGCACCTGGCTCAGGAACTGTTCGGCAGCTCGGGCTTCTGGGCCCAGGCGGCAAACCTTGCCCTGGCCATCGGGGCGAGCATCGTCGCGATCCCCTGGCTTCTGCGCCTCTTGGGCGTGGAGGATGTGCGCGCGCTTACGGAACTGCTCATGCGGAGGTTTGCAGCCAGGCCATGAGCCGGGACTGGATCGGAGAATTCGTCGATTACCTGCGGGTCGAGAAGGGCCTGGCGGCGAATTCCATCGCCGCTTACGCGCGCGACCTGGGAAAGCTCGCCGGCTGGTCGCGGCAAAGGGGCCGCGCGCTCGAATCGCTCGGGCAGGAGGATCTGGCGTCGTGGGTGCAGGCGCTGCGCCAGGGCGGGCTGGCGCCGCGCTCGGTTTCCCGCGCCGTGGCCGCGGCGCGCGCGTTTTATCGCTTCCTTCTGCTGGATCGCGTGATCGCGGCCGACCCGACGGAACATCTGGAGTCGCCCCGCAGCTTCCGCCCGCTGCCGCGCTTTCTGAACCGGAGGGAAGTGGAGCGCCTGCTCGAGGCGCCCGACACGGCGAGCGCGCTCGGCATTCGCGACCGTACCATGCTCGAAGTCATGTACGCCACCGGGCTGCGCGTCAGCGAGCTCGTGCGGCTGACCCTGGCACAGCTCAATCTGCGCCTGGGGATCGTGACCTGCATGGGGAAGGGAAGCAAGGAGCGGATCGTGCCGGTGGGCGATGTCGCCGGATCATGGGTCGCGAAATATATCGATGAGGCGCGGCCCGCCCTGCTGGGGAGAAGGCAGAGCAACTACCTGTTTGTGACCCGCCGCGGCGCCTGCATGACCCGCCAGGGCTTCTGGAAGCTCATCCGGGCCTACGGCCGGCGCGCAGGCATCACCCGGAACCTGACGCCGCACATGCTGCGCCATTCGTTCGCCACCCACCTGCTCGAAAGCGGCGCCGATCTTCGTTCCGTCCAGGTCATGCTCGGGCACTCGGACATCTCCACGACGCAGATTTACACGCACGTCACGCGCGAACGCCTGCGCGAGATTTACCGCAAGTTCCATCCGCGCGCCTGAACGCGCCCTTCCGGTCCGGGGAAACCGGGGGCGAACGGGAACCGCAGGCGCGCGCAGCGGCCCGCCGGCCGAGATTGACTGCCGCAGGGGCCTGTGTTACAAGTCTGTCGCTTTTTTCGCGGCGCGCGCCTGCGGGGCGCGCCGGAAGCGGAGGATCCCGATGGAATGCGACGTCAAGGACCCGGGTCTGGCAGCGAAGGGAAAAGATCGCGTGGAATGGGCCCAGCAGTTCATGCCCGTGCTGCAGCTGATTCGCGAGCGCTTTCAGAGAGAGAAGCCCCTCGAGGGCATCCGCATTTCGGCGTGCCTGCACGTCACGACCGAAACCGCCAACCTGGCGCTGGCGCTGCGCGACGCGGGAGCGCAGGCGCGCATCTGCGCCTCCAACCCGCTCAGTACCCAGGACGACGTGGCCGCCGCCCTGGCGCATGAATACGGCATACCGGTCTTCGCCATCAAGGGGGAAGACAACGCCACCTACTACCGCCACATCCGCTCCGCGCTCGCCCACCGGCCGCAGATCACCATGGACGACGGCGCCGACCTGGTCACCACGATCCTGACGGAACGCGAGGACCTGATCGCGGACGTGATCGGCGGAACGGAGGAAACGACGACCGGAGTCATCCGGCTGCGCAGCATGGCGCGCAGCGGTGTGCTGAAATTCCCGGTCATATCGGTCAACGACGCCGACACGAAACATCTCTTCGACAACCGCTACGGCACCGGTCAGTCGACCGTGGACGGCATCATCCGGGCCACCAACGTGCTCATGGCCGGCATGCGCGTCGTCGTCTGCGGTTACGGCTGGTGCGGCCGGGGCGTGGCCATGCGCGCCAAGGGCATGGGCGCCGACGTGATCATCACCGAGGTCAACCCCGTGCGCGCGCTCGAGGCGGTCATGGACGGCTACCGCGTCCTGCCCATGTCCGAAGCCGCCAGGACGGGAAGGCTCTTCATCACCGTGACCGGCAACAAGAGCATCCTGCGCAAGGAACATTTCGAAGTCATGCCCGACGGCGCCATCATGGCCAACGCCGGACATTTCAACGTGGAGATCGACATCCCGGCGCTCGAATCCATCAGCCGCTCGCGCCGCTGCGTGCGCGATTTTGTCGAGGAGTTCCGCCTCGCCGACGGCAAGCGCCTCTACCTGCTTGGAGAAGGCCGCCTGATCAACCTGGCCAGCGCCGAGGGACACCCGGCCTCGGTCATGGACATGTCCTTCGCCAATCAGGCGCTGTCGGTCGAATACCTGGCCCGCAATCGCGGGCGCCTGCGCAACGAGGTCTATCCCGTTCCGGCCGACATCGACCGCGAGGTCGCAAGCCTGAAGCTGAAGGCGATGGGAACGGAAATCGACGTTCTCAGCGAAGAACAGAAAAACTATCTCGCCGGCTGGGCTGAAGGGACATAAGGGCGACATCCCCGAAACGCCCCGACCTCGGCCCGGCAACGCCTGCTCAGGTGCGCAGATTCAGAAGCAGAAGCAGCCCCGCGGCCCCGAACAGGACATCGGGGGCCCAGGCCGCCAGCGCCGGCGCCAGGAGTCCGTACGAACCCATCTGCTCGAAGACCCCGAAGACCCCCCAGAAGATGATGGCGATCACCACGCTGGCCCCGATACCGAAAAAAGCCCCGCGCCGCCCCATGAAGAAGGAAAAGGGCACTCCCAGCAGCGACATCACCAGCGCGCTCAGGGGGAAGGATGCCTTCTTGTGAAGCTCGACCTTCAATTCCGTAGCATTATAGCCGGATTTGCTCAAATACTCAATGTATTCCTTTAACTGCAGGTATGTCAGCTTCGACGACTCTTTGGGCTCGAAGATGTCTTTCTTGAAATAAGAGGCTCGTTCGGGAAAGTCGAAGCGCGCCTTCTGGATGCGCTCGAATCCCGGCCGTCCCGGGCGGAAATCGTGAATCCAGCCGTCCTCGAGGATCCATCGGCCCGCGCGATCGACGGTGGCTCTTGCCGCGCGGATCTTGCGCAGGATCTGCAGCTCCTCCAGGTCGACCTCGTAGATGTTGAGCTTCACGAAGACGTCCTGCGCCGGGTCGAAATAGTCGTAATTGAAGATGCGGCCGTTTTCCCCGATGATCCATTTGCGCTGCGGGCGCAGCGTCCGTGCAGGCCTGCCCTTGATCATGTTCCTCAGGCTGTCCTGGCGCATGTTGGCATAGGGAAGCACGTAGTCCTGCAACAGGTAAAGGCCGGCGCACACCACGGCGGAGAGCACGATCACCGGCAGCGAGACGCGGTACAGGCTCCAGCCGCCGGCCTTGATGGCTGTGATCTCCGAGGCTTTTTCCATGATGCCGAAATGGATCAGGGTTGCCAGCAAAACGGCCATGGGCACGACGAAAAGCAGGATCTGGGGCGTCAGCGAAAAGAAATAATCGGCGACCACCACGGGCGGGATGCGATTGCGCACGATGTCGTCGAGAAGCTCGAACAGGGTCAGGGCGACGAACAGGGTCGCGCAGGCGACCGCCGACCATACGAAGTAGACGAGGAAACCGCGCGCGACGTAGAAATCGAGAATCTTGGGCAGGCAGCGGCGTGCCGCCCGGCTGCCGCCCCCGATGACGCCCAAATCCAGGCAGGCACGGACCCGGCGCAACGCGGCGGCCGGCTTGGCGGCTGCCGGGGCGCTCTCCTTCGCCTTCCGATTCTTCCAGTCGTACAGCCCATGCCGGAAACGCCGTCCTCTTTCTCCGGACAGCATGAGAACGGCGCCGAGCATTGCGAGGACGATGTTTCCGCCCCAGGCTCCGAGCCACGGCGGGATAGTGCCGACCGAAGCCAGGTTGCTGCCGCTCCAGAGCATGGAATAATAAAGCAAAACGAGAAGCAGACTCAGCACGAAGCCGGCCGAGCGCCCCGTCCGTTTCGTGCTCGCGCCGAGCGGCAGCGCCAGAAGCGCGAATGCGAAGGCCGAACAGGGTAGTGCGATCCTGCGGTGGAGCTCGACCAGCTCGGCGCGCCGCTGCTCGGGCGTGGTTCCGGGCGTGCCGCGCCACAGATCGCCGGTGGTCGTTTCGAACGGCCTCCTGGGCCCGCGCGACCGCTCCCGGCCGGCCTGCGACCGCTCGCCGAGGTCGAGCGGGATCGGGATGTCGATCGATACGAAGCGGCTGACGTTGTCGCGCGTCTCGTCGAGCGGATCGACCTGGTAGATCCTGCCGTCGACCAAATGCAGCTGCAGCACGGTGCCCGAAGGATCGCCGACCCAGGATCCTTCGCGCGCCAGGATGATCCGGTTGGGATTCCTCGGATCGGAGTTGTCGGCCACAAACACGCGCGACCAGAAGCGGCGGCCGACCGACAGGTCGTCAAGGTAGAACACGATGTTGGGGAAATCCTCGTTGAAGACGCGCGGCTGGACCTGCGATGTCAGCTGCCGCAAATTGATGCGGTGCTTCAACTCCTCGAGCAGATCGTTGGTTCGCGGCAGCACATAAAGCGAAAAAGCGCCCGTGGCCAGGGCCACGAGCGTGCCCAGCGCCAGGAGTCCGCGCAGCAGCCTGCGCAAGGGTATGCCGCACGAAAGCAGGGCCGTGATCTGGCTTTCGCCAGACAGCCCGCTCAGCCCGATCAGACACCCGATCAGAAAGGAAAGCGGCAGCGAAAAGATCAGGATTCCCGGGAGGATCGCGCCCGCAATGCCGGCGACCACCCCGAACGAAGCATTGCGGCTGATGAAAAGTTCCGACAGGCGCCCGAGCTCGCGCACGAAAACGACGAAAGTGAGTACGGTAAGCGCGATCACGAAGGGCGGCACGACGGCGCCCAGGACAAGCTTGTCGATGCGTTTCATGCCGGCCCGAAGACTAGCACAGGGCCCGCGGGCGCGCCAAGGGGCAGGCGATTATTGAAGTCGCTCCACGGGCAAAGCTCCGATCCCGACGTGACTTCTGATAAGATATCTTATGTCAACTAGCGGGTTAGGGGGCAGAAACCCGGTGGACGGAGCAAACTCAATCAATCCAATGGATTAGGCTTGAACCTGCCGATGCGTGGGCTCTTCCCTGCCTGTGCCTTCTCCCTGGACTGCGCGGTCCCCTGCGGCGTCACATCTTGTATTTGCCCAGATCGTCCGGGCTGAGGCTTTCCAGCCACTGGCGGATCGCCTCCGGAGTGCTGCGGTCGGCGCCGGACGAGGCGCTGATGGTGCTCGACTTGGCGATCACCTCGTCGGTCACGTAAATGGGCGAATCGGTTCGCAGAGCTATGGCGATGGCATCCGACGGGCGCGAGTCGACGGCGATCATCTTGCCGCCGGCGTTCAGGAAGATGAGCGCGTAAAAGGTGTTGTCCTTGAGCTCGGTGACCACGACCTTGACCACCTGCGCATTCAGATGGGTGAGCAGCCCCTTGATGAGGTCGTGCGTCATCGGCCGCGGCGTATCGACCTTCTCGATCTGCAGCGCGATGGCGTTGGCCTCGAAAATGCCGACCCAGATCGGCAGCAGGGTCTCGCTGTTGGCGTCCTGGAGAACGACGATGGGCGAGTTGGTCAAAGGATCCATCATCAGGCCTTTGATCTTGAATTCGATCTCTTTCATGCTTCCTCCCTTGGCGCCCGTTTCCAAACGCCCTTCAGACTGTTGGGGGTGTATCCGGTAATCTCGACCGGAACGATCTTCCCCATCAGATGGTCCGGCCCGTCGAAGTTCACGATCTTGTTGTTGCCGGCGCGGCCGGCCAGACTGAAATTCGTGCGCGCCTTTTCCTCGACAAGGACCTCCAGCGTATTTCCCACGCAGGCAGCGTTCCTGGCGAACTGAATCGCCCGCTGCCGCTCCTGCAGCAGGCTCAACCGGCGGCTCTTGATTTCCTCGGGAACGTCGTCCGCGCTCTCGAACGCCGGCGTGTTCGGGCGCGGCGAGTACTTGAACGAAAACACGCTGTCATATTGTACCTCAGCGAGCAAGGACAGGGTATCCTCGAAGTCCTTTTCGCTCTCGCCGGGGTACCCGACGATGATGTCGGTCGACAGGGCGATGGGCCGCGCGGCCGCGCGGATGCGCTCGACGACCCGCAGATAGGTATCGCGCGTATAGCCGCGCCGCATGGCGCGCAGGATCCTGGTGGAACCGGACTGCACCGGCAGGTGCACGTGCTCGCAGATCTTCGGGCAGGAGGCGATCGTATCGACCAGGGCCTGGCCGAAGTCTCCCGGGTGAGGCGCGCTGAAGCGGATGCGTTCCAGGCCGTCTATGCGGCACAACCGGCGGAGCAGTGCGGCCAGGTCGCCGTATTCGCCCGCCGGATCCCGGTAGGAGGTCACCGTCTGCCCGAGCAGCGTGACTTCGACATAACCCTCCTGCGCCAGGCGCTCGACCTCGCGCACGACGGCGGCACCGGGCCGATCGCGCTGCGGGCCGCGCGCGGCCGGGACGACACAGAAGGAGCAGCGCCGGCTGCATCCCTCGCTGATCGTGACGCCGGCGCAGAAGCGGCTGCGGCGCAAAACAGGCTCCGTTTCGGCCGGCGCGCCGCCTTCGTCCATGCCCAGGTCGACGGCCGGCGCGCCGCCGGCGAGCCTCTGGCGGAGCAGTTGCGGCAGCCTGTGCTCTCTCTGCGGCCCCGCGACCAGATCCAGGCCCGGCACACGGCGCAGCAGCTGTGCCCCCTCGAGCTGGGCCAGGCAGCCGACCACGCCGATTATCAGCCCGCGCTCTCTCGCCTTGCGCCGCCGGAGCTGGCCCAGGCGCGCGTAGGCCTTCTGTGCCGCCTTCTCGCGCACGCTGCAGGTATTGACGATCACGACGTCCGCCTCGCCGGGATCGCGGGCGGGCCGGAGCCCTTCGCGGCAGAGCGCCCCGGCGATCTTTTCCGAGTCGAGCTCGTTCATCCGGCAGCCGAAAGTTTCGATGTAAAAGCTGCGCGTCATGGTCGCACCGGGCGCCGCGTTTTGTCGGCCTTCGATCGCTCGGCGAGCAGTTCGCGCGCATGGCGGCGCGTGATCTCCGTGATCGTCTGCCCGCCCATCATCCGGGCTATTTCCTCCACCCGCTCCTTCTCGCTCAATAATTGCACGAAAGTTTCCGTTCGTGAACCCACGATCTGCTTGCTCACGCAAAAATGCTGCCGGGCGAAGCTCGCGATCTGCGGCAGATGCGTCACGCACAGCACCTGGTGGGTCTCGGCCAGGGCGCGCAGCCTGCGCCCGACGGCCTCGGCGACCCGCCCGCCGATGCCCGCATCCACTTCGTCGAATACCAGGGTTCTGCCCGGCTCGCCGCTGCCGCACAGGGACTTGATCGCCAGCATCACGCGCGCCAGTTCCCCGCCCGACGCGATCACCGCCAGCGGCCGCAATTCCTCGCCGACGTTGGGCGACACCAGGAACTGGACGCGGTCCGTTCCCGCCGGGCCGCAACCCGGCGGAATGCGCTCGCCCGGAGCGGGCGTATCGCCGTCGGCAAAGGAGACCTCGAGCTTCATGCGCTCGAGTGCCAGCGCGCGGAACTCGCCGGCCAGCTCGCGTTGCAGCCGGGCCGCGTCGCCGCGCCTCTTGGCCGACAGCGCGCCGGCGGCCTCGAGATAGGCGTCGCGCCGCTCAGCGAATTCCCGCTCGAGGGCTTCCGAGTTTTCGTCGAGCGCGACCAGTTCATCGAGCTCGCGCGCGCAGCGCTCCGCGTAGGAGAGGACGTCTTCCATGCCGGGGCCGTACTTGGCCGCGAGCCTTTCCAGCTCCGCCAGGCGCTGCTCCACGCGTTCGAGCAGCTGCGGGCTGAAGTCCATCCCCGAAACGTAGTCCCGCAGGGCGAACGCCAGTTCCTGCAGCTTGTAGGATGCCTCGGCCGCCGCTTCCCTGTTCGCAGCCCAGCGTTCGTCCATTCCCTCGAGTTCCTGCAACAGGCGCTGCAGGCGCTGCAGGCGTTCGACGATCGCACCCTCGCTTTCATAAAGGATGCCGTAGGCCTCGTTCGCCAGCGCGAAGATCCTCTCGCGATTCACCAGGACTCTCCGCTCCCTTTCGAGCTCCTCCTTTTCCTGCGCGCGCGGCCGGACGCGCCGGATCTCCTCGAGCTGAAACCCGAGCACTTCGATGCGCCGGCGCCGTTCGGCCGCGCCTCTTTGGAGTGCCTCCAGCCGCGCCGCCGCTTCTTTCATCGCCGCATAGCGGCGGCGCACCTCGGCGACCGCCTCTTCGTTCCTGCCGAAACGATCCAGCCATTCGAGATGCGTGGCGGTGTCGAGCAGCGAGCGCTGGTCCTGCTGTCCGTGGATGTCGGCCAGGTTTTCCCCGATCGACCTCAGCAAAGCGACCGTCGCCAGGCTGTGGTTCACGTGGACGCGCCCGCGGCCGCCGGCGGAAATCTCGCGCCGGACAATCAGGGAATCGTCGGCGGGGATGCCGCTTTCCTCGAGCAGATGTCCCACGCGCCCCCCGGCCTCGACGGAAAAGACTCCCTCGACAACCGCCGAATCGCAGCCCGAACGGATCTGCTCCGGCGACGACCTCGCCCCGACAAGCAGGCCCAGGGCGTCGACGATGATGGATTTCCCCGATCCGGTCTCGCCGGTCAGCAGGTTCAGGCCGGGGCCGAACTCCACTTCCAGTTCCCGTATCAGAGCGAAATCACGGATCCTCAGAAACCTCAGCATGGCCGGAGGCCTTCCGCGGCTTGGAAAGGACGAAAGAGAGTTTAACATACCGGCCCGGACTATGGCAATCAATTGATAGTCAATGAATTACGGCCGCATCGACGATCCAGCTCCTAGCTTTTGCAGCGCGCCGGCGCGGCTTCGGAAGCACCGTCTCGGCCGGACGGCGGGAAAGGGGGCGGCGGGCGGCGATTCTGTTTGACATGACCTGTAAGCTATGGTACTTGTGCGCCTTAGAGGGGGTATGGCCGGCGAAACGGTGGAGGATACAAATACTTGATCACAAGGGCATGCGATCTGGCGCTTCAGGTGCAGGCTCCGCCCGCGGCAGGCGGATTTCTGGAACTCGTATTCCGCACAGGCGGATTCGCCGTGGTGATTCTCCTGTTGCTGCTGGCGTTCAGCCTGCTTTCCTGGACCATCATGGTTCGCAAATGGCTCACTTTCAGGCATATCGAGCACCAGAGCCGGCGTTTTGTGGCCTTCTTTCGCAAAAGCGCGCGCCTGAGCGAGGTCAACAGCGCCTGCGAGCACTACAAAGGGACGCCGCTGGCGGGCCTGTTCAGCGCGGCATATCAGGAATTGAATGCGCAGCTGCAGGGAGCGCCGCGCAGCGGCGCGGGCGCCGCGCCCAACCCCGGCCCCGTGCTCGGGCCGCGCCACATGGCCGGCATACAGCGGGCCATGCAGCGGGCCGCCGCGGCCGAGATGACCATGCTCGAGAGAAACATGAGCTGGCTGGCCACCACCGGGTCGGTGACGCCCTTCATCGGCCTGCTGGGGACGGTCGTGGGCATCATCAATGCCTTCCAGGGACTGGGCTTTGAAAAGACGGCCTCCATCCAGGCGGTCGCACCCGGAATCGCCGAAGCGCTCGTGGCCACGGCCGCAGGTCTGTTCGCCGCCATCCCCGCAGTCATAGGCTATAACCAGTTCATCCACCGCATAAGGGAAGTCGGGGCCGAGATGGACGACTTCGCCGCGGAACTTATGAACCTTCTGGAGAGGAGCTTTACCTGATGGCCTTCACCACGCAGCAGGGCCGCACAGCCACTTCCCTCTCCGAGATCAACGTGACGCCGCTTGTCGACGTCATGCTGGTGCTGCTGATCATTTTCATGGTAACGGCCCCGATCCTGCAAACCGGCATCGACGTCCAGCTGCCCGAGACGCGGAGCGTCGTGGAAAGCAACCCGGCCCAGCAGATCGTTCTCTCCATCAGCCGCGAGGGCCTGCTCTATTATGGGTCGGATCCGATCAACCTTTCGCTGGTGCCCGAGCGCCTGAAGCGCGACGTCAAGAGCCCCAAGGACTCGATCTATCTCAGGGCGGACAAGGACGTCAAGTGGAGCTCCATCGTCTCGGTCATCGACACGGTGCGCGGCGCGGGCTATACCGAGATCAAGCTCGTCACCAAGCCCTTCAGCGAGCCGCGGCGGGGGAGGCCATGACGCACGTGCACGGCGCGACGCCGCGCGGCACCTTGCTGCGCATTCCTCTCGTCGAAGAACGCCACGGGATTTCCCTGCTGGCCTCCTTTCTCATCCATGCGCTGGCGCTCGTTATGGCCGTCTACGGCGCGCGCCTTCTTCCTCAGACGCGGCCGCTTTCTGGAGGTTCCGGCGGTGGACCGGGGGGCGACAGCTATACGGTCGGCGTTGCGGACGATCTCGGCGGCGGCGCCGGCATGGAAAAGCCCTCGCTGATACCCCAACCGCCGGCTATGCCGCCGGAGATGCAGGTCAAGCAGGAGCCGGCCAAAACCGCAGTCCAGTTGCCGGATACCCTCGAAGCCAAGAAGCAGCCGAAGAAAGCGCCGGCCAAACCGGCCGCCAAAGAACCGGTGCGGCCCGCAAGCTCCAACGTGATCCCGACCGAGCCCCGTCCGGGCGCAGGCGGGAGCGGGGGCACGGGCCAGGGAGCTGGAGGTTCCGGCGGCGTCTCGATCGGATTGGGCATGGGCGGCTGGGGGGATTCGTGGTATGCGCGCGCCGTGGAGTCGCGTATCGGCTCGAACTGGATCCGGCCGGTGGACGTCGGCACGCGCATCGAGATCGTCTACAGTTTCAGCGTCGCCGCCGACGGCAGCATCTACAACATAAGGAAGGTGAAGTCGTGCGGCAACGAGGCGCTGGACCTGACGGCCGAGCGCGCCATCCGGGCCTCGAACCCGCTGGCCCCGCCGCCGCCTGAAATGAGGGTGCGGCCGCTGGAGTTCGTGGCCCAGTTCGTCTACCCTCCCGGCCCGTAGGAGCCTGGAGTCACGTCATTGCCCGATCGGAAAAGACGAAGCATGAAATTGTCGCCTCATTGCGCCGCCGATTGGAGCTGTCAGCTTTCAGCCGTCGGCTATCAGACTTCAACCTTCGGCTGTCAGCCCATTGGCGGCGGTGAGTTTGGCAGCTTTGTGCTCGAAACCTGCATTTCGCGAGGAGCCCGATGACAGCCAGGATAGTGCTCGCCGTGCCGCTTGCTTTTTTCTGTCTGGCCGCGTGGAAGCCCGCCCAGGACAGACCCCAGATCGCGATCCGACCGCCGGCGCGAGAGGAGATCATCCTCGCGGTCGCCGATGCGCAACCGCGGATTGCGGCACAGGCCGCCGAGCTGGCCGATGCGCTGCGCACATTCAACCAGGCGCTGTGGGACGATCTGAAGTTCTCGGGATATTTCACGATGGCGGGCAAGAGCTTCTATCCGCCGCAGCCGATCGTGCGCCCCGAGGATGTCGCTTACGATGCCTGGGATACCCTGCCCTTCCGCGTGTCGTTCCTGGTCGCGGGCACGCTCGAGCTCGGCGGTGGGATGCTGCGCGCCGAGCTCCGGGTCTTCGACATGAAGCAGCGCACCATGGGATTCGGCCAGCGGATTTCCGGCGAGCCGGATCAGGCGCGCTCCATGGCGCACCGCTGGGCCGACGAGATCGTCTACCGCCTCACGGCCGGGGCCTCGCGCGGCATCGCCTCCACCAAGATCGCCTACACTTCGCGCCGCGGTGCCACCAAGGAAATCTATGTCATGGACTATGACGGGCACGATGCCCGGCCGTTCACGCGCAGCGGCGCCATCAACCTCTTCCCGACCTGGGCTCCGGACAATTCCAAGCTGGCGTTCATGAGCGACCGCACGGCCAAGGGCAAGTGGGAGATCAACATTTACTCCTACATCGACGGCTCGCGACTTCCCTTCCCCCTGTTCAACACCTTCGCCACCACGCCCGCGATCGCGCCCGACGGCGAGCACATCGTCTTCGCCCTGCGTACGCCGCGCGGCGACACGGATCTGTTCGTATCCCGGCTCGACGGCTCCGACCGCCGCAACATCACCAACCATCCGGCCATCGACCAGTCGCCCACGTGGTCGCCTTCGGGCAAGCAGCTGGCCTTCGCTTCGGACCGCGAGGGCGCGAAAAACCAGATCTACATCTGCGACGCCGACGGAGCCAATGTCCGCAGGATTCTCACCGAGGGAGGGGACGCCGATGCCCCTTCCTGGTCGCCGGACGGGCGCTACATCGCCTTTCACTGGCGCCCGCATTACGGCGCCAACTACGACATCTACCTGGCCGAGGCGAGCACCGGCCGGCTTTTCCAGGTGACCGCCGGCGCCGGCAGCAACGAAAGCCCCACCTGGGCGCCCGACAGCCGCCATATCGCCTTCCAGTCGGATCGCACGGGGAGCTTTCAGATCTATATCTCATTGTACGACGGTACCGAAGTGCGCATGGTGACCGCCGAAGGCGTGAATACCGGCCCGGCCTGGAGCGGATATTTCCGACGCGAATGATCCCCGCCGGTGTCTGAATTGCAGGGAATGATCCGGTTGCAGTTCAGGAGGCGGCGGGCATGTGCTATATTGGGCGGGAGCGGTCCGGCACCGGAACCGTGACGTTATCGACAGCGTTGGCAACATCTCGAACCGTACATTCGATGCTGAAGGAGGCCCCTTCATGAAGGAATATCGCAGCATGTCCGTCCTGTTCACCCCATTGCTCGCGCTCACCATCGGCTTTGCGGCCGCGTGCGCCAAGAAGGCCGCGCCGCCGCCGCCGGCACCGCAGGCGCCCGAAACGGCTGCACCCGCCCCGCCGCCCGCGCCGGCCCCGACGATCACGCTCTCGGCCTCGCCGACCGCCATCGAGCAGGGCCAATCGTCGACCCTCACCTGGAACTCGACCAACGCCACCGAGGTGACGATCGACGGCGGCGTCGGCACGGTGCCGCCGTCCGGCAGCCGGAGCGTGCAACCGGCTTCGTCGACCACGTACAGGGCCCGGGCCGTCGGCCCCGGCGGCACGGCCGAGGCCGAGGTCCGCGTCACGGTCCTGCCCGCCGCCGCAGCCACGCCGCCGCCCGAACGCCCCTTGAGCGATGCCGTGTTCTTCATCGAACGGATCAAGGACATCTTCTTCGATTACGATCGCTACGATATCCGGCCCGATGCGCGCGAGACGCTGCTGGCCAACGCGCGCGCCTTCGCCGAGCGCCCGCAGCTGCGCTTCACCATCGAGGGGCACTGCGACGAGCGCGGCTCGGAACGCTATAACCTCGCACTCGGCGACCGCCGCGCCAATGCCGCCAAGGCATTCCTCGTGGAACAGGGGATCGCGGCCGATCGTATCGAAACCGTGACCTTCGGCAAGAGCCAACCCTTCTGCACCGAAAGCAACGAGGCGTGCTGGCAACAGAACCGCCGCGCGCACTTCGTCCTGCGCTGACGGCAGGCTGCGGGCCGATCGGCCCGGCGCAGCGGTGCGCGGCCGGCAACGATCGAGGAGGAAGAAACTCATGAAAAGGAATGTCGGTTTTCTTCCGCTGGCGCTGCTCCTGGCGGCAGCCCCAGCCTCCCGGGCCGGGGTCAAAGAAGAACTGGTCCGGCTCCAGAACGACGTTCTCGCCCTGCAGAAGCAGATCCGCCTGATGGAGCAGAGCTTCAACGAGCAGACCCAGGGCCTCAAGAGCCTGGTCGTCCAACTGAACGACCAGGTGGCCAAATCCTTCCTGATGGTGGAACGGCTGTCGGCGGAACTGCAGGCACGTACTTCGGGCGAGAAGAGCGGCACGGACATGGTGCTCGAAGAGATCCGCGCCCTGTCGCGCAAGATGGACGAGAACGCCACGCGCATCTCGGCTCTGGCGCAGCAGATCGCCGACATGAAGGTGCAGTCGGCACCGATCGCGCCCCGCATCTACCAGAGCGCCGCCGCCAGCCCGGAGACGCTGGCGATGTCGGCCGATGCCATATTCCACCAGGCATTCGCCGATCTCATTCAGGGAAACTTCGACCTGGCGCTCGAAGGGTTCCGCGCTTTCCTCAAGAACTTCCCGTCGAGCGAAAAGGCGGACGATGCGCAGTACAACATCGGGGAAGCCTACTACAGCATGCGCAATTACCCGGAAGCGATCGCGGCCTTCACCGCCGTCATCCAGAACTACCCTGCAGGCGACAAGCTCGCCAGCGCGTACTTCAAGCGGGCCAAGGCCGAGCTTCTGACCGGCGAGAGGGAAAGCGCAGTCGCGGACTTCCGCACCGTCGTGCAGAAGTTCCCTTCGGCGCCGGAGGCCGGTCTGGCCAGCGCCGAACTGACCCAGCTCGGCGTCGACCCCAGGCAGGCCAAGCCTCCGGCGGCACGCCGCAAGCCGCCCGCATAATCGAACAGCGCGAAAGGAAACCGCCATGAGCTCGTTGAACAAAGTCATGCTGATCGGGCGCCTGGGAAAAGATCCCGAAGTGCGCCACACCCAGGAAGGCATGCCGGTGGCCACGTTCAGTCTCGCGACCAGCGAATTCTGGACCGACAAGAGCGGCAACCGGCAGGAACGCACCGAGTGGCACAATATCGTGGCCTGGAACAAGCTGGCCGATCTCTGCCGCCGATATCTGACCAAGGGCCGGCAAGTCTATGTCGAAGGCAGGATCCGGACCAGGGAGTGGGACGACCGGGAGGGCAACAAGAGGCGGACCACGGAAATCATCGCCAGTCAGATACTGTTCATCGGCGCGCGCCCGGAGCAGGTCGAGGCGGTCGCGCCGGCTGCGCCGGCCGAGGAGCCCGTCGCCGGCCCCGTGATCACCGACGAGGACATTCCCTTTTAGGGGACGCTCACCTATTTTTTTGCCGGGGGCGCTGCCGGGCTGTGGGACGCGATCCCGGCGGAAAACGGTGAGCGTCCCCATTTTCGGCGATAGAGGAAGTGGCGCAGGGCGCTTTCGTATTCCCCGGAGGTGCTGAATTCGGCCCAATCGACGCCGAGGGAATCGAGCAGGCGGGCGACCTGCTCCCGGCGGCGCCGGCCGCGTTCCGCGTATTCCCTGCGCAGCGCCGCGCGATCGGTGTCGATGAGCCGGCTGCGCCCGGTCTCCGGATCCACGAGGCGCAGCCGCCCCACCGCCGGCAGCTCCCATTCGCGCGGATCGGACACCAGCAGCGCGATGATTTCGTGCTTGCGGCACGCGGCGGAAAAGCCGCCGCCTGGCCGCAAGGGCGCCTGGAAGTCGGTCAGCAGCACGACCAGGCTGCGCGGCACGCCGGGCGAGTTCAGGAAGCTCCAGGCCGGGTCCATGCTCGCCATCGACCCGCGCGGGCTCAGCGAGGCCATTTCGCGGATGAGGCGCGCGGTGTGATTCCAGCCCTTGGCCGCCGGAATGTACGGTTCCACCCGCTCGCCGAGAACGGCCAGGCTGACGCGATCCTTGGCCAGAAAGCCGGAGACCGCAAGCAGGGACGCGAGCTCGAGCAGCAGGTCGAACTTGGTGCGCCGGGTGCTGCCGAATGCCATGGAGCCGGAGGAGTCCGGCATCAGGAGCACGCTGCGCTCGCGCTCCTCGACCATCCGCTTGACGTAGAATTGCTGGCTGCGCGCCGACACGTTCCAGTCGATGAGCCGGATGTCGTCGCCGTCACTGTATTCGCGCACCTCGGCGAACTCCATCCCCTGGCCGCGAAACGCACTGCGGTACAGGCCCGCATAGTGGGAGCGCGCCAGATAGCGGGTCTTGACTTCCAGGCGCCGGGCGCGCGCCAGCAGGCTCTCCAGTTCCATGGCGCCGCTCATCAGGGTGCGGGAATGGTCTGCAGGATGCGCGCCACGATGTCTTCGGCGCGGATCCCCTCGGCCTCGGCTTCATAGGTGAGCAGCACCCGATGGCGCAACACATCGGGCGCCACCTTCTTGACGTCGTCCGGAATGACGAAGCCCCGGCCGCGCAAAAAGGCGTGGGCGCGCGCCGCGCACAGGATGCCGATGCTCGCCCGCGGCGATGCCCCGTAGCGGATCAGCTTCGCCAGGTCCAGGCGATATTCCGCAGGATTGCGCGTGGCGAAGACGATGTCCAGTATGTATGTCTTGATGCGCTCGTCGACGTAAACCTGCGAGGCGATCTGGCGCATGCGCAGGGCCCGTTCCGGAACCAGCACTTTGTTGAGGCGGATGGCTTCCCCGCCGGGCATGAGCCGGCCCTCGCCGTCGGAAAGGGCGCTGCGGTTCATGATCTCGCGCTCCTCCTTGCGATTGGGATAGGAAAGGACCACTTTCATGAGGAATCGGTCCATCTGGGCTTCGGGCAGCGGATAGGTGCCCTCCTGCTCGATCGGGTTCTGGGTGGCCAGCACCATGAAGGGCTCGCTCAGGCGGAAGGTCTGGTTGCCCAGCGTCACCTGCTTTTCCTGCATGCATTCCAACAGGGCGCTCTGCACCTTGGCCGGCGCCCGGTTGACTTCGTCGGCGAGCAGCAGGTTGCAGAAAATCGGGCCCTGGCGCGCCACGAACTCGCCCTTCTTCTGGTCGTAGACCATGGTGCCGATCAGGTCGGCCGGCAGCAGATCGGGCGTGAACTGGATGCGCCGGAAGCCCACGTCGATGACCTCGGCAAGGCTCTTGACCGCCAGGGTCTTCGCCAGCCCGGGCACTCCCTCGAGCAGCAGGTGGCCGCCCGACAGCAGGCCGATGAGCAGGGATTCCAGCAGATGCGCCTGCCCGACGATCCTCTTCTGGATCTCCTGCTGCACCCGTTCCAAATAGAAAGTTTCTTCCTTCACCAGCTGCGTCAGGCGGTCCGAGGGCTTGTCCATGGTCAGAAGCGGTAGTTGGCCTGTTTGATAACCTGCCGGAAATCCTTGCCGCGGATCTCGACGACCTTGCACATTTCCCAGAGGCGCGAGCGCAGGCGCGCGCCGATGCGGTCGGTCAGCGTTTCCTCCCCGGGTCTTTCGGCCGCGTCGGGGTAATTGGACGTGAAAATGGTCAGGCGTTTCTCGTTGTAGCGGCAGTTGATGATGTGGGCGATGGTATCGCGCACCCACTCGGTCGGCTTGTTCGCCCCGAGCTCGTCGAGCACGAGCAGGTTGGCCGTCAGTACCGGGCGCAGCACGTCGTATTCCGTCGACTGGGAAACGGCGTTCCAGCTCGACTGGATATCGCGCAGCAGGTCGCGAAAGTCGTAGAAGATGCCGCTGTCGCCCTTTTCGACGATGATCTGCTTGAGCACGGATACGGCCAGATGGGTCTTGCCCACGCCGCACGGGCCGAGGAAGAGCAGCCCGACGTCGATCAAGGGATATTTCTCGACGAAGCGTGCGGCATCCAGTTTCGCCTTCTTCTGCGTGGGATCGTTGGGAACGTAGGACTCCAGGTCGCAGTGCTCGTATCTCTTGGGCACCCGCGCCTCGGCCAGCAGGCGCGTCACACGCGCCTGCTCGACGCAGCGGCAGCGGCGCACAACGGCCTCGGAGCCGACGCGCTCCCAGCCCGAACCCGCGCAGAAGGGACACGCCTCATCCACCGGTGCCGGTTTGCTGTCGTTCATGGTTTCTTCTGCTCCTGCGGCGGCTTCTTCTTCCTTGCTTCCGGCGCCGGCTGCGCCGGGGCAGCCAGCTGCAAGGCCATCAGTTCAGCGTACATCTTTTGCACGTTGGCGGGAAAGAAATTCCGGAAGCCGTACGAGCCGTATTTCTCCGGCAACTGCGCCTCGCGCACGACCTGCGGCAGCGACTCGCCGCGAAGGACCGCGGGCTCGACCAGCGCGCGCAGGTCGCGCAGATAGTCGCGGAACTCCTCCACCTGCGCCCGCCCGCACGGCCGGCCGTGGCCGGGAACGAAAATGTCGGCGTCGAGGTTCGACAGCGCCCCCAGGGTCTCCGTCCATTCCAGAATACGGGCATCCTCCGTGTTCGGCAGCGCCCGGTCGAAAAAGAGGTCGCCGGCGAAGACGATCTTTTCCCGCGGAAGATACAATATCAGATCGCCGTCCGTGTGCCCCGCCCCGGGCAGCAGGAATTCGAGCGTACGCTCGCGGTCGTGTATCGTCAGGCGGTCGTCGAGCGCCATGACCGGTGCGCGCACCTGCAGGCCTGCCAGGCGCTCCACCAGCTCCCGCCTGCCGGCGATCCGGGCCCGCAGCGAGCTCTTGAGCGCTTCGTCCCGCGCCCGCTCCAGTTCCCTGCTCCACTGCTCGAGTTGCGCCCGTCCCAGATCGAGCGCGCGCCGCACCGCCGGCAGGTCCTTCTCCAGGATATCGCGGCGCGCATTGGTGCTCGCCAGAACCAGCGCCGCGCCCGGGAAAGCGTCGAGGCCGTGGGTATGGTCGGGGTGGAAGTGGCTCAGCGCCACGAAGCGCACGGGCAGCTGGGTGATCCCACGGATCTGCCGCAGCAGCTCCTCGCCGCCCTCGCGGGTGAAATGCGTGTCGAAGACCACGACGCCGTCGCTGAGCAATACGACGCCGGCGTTGGCGACGAAGGCGCCCTCGGGCTCCACCACGTGGGCGTAAACGCCCTCGGCCAGCTTGCGCAGTTCACCCTGGTGCGGTGCGCCCCCAAGGGCGGCGGGCAGCAGAAGGCAGAGCAGCGCACAGGCGGGCTCCCGCCGTTTCCTGCCCCAAGGCCTTACGATCATCGGATCGAAGTTGGTCGCTTCCGATCCCTTGCCGGCATGCGTTTCAGAAACGATACTCCCGGGGGCGTTCGGTCAGCGTCACGGCCCGCTGGCTGCGGGCCCGGCCGCGGTACATGGTCACCGTCACCGTCTGGCCGGGGCGCTTGTCCTCCAGGACGCGGCGAACGTCGTCCATGGAGGCGACCGGCTTTCCGTCGATCTCCGTGATGACGTCTCCGCCGGCAAGGATCCTCTCGTTGTAAAACACCACAATCTCGCTGGCCCCGCGGATGCCGGCGCGGTCGGCCGAGCTCCCGCGATACACCCTGGTCACCAGGATGCCCCGGTTCACCGGAAGATCCAAGGCGGAGGCCAGGTCATCATTGATAGTATAGCCCTCGATTCCCAGCCACGGGCGCAGAACCCTGCCCTCGCGGATCAGGTCGTCGACCACGCGCCGGATCGTGGTGGTGGGGATGGCGAAGCCGATTCCGACATTGCCGCCGCTCGGGCTGAAGATCGCGGTGTTGATCCCGATCATTTCCCCCATGGTGTTCAACAGAGGCCCGCCGGAATTGCCGGGGTTGATGGCGGCATCGGTCTGGATCACGTTTTCCACCAGATTGCCCTCGCCCGTCCGGATGGTGCGCCCGAGCGAGCTGATGATGCCGACCGTCAGCGTGTTCTGCAACCGGTAGGGATTCCCTATGGCCAGCACCTTCTGGCCCACCTTCAGCTTCGTGGAATCACCCAGCGGGATCGGGTGCAGGCGCTCCGGAGGCGCGCCCACCATGCGAATGACGGCCAGATCGTTGGGCGGATCCGCACCGACGAGTCTGGCGCGGTACTTGGTGTGATCGGGGAGGGAAACTTCCAGCGCCTGGGCATTGGCGATCACGTGATAGTTCGTCAGGACATGCCCCTCCTTGTCGAGCACACAACCGCTGCCCGTGCCCTGCTGCGCATAGGGCGAAAAGAAAAAGTCGTACTCCACGACCACCGAGGTGATGTTGACCACCCCGGGTCCTGCTTTCTCGTAGACCCGGATATTGACCTGCTCGTCCGGGCTGAGCGCAACCTCGGTCGGTTCATCAAAAGCGCTGGCCGCTCCGGCCGCGCTCGGCAGCGCTGCCGCCGGGCCCGGCTCCGGCGCGCTCCGGTTCAGGAAAAAAAACACGGTCGCGCCCGAAAGCAACGCGGCCGCAACAACCAGGCGCACAGTGTGTCTCGTCATGTCCGAAGCCGTTCGGCCCGCCCTATCTCTCCGTGATCTCGATTCCGCGCCCCCGGATGTTCAGGTCGAAAATGACGCTGTTGACCGGCTTCTCGGGGATCTTGATCTCCACGCTCATCTTGAAGATGGAGATGTTCAGGCGATAGGTTCCCGGGGCGATGGGCTCCTTGAACCGGCAGCTTCCGCGATTGCCCTCGGTCAGGATCGGCTCGGAAATGTGGCGCGTGCTCGCGCCCACGAATTCGGCCTGGAAGCCGTCCAGTCGATCCATGTTCAGATTGACTTCCGGGGCCTTGATGATGTTGATCGTCACCACCTTGGGTGCCTTCTTGAGCGCCTCCTCCTTCTCGAGCTTTTCGCGTTCCGCGGCCACCTGTTCCATCAAGTTGCCGAACCACTTGTCGCGCAGCTTGTCGAGCTCGCCCGATCGGCGCAGCCGCTCGATCGTGCTGTTGACGACCTCCAGCAGCTTCTTCTCCTCCTTGCGCACCGCCACGCCCATCCGCTTTTCCTTCAGGCGCACGCCCGTGGTGATGAGGTTTCCGAAGCTCTTGGAAATGCTGTATGTCATTACATACTCGTCGCCGACGACCGCGTCGACCTCTCCGCGGTTCAGGGCCCCGAGCGCGTCGTCCACCGTGGGCATCTTGACCAGAGTTACCGGGGCGACCTTCTGGGATTCCATGAACTGCTCGGCGATCGTCTGCGCCTGCACGGCCACCTTCTTGCCGGCCAGGCTGGCGAGGTCCTTGATTTCAGGGTGATCTTTGCGGCGCGCGATCGTGGTGTCGCTGGTGAAATAGGGCTGCGAGAATGCGACCTCCTTTTCGCGCTCGGGCGTGATGCCGAGCGCCGAGATCACGAATTCCACGCCGCCGTTCTTCAGAACCTCGAGCAGCTGGCCGTACTCGATCTTGATCCACTTCGACGGGTACCCGAGCTCCTTGCATATTTCTTCGCCGATGTCGACGTCGAGCCCCTTCACTCCAGTCCCTTCACCCAGTTCAAAAGGCGGGCTGACCGCGGAGGTTGCGATGCGCACGACCTTGTTCCGGCGCATCGACTCGTCGGCACTCCGCACTTCCCGTTTGCCGCCGCAACCCGGCAGCGCCGCCGCGAGAAGCAGGACCAAGCCTGAGATTGTCGCAGTCCGCAATTTGGGCCTCCTTATCTGCACAAAGTGATCGTCAGCGGAATTTTGCCTGCCGCTATATTCTAAACGAAGCGCTATCTCACCATAAGTGTTTTCGATTTGCAATCGGCGGGCGCTTTCTTCGGCCCCGGCACTTCACTGAGCACGCCGCGGAGCGGCCCGCGCGGCAGAGCATACCCGGCAGCGCGCGCCTTTTCCACTGAAAGAGATGCCGCCGGCCGGTGCGGCAGGCTCCCGGGACGGCACACGGGCCGGCGCCGGCGCTAGGGTCTTCCCCGGCGCCAACCGGCCCTGGCGCGGCCGCTCAGCCGCCCGAGTTGTCCGGGTCCGAGAGTATTTTGTTCCTCAGCGGTGCCGTATTCGTATAAGATGGCGCGGAAGGCCGGCCCGGCGCCGCGGGCTTGATTATCACGAGGCTACTATGGAAGTACGAAGGTGGAAGGATTTGCCTTGGGAGGAAGTCACCCCCGACATCTCCCGCAAGATAATCACCGGCTCCAACGAGATGATCGCCCAGGTTTTCCTGCGCAAGGGCGCCGTTGTCCCGGAGCACGCCCACGCGAGCGAACAGATCACCTATATTCTCGAAGGCGCGCTCCAATTCCGCCTGGGCGGGCAGGAGCTGGTGGTGCGCGCGGGCGAGGTGCTGGTAATCCCGCCCGACGTTCCTCACGAGGCAACCGCCCTCGAAGACACCCTGGATGTCGACGTCTTCAGCCCCATCCGCCGGGACTGGCTCGACAGGACCGATTCCTACTTCCGGGCAAAGCCGGCACAGGGTTAGGCGGGGCCCGCCGGCTTCGGCCGCCGGTTCTTTCAAATATCGCGTTCCATGACCAGCGCGTCTTCCTGCGGATCGGTGTAGTAATTGCGCCGCACGCCCGCGATCGTGAAGCGGTGGAAGAAGTAGAAACGTATCGCCGCGCTGTTGGATTTGCGGACTTCGAGGAAGCACCGCCGGCATCCGCGCCGGATTCCCTCGCTGTATGCCGCCTTCATCAGGAGCGTTCCGATACCCTGCCGGCGATATTCCGGGGACACGCCGAGCTTCAGGATCTCCAGATTCTCGAAAATGGTCCGTGCCAGGACGAAGCCCGCAAAACACCCGTGGTTTCCTTCGCTGTAAACGACGGCCTTGTTGCCGAAATACTCGGGAAACTCCCTCAGGAAGCGCAGGTAGTTTTCCCTCCCCCAGAAGGTCAGGCCGGTGGCCTTTTCGATTTTCTCGAGGGCCGGCAGGTCCTCGGCGGTCAGTTCGGAAAGCCTCGTCGTGATCATCGCCTCAGCTCTTCCGCCGTTCGCCGCGCAGCGCATCCGGGGGGCGGATGTAAGTGGGCTTGGCCTGTAGGAAGGGGCCCGTATGCCAGGAGCGCTTTCTCATGGCCGCCAGCCGGCCGACGCTGGCCGCGAGGAACAGATCGGGCTGCAGCAGGCGCGGCCAGCCGCCGGTGCGGATGGCCAGTTCCCTGCGGTAGAGGAGCGCCCCGTCGCCCGCCATGTAAAGCCCGGCGGGGCGCAGCGAGCGCGCCAGCTCCTGCGGCGTGAGCATGGAGGGCTTGCGCACCTGCCGGAGGCGCCGCCCCTGCACCTGGTACTCGGCATAATACACTTGAGCGCGCCGGGCATCCATGGCCACACCCAGGCGCCCGGCGGGAAGCGCGGCCGCCAGCGCCAGCGCGTCCAGGCACGAAATTCCGGCAAAGGGCACCGAGAGCGCCTGCGCCAGTCCCAGAGCCGTGGCCATGCCGACCCGGATGCCGGTGAACGAGCCGGGGCCGGTTCCCGCAGCGATCAACCCCAGATCCTTCAGCGTCCAGCCGGCATCGCGCAGCAGGTAGGCGATCGACGGCAGAAGCCGCGCCGAGCGGTTCTCGAATGAGGTCATGCGCAGCTCGGCCTTGATCTCGTCTCCCTCCAGCAGGGCCACGCTCACGCGGTCGGTGGCCGTGTCGAGCGAGAGAATCCTGAGCGGCATGCTTCCGGGCATCGCGGTTGACAGATAGTCGAAGCGGATTATATACTGCCCGCTCGTTAACCGCAAGGATTGGAGATACTTCCGGACAAGCCCCGGGACGGCTCGCGGCCGGGGCGGGTCGCTGCTTCATGGATGCAGCAGTGAGGGCCACACGATCGATCCGGCGGGTGCCCCGGGCGGCCGGGCGGCCTGTGCGACCCGAGCCGGCCGGTGGCGGACGGTCCTCGGGACCCCGGCGCCGGCAAACCGGCGGCACCGATTTTCGCTCGAAATCTGCGGGAAGCCTACGCGCATGGAAGATCTGACCCCCATGATGAAGCAGTACCACGAGGTCAAGCGCCGCTTCCCCGGCAAGCTCGTCCTTTTCCGCCTGGGCGATTTCTACGAGATGTTCTACGAAGATGCCCTCACGGCCTCGCGCGAACTCGAAATCACCCTGACCTCGCGCAACAAGGACCGTAAAGGCGAGCCGATTCCCATGTGCGGCGTCCCCTATCATTCGGTCGACGGCTACATCGCCCGCCTGCTCAAGAAAGGCTACAAACTGGCGGTTTGCGAGCAGGTCGAGGACCCGCGCACCGCCGGCAGGCTGGTGCGCCGCGAGGTGGTGCGCATACTGACGCCGGGGACCGTGGTCGAGGAGATGCTTCTCGAACCCAAGGATCACAACTTCCTCGCCGGCCTGGTGTGCGGCGAGCAGGCTGCCGGCCTGGCGCTCATGGACCTGTCGACCTCGGACTTCCTGGCGACCGAGTTCGCCGGGCAGGACTACTGGTCCGACCTTGTGGACGAGCTCGGCCGGTTCGGCCCCGCCGAGATCGTGCTCCCCGACGAGTCCGCCGACGAGCTGCGCGCGCGGCTGCAGAAGGACTGGCAGGCGGAATGGGTTTCGAGCCCCGTCGAGACCTGGGCCTTCAACCACGACTACGCCCGGCGCCTGCTGCTCGAGCATTTCGAGGTTGCAGGCCTGGAGGGATTCGGCCTGGAGGACCGGCCGCATGCGGTGCGCGCCGCCGGAGCCCTGGTGCATTACCTGCGCGGCAGCAGGCTGGAGGCGCTGGGAAAGGCGGCGGGCTTGCGTTTTTTTGCCGCCTCGGACTTCCTCAGGCTCGACGCCACCACGATCGCCAACCTCGAGCTGGTGCAGTCGCTGGAGGGCACGCGCAAGGGAAGCCTCCTCGCCTTGCTCGACAAGACCCGCACCGCCATGGGGGGGCGCCTGCTGAAATCGTGGCTGCTGACGCCCCTGATGGATCGGGAAAGGCTCGAGCGGCGCCTGGATGCCGTCGAGGCGCTGGCGTCGGACGTCACGGCGCTGGAAAAGACGGGCCGGCGGCTCGCGGAGGTCCACGACCTGGAGCGCCTGATCAGCCGGGTACTGGCGGGCGTCGTCACGCCGCGCGAGGTGCTGGCGCTCGACGCCACCATCCGCCTGATCCCGCCGCTGCGCGGGATTCTGCGCGCTTTCGCCGCCGACCGCATCCGCGAAGTCTGCGACGAGCTCGATGATCTGGCCGATGTCGCCGACCTGATCGGCCGGGCGATCGCCGACGACCCTCCGGCGTCGGCCAACGAGCCCGGGATCATCCGGGACGGCTACTCGCGGGATCTCGACGAGCTGCGCGCCGTCCGCTCCAGCGGGCGCGCGTATATCGCCACGCTCGAGCGCCGCGAGCGCGAGCGCACCGGCATCCAGTCGCTCAAGGTCAAGTTCAACCAGGTGTTCGGCTACTTCATCGAGGTCACCCGGCCCAACCTGCCGCAGGTGCCCCCGGACTACGTGCGCAAGCAAACGCTCGTGAGCTGTGAGCGCTTCGTAACCCCGGAGCTCCAGGCCTACGAGGAAAAGGTGCTGGGCGCCGAGGAGCGCATCGCCGTCCTCGAAAAGGAACTCTTCGCCCAGGTGCGCCGGGCGATCGCCGCCGAGGCCGCGCGGATCCAGAAGACTGCCCGCTTGCTGGCCGAGATCGATGTCTATGTTTCCCTGGCCGAGGTCGCCCTCAAGAACGATTACGTCCGGCCGCAGGTCGACGAGGGCGACGAGATCCATATTGTGCAGGGGCGCCACCCGGTGGTCGAATTCCAGAGCCGCCCCTTCATACCGAACGATCTCTACATCAACACCACCACGGACCAGCTGCTGATACTGACCGGGCCCAACATGGGGGGAAAGTCCACCTACCTGCGCCAGGCGGCGCTGATCGTGATCCTGGCTCAGATCGGGTCGTTCGTTCCCGCCCGCAAGGCCCGCGTCGGCCTGGTCGACCGCATCTTCACGCGCGTCGGGGCTTCGGACAATCTGGCGCGCGGCCGTTCCACCTTCATGGTCGAAATGATGGAGACGGCCAACATCCTCAACACCGCAACCGGCCGGAGCCTGATCCTGCTCGACGAGGTGGGCCGCGGTACGGCGACCTTCGACGGCCTGTCGATAGCCTGGGCGGTCGCGGAATACCTGGTGAAGAACCCCCGGTATCGCGCCAAGACCCTGTTTGCCACGCACTATCACGAGCTGACCCGCCTGGCCGGCGCGCTCGCCGGCGTCAAGAACTACTGCATGGCCATACAGGAGGCGGGCAAGGAGATCGTTTTCCTGCGCAAGGTCGTTCCGGGAAGCGCCGCGCGCAGCTACGGCATCGAGGTGGCCCGCCTGGCGGGAATGCCGCGGCCCGTGCTGCAGCGCGCGGCCGAGATCCTGCAGCGCCTGGAGAAGAAGGAGATCGATCTCACCGGCCGGCCGCGCACACGCTCGACGGAAGAAGTCATCGAGGAGGTACAGAAGTCGCTCTTTTGAGCCGAATGGGCCGCCGATGCCGCAAGCCGCACGTTCCTATCTGATGGTTCTGGTCCTGGGCGCCCTCATCGTCCCGTATTTCCTGAACCTGGATGCCAATTCCCTCTGGGACACCAAGGAAAGCTACGTGGCGGAAACCCCCAGGGAGATGCTCGAAAGCGGCGACCTGTCGGCCCCGATGTTCAACTACCGGCCGCGGACCGTGAAGCCGCCGCTGGGTTACTGGGTTGTGGCCCTGAGCTACCGGCTGTTCGGCATCGGCGAGTTCGCCGTGCGCCTGCCGGCGGCGCTGGCGGCCGCCGCTACGGTCCTCCTCGTCTGGCGCATCGCGCGGCTGTTCTTTTCCCCGTGGGCCGCGCTCGCCGCCGCCGCCATGGCGGCGACCACGCCGCGCTTTTACATCATAGCCCGCAAGGACCCGGTCGACGCCATGCTCCTTTTCTGGCTGGTCGCGAGCGCAGGCTGCCTGCTGCGCAGCGAACGGGAGCGCTCGCTCGGAGCCTGGTTGCTCGCATGGCTGTGCGCCGGCCTGGGCTTTCTGACCAAGGGGCCCATCGCTTTGCTCATACCGGGCGCGAGCTGGTTGGCGGCGCACCTGTGGGCGCGCGGCCCGCGCATCAGGCCGGGCCGCGTGCTGCTGGCGGCCGCGGCGTTCGCCGCCGCCGTCGCCCCCTGGTACCTCTGGACCTACGGGCGCCACGGAACGCTCTACATCACCGGCTTCTTCCTGCAGGACAATCTCGGCCGCTATCTCTCGCAGTCGTTCGGGCCGGCACGCGGGCCGCTGTACTACGCCGCCGTATTCGCCGTGGACTTTTTCCCCTGGTCGCTGGCGGCCGCCGCCGCCGCGGTCGATCTGTGGCGCCGGCGCCGGATGATCGCGCAGCACCGGACCTTCGCCGATGCCTTCCTCGTCATCTGGCCGCTTTTCGTGTTCCTTTTCTTTTCCCTGTCGCGCAACAAGCAGGAATACTACATCCTTCCCATGTATCCCATCCTGTCGGTGTGGATCGCGGGGGCGGCCGAGCGCGGCATGCGCGCGGCCGAATCCCGTGCGGCCAAAACCTGGGGCTGGGCCCTGATGGCGGCCAGCCTCTCGCTGCTCGGCCTGGGAATCGCCGTGCCTCTCGCCTGGCCGTCCGTCATGCCGGTCGTGACCGTATCCCTCCTGCTGCCGCCCGTGCTCGTGCTGCTTCTGGGATCGATAGCGCCGGCGATCGCGGCCATCCGCGGAAGGCCGCTCGCCGGCATCTTCGGCCTGGCCGTGCCCACCTATCTGCTCGTATTGCTGCTGTCGTGGATCTACCTGCCGGCGCTGGAAGCCTTCCACCCCGTCAAGGCGCTGTGCGCCGCCATCGCCGCCCAGGCCGGGCCCGCCGACGAGGTGGGTTACTACCGCGAGGCTTTCCCGAGCATGGTCTTCTACCTGCGCCGCCCGATATTCGAGGAACTCGACGAAGAGTCCATGGTGCGCCGGCTGCAGGGACCCGCCCGCGTCTTCTGCATCATGAGCGAGCGCGATTACAGTTATTTCGTGGCGCAGCGCGACCTGATACTCTATATTCTCGATCGCCGCGAGCGCCTGGTGACGCAGCTACGCGCCATGTCGGACCGGCGGAGTGCGGTCGGTCGGGAACTGGTCGTCGTCTCCAACAGGCCCCCCGCCGAGGACGTGTCGGCCGGAGGTCCCGCGATCCCATGAAGGGCAAACTGATTGCACTCCTGAAGCTGGCCGTGACGGTTCTGTTCTTCTACCTGGTGGCGCGCAAGATCGAGCTGCGGCAGTTCGGCACCGTCATGTGCGAAGCGCGGCTCGGCGTGCTCGCCGCGGCGTTCGCCGTTCTCTGGCTGGGTCACTATATCTGCATCTTCCGCTGGCGCCTGCTCATGCGGCCGCTCATGCCGGTGCATCCCTTCCCCCGGCTGTTCGGGATCTACTGCATCGGGCTGTTCTTCAACCTCACCTTCCCCACGGCCGTGGGCGGGGATGTCGTCAAGATGTACTATGCGGGCAAGCCCACCAGGCTCTATGCCCAGAGCTTTGCGGCGACCTTCCTCGACCGCGATGCGGGCATGCTTGCCATGATGATCATCGCGTGCACGGCGCTCTGGGTGCATCCGGTGCGGCTGCCCAACCTGGACGTGCCGCTCGTGATCTGGCTTTCCTTCGCCGCCTTCATCGCGCTCAACGTGGCGGTCTTCGCGCCCGCGCTGCACCGCAGGTTCACCTCGGGGTTGCGCGCGCTGCGCGCCGACGGGCTCGCGGCCAGGGTCGACGCCGTTTCCCGGGCATTCGAGCGCATCCGCACGCACTGGGACGTGCTCGCCGGCGCGCTCGCCATCTCGCTGGTCAACCAGATGCTGGTGATCGCCTTCGCCTGGGTGCTGGCCGAGGGCCTGAACATCGATCTGCCCTTCGTGTATTATCTGGTTTTCATTCCGATCATCACGCTGATTTCGATGATCCCGATCAGCCTCAACGGCATGGGGCTGCGCGAGTACGCCTTCGTCAGCCTGTTCGGCGCCGTGGGCGTGCCCTTGGAATCGTGCATGGCCATGGGTCTGCTGACCTCGGTCTTCCTGGTGCTCTCGGCGATCCCCGGCGGGGTGCTCTACGTGTTCTTCCGCGATCGCCGCGATCTGGAGCGCGTGGCCGCGCTGCGCCCGGAAATCTCATGAGCGAAAAACTCTCGGTGATCGTGCCGGTCTACAACGAGCGCGAGAACCTCGAGCCTTTCCGGCAATCTCTGCTGGCCGCCCTGGAGCGGACCGGGATGGACTGGGAAGTCGTCTTCGTCGACGACGGCAGCACGGACGGCAGCGGCGACAGCCTGCAGGAGCTGGCCGCGCGCGACCGCCGCATCAAGCTCGTTCAGTTCGGCAGGAACTTCGGCCAGACGGCGGCCATGGCCGCCGGATTCGATCATGCCGAAGGGGGGATCCTGATCACGATCGATGCCGACATGCAGAACGATCCCGCGGACATACCCGCGATCCTCGCCAAGCTGCGCGAAGGCTACGACGTGGTCAGCTGCTGGCGCCGGCAGCGGCGCGATCCCTGGCTGACACGCCGCCTGCCGTCGGCGATCGCCAACCGGCTGGTTTCGTGGATCAGCGGCGTGCGCCTGCACGACTACGGTTGCACGCTCAAGGGCTACCGCGCCGAAATCATGCACCACGTCCGCCTCTACGGCGAAATGCACCGCTTCATACCCATCTACGCGTCGTGGGCCGGTGCGCGCGTGGCCGAAATCCCGGTGCGGCATCACCCGCGCACCCGCGGCAAGAGCAAGTACGGCATCAACCGCGTCTACAAGGTGCTCCTCGATCTGGCCACCGTCAAACTGCTGGGCAGCTACTCGACGCGGCCGATGCATTTCTTCGGCGCCACCGGCCTGCTGGCCTGCGCGGCCGGCCTGCTTTTCGCCGCCTGGACGCTGTACGACAAGTACGCCAACGGCATCCGCGCCCATCGCAACCCCCTGCTCCTGCTCGCGGTCTTCCTCTTCCTGCTCGGGGTGCAATTCGTGTTCATGGGCTTGATGGCGGAGCTGCTCATACGGACCTATTTCGAATCGCAGCGCAAGACGCCGTACATCGTGCGGCGCACATGGAACTGCAATCCCGGCGGAGGCAGGGCGGTCGCGCGCGACCCGTCGGCCGGCCAGGGGTGAAAGGAAGCCTGCTTGTTCGCGGAAGAGTTCGCTTTCGAGTTGCCGGCGGTGGTGAATTTCGTCGGGGGAGGAGGCAAGACGACGCTGATCCTGCGCCTGCTGGAGGAATATTCCGCCTCCGTCGCCGCCATATACACCACCACCACGCGCATGCACCCGCCCGACCCCCAGGGGGGCATGATCGTGCTGTCGTGCGACAACATGGCCTGCCTGCTCGAGGTCCTCAACCGCCTGGGACGGAGGGGCGACGAGCGCCTGCACAAGCTGGTGGTGACCGCGCTGGCCGGCCGGCCGGATCTGCGCCAAGGGGTTGCGCCCGAATTCGGCTCGGCGATCGACCGCGAGTGCTTCCCGCTCGTGCTCAACGAGGCCGACGGCGCGCGCAGCATGTCGCTGAAGATGCCCAGGGAGGGCGAGCCGGTGCTCATGAGCGCGTCCAACGTGCTCGTCCCCGTCATCGGCATCGACTGCCTCGACCGGCCGCTCGGGCCCGAGACCCTTTTCCGCTGGGAGACGGCGGCGCGCGAGTACGCGTTCGAAGCCGGACGGATCCTCACGCCCGAGCTGGCCGCCGCCATCCTGTTGCACCCCAGGGGTGTGTGCAAGGACTGGCGCCCCGGCATGCGCATCATCCCATACATCAACAAGGTGGACGCCGAGGAACTCGACCCGCTCGCCCACGAGCTCGCGCAGGCCCTGCTGCACAACGGCAACTTTCCGGTGGCCAAAGTGGTCTGGGGCAGCCTGCACCGCGGACGAGCCCGGTCGCTGCTTCCCGGGATCCAGTGACCGGTCATGCCCGCCGCCCCCCTGACCGGCAAGAACCACCCCGTGATCCGCAGGATGCGCGCCGTCGCCGCGCAGGCCCGCCGGGCCCCGCCCGACCTGGTGCTCGCCGAAGGTCTGCGCGTGCTCGAAGAAGCGCTGCGCTCTCCATGGCCGGTCGAAGCTCTGGCGGCGAGCGCGAGCTTCGGCAGGTCGCCGCGCGAGGCCGCGCTGCTTTCGGCTTGCGAGCAGGCGGGCGCGCGCATCTTCCGGGTCGCCGACCGCCTGATGCGCTCGCTTTCCACGGTGCGCTCCCCGCAGGGGGCGCTCGCCTTGGTGAGCTTCCCGCGCCGGCCGCTGCCGCCCGCGGCGCCCGTGCCGCCGCCGCTGATCGTCGCCGCCTGCGGCCTGCAGGACCCGGGCAATCTCGGGACTCTCCTGCGCATGGCGCGGGCCACCGGCGTAACCCTCGTGTGCACCACCCCGGGCACCGTGTCGCCGAGGAATCCCAAGGCCGTCCGGGCGAGCGCCGGAGCGCTGTTCCATGTCGCGCTCGTCGAGGATGTCGCCCCGCAGGACCTCCGCGATTGGTGCGCCGGCTGCGGCATCCGCATCTACCGCGCCGCGGCGGGCGAGGGCCGGGCTTGCTGGGAAGTCGACCTGCGCGCGCCCTGCGCCGTCCTGCTGGGCAACGAGAGCGCGGGCGTCGATGCCCGTTCCTGGAACAATCCGCCCGCCGTGCGCGTCCCGATGGCCGCCGGCGTAGAATCGCTGAACGTGGCCGCCGCCGGAGCCGTTATAATGTACGAAGCCTGGAGACAGCGATGCTTTTCCGCGCGGCCCGATGAGAGACAGCCTCTTCCCTGAATCGGAACCGGTACCCGGAGGCGCAGCTCCCCTGGCCGAGCGCATGCGCCCGCGCACGCTCGACGAGGTCGTCGGACAGGACCATCTGGTCGGCCGACAAGGCGTGCTGCGCGAAATGGTGCGCAGCGACCGGCTGGTCTCGCTGATCCTGTGGGGCCCGCCCGGCACGGGCAAGACCACCCTGGCGCGCATCATCGCGCGCGAAACCCGCTCGCCCTTCGTCTCCTACAGCGCCGTCCTCTCGGGCATCAAGGAGATCAAGGCGGTGATGGCCGCCGCGCAAAAGAATTACCGCGCCTCGGGGCGCCGCACGATCGTCTTCATCGACGAAATCCACCGCTTCAACAAGGCCCAGCAGGACGCCTTTCTTCCATATGTGGAGTCCGGGGTCATCGTGCTCATCGGCACCACCACGGAGAACCCCTCCTTCGAGGTCATCGGCCCGCTGCTGTCGCGCACCAAGGTCTATGTCCTCCACCCGCTGACGGTCGAAGACCTGGAGAAGATCCTGCGCGCGGCGCTCGAGGACCGCGAGCGCGGCCTGGGCGGCCGGCCCGTGCGCCTCGAGGAAAACGTGCTGCGCAAACTTGCGGTTTATGCCGACGGCGACGCGCGCGCGGCGCTCAACGCGCTCGAGATCGCCGTGGAGCTGGCATACAGCCGCAGCCGCGGCGCGCCGCCCGTACTGACGACCGCCGACGTGGAGCGCGCGCTCCAGCGCAAGACGCTGCGCTACGACAAGGCCGGCGACCAGCACTACAACCTGATTTCGGCCCTGCACAAGTCGATGCGCAACAGCGACCCCGACGCCGCCCTCTACTGGCTCGGCCGGATGCTCGAAGCGGGCGAAGATCCGATCTATATCGCGCGGCGCATGGTGCGCTTCGCCTCGGAGGACGTGGGCATGGCCGACGTGCGCGCCCTGAGCGTCGCCCTGGACGCCACCGAAGCCGTCCGCCTGGTGGGCCTCCCGGAATGCAAGCTCGCTCTCGCCCAGGCCGCCGTCTATCTGTCGGTCGCACCCAAGTCGAACGCCCTTTACACGGCCTACAGCGCCGTCGAGGAGGACGTGCAGCGCACCGTCGACGAGCCGCCGCCCCTCCACATCCTGAATGCCCCCACCGCCCTGATGAAGGAGCTCGGCTACGGCAAGGGCTACCAGTACGCGCACGACCTCGAGGAAAAGGTCGCCGACATGGTCTGCCTGCCCGATGCGCTCAAGGGGCGGCGCTATTACCATCCCACCGATCAGGGGATGGAAAAGCGCATCCGGGAGATTCTCGAGGATATCGGCAGGCGGCGGGAGCGCAGTCGCGAGAGGAAATGAAGCCCCTGCGCCGACTGCAGGTCAGAATTGCCGCAGATAATAGGCGAGGACGATCAGCGCCAGGCAGATCCGATAGATTACGAACGGCGTAAAGTTGCCGCCGCGCACGAAACGCAGGAAATACTTGATGCAGAGAAGCCCGGTGACGGCGGCCGCAACCGTGCCCGTGCCGAAGACGGCCCAGTCGATCGCTGCCGAGGCCGCGAACAACTGCGCGGCTTCCAGGGCGCCGGCACCGACGATGACGGGCGTCGCCAGAAGAAAGGAAAAATGCGTCGCCGCCGGGCGGTCCAGGCCGAGCAGCAGCCCCGTGCTGATGGTGATGCCGCTGCGCGAAACCCCCGGTACCAGGGCCAGGGCCTGTGCCAACCCGATCGCAACGGCGTCGCCCCAGCCGACCGATTCCACATCCCTCGAGCGACGCCCGCGCCTGTCGGCATGGTAAAGCACGAGGCCGAAAACGATCAGGGTCACCACCGTGACCAGGGGCGAGCGCAGCTTTTCCTCGATGCGGTCGGCCAGCAACAGACCTGCCGCTGCGGCGGGCAGCGCCCCCACGACCAGGCACCATGCGAGTTTTCTCCGGCGATTGGCCAGCGGAGCTCCGTGCAGCAGGCCGAGCACGGCTTCGCGCCCGAGAACGATCCAGTCGGCCCTGAAATAGACCAGGACCGCCACGGCCGTGCCGACGTGGAGCGAAACGTCGAAGGCCAGGCCTTTCGGTTCCCAGCCCAGTAGCCAGGGTACGAGAATCAAGTGCGCCGAGCTGCTGATGGGCAGAAACTCCGTCAGGCCCTGCACCACACCCAGCAGGGCCGCCGCCGCCAGTTCCATGATCCGCTCCCTTCCCCCCGGCCGGGCGCAAGCCGAAAGATCATAGCGCCCGCAGGCCTTTCCGTGTAGTCAGTCACGCATGTTTTCGTCGCTGCCGGCCATGACGCTGTCCGGGGATTGCATCGCGAAGCGCAGCCGCTGGAGTAGCTCGACCCTTGCCTCGAGTGGCGGCGCTTCGCCGGCGAAACGGTAGCGTTCGACGCTCCGCCAGCATTCGTCCAGGAGCGTGTCGCGCCCGCCGAGGTCGTGCCGGCGCATCCGCCGGCGCGCGTGCTCGTCGATCGCCCGGCGCACGTCATCGAGAAAGGCATGCGGCGATTGCCGCATCTTCCTTTCCAGAGCTGCAAAGTCGAGCGCGCGGCGCCCGCAGGCGCGCGCGCAAGCG
>CAZHQK010000115.1:0-8606 GCA_964534795.1 uncultured Acidobacteriota bacterium
ATCGGCGGGCGAAAGCTCGCTCAAGGCCTTGCGCAGGGCGCTGTAGCCGCCGACCGATTCGTAAACATCGATCGAGGTCAGGTTGGGGATGTGCATGTTCTTCGTGAGTATCTTGACCGTCATCAGGATTCGCTCTCCTCCATGACCGGACGCGCCGGGACCCGTTTCATCGCGCATTCCTGCAGGCGGCTCTCAGCCGCCGCGGCGGCCCGGCCCCGCCGACCGGACCCGTTCTTTGCGCCCATGCAATCGTATCATACCCGCCCTCACTTCGACCGCCGGAATCGGGTTCACGCTCAACGACGCGCCTCCAGTATCTTTTCCATGACGAATACCCAGTAATCATCGAGCGCGCGGCTGCGCTCGAGGGCGATGCCGTGCCTCGCATAGGCGGCCTCGACGTCGTAGGCGTCCTGGTAGCCGATGCCCGAAAGGATCAACCTTCCCGGCATTTCGGTCAGGGATGCGACGTCCGCGGCGATCTCCGCCAGTATGTCTCCGTAGAGATTGGCCAGAACGATGCCGTAGCGCTCCCCTGCCGCCGAGCGGATGTCGCCGCGAAGAACCCGCACCCTGTCATGAACGCCGTTCAATCTTACGTTGCGGCAGGCGGTACCGACGGCGTCCTCCTCCGTATCGACGGCCGTGACCGAGCGGGCGCCCAAGCGGGCGGCTGCTATCGCGAGAATCCCCGTTCCGCAGCCGATGTCGAGAACCGTGCTTGCCGTCCAATCCGGGATGATTTCCATTTCCTCGAGGACGGCGGCCGTCGTTTCGTGAAGGCCCGAACCGAAAGCCCGGCCGCGGCCGATGAAAATCGGCAGTCTTGCGGGGTCGTCGTTTCGCGGATCGCCCTCGAAAAAGGGAAAGACCACGAACCGCTTGCCGATATGGAGCCGCTCCGTTCGGCGCATCATCACGCCTATTATGGGGACGCTCACCTGTTTCTCCAAGCTCGAGCCGCGATCCATGATGTAGGGACAAAACAGGTGAGTGTCCCCTACAATATGCTCATGGATACGGCGGGCCGGGGAAACGAAGCGGACAGGCCGTCTTCCTGCGGCCGTGCGCCCGGCGACCTGCCGGAGACTTTGGCGCGGCGGGTGGCGGAAGTGCATGCGGCCTGCCGTGAGCGCTACCCCACCGTCGATTTGCCCCTCGAGGTCTTCTCGCAGCGCATCCGGGAGGTGCTGGGGCCGGCCGATGAAGAAGGAGAGCCCGGCGGTGAAGGGCGGGATCGCCGGCCGGCCGATTTCGAGCGCCTGGCGCACGGCGATCTCTATCTCGCGCTCGCATGCTCCCGCGGGGATCGGATCGCGTGGGAGTATTTTGCCGACGAATGCCTGCCGGCGCTGCGGAGTCTTGCGGCCCGCGCCTGCGGCGACGCCTGCGAAGGCGAGGATCTCGCCCAGGAGCTCACGGCCGGGATGCTGGTGGAAAGCGCAGCCGGTCCGGACGACCGCGGCTGCGCGAGGCGCGGGCGGCTCGCTACTTACGGCGGCCGCGGTTCGCTGCTTGGCTGGCTGCGCGTCGTGGTGGCGCACGCCGCCGTCGACCGTATGAGGCAGCGCCGCAGGGAAATGCCGATCGACGAGAGCGCGGGCGCCGGCCGGCACGCGCCGGACGCGCAGGAACAGCTCCGGAAAACGGCGAACGAGGCGTCGATCGATGAGCGCTGGGGGCCGTCGCTGGCGGCGGTGCTCGCCGAAGAAATCCGGTGCCTGCCGGCCGGAGACAGGCTGCTTCTGGCTCTCTATTATGTCCAGGAGGTCCCTCTCGGCTCCATCGGCCGCCTTTTCGGAGTGCACGAGGCGACCGTTTCGCGCCGGCTCGCCCGGCTGCGCAAGACGATCCGGAAAAATGTGGAGCGCGAATGCCGCCGGCGGCACGGCCTGGGGCCGCGGGATGTCGAGCAGCTGTGGCAATGGGTCGCGCACAGAGGGGAGCTTCCACTGGCCGAAATCCTGGGCGCGAGAGCGGCGGACCGGGAGGCCGATGCAAAGAAACCGCAAGGTCCGGCCGGCGGATCGTCTTAATTAATGGGGAGCGGACGGTAATGGGCGACTATTCGGAAGCGGCCATCCGCAGGATGCTCGAGCGGGGCGCGCGGTCGGCAGGCGGGGCCTGCGGCGGCGATGACCTGATGGCCGCGTATCTGGAAGGCAGGCTGGCAGAGGGCGAGCGCCGCCGCTTCGAAGAGCATGCTTCGGGCTGCCCGGAGTGCCTGCAGGTCATGGGCCTGGCGATGAAGCTGGCCCCCGCGCCGGGCGAGGCCGGAGCGGCGGCCGCAGGTCGGCGGGCTGCGGCCCGAAAGACGCTGTTCCGGGTCTCGATTCCGCTCACGGCGGTGGCCGCCGCCGCGGTCCTTGTGGTGGCCGGTACGGTCGTCCTTTACAGGATCCGCGATGCCGGGCGCGCGCCGGTACAGATTTCCGAAGTGCGAACGGCTCCCCTCGTCGAACCGGACCTTCCGCCTCCCGCCCAGCCGGCGCAAGCTGCCGCTCCCGCCGCGAGCGGCGGATCGGCGCCGCCGGGCGCTGCGCTCACGGGTGTGCGGGACAAAAGCCCCGCGGCTCCGGAGCCGGCCTCCACGCCCAGGGCCAATAAAGCTGCCGGGGCTGAGCCCCCGGCGGTGATGGTGCCGCGCGAGCCGCCGGAGGCGGCTCTCTCGCGCGCACAGGCGGACGAGGCTTCAGCCGGGGAGGCCGTCGTCATCCGTGCCCTCCTGGCGCAGGCGCCGGGGCGCGAGCAGGCGGCGGCGCCCGCAGCGGGGCAGGCCGTGCAAAGGATGCTTCCGGAGCAGGCCGAGAATGTCGCGCGCGGCGATTTCCGGGCGCCGGGTAAGATGGCGGTCAAGGGCCGCACGTTCCAGGATCGGGGAGCCTATTGGGTGGACGACGAGTGCGCGGCCGTGCCCGGGGCAGAAATCCTCGAGGTCAGGCCCGACACCAGGGAGTATCGGGAGATCATGGCCTCCTACCCGGAAATCCGCGCCTTGCTGGCCGGCGGCAAGTCAGTCGTGCTGTGCCTGAACGGGCGAATCTATGTTCTGCGATAAGCCGCTTTCCCGGCGGCTCCCTTCGCCGGCGCCCGATTCCAGCCGTCCCACTCTCACCTGGGCCGGGCGCATGAGGCGATCGCCCATGCGGAAGCCGCGCAGGACTTCTTCGACAACCATGCCGTCGAGCTCCGGATCGGAGGTCGATACGACGCCCACGGCCTGGCTCGTGTTGGGGTCGTAGGGGAGATGGAGCACGGGAAAGGCCTCGACGCCCTGGGCCCGCAGGGCGGCTTCGAATTGGGCCCGCACCAGCTCGATCCCCTGGAGGAAGCCCGAGATACTGTTTCCCGTCCGGCCGGCCGCCAGCGCCCGATCCAGATTGTCCAGGACTTCCAGGAAGGGAAGCAGCAGTTCCTGCCTCTCGAGCTCCAGCCTGCGCCGGAAGTCGGCCTCCATCCTTTCCCTGGAACGGCGGATCTCCTCGTCCATGGCTTTCTTCTTCTCTTCGAAACGCCGCTGGGTTTCCGCGACGCGCGCCATCAGTTCCTCGACGAACGTGGGGTAGCGCGGCTTTTCCTCGGGCGCCGGTCCGGCCGGTAGTTCCTCCAGGTTGGCGAAGTGGCGCCGATCGACGACGCGGAAGGCCGGCTGATTCTGTTCTGCGGATTTTTCCGCGCCCTTGGGCGCGGCTTCTGCTTTCGGGTCTTTGGATCCTTCGCTTTCCATTGCCGGAATCGTCAGGAATTCCTGCCGAGCAAACGGGCGATCCTCTTCTGCGTGGGCGGATGGGTGCTGAACAGGCTCAGCAAAGCGCCCCCCGAGAACGGGTGCATGATGAACATATGCGCCGCGCTCGGCGAGGTTTCCATGGGGATTCGTTTCGAATAGTTTTCCAGTTTCTGCAGCGCCGAAGCCAGCCCGTAAGGGCTGCCGGCAAGCTCTGCACCGCCGGCGTCGGCCTGGTACTCCCGGGTGCGCGAGATCCACATCTGGATGAGGAGCGCGGCGATGGGCGCCAGGATCACCATGAACAGGCCCCCGAGGCCGCCGCCCTCGTCGTCGCGGTCGCGGCCTCCGAAGAACAGGGCGAAGCGCGCCATGTTCGCCATCCACATGATGGCACCCGCCAGGGTCGCAGCCACGCTGCTGATCAGTATGTCGCGATTGGCGACGTGGGAGAGCTCATGGGCGAGCACGCCGGTGAGCTCGTTCTCGTCGAGCAGGTTCAAGGCTCCGCGCGTGACGGCCACCGAAGCGTGCTGCGGGTTGCGGCCAGTGGCGAAAGCGTTGGGCGAGTCCGAGGGAATGAGATAGAGCCTGGGCATCGGGATGTTGCCGCGGCCGGCCAGGTACTCGACGATCTGGAACAGGCGGGGCGCCTGCTCCCGGCTGATCGGCTGCGCGCCATGGATGCGCAGGGCGATCTTGTCGGAAAAGAAGTAGCTGACGAAATTCATCAGCACCGACATGACAAGGGCGACGGTCAGGCCCGAGCGGCCCCAGAAGCTCCCGATATACAGAATGATTCCCGTCAGGAGTCCCAGGAGCAGTACCGTCTTGGCGTTGTTGGCCATCGAACAACCTCCATGCCTTGCGGCGCGATTCGTGCGCTCGTGCCGCCGCGTGCGGCCGAGCATCGTTCGAATGATACCATAGCGGCGCCGCACGAGCGCGCGCCCGCGGGAACGGCGTCAGCGGGCGGCCACCTTGTGCTCGGCGCGGAAGATGATCTCTCCCGATCTGCGGTCCAGATCCAGGCGGACGGTATCGCCCGGCCTGATCTCGCCGCTCAGCAGCATCAGCGCCAGTCGGTCCTGGATCTTCCTCTGTATGAGGCGCTTCAGAGGCCGGGCGCCGTAGACCGGATCGTAGCCTTCCCTGGCGAGCGACTCCCGAACCTCGGGCGCGACCTCGAGCTTGAGGTCCTTCTGCTCGAGCAGCTTCTCGAGGGCCGCAAGCTGCAGGCCTACGATGCCGCGCAGCAGCTCGGGCGTGAGGCTGCGGAAGGTGATGACATCGTCGATGCGGTTCAGGAACTCGGGCCGGAACGTGCGCCGGAGGCTCTCCATCACCTTGGGCAGGGCCGACTCGATGTCGCCGCCCGCCTCGCTGAGCCACTGGCTGCCGACATTGGACGTCATGATGATCACCGTGTTCTTGAAGTCCACGGTCCGGCCCTTGCCGTCGGTCAGCCTGCCGTCATCGAGGATCTGCAGCAGGATGTTGAAGACGTCCGGGTGCGCTTTTTCGATTTCGTCGAACAGGATGACGGCATAGGGGCGCCGGCGGACGGCCTCCGTGAGGTAGCCGCCTTCTTCGTAGCCCACGTAGCCCGGCGGAGCTCCGATCAGGCGGGCGACCGAGTGCTTTTCCATGTACTCCGACATGTCGATGCGGACCATGGCGCGCTCGTCATCGAAGAGGAACTCGGCGAGCGCCCGGGCCAGCTCGGTCTTTCCCACGCCCGTCGGGCCGAGGAAGATGAAGGAACCCATCGGCCGGCGCGGGTCCTGCAGTCCGGCGCGCGCCCGGCGGATGGCGTTCGAGACCGCGATGAGCGCGGCATCCTGCCCGATGACGCGCGCGCGCAGCCGTTCTTCCATGTGGATCAGTTTTTCGATCTCGCCCTCCAGCATCTTGCTCACCGGAATGCCCGTCCACTTGGCGACCACCTCGGCGATGTCCTCGGCGTCCACCTCCTCCTTGAGGAACTTCCTTTCGGCCTGCAGAGCGGAAAGCCGGGCGTTCTGCTCGGCCAGCTCCTTTTCCAGATGCACCAGGGTGCCGTAGCGCAGCTCGGCGACCCGGCCCAGGTCGCCGCGGCGCTCGGCCTGCTGCTCTTCGGCCCTGGCTTCTTCGATCCGGCCCTTGAGGGTCTGGATCCGGCCGATGATCTCGCGTTCCTGCTTCCAGTGGAGTTTCATCTGCGCGCTCTTTTCGCGCAGTTCGGTCAGCTCGGCGTTCAGTTCCTCCAGGCGGCGGCGCGAGGCTTCGTCCTTCTCCTTGGAGAGCGCCTGCCGTTCGATCTCGAGCTGGGTGATGCGGCGCTCCACTTCGTCGATTTCCACCGGCATGCTGTCGATCTCGATGCGCAGGCGGGAGGCGGCCTCGTCGACCAGGTCCACGGCCTTGTCCGGGAGAAAGCGGTCGGTGATGTAGCGCTGCGAGAGGGTGGCGGCGGCCACGATGGCGGAGTCGGCGATGCGCACGCCGTGATGGACTTCGTATTTTTCCTTCAGGCCGCGCAGGATGGCGATCGTGTCCTCGACCGAGGGCTCGCCCACGTAGACGGGCTGGAAGCGCCGTTCGAGCGCGGCATCCTTTTCGATATGCTTCTTGTACTCGTTCAGGGTGGTCGCGCCCACGCAGCGCAGCTCGCCGCGCGCCAGCGCCGGCTTCAGCATGTTGGATGCGTCGATCGCCCCCTCGGCCGCCCCGGCTCCGACCAGGGTGTGGAGCTCGTCGATGAAGAGAATGATGGATCCCTGGGAGTCCTCGATTTCCTTGAGCACCGCCTTGAGGCGGTCCTCGAACTCGCCGCGGTACTTGGCGCCCGCCAGCATGGCGCCGAGATCCAGGGCCACCATGCGCTTGCCCTTGAGAGTTTCGGGAACGTCGCCGGCGACGATGCGCTGCGCCAGCCCTTCGACGATGGCCGTCTTGCCCACGCCGGGCTCGCCGATCAGCACCGGATTGTTTTTCGTGCGCCGCGAAAGGACCTGCATGATCCTGCGGATTTCGTCGTCCCTGCCGATCACCGGGTCCAGCTTGCCGCGCCGCGCGAGATCGGTGAGGTCGCGGGCGTAGCGTGCAAGGGCCTGATACTTGTCTTCGGCGTTGGGATCGCTGGCGCGCTGGCTGCCGCGGATCGAGGACAGGACCCGAAGCACGGCCGAGCGATCCGCCCCCTGGCGGCGCAGCAGCCGCCCGCAAAAGCCCTCGTCGGCCGTCAGGGCCAACAGCAGGTGCTCCGTCGATATGTAGTCGTCCTTGAAGCCGTCGGCTTCACTCTGCGCCTGGCGCAGGACTGCGTCGAGCCGCGGGGACAGCCCGAGCTGTCCGCCGCGCACCTTGGGGAGGGAGCCGAAGTGCTTGCGCAGTTCAGCCCGCAGCACATCCGGCTGAGCGCCGAGCTTGCGCAGCAGCGGTGGCACCAGACCCTCCTGCTGTGCGATGAGGGCATCGAGCAGATGCTCGGGCTCGAGCTCGGGATGCTCGAGCGATTCCGCCAGGGCCTGGGCTGCCTGGATCGCCTCCTGGCTTTTCAGCGTAAGTCTATCGAACCGCATGTCCTTTCCCCCGTTTTCCTTTCATCAAGGCGGCGAAACCTTCCCGCAGGTGCGCCGGACCCCTGCCGCCCGAAGCGCGCACCGCCGGGCGGCGGGGGTCCATTGTACAACGCTCGCTCCTCCGATCGGCGCACGCGCCGCCGATCCGTCCGGTCGCAATTATTTCGTGCTGACCGGGATCTGGCGCGGACGCGCCTCGGGTTTTTGCGGCAGCGTGATCGTCAGGATGCCGTTCTTGTAGTCGGCACTGATCCGGTCCGTGTCCACCGTGTCGGGCAGAGTGAAGGAACGGCTGAATCTGCCGCAGCAGCTTTCGACCCGGTAATACGAGGAAGACTCGTATTCCGGCTCCATCTTCTTCTCACCGCTCACGCTGAGCACCTGCCCTTCGAGCTTCAACTCGAGATCCTTTTCGGAAACGCCGGGCACCTCGATGCGCAGGATCAGGTTTCCCTGCTTTTCCAGAACATCGACCGCCGGACGGAAACCTTCCGTCCTGCCGAATTCCGATGTGCGGGCAAACCAATCATTGAACAGCTCTTCGAACAGGCGAAACGGCGATGCAACGGCTGGCTGCTGGGCCGCGGCCGGCTTGCGCTCCTCACTGGTCACTCGTATTGCCATCTGCTACCTCCTTTCTTGAATCGGCTTCCTTAAGCACGCCCATCTAATAAAACCTGAGCATGATATTGTCAAAGGCCGGAGGTTCGCGCCTGAAAAGTCCGCTTCTGCCGTCCGGTCCTCCCGCATGTCGGCAGGCCGGCGGATGGATGAAACATTCGGCGCGCCGGTGCGTCTATAGCTTGCGAAGCCTTCTTGAACAAGCCGCTGCATTGCCATAATATATGGTCGGGACCATGGATTTCAGGGAACGCTGGAACAGGTTTGCGGATGCATTCCTGAAGTTTTTCGGGCTTCGTCCATTCGAGATGCGGCCCCGGCCGGCCGATCCCTATAACATTTATCTCGACATCGACGATCCCAACGACAAGCGCGCCCTCAGGGTGGCGATGTTCCTGGCGCTCGTCTTCCATATCCTTCTGTTTGTCGTGCGCTTTGCCGTCGAAAGTCCCGTGTTTTTCCCCGACACGCGTCAGCTGATCACCTTGCGCAATCTGGGCCCCATGGTGAATGCCGGCGGGAGCCCGAAGCCCAAGACGGCTCCCAAGCGCACGGAGATTCCGAAACCGAAGCCGCAGCCTTTGCCTTTCCCCGATCCGACGCCCGATGAGCCCGAGCCGCTTTATGAAGTGACCCCGGAAGTCGCGCCGGAGATCGTGGCTCAGATCGCCTCGGAGTTCAATCTCGGCGAGATC
>CAZHQK010000116.1:0-34896 GCA_964534795.1 uncultured Acidobacteriota bacterium
CCTTTACCCCTTTGCCCCCCGCCCCTGAAGTCGGCGACCGAAGCGACCTAAATTCTTTCGACAAGCACCATGACCCGGCCGTCGGAATCGGTTACGAGAACGCTCCTTCCGTCGAGGGGCACGGGAGTGTGCACCGTGGTGACGCCCACGCGGTATTTCCAGCGCACGGCCCCGGTCCTTCCATCCAGTGCATAGACCATGCCGTTTTTCGTCCCGAAAAAGACGACGCCGTCCTTTTCCACCGGCATCGAAGGATCGATGTCGTAACCGTAGCCGCAGTTCGCCGTCCAGAGGGCTTGCGGCGAAGCCGCCGCGGTGGAAAGCGCCACGACCATGTCGTTCATCGTACGTGCATAAACCCGGGAGCCGTCCATGGAGACGCCCACCGCTTCGCGCACCTCGTAGCGGTTCGAGCGCCACACCGCCGCACCCGTCCGCGCATCCAGGGCGGTCATGTAGCGATCGGGCGCGACCACGAAGACCTTTCCCTTCGCTCCGACCGGCCAGCATGCCGCCGGAGAGTAGAGCACCCCCGGCCTCCCCCCGGACCATTTCCATGCCGGAGAGCCGTCCTTGGCGTTCAGCGCATAGAGCGAGGAATCCCAGGCACCGAAGATCACCTTGCCCTGATACACGAGTGGTTTGGTTTCGATGAACCCGCCGATCCCCCTGTATTCCCATTTGACCGAGCCGGTCCGCAGGTCGATCGCCCGGAAGGTGCGATCGCTGCCCCCGATGTACACCGTTCCCCGGTCGATCGTGGCAGCGCCGACGATAGGAGCTCCGGCAGGCACCTTCCACGCGAGCTTTCCGGTGGCTGCCTCCAGGCAGTATATGCGACCGTCCGTCGAGCCGAACACCACCCGGCCGTCTGCGGCCGCCGGTGTTGCAAAGACCTTGGATCCCGCCGCGAAGGTCCAGCGGGTTTTCCCGTCCTTCAGCGACAGGCCGTAGACCGTGCCGGCGGCATTGCCGACGACGGCGTAATTCTTCCAGACTGCGGGCGTCGAAGCGATTGTGCAGCCGGTGTCCACCTTCCACCGTATCCGGACATCGGGATAGGAATCGTTGACGCTGAAGTCGGGACGGGGATAGGCGGTCGCAGCGGCGCTGTAATCGCGCGCGCCCAAGGGCACGCTGTGCCAGGCCGGCCCTTCCGGCCTGCCGGGCGTCCGTTCATAAAAGCGCATCGCATCGGGCCCGACCTCGACGATCGTATATCCGGAGGGCGTATCGCGCGTGCGCAGCAAAGATCTCCCCATGACCCCGGGCACTCCTTCGAAGTCCAGGGCGCGATTCCGATGGCCGTGTCCCACCAGTACGGCCTGCGTGTTGTATTTCTTGATCCGGTCGATCAGCGTGTACCAGTTGTCGATGCTCGAATCCAAGGGATAGTGCGTGACGATGACAAGCGGCTGCGCGCTGTCGGCAAGGCGCGCCAGTTCCGAGTCGAGCCAGCGCAGGTCTTCGGGAGCGAAGTGCCCGTCGCCCATTTTCATGACGGGGCCTTGGTGCAGGCCGATGAAACGATAGCCGCCGTAGTCGAACACGAACCGGTCGTTCCCGAAAACGCGCGGGAAGGATGTGCAGCCGGATTCCGACCACTTGGTGTCGTGGTTTCCGGGAATGATGTACCAGGGCTTGTCGAGCCCGGCGAGAATGGCACGCGCCTGCTCGAGTTCGGCGTCCGACCCCATTTCCGTCACATCGCCGGAAAGCACGACGAAGGCGATGTCGCTCCGGGAGTTGATGTCGCGCACGGCCGCTTCGAGATCCTCGGCACCGGTGGGACTGCCTACATGGGTGTCGCTCAGCCAGGCGAAGCGATAGGGGTGGACTTGCCCGGAGGCGGCGGCGCCTATGGCCAGAAGAGCCCAGGCGACAAGCTTGCGCAATAGGGACATAACGGCCGCCATCAACCGGACCTGATGCGTCGCTCGGGCGCGTGCCCCGCAGGCACCATCATCTCGCTTCGGCCAGTTTTTCGTAAGCGTCGTGGACGATGCGGAGGGCCTCCAGCAACGCCGTATCGTCCTTGGCCGCGGCAGCCTCTTCCAGCACGGCCACGGCTTCCAGCAGGCTCTTGGCTCCGGGCACCCTGGCCTTGTCCGATGCCTCGGCGGTGCTCAGGATCACCTTGGCCCGGACCTTCAGCTTCGGGATCTCGGCTTTGACGGCGGCTGCGTCCTTGGCCGGATAAGCATCGTGCCAGAGGGGATGGAGTATCTCGTGAAACGCTTCCAGCAGGTCGTCCAGCGTAGTCTGAGCGCTGTTCAAGTTCCTGTAGGCCGCATGCACGGCGTCGAATGCGGCCTTGATCGCCTCGTCGCCCGCCTTGCTTGAAGCCTGATCGATCAGGCGGTCGACGGCCCGGGAGAGTTCTGCGGCCCTGGCCGAAATCTCCGGGCAGCGGCGGGCGAGCTTCGGCGGCAGGCCGGCCGCCATGATCGCGTCGCGATGTTTGGCGAATTCGGGCGCCTGCGCCCGCACCGGCCCGAGATCGCCTTTCTCCAGGGGACCGTGAACCAGGGCGCTCATGACGTCGTGAAACTGCTTCAACGCCTTCTGCAGGCTGTCGTCCTCTTTGATCTTGAAGATGCAATCCTGGGGGCGCGCTGCTGTCGAGGCGAGCAGCAATGCGACTACGGCAAAAACCAGCGGTGCTTTTTTCATGATCCGTCTCGTTGGCCTCTGTTCTCAAAAGGAAAGCATCGGTGCTCCAGGACGCAGTGTCGGCAGCCCGATGCTTCGTTATTTTACTTCCCGCGCGGGGTGCACGACAAGCCGGGCCGCTCCAATTTCCGGTATGCGCGGGCGGTGCGAGGCGCTATATTGCACCAGGTTGTCCGACGGTTCACCCGGCCGGACGAGCGCAGGAGTTCATCGCATGGCACGGCACTCTGCGAAGCGCGAAAAGAAGGGCAAAGACGCGCGCAGGCACGCGGGCAGGCCTTCGGGAGAGCCGCCGGCGCGGCGGCCTGCTGGACCAAGCCGACGGCCTTCACGAGCGTGCTCTTCGTTTTCATTTATGTTGCCGCCGAGATGCTCCGCAGCAGGCGCGATACGGGGGTGAAGCCGGCACGCGCTCTCCCTGCCTGGGTGCTCGGCGGGCTGGCCTTTTCCACGCTCCCGGCTTTGTATTTCTACCTGCGCGGCATCTGGAGGGAGTTCATCTACTGGAGCTTCCTGCACAATCTGTCCTACGCCGCTTTCGCAGAAAGAGCTGAGCAGGCCGCGCCGGGATCGCCGCCTGCGGGCTCACCAGTCGTCGGGCTTGCCGGAGCAGAGGAATTCGTGGATCGATCTGGCCGCCCTGCGGCCCGCGCCCATGGCCATGATCACGGTGGCGGCTCCCGTGGCGACATCGCCGCCGGCCCACACCCGCGGCTTGGATGTCTTGCCGGTGGCCTCGTCGACCACGATGTTGCCCTTGTTCCCTGTTTTCAGCCCGGGAGTGGTGGCCGCGATCAGCGGATTGGGGCTGTTGCCGATGGCGCAGACGACGGCGTCGACGGGGTAGATCGTCTCGGAGCCCTTGATGGGAATCGGCCTTCTGCGGCCGGAGGCGTCGGGCTCGCCGAGTTCCATTTTCAGGCATTCGATCTCCTTGACCCAGCCGTTGCCGTCGCCGATATAGCGCGTGGGCAGGGTCAGGAACTCGAAGATGACGCCTTCTTCCTCGGCGTTTTCGATTTCCTCCAGACGGGCCGGCATTTCCTGCCTCGACCGGCGGTAGATGATGCGTGTCTCGGCGCCCAGCCGCAGCGCGGTGCGCGCGCAATCCATGGCCACGTTTCCGCCCCCCAGGACGGCGACTCTTTGATGGCGCTTGATCGGCGTCCGGCCCTCCGGAAACATGAAGCCGGCCATGAGATTCATGCGGGTCAGGTATTCGTTGGCGGAGTATACACCGTTGAGGTTTTCCCCGGGGATTCCCATGAACCAGGGCAGCCCGGCGCCCGTGCCGACGAACAAGGCGTCGTATTCCTCCAGCAGGCTGTCGATGGTCCTGGTTTTCCCCACGACGAAGTCCGTCACCACCTCGACGCCCAGCCGCACCAGGTAGTTGACCTCCCTTTCGACGATGGCCTTGGGCAGGCGGAACTCGGGTATGCCGTAGACCAGGACCCCGCCCATCTTGTGCAGGGCTTCGAATATCGTCACCCGATGCCCGAGCATGACCAGATCGCCCGCGACCGTGAGCCCGGCCGGCCCTCCGCCGACGACGGCCACCTTCTTGCCCGTGGGCGGTGGGATCTCGGGCAGCTCGAGATCCGTCTGCGTCGCCTCCCAATCCGCCAGGAAGCGCTCGAGGCGGCCGATGGCGACCGGAGCTCCCTTCTTGGCCAGGGAACAGGTCTTCTCGCACTGCTCCTCCTGCGGGCACACGCGCCCGCAGATCGCCGGCAGGCGGCTCTTGTCCTTGAGCACCCGCAGTCCCTGGGCGAAGTCGCCGGCGGCGATACAGCGGATGAATCCCGGAATGTCGATTTCCACCGGGCAGCCGGGGACGCAGTTCGCGTTCGGACATTGGATGCAGCGGCTCGCTTCCTCGATCGCGGTTTCGGGCGGGTATCCCAATGCCACCTCGAGGAAGTTCCGGCGCCGGATCTCCGGCGGCTGCTTGGGCATTTCCCTTCGGTTCAAATCGATTTTCTTTTTGGGTGGTTTGGAAGACATGGCAGTTACCGCGCTTCGTGACAGTGCCCGTGGCAGCGGCTCGACCTCATGGGCACGATCTCCTCGGGCATGTAGGCCTTGCGCCGCTGCAGCAATTCCTCCCAGTCGACCTGGTGCCCGTCGAAATCCGGGCCGTGCACGCAGGCGAACTTGGTCGTCGAACCGACCGTGACGCGGCAGACGCCGCACATCCCCGTGCCGTCGATCATGATGGGATTGAGCGCCACCACCGTCGGGATTCCCAGGGGGCGGCTGGCTTCCGATCCGGTGCGCAGGGCGAAGGTGCAACCGTTGATGATGATCCGGCCGACCGGCTCTGCGAGCGAGCGCACGATCTCCGGCAGCCTCCCGAGGTGCCCCCGCAGGCCCAGAGTGCCGTCGCGCGTGACATAGAACACCCGGTCGGCCAGCTGCTCGTAGCGCTCCCGCCAGTAGAAAAGGTAGGAACTGCGGGCCTCGAGGAGAACCGCCACGCGGTTGCCCTTTTCCTTCAGCGCTCGGGCTATCGGATAAATGCTGCCGATCCCGTAGCAGCCGCCGACGCACAGCACCGTGCCGAAGTTGTCGATTTCGGTCGGATTGCCCAAAGGGCCGGCGACGGTGGGGATCGCATCTCCGGCCGGCAGGGAGGCGAGCGCGTTGGTGGTGCTGCCGATATTCATCACGCTGATGGTGATGGTACCCGCCCGGGGATCCCAGTCGGACAGCGACATGGGGATGCGCTCGCCGCGCTCCTCGGCGCGCAGGATGACGAACTGGCCGGCCCTGGCCTCGCGCGCCACGAAGGGCGCCTCGATGGTCAGCAGGTGAATGTTCGGGACGATCATCCGGTTTTCGACGATTCTATACATCGCTCTTCCGCATCCTCACCGCGACGGGATTGGGATTGATGTGGCCGCCGGGCTGCACCGTCGCGTGCAGCACGCCTGCGGGCTGATCGGGGACGATCCTGGCGCGCCAGGTGCGCTCGAAGTGATTGCCGGCGACGATGACCCGATCGCCGCTCGATACCCCGGCTGCGGCGGCATCGGCGGGGCTCATGTCGACGGTTTCCTCCGCGAAAATCTCTGCCGCGCCTTCGACCCAGCGGGACAGGGCAAAGCCCTGGTAGCGGTGCTCCTGGACCGAGACCGACAGGGTCAGCGGGAGATCGTTCCCGGCGCGCGAGCCGGCCGGCGCGCCCGATTGCCAGGCGATCCGGCCCGGAATGCTCAGCGGCCCGAGGCGATGCGGCAGGGCATTCCACTCGCCGAATCCTTCCACGACCTGCGCGATCTCGCGGTACACATCCGCGGCGCTCTGGTAATCGAAGCCGCTCTTGCCCAGCTTCTGCGCGATCCGGCAGAGTATCTGCCAGTTCGGCAGCGCCTTGCCCGGGGGCGGAACGGCCGCATGCAGCCTCTGGATCAGCCCGTCGCCGCTGACCACGGTGCCGTCCGTCTCGGTGAAGGCCGCCGACGGCAGGATGAGATCCGCGGCCGTATCCGGCTCCGGAGGGTAGATGTTCTGGAAAATCACGAAATCCGCCCGCTGCCGCATGGCCGGCGGAACCTCGCCGATCACATACAGCACTTCCAGCTTGCGCCCATCGGCGGGGACGGAAGCGTTCCACCACGGCTCCGCCGGCGAAACGGGCGCGCCCCACAGGAGCCGCAGCCGTTCCAGTATGGAGCCGTCGGCGGAAGGAACCCCGCCGGGAAGAAGCTCCGGATAGGATCCCATGAGGATGGATCCCATCAGGTTCCCTTGTGCCGGCAGCGGCAGAATGCGGGCGGCGGTATTGCGTGCCAGCCGGGCCACGGCTGCGAGAATTTCGGCGCTCCCGTCGTAGTGGAGGAATTCCGATCCCACGAGCAGGACCGGTGCTCGGGCTTCCAGCAGCCACCGGGCGGTCTCGGCCGCCTGCTGCGCCAGCCCGTCGGGCAGCAGGCCGGCGTCGGCGCCCCCGACCGCTTCGCCCTGGCTGCCGGTCAGGCGGACCAGGGCCTCCAGGACGCGGGCCTCCTCGCCCGGCCGAGGGCAGATCCAGCGGTCGGCGATCATGCCCAGGCTGTGCGGGCGCGGGTGGATGGTGACCATGCGCGCGCCATTTCGGAGCGCCTTGCGGACTTCCACGCCCACGACCGACCGGCCGAATCGGGCGTCGAGGCCGATACAGAGCACCGCCCCGGCATGGCGCAGCTCGGCCAGAGGCAGGCGCATCTTCATCAGGTCGAGATAGGCGTTGAAGCCCGCGCCATAGTAAAGGCGGGATGCGGTGTCCACATGGTGGGTGCCCATGACCGCGCGCGCGAATTTCTGCGCCGTGTAAAGGTCTTCGTTGCTGCAGTCGGCGGAGACGAGCAGGGCGAAGTTCGCCGGATCGCAGGAAGCCAGCCTTTCCGCCGCCAGGCTCACGGCCTCGTCCCAGCCGATCTCGGCCGGGGCGCCGTCGCGCCGCCGCGAGGGCCGGAGCAAGCGCTTGTGGTCGCCGACCAGTTCCGGAATGCAGAATCTTCCCTTGACGCACAGCTGGCCGTCGTTCACGAGGGGATCGTCGGCGGGCAGGCTGCCGACGACGCGCCCGCCCTTCACCAGAAGGCGCACCCGGCAGCCGATGCCGCACAGCATGCAGGTGCTCTCCTGCTCCCGTTCCGGTCGGCCTTCCCACTTGGAGGCTCTGTCATACAGGGCGCCGGTGGGGCAGACGGAAACGCAGGCGCCGCAGAATTCGCAGCCGGCTTCCAGGTGGCTGCGGCCGAACGCCGGGCCGACGATGGTGCGGCGCCCTCGGAGGCTGAAGGCCAGGGTGCCGGCGCTGCGCACTTCCTGGCACACGCGGACGCAGCGGCCGCACAGGATGCACAGATTGTAGTCGCGGTCGTAGAAGGGATCTTCCTTTTCCACCCGCAGGTTGCGATAGTAAACGGGATAGCCGATTTCCTTCACGCCCAGCCGCCGGGCGACCTCCTGCAGCTCGCACTGGCCGTCCTTGGGGCAGAAGCGGCAGCCGGTGGTCACGCCCGCCTTGCGGATCGTCGGAGAATAGCGCGCGCACTCCTCGCGCTCGTCGCACACCAGGCAGCTCGAGGTGTGCTCGCTCAGGATGAGTTGCAGTATTTCGAGCTGCATGGCGCGCAGCTGCTCCGTTTCGGTGCGCACCACCATGCCGTCCTCGGCAGGCGTCGTGCAGGAGGTCGGGAAGCCGCGCATGCCGTCCACCTCGACAATGCACATGCGGCACCCGCCGAAGGGGGTGAGCGTTTCGTGCGCGCACAGCGTCGGGATGTAGATGCCGTTCGCGCGCGCGGCCTCGAGGATCGTCGCGCCCCGGCGGGCTTCGAACGTCCGGCCGTCGATGGTTATGTTGATCGTCTCACGCGCGTTGCTCATCGGCGATCCTCCGTCCGGAGCGGATCAGGATGCCGTCTCCGGCGATGGCGTCGAAGCGGCAGATCTCGTAACAGGAGCGGCATTTGATGCATTTGGCGGGATCCAGGTAATGGACCTCCCCCTTCAGCCCGGTGATGGCTCCGGTCGGGCATGCGCGGATGCACAGCCGGCAACCGGTGCACTTCTCCGGTATCACCCGGTATTCCAGAAGGTCCCGGCAGACCGTGGCGGGACAGTACTTGTCGGCCACGTGCAGCAGGTATTCGGGCCGGAAATACCGCAGCGTGGTGAGCACCGGGTTGGGAGCGGTCTGCCCCAGGCCGCACAGGGAAGTACGCTTGACGGTTTCGCCCAGGCTTTGCAGCCTGGCGAGGTCCTCCGGCTCTCCACGGCCCGAGGTGATCCGCTCGAGGATTTCCACCATGTGCCGCGTGCCGATGCGGCAGGGGGAGCACTTGCCGCAGGACTCCTTCTGGGTGAAGTCCAGGAAATAGTGGGCCACATCGACGACGCAGGTGTCCTCGTCCATCACGATCAGCCCCCCCGATCCCATGATCGATCCCGCGGCGCCCAGGGATTCGTAATCGACGGGCATGTCCAGGAACTCCTGCGACAGGCACCCGCCGGATGGGCCGCCGGTCTGCACGGCCTTGAACTTCTTGAGCGTGCCGCCCCCGATGTCGAAGATGATCTTGCGCAGCGGGGTTCCCAGGGGGACCTCGATCAGGCCCGTGCGGCGGATCTTGCCCACCAGGGAGAAGGTCTTGGTGCCGTAATTCCCCGGCACGCCGAACTGCCGGTACCACGCCGCGCCCTTGCGCAGGATCGCGGGCAGGGTGCCGAGGGTCTCGACGTTGTTGATGATCGTCGGGCTGTGGTGCAGGCCGGCGACCGCCGGGAAGGGCGGGCGCGAGCGCGGCATGCCCCGGTTGCCCTCGAGGGATGCGATCAGCGCCGTTTCCTCGCCGCACACGAAGGCGCCCGCTCCTTCCTTGATCGTGATGTCGAAATCGAACCCGGAACCGAGGATGTTTTTGCCCAGCAGCCCGCAGGCCCTCATCTGGCCCAGGGCTTTGTGCAGGCGCGCCACGGCCAGCGGATATTCGGCGCGGATGTAAATATATCCGTGCGCGGCGCCGATGGCATACGCGGCGATCAGCATCCCCTCCAGCACCGCGTGCGGGTCGCCCTCGAGCAGCGAGCGGTTCATGAAAGCCCCCGGATCGCCCTCGTCGGCGTTGCAGATGAGATACTTGGTCGAACCGGGCGCGCTGCGGCAGATTTCCCACTTCTTGTAAGTGGGGAATCCGGCTCCTCCCCGGCCGCGCAGGCCGGCCTCCCGCACCTCCGCGATCACGCTCTCGGGGCCCATGGCGAAGGCGCGCAGGATGCCCTCGTAGCCCTCGTTGGCCAGGTAGTGGTCGATGTCTTCGGGATCGATGAAGCCGCAGTTGCGCAGCACGATGCGCACCTGCGGCTTCAACATCGGCAGATCGAAGAAGGGCGGCTTGTTCTCCGTAAAGCCGGGATCGTCGTCCCCGTGATAGCCGACCGCCATGCGCACGGGAGGCTTATCGCCTGTAAGGTAGGCTTTCACCAGGTATCGGGCGCGCTCCGGCGTCACATTGGCATGGCTCATGCGCGGGCGGCCCGGCAGGCGGATGTCGACGAGCGGCTCCAGGTAGCAGGGACCGATGCAGCCCACCTCGATGATTCGGGCCTTCAGGTCGTGCTCCCGGACGGTCTCGCGGATCGCCTCGAGCACCGCCTGGGCGCCGGCGGCTCGGCCGCAAGACGCCGTGCCCACGTAAATGACTGCGGCCTCGCTCTGCTGCAGCTCGGCCCACTTTTGCACCGCTGCCTGCTTTCGCTCTTGGAAGCTATTCATACTCGCTCAGCATCTTGGCCAGCCGGACCACCGTCACCCGGCTGTATATGTCGTTGTCGACGGCCACCACGGGCGCCAGCGCGCAGCAGCCGAGGCAGGCGACGCGCTGCAGGTCGAAACGCCTGTCCGGCGTGGTCTGCCCCGTGGTGACGGCCAGCTCGCGCTCCAGCGTCTGGAGGAGTATCTGGCCGCCGCGCACATGGCAGGCGGTCCCGAGACACACCTTGATCGAGTGCCGGCCCGGCGGGGTGAAACGGAATTGCGAATAGAAGGAGGCCACGCCGAAGATATGGTTCTCGGTCACCTTCAGGAAGCGCGAGATTTCCCGCACGGCCTCTTGTGAAATATAACCCTGCTTCTGTTGCAGGCTCTGCAGGATCGGTATCAGATCCCCCGGGGTGCCCCGGAAGCCGGAAAACACCTCTTGGTATTCGCTGGTAGTCACCCTTCTTTCTCCTGTTCCGACCAGGCGGGAACCGTCCGGCGGCTTCCGGTCGCGCGGTCGCCGCAGCTGAAGAATATGCAATCGGTCAACGGAACCTCGCCGCGCACCACGTCCTCGGCGAACGCCATGCAGGTGGGTGCGCCGCAGCAGCCGCAGTCGATCTGCGGCAGCTTCCGGTAGATGCGCTCCCGCTCCTTCATGCGCTTGATGGAGGTGGCCAGGTCGGTGTCGAAGTATTTCGTCGGTCGCGGCAGGATGCGGTTCTCGATGAAGTAATACCCCTGCGCGAGCTTGCGCCCGATTTCCTCTTCGTCGACCGCGATGAGCTTTTCGTAATTCTCCCTCTGCCGGATGGAATTGGTGCGCGCGACGTAGGGATTCTCGACGTTGAAGGGGCCGCCGATGCATCCCAGCATGCATGTCTGGGCCTCCACGAAGTCCACGTTGCGCAGGCGGGAACTCTCGATGTCGTCGAGAATCTTCATGGCGTGGTCGAGTCCGGAGACGGCAAGCCAGTTGCGGTGCTGGACCGCGCGCGAAAGGCCGCCGAGCATGGCCCAACCCGCGCTGAAACAATAATCCGCGGGCACATCGGACGTGTCGAAATCGGCCCGGATCGCGACGACGTGGGGGAGCAGCATGGCGTAGGCGTCTCTCACGGCGAGGGCGCCGTCGTACCACGACCGGGATTTCTCCGCCGGCTGCCGGATCGAGACGATCTTGGCCGGGCATGACGAAACGTAGAGAATCCCGATCTCTTCCGGCCGCAGTCCCTGCTCGGCCTGCAGCCTCAGGCGTGTTTCCTTGGCGGTCAGTTCCCTGGGCGCTTCCAGCGGCGCGATCAGCTCCACCAGATCCGGGTACTTGACCTGGATCAGGCGCAGCATGGCCGGGCAGTCGCTGGAAATGACGGGGAAGCGCTTGCTGCGGTCCTCCAGGTATCGGACGTAGGCGCGCGCCAGGATGGCGCACGAAGGGCCGAGATCTACGACATGATCGAAGCCCAGCTTCTTGAACGCGAGGTGAATGATGTAGGGATGGATGTCCGGATCGAACTGGGCGTAGAGGACCGACGAGGGAATGACGACCTTGCACCGGCAATGGGAGATCTGCGCCACCGGGTCGGCCAACGCCGTGATGGCGCCTTCGGGGCACGCCCCGATGCAGGATCCGCAATCCACGCACAGGTCCGCCGCGATGACCGCCTTGCCTCCCCGGACCCGGATGGCCTGCGTGGGGCAGCGCCGCATGCAGCGCATATGCCCCCGGCATCGGTCGGGGTCGATCCTGTGGGCGTGGTAGTACTCGGTCACTCTCGCCTCCGCCGCGGCCGGCACCGCCGGGATTTCAGATCCTGAACTTCATCTCCAGGGACGTTCCCTCGCCGACGCGGCTGTCGATGCGCATCTCGTCGGCGTTCTTCTTGATATTGGGCAGGCCCATGCCGGAGCCGAATCCCATGGCGCGCATCTCCTCGGTGGCCGTGGTGAATCCCTCCTGCATGGCGAGCTCCACATCCGGTATGCCGGGACCCTGGTCTTCGATCGTCACCTGGACCATCGCCGGCGTGACCGTCAGCCGGGCCTTCGCCCGGCGTGCATGCATCACCACGTTCATTTCGCCCTCGTAGGTCGATATGGCGATGCGGCGGATCAGCCTGGGATCGAGGCCGATCTTCTTCAGGATCGATTTCACCTCGGTCGAAACCGATCCGGCGTTCGCGTAGTCTCCGCCCACAATGCAAAAGTCGCGCGACAGCGACAGCTCGGCGTCCGGCCGCGGATCGGCGCCGGCCTCCGGGCCTGCGGGATTGCCCCTGCGGATCGCTTCGATGCGCACGCAGGCGTCGTAAGTGTCGAAGCCCGTCGAGAGGAGCACCAGGCGGTGGTCCCTGGCGAAGCGGCGCGCTCCGTCCGTGCTTTTCTTGCCGCGCAGGAAGACCACGCCCCGGAACTCGGCCATGTGCGCCGAAATCACCGACTGCTGGGTGGCCAGCCCCGTGAGCAGAACCGAATGGGGCTTTCCGAAAGCGAGGACATCGCTCATCAGGTCGGAGGCGTAAACGTGCTCGACCGGAAGTTCCATCTGGTCTTCGCCTTCGATCACGGAAGCCTCCAGGGCCTCCCGAATCATGCGCATGTTCATGGCGCTCGCTTGGCGGCGCGATCCCGGAGGCCGATCCGGCGCGCCTGCCGACATCGCCGCGCCCGGGCGGCCGGCGCCTGCTATCCGATCCCGAGCGCATGGAGTTTCACGGCCAGCTCGAACGTCGGAAGCTCGCTCCAGAGCAGCGGGACGGCATACCTGGCCGCCAGTTCCACCGTTTCGGCGGGCACTTCCTTGCCGCCGGTGACGACGACGGCCGCCACATCGACCAGGTTGGCGGCCGGTATGATGCTTTTGTATGTCTGCATGGTCAGCCAGAGATTGCCGGGCCTGGCCCGCGCCATGGTGTCGCTCACCATGTCGGAAATGAACACGCCGTCGATGCTCCGGTGCTTGAATTGGTTCAGCTGCTTGAGTTGCAGCCTTTCTATCAGCTCCCGTGTGTCCATGCGATCCCCGATCACCGCGTGAATGCCGCCGTTTTCATTGCCATAGGGGAGTCTTCCTGATCTCCGGCGGCTCCTGGGAGATCATGCCGACGTCATGGAGGAATTCCCCCATGCAGTGCGACAGGCCGTCTTCGAGGTCGAAGGGCAGCACCGCGATCCTCGAGCGCGAGACGTCCCGCCTCTGGTTGAAATACGAGGCGAGCATCTCGATCTTGTGTCCGGCGACCTGTTCCGGCCTGCGTCGGTTTTCCGTCAAGAAGCCGCATGCGAGCACGACATGGGTTCCCTGGGCCTCGAGCTCCCGGCGCAGGATGTCCACCTTGCACTCCGGCCGGCAGGCCGTGCAGTAGAGAAGCCCCATGAGATCGTCGAATTTCTCCAGCATGCCGCAACTGCGGCAGCGCAGATCGAAGCGGAAGGATTGAGCGTTCTCCACGCGGCTCCAGAAGTGGGTCCCCTCCCTGTACTTGTCGCCGAGGAGGGCGATGTCCTCGCGCGTGAAGAAGGTCCGCACCCTGCCGCAATGATGGCACTTCTCGAACACGACAAAACCGAAGCGGATGTTGGTCATTTCCCAGGTGTGCGGGCATTCAGGCATGACCGTCAGCTCCTCCGCGTGCGGCACCTCCCGGGGAGGGTGGGTTCCGCCGCGGGTGCGAGTATCCTGTAGAGAACAACTCCTGCAACGCGTAAGCGACGGGGCCGCGGCCGCCTGAACGAATGCGGATCAGTGCGATATATCCGGGTCCAGGGTGCCCGGCTGCAAATCACCGGCGCGCCGCGCGCCTCCCGCCCTTCCGGCCGTTGCCGTCGATTCGGCCCGCGCTGCGCATCCGCCATCGGATGCCTGCGCATTCCGGCCGGGTCCGTGCCTTCCGGCATGCCGCCCTGGCGCCATGCGATCCCGCTCCCGCGGCTGCCCGAACGCGCTTTTCGAGCCGCATCCGGGCCGGTGGTTCCCGAAAGCCAGCCGCCCGCTGCATCGACCGGCAATCTCCGCATGCGCGCACCCACCGCGGTCCGAGACCCAGTGTAATCGTTGCACCTTTGCTTTCGCCTGGCAAGTACTTTTCAGCGCGGTGCGGCCGGCGATCATGGACCGAAGTGGTCTTTATTCAGATACATGCAGGTGCCGTTGCGGCCTGCGCCTCAGGGCGGCGTTCATCGTGCGTCGCTTTGCAACGACGGCGCGCTATGACGGAATCGTTGCAGCGCGGGCCCTCTGCAGGTAGGATCGCTGCAGCGGCGGGTCGCCGCTTCCGGCTACAGAAGTGACCGATGGGCAAAAGGCATGCGCAGCATGCGGCGCCGATACCCGGCCGGCGAGCGCGGGAAGCCGGTGGCGCGCGCGAGGAGGCGCGCGCGTCGAGCGGGAACTCGCGCGCCTCCGCGGCATGGCTGATGGGGCTGCCCGTTGCCGCCCTGGCGATCAAGGGGACGATCCTGGCGCAGCTGGGGGATCACCCGCTGCTGCAACCCCACGGCGAACTCGACACGGCCTATTACGTAGAGCTCGGGCGCGCGCTTGCCCGGGACGGGCTTGCGTCTTCCGGAGCGCCGTTTTTCGTCTCGCCTCTTTATGTCTACTTTCTGGCCCTGGTCTTCAAACTGTGCGCCGGCTCGCTGTCTGCCGCGCGCCTCCTTCAGATCGCGCTCGGGGCGGCGGCGCCGCCGCTTTTGTACCTGACGGCACGGCACTGGTTCGGCGAGGCGGCGGCGCGGATCGCCGCCGTTCTCTATCTGCTCTGCGGGTTCGTGACTTTTTCCGAGGCGGTCCTGCTCCAATCGGCGCTCGATCCCTTTCTCGCAGTGGGTACGCTGTATTTGCTGACGCGCGCGCAGGAGGCCGGGCGCGGCGTTCTGCCGGCCGCGGCCGGCCTCGCCGCCGGGCTGTTCGCCCTGAACCGGCCCAACGCGATCGCTTACGGCGTTGCGGCAGGCGTCCTCATGGCGGTCTTTTTATGGCGGCGCGCCGGCGGGCGCAGGCATGCCGTGGTGCCCGCAGCCGGCCGGGCGGCGCTTTTCTTTGCGGGCCTCATGCTCGCGCCGGCCGCCAATGCGCTGCGCAACTACGCCGCTTCCGGCGAGGCCGTGCTGATCTCGTCGCACGGCGGGCTCAACTTTTTCATCGGGAATCACGCCGGGGCCGACGGGACGTACCAGGCCGTCGCCGGGCTCGCGCCCTCCATCGCCTCTCAGGCGCGCGACGCCGGGCGGCTGGCGGAAGAGGCAACCGGGCGCAAGATGTCGGCCGGCGAAGTCTCCGCCTATTATTACCGGCTTGCGCTGGAATGGATCGCCGGGCATCCGGCCGATGCCCTGAGACTCCTGCTGCGCAAGATCGCGATCCTGGTCAACAAGACGGACGTCAGCCTGAATTACAGCTATGCCTTCTATCGTGACGAGGCAACGCTGCTGCGTTTTCTCTTCGTCGGTCCGTGGCTTCTCATGCCGCTGGGAGTGATCGGCCTGTGGTGCAACAACCGGCGGGCGGAAAATCCGGGATACTGGGTATGGGCCTCGTTTATTCCCATTTACGGCCTGTCGGTGGCGGCTTTCTTCGTCGCGGACCGCTACCGGCTGCCGCTGCTGCCTCCGCTGTGCGCGACTTCGGCGGCCGCGCTCGTCTGGCTGGCGGGGCGCATGCGCAACCGGAAGCCGGCCGGTGCGGCCGTGCCTCTTGTTTTCCTGGCGGCGGCCTTCGCGGCCACCGGCCGGGATCTCGGGCTCAACGACGGGCTCGAAGAGGAACAGGCGCGCCGGGCGGCATGGCTGGTGCAGCAGGGTTCCTACGATGAAGCCCGGGAATATGTCGCCGGCCTGCGGGCGCGCGGTTCACGGCGATCCGTGGTTCACTTCCGATATGGCGAGGCGCTGGCCGCGGCCGGCCGCGACGAGGATGCGATCGCCGCGTTCCGCCGCGCGCTCGAGATCAGCCCGGAAGCGCACATCGCAGCCCTTTCGCTGGCGCAGGCCCTGGCAAGGCTGGGGCGGCCCGAGGAAGCGGTGCCGCACCTGGCGCGGATTTTCGATGCGGGTTACGAGCGACGTCTGAGCGGTCCGCTTCTCGTGTGGGCGCTGGTTTCGTCGGGCAGGGTCGACGAGGCGGTGCGGCGTTTGAGCTCCTTCCCGGAGGACCTGGCCGAGCAATCCGAAACGGCCGTATTCCTGGGCGATGTCGCCTTCGAGGGCGGGAACCCGGTGGAGGCCGAGCGCTGGCTGAGGCTTGCGGCGGCGCGCGCGCCGGGGCGGGCCGAGGCCCATGTCAAACTGGGCGCGGCGCTGCTCATGCAGGGGCGGCCGCAGGATGCCGTACCGCCGCTCGAGAACGCCGTCCGGCTGGAGCCGCGCAACGGCGCCGCGCACCGCAACCTCGCGCTGGCGTACGCCGGCTGCGGCCGTTTCGCCGCGGCGCACGCGCAGGCGGCCGAGGCCTTGCGCCTCGATCCGGGCGACGCGCAGGCGGAGGCCCTGCTGAAATCCTTGCGCCGTTGATGCCGGATCGCGGAGTGAAGAATGTGGTGGAGCTGACGGGGATCGAACCCGTGACCTCCTGACTGCCAGTCAGGCACTCTCCCATCTGAGCTACAGCCCCACTCCGGATCAAGAAGATAGGCGATGGGCGGGGACTTTGCAAGGTCAAACAGCATTCCGCGCGGGCCCCGGGAGGGGCCCTGAGCCGGTAGGTCGCGCGCGCCGCGCGGGACCGGTGGCTTGGAGTAATAAGCTCGCGGTCCGCCGCGCCGCGGCGGACGCACCAGCTGCCCCGATAGGGGCCCTGAGCGGATAGCCGGGGGTGAGCCGGAGGCGAACCCCCGGAAAGGCGCCTATTGATCAGGCGAGCCCCGGAGGGTCTACAGAGAGCCCGGCGATGCGATTCGGGGCGATCATGCGGCCCCGGAAGGGGCCCCGAGCCGGTAGCCGGGGGTGAGCCGGAGGCGAACCCCCGGAAAGGCGCGTATCGATCAGGCGAGCCCCGGAGGGCCGGCAGACCGCGGTTCTGGAAAATCCCTCTGCCGGCCCTTCGGGGCTTGTCCCATGCCGCTTCCTTTTCTCCAGGTTCGCTTGCGCTCACCTGGAGCTACCAGCTTCCGTCCCTCCGGGACGGATACCTGCCGCGCGGCGCTGAACCTTCCTCGAAAGCGCGCGCATCTATATAATGGACTCTGTCTGGGGGGCGCGCGACCGTCGTTCGGGGCAGGCGCAATGCAACGGAATATTTACGCAAACTCAGCTGCCGCCGTCTTTTTCTTTCTTTTCGGTGCCGGCGCTGTCGCGGCGCGCCAGGAGCCGCCGGCGGCTGCGCCGGCGCCCGCGGCGGCAGACGCCGTGACGGTCCCCGCCGGGCAGAAGTTCATCATGCGGCTCGAGACGCCTCTGCACACCCGGACAACGCGCAAGGGTGACCGGGTGGAATTCACCACGGCGGCCGACGTGGTCGTCGACGGCCGCGTGACGATCCCAGACAAGAGCTCGGTCCGTGCCGTGGTCACCAAGTGCAAGCGGGCCGGGCGCCTTTTCGGCAGGGCCGAAATCCAGCTCAAGTTCGAAGAGATCCGCCTCCCCGACGGCAGCCTGCTCCCGGTGCGTGCCTCGATCACGCGCGTCGGCTTCGACCCGGTCGATGCGAAAGAAGAAGAGAACGCTCGGATCAAGGGCGAGCAGGGCGCAGGCGGGGATGTGGGAGCCGTGGCAAGAGGAGGGGCCCAGGGCGCCATCATCGGAATCCTCTACGGCGGCCCGAGGGGCGCGATGTATGGCGGGGCCACCGGTGCGGCGGTCGCGGCCGTGGGGCTGCTGCTGCGCCGCGGTCCGGACATCGACCTGCCGAGCACCACCATGTTCGAGGCCAGGTTCGAGCAGCCGCTCTCGATTCCGGCGAGCGCCGTCGAGCAGTCCCTGCAGATTGCGCGCGCCGCGGCGCAGGCACAGGCTTCGGCAGGCACCGTGGATGCGCCGCCGCCGGCCGCGCCCGTTCCCGACGCGGCCGAGAAGCCGCGACCGATCCTCCGGCGCCCCGAGACCCGGCCCGACGAAGGATCTGCGGCGCCGCCGGCGGAGAGCACTCCGCCTGCCGCCAAGCCGCTGCCGTCTCCGCCTTCCGAGGCGAACCCGGTCGAAGCGGCAGCCGGGGTCACTCTGAGCGTGAGCGTGCGCATGGTGCAGGTGGACGCGGTCGTGCGCGACCGCTCGGGACGCATGATCGATAATCTCACCAAGGACGATTTCCGCGTTTACGAAGACGGCGTCCTGCAGGAGATACAGGGCTTTTCGCGCGACGAGCTTCCGCTGGCCGTCGCGCTCGTCGTCGACCGCAGCGGGAGCGTGGCCCCCTACATCGCCGAACTGCGCCGCATCGCCGCGCGCGCCCTGGATCATCTGAAGCCCGGCGATGAAGTGGCCCTGTTCTCTTTTGCGCGCGATGTCCAGAGAGTCGAAGATCTGACGGCCGACCGCGGTCGGATCGCGGACGCGCTGGCGCGCATCCGCCCGGGCGGCGGGACCAACATTGTCGACGCGCTGTACGACTCGATCGCGTATCTGGCGCGTGTCGCACCCGACCGCCGTCACGCGATCATCCTCATCTCCGACAACCAGGAGACCGTTCAGCCGCGGGCGAGCGAAGGGGAAACGGTCCGGCTGGCGTTGGAGACCGAGGCCGTAGTCTATAGCATCAAGACCTCCGGCCAGTGGCCGCTTTTGGCGCTCAACCTCCCCTCGCTGCTCGCCGGCTCGGGTCCCGTCGGCAAGATCACGCGCGAGACCGGCGGCGAGATCATCCCTGCGGGCAGCACGACCTCGCTCGACGCGGCACTGGGATCGGTCATCGCGCGCCTGAGAATGCGCTACTCCCTGGGATACTATCCCACCTCGGCCGGGCAGGGCGGGGCATTCCATGCAATCACAGTGCGGCTCGCCGAGAAGCACGGCAAGCCGAACAGCGATTACTTCATGTACGCGCGGCGCGGCTACTATTCCACGACTGATCGGATCCGCTGAAGCGCAGGGACCGGAGAAATCGCCCGCACTTCTTCCCGACTCTGGTACAATCGCAGTGCGGCGGAGGTGAATCCGGCCTGGTGGTCGGCTTGGACTTCAAATCCAGTGGGATCTGCCGGGAGGCAGGTTCGGTGGGTTCGATTCCCATGCGCCTCCGCCAACTCCTTCTCCCGGCCCCGTCGGTTCGGGCTGATGCATCGTCGAATTGCATTCCATCCTCCAGGCAGCACCAGCTTCCGAGAAAGGGAGGGCGCGGGATCTCCTCCGCATCCAGCACGATCAGGGCCGGTAGCGGGCCGACCCGCGATGGACGCCACGACGGCGCCGGAAGTCGTCGACCAGCCGAAAGCTGCAGTCGTCATTCCCACGCACTACGCCCCCCGGCCATGGCGGCCAGGTTGGCGCGCGGACGGCGACCGTGCGCCCGGGCGCGGGCATCGCAACTTCCTGTGCGTGCGCGGCGATGCTTTCCCCATGATGGCGATCGTGCGGCCCCGTGCAGGAACGTAATGACAAGCAGCGGAGCGCCATCGAGACGCCGGCACGGGTGGGTCGCAGGAACCGCATTTCATAAGGGTTGAAGTATGGGCCCATGGGGAGTATATTTAGGCATATCATGAAGACCACGGTCGATCTCGACGAGAGGAAGCTCCGGCGCCTGATGAGGCTTACCGGCTTGAAGACCCGGAAGGCGACCATCGACTTCGCGCTCACCGAAGCCGAACGGCTGGCCAAGATCAAAAAGCTGTTCCAGGAGCCTTTCTACCTCGTTGCCGAAGGTCCCGTCGTCGATCCGGACTACGATGTCATCCGGATGAGAAAGCGGGAAAAGCCGCGCCATGTTTCTCGTTGACTCGACCGTTTACATCGACTGGTTCCGCCGCAGGGTCGAGCCGCGCGACAAGATCGAACCGTGGGTGCGGGCGCGGGCGATCGCGACGTGCGGCGTGATCCGTGCCGAAGTCGTTCGCGGCATCGTCCATCCCGGCCAGAAAGCGAGGATCGAGGAGCTGTTCGATGTTCTCGAGGAAATACCGACCGACCATGCCCTCTGGGCGGATGCTGCCGAACTGGCATGGAGCCTGGACCGCAGGGGAACCGTCCTGCCGTTGACCGATATCGTCATTGCGACCTGCGCGCTGCGCATCAATGCGATCCTGGTTACCGTCGACAGTCATTTCACGAAGATCCCCGGCCTGAGGATACGGCCGGAAGTGCCGAAATTCGCGTAGGGCGCTGCCGGTATGCACCGGGCGCACGCTGTCTCATTCCGGCTTGCGCCGGGCTCCTTTGATCCAGCTGCGCAACAGGCTCAGCACCGAGCCGCCGGTAAGCATGCCCAGGAGATATACGATGATCACGAGCAGCGACAGGGGGAGTGTCACGCTCATGGAGAGCAGCACGACCGTCACCGCCTGGAGGTTCTGAAACTTGAACACGAGCACCAGCGCTGTGACCACCACGATCAATGCCATGTAAACGTATCTCATTCCGCCTCCTGCTGCAGGCTGCCGGCGGGTTCCGGCTGCGGGGCGGCCTGCGTGCAAATCACCACACTCCCGGCCCGACCTCGACGGCCAGGCGCGTCCGTCTGACTTCATTGAAGCCGGAGAAGCGCAATCCGACCCTGAGGCCCGCGAAACCGTATCCGAGCGCGAAAAGCCGCCGTTTGCCGGTAATCCGGGTGCGGAGTTTTATGCCCAATTCACTGGCCGGAGTCCATTGCCTGGATTCGTACCGGCTGTCGCGCGCGACCGGGAGCATTTCCCGCGCCAGGCCGGCTGATGCATACCAGGTGAAGAACTGGGCGGCGGAGCGGGTCAGCATTGCTTCGACGCTGAAATCGCTGCCGAACCAGTTGATTTTCGGAACAGCATAAACCTCGCGCAGGTCGAACCCGCGCAGCGTGAAGCTCAAGCCCGGCTTGCGGTCCCAGCGGAAGCCGATGCTCGGCAGCAGGCCGTGCGTGCCGCTCAACGGCTCGCGCAGCTCCTTCAAGATTTCATAGCGATACTGCTCCGGCGCGCGCCCCGCGCCGAAGCCGTGCTCTTTCATGGCCCTCAGGAGAAATTCGCCTTCGGGGTTCATCTCGGCGCACGTCCCGATCCGTTCGGATGCCCGGAGCTCATAGTTTCCCAGGACGCCTTCGCTCGTAACCTGGAGCGAGCTTGCCGGTTCAGGCGGCCTCCCGGGCGTCTCGGGCGGAAAGACGCGGAAGCGCGGCTGCCTCGGCTTCATCATGGATGATTGAAAACCGCTCGCAAGCAGAAAGCCCGAGCCGAGCACGTCGCGCACCCCCCAGGCATCATGAACGCGGCGGTTCACGTCATAACCGGGAGTGTACAGGCCGTCGGCGTTCCGATCCGGGCAGCTCGCATGCTTGCCTTCCTCGACCAGGATCACCGGAGGCAGCCGGATGTCGTCGTCGACCACCAGCTCATTGGCGTACCAGTCGGTCCCGTGGGCGAAGCCGATGATCCGTTCCAGCCGGACCGTGTAGGCGCCGTCCTGGGGCCGGTCGAGCGACACCTCCATCTCCACGAGCTCGAGGTCGTGCAGATGCGGATGGAAGCCGAAGTCCTGCCGGTAGTAGAAAAAATAGCGCAGCGCCATGCCGTGCACGTTCGCGAACAGCTCTTCCCCTTCCCAGGGCGGCGGCCCGATGCGCCGGTCGCTTCGCAGGCGGATCCTCGCGACCTGGTAGTAGACGATGCCGCGATCGGCGGGGGCGTCGCAGGGGTGCGGATGGGGCAGCGGCAGTTGGCCGCGCAGGATCAGCGGTTCGTCCGCCGAGAACCAGAGTACCGGAGCCAGCAGCGCCGCGATCCGTTCGAGTCCCGGGGGCGAGTCCCCGCGCCACACCAGCCGATTCCCGACCGGCGCCGGACCGGGGGAAGAGCGGTCGCGCCCCATGCCGCCCGCAGCCTGCCCGGGCAGCTCAGCCGGAATCAGCAGGAGCAGCAACAGAGCCGTCCTGCCGCCTGCGGATCGCCTGCGTCCGATCATGATAAGATTTTCCTCGGTTCGTCCCAGAATTCGGCGGTGCTTCCGCCATGACCTGCCCTCGGCCGGCAGCGTCAGGTGCGAAACCGCCGCGCCCTCCACTTGTAGGTCTCCATCACCGCCAGGATGACGGCGCCCGGCAGGGCGAAGCCCAGCCACATATTCCACGGAAGGGAGTACGTGCGCAACAGGGATTGCAGCAGCGGCAGCTCCGTGGCCAGCACGTGGATCGCAAAGGCCGCCGCCATTCCGGCCATCAGAATCCGGTTGTTGCGGAGCGGGACGCGGAACGCCGAAGCGTTTTCCGAGCGGCAGTTGAGCACATGATAGAACTGCATCAGCACCAGCAGCGTCAGCAGGCTGCTGCGCGCCTCGCTCTCGCCCCAGCCGGTGCGGAGCATCCATACCCAGGCCCCGTAACAAACCAGCGCCATCGTCAGGCCGCTCAGCAGCACCTGCTCGACCATCCTGCGGTTGAAAAGGCCTTCGGAGGGCGCGCGCGGCGGATTCTTCATCACCCCGGGCTCGCCCGCCTCAAACGCCAGCGCCACATCCTGGATGCCGTTGGTGACCAGGTTGAGCCACAGGATCTGCACCGCCAGCAGCGGCGCCGGCAGCCCCGTCACGATCGACAGCCCGATCAGAACCAGCTCGGCCAGCCCGGTGGAGATCAGCAGCAGCGTGACCTTGCGGACGTTGGCGTAAGCGTGGCGGCCCTCTTCGATGCCGGCGACGATCGAGGCGAAGTTGTCATCGGTGACGATCAGGGAGGCCGTATCCTTGGCGACATCGGTGCCGGAACCCATGGCCACCCCTATGTGGGCTTTGCGCAGCGCCGGCGCGTCGTTGACGCCGTCGCCGGTGACGGCCACGAAGTTGCCCAGTCCCATCATGGCGTCCACGATGTGCAGCTTCTGCTCGGGTGATACGCGGGCGAAGACGCTGGATCGTTTCACGCGCTCGTAGAATTCCGGAACATGGACATCGCCGATCTCCGCCAGCGTGCGGCCTGTGACCACCTGGTCCTTCGACTCGGCAATCCCCAGCCCGTGCGCGACGGCGAACGCGGTGGCGGGGTGATCCCCGGTAATCATCGCCACCCGGATGCCGGCCTCGCGGGCGGTGCGGACCGCCGCGGGCACCTCGGGGCGCACCGGATCCATGAATCCCACCAGCGCCTGCAGCGCCAGCCCGGCGAGCATGCTTTCCTGCAACGCATCCGGGACGTGCGCCGGCCGCGGCGCTGCGGCCAACGCCAGCACGCGGTGCCCTTCCTCGGCCAGTTCCTGCGCGCGCTGCTGGATCGCTTCACGGTCCAGCGGGACGAGGCCGGCGGCCGTCACCATATGCGTGCAGAAGGAGAGCACCGTTTCGACGGCGCCTTTGACGATCAGCTCGGCGCCCCCGTCCGTCCGATTGAGAGTGGCGGCGTAGCGTCGCTCGGACTCGAAGGGGATGGCGGCGACGGCCGGATAGCGCTCACGCACCGTCGCAGGGTCCAAACCCATCTTGTATCCCAGCGCCAGCAACGCCACGTCCATCGCATCACCGCTGTGGGTCCAGCCGTCCGGGCCGCGTGCCAGGGAAGCCTCGTTGCACAGAACGGCGTTGCGGGCGACCGATTCCAGTCGGGCGCGCAGCTCGTCCGGCAGCGCTCCGCCTTCCGCCGTGGTGATGCCGCCCTGATCGTTGTAACCCTGCCCGCCGATCATGAAGCTGCGGCCGTCGGGGAGGAATAACAGCCGCGCCGTTTGCTGGTTCACGGTCAGCGTGCCGGTCTTGTCGCTCGCGATGACGGTGCAGCTCCCCAGGCTTTCGACCGCGGGCAGGCGGCGCACGATCACGTGCCGCTTCGCCATCCGCCGCGTGGCGAGCGACAGGGCGACGGTCATGGCCACCGGCAGTCCTTCGGGAATGGCCGAAACAGCCATGGCGATCATCAGCAGGAGCACCTCGTCGAACGCCATGCCGCGCACCATGGAAAACACTCCGAGAAGGGCCGCGAAGCCGAGCACGACCACGCTGATCTGGCGGGAAAACCGTTCCATGCGCAGCACGAGCGGCGGTTTGCCTCCCGCCTCCTCGGCCACGGCACGGGCGATTTTGCCCACTTCAGTGTATTTGCCGGTGGCAATTACGAGCCCGGTCCCGCGCCCGGAGACCACGGTGGAGCCGGCATAGGCCATATTGCGGCGGTCGCTTACCGGCGCATCCGACCCCTGCAGATCCAGCCGCTTGGCAGCGGCGAGCGACTCGCCCGTCAGGAACGACTCGTCAATCGCCAGGTTATTGAGCCGGACGAGGCGCAGATCGGCCGGCACCCTGTCGCCCGATTCGAGCAGCACCACATCGCCGGGCACCAGCTCTTCGGCATCCACGTAGAGCTGCTGCCCATCGCGGCGCACCCGGGCCCGCACTCTCAACATCCGCTGCAGTGCGTGGGCGCTCTGCTCCGCGCGATGTTCCTGAACCGTGCCGATGGTCGCGTTCAATGCGATGACGGCCAGAATAAAGACCGCATCCTTGAAGTCGCCGGTCAAGAGGGCGATGGCGCAGGCCACGAGCAGCACATAGATCAGCGGGCTCTTGAACTGATGCAGGACGATATCGAACAGCCCGAGGGGTTTGCGCTCCGGCAGGGTGTTGCGGCCGAATTCCCTCAGCCGCTCCGCGACCTGCTCCGACGACAGTCCGTTCAGGCCGGCCTGCAGTTTGACTTGGACCTGCTCCTCCGGCAGGGCATGCCACGGGATGGAGTGATCGGGCGTTTCGGCCGACTCGAACGGATCAGGCACCTTCATGGTTCATCCCCCCCCGGCATTCCGCTACCGCTCCGTATCGCAGGCCATGCACGCGCATCGATCAGCTCCGGAGAAAACCCATAGTATCCAGCATGGCCAGGACCTTCTTCGAACTCTTGATCGGTTTATAGACACTTCCATTCCCGTTGTCCAGAAGGAATGGAAAACCGACCGGGATGGCGCCCGAAATCCGGCCGCCGCGGGCGGCCCGGGCCGGCGTCGCACGAAGCGCGCGCGGCGCGGGTTTGACGCCCGCATCGGAAGCCTTTTCTGTATACTAAATGGTATACAGAGAAGACTCGGGGAATTCGCTTCTCGAAAGGCGGCAAGGCTCGTTTCACACGGCCGCGGATTCGGGCGCGGCGGCGTAGGAGAGCCAGCCGCGATAGCGGGCCGCCCTTCCGTGCACGGCGTCGAAAAACACCTTCTGGATCTTTTCGGTCACCGGACCGCGCCGGCCGCTGCCGATCGTGTGCCCGTCGATTTCGCGGATGGGCGTGACCTCGACGGCCGTGCCCGTGAAGAAGACCTCGTCGGCCGAGATCGCCTCGGCAAGATCCATGGGACGGATCTCCACAGCGATGCCCAGGTCGCGCGCGATCTCCAGTACTGAGGCGCGCGTGATCCCCATCAGAATGGAGGCGTCGGCGTCGTTGGTGACGAGCGTGCCGTTTCGGACGATGAACAGGTTCTCGCCGCTGCCCTCGGCCAACTGGCCCTGCCGGTTCAGGAGCAGAGCCTCGTCATAACCCTCGCGCAGGGCTTCCTGGACGGCGCGCACCGGATTGACGTACTGGCCGCATGCCTTTCCCGCCGTCGGTATTACGGAGTCGTCGAAGCGCCGCACGGAGGAAACCTTGACCCTGACGCCGCGCTCGAGCGCTTCCTTGCCGAGGTACTCCCCGCGCGGCCAGCCCACCATGGCCACGTGCACCGGGCAGCCGCGCGGCCACAGGTCGAGCGAGTAGGCGCCGAAAAAGGCGACGGGCCGGATATAGGCGTTTCCCAGGCGGTTGCGGGATACGAGTTCCAGGCAGGCGTCGTGGAGCGCGGCCGCCGAATAGGGAATTGCCAGCTCGTACAGCGCCGCGGAGTTGAAGAAGCGCGCGAGATGGTCCCGCAGCCTGAAGACCGCCGGCCCGTCCTGGGTCTCGTAGCAGCGTATCCCCTCGAAAACCCCCGTGCCGTAATGCAGGCCGTGGGCCGTGACGTGCACCTGCGCGTCGTCCCATGCGACGAACTTCCCATCCATCCATATCCACGGCACCTTGGGTATGATTCCCATCGTTCCACTCCTTTTCCGTGCGCCTGTCCTTGGGAAGCGGATTGCGCGTCAGTGCGATTCCGTCCTTATCTTGATCTGCATCAGCCGGTTCACCAGCCGCCGGGAGGCCATCTCGACGGCGCCCTGCAGCGTGGGATCGAGGCGGGCGACGAGCGGGCCGAACTCTTCGCGCCGGATCGCCTCGAAGCGCGCCTCGACGTTGTTGTAGATCGGTTCCTCGAGCACGTGGCCGTACCAGTACATGAACTCGTTGAGCTTCTGCGCGACGATCGCTTCCGCTTCGGGGACGGCCTCGGCGGCTTCCTGCTGCCTGCTTTCCACGAAGCTCTTGAGGCGGTCCATGTCGATGATTTCCAGATCGGGGCGTTCCGGGCCGGCGTATTCGACATCCCGGGGCACGGCCATGTCCATGATCGTGAGCTTCCTGCCCCGCCTGGCGGCGAGCGCCCCGAGGATCATGGGCTCGTCGATGACGGCGTGGGGCGCGCCCGTGCAGGTGACGGCGAAGTCCGCCGCGGCGAGCAGGGCGGGGAGCTCGTCGAGCCCGTGGCCGGTCCCGCCGTAACGCCCGGCGATCTCGACCGCTTTCTCCCTGGTGCGATTGGCGAACATCGTTCGCTCGCAATCGAACTTGGACAGGTAGGAGGCCGCCAGATCGATCATCTGGTTGACGCCCACAAAAAGCACCGCGGGCCGGCGCACGAGCGCCATCCTGGGTTTGAGCAGGGCCGCGCAGGCGCTGCTGACGGAACACGCGCCGCGGCCCATGGCGGTGTCGGAGCGCACGGCCTTGCCCACGCGGAAAGCCTGGTGGAACAGCCGGTGGATCACCTTGCCGGCGCCCTTGACGGCGCACGAGGAGCTGTAGGAGCTCTTCAGCTGGCCGACGATCTGGTTTTCCCCGACGACCAGCGAATCGAGCCCCGCGGCCACGCGAAACAGGTGCGCGGCGGCCTCGCGCTCCCGGCGCACATAGAAGTTTCCCTTCAGGCGATCAATGCGGCGCCCGGCGGAACCTTCGTAGAATCGGCCCACCGTCTCCAGGGGATCCCTGGACTCGTCCAGCACCATGTAGAATTCCACCCGGTTGCATGTGGAAACGATGACCGATTCCAGCACGCCGGGCAGGGTGCCGAGCCGGGCCACGGCGCGCGGCAGCTCTTCGGGGCCGATCTGCAGGGGTTCGCGTTCCTCGAGCGGCGCGCACCTGTGGTTGACGCCGCACACGACCAGTTGCCACTTCGTGCCTGTCATGCCCCATATGATACGGGGCGGCGGGCGGGCTGTCACCAGGTATCACTGGTTGGGCATGATCAGGCGCGTGAAGCCGGTGATATTGACGTCGCGGAACATCGGGGTGCGCGGCGGCAGCAGAGTGGGTTCCAGGAACTCGACGTCGAAGTTGTAGCCGCGCGTGGGCGGCGTGTAGACGTTGGTGCAGCACTTGTACAGGCCGACCGCCTGGCGGTTGAAGAACAGGCTGACGATCGAGCCGCGATAGTACAGCGTCTGACCCGACCAGTTTTCCAGGTAGCGAATGAAGTTGTGCACGCCGCCGTCGGTGCCGAAGTCCTGGACCGTCGAGGGGGGCTGGGGGAACGGCTTGCCCTTGCCCGCGATGATCGCCATGCGGTACCAGGTGGTCGTGGCGGCCCGCCCGGCGCTTCCGCCGCCGAGCGAGTGCGGGTACAGGAAAGACTTGGCGTCGCTCCACGCGTTCGAAAGGAAGGTCACGGCATCCGAGATCACCGAGCAGGCGACGTGGCTGCCGGAGAAGCTGCCGGCCGCGTTGTAATTTCCCTGCACGTAGACCGGGTTTTCCGCGACCACGGCCAGCCCGTAGGGGATGCCGTCGTTGTCTCCGAGATTCAGGCTCTCGCCGTTGACCAGCTTGAGGGCGCGGCGGAAGAAAATGGGGCGGTTGACGCGCGCGATATTGGACTCGACGCGGATCCAGGGCCGCGCGCTCGCATCGAGCGGCGGATCCATGGGCGATACCGGAGCCGTGCCGTACATGTCGAGCACCCCGTTGTCGTTGACGTCCTCGGCCTCTTCCATGAAGCCGTCGGGCAGGCCGTTGACGTTCCCCGGATTGACGAAGTCCTCGAAACCGTACTCGCCGGTCTCCTGGTTCGAGGCATCGCGGTTGGTGCGCCGGTCGGAGAAATAGACGACATAGCCGGTGACGTTGATGGCGTTGCTGCCGCTCGACCCGATCTCGCCGCGGAACCAGCGGCACAGGTTGGCGACGTCGAGCTCGACATAGTGCATGACGCCGCCGAGGAAGACCGTCCGGGGGGTGGTCTCCGTGATGTTGTCGCGCAGCGCGCCCTCGCGCGTGTCGTACAGCACGTTGGGCCAGTACTGCACGCCGGTCGCGCCGACGCACGCCGTCGGGTTGTCCTTGAAGCGCTGGACGCGGATGACGGCGTCGGGTGCGTTGCTGCAGACGTTGGTCCAGTCGCGCCCGGCGATGCCGAGTTCGAGGATTTCGCGCGTGACGTCCACCCAGGTGCCGGCCTGCGTCTGCATTTCGATCTTGATGTAGCCGCCGAGCAGGGGGGTGCCGTTGGGGCTGCGGTAGCCCGCCGCCGTATCGCCCGAAGAGATGGCGTATGGGGTTCCGTCGGGCGCGGTGCCCGCGAGGGCGAGAGGCGCCGAACCGGTCACCGTGGGCAGCGACGTTATGTCCCCGGCATTGTCCGACAGCAGGATGCGCAGGCTGGCCAGAGCGAAATAACGCTGGCCGAAGACGTCGGGGTTGGTGACGTCCTCGTTGGGCGCCGGGCGGCGGATCAGGTCGATGGGCGTGGCGCCCATGCTGACCAGGGGCAGGTCCATGCGGCGCGCTCCGGTGCGCCCGTTGCGGATGTTGCCGTTGTAGGTGCCGATGGAGAGGTTCGTCCAGGTCGGCTCATTCTGCGCCGAGCCCAGGGTGCCCACCAGGCTGCCCTCGTTCATGGCCAGGTTGCGGTAGGCGCCGGGGGCGGTGGTCACGCGCACGTTTCCATTGTAATTGGAGCTCGTGGGCCAGCCGTTGATCAGGTTGGTGCGGATCACCTCCCCCACGGCGGTCACGCGGTTCGACAGCGTCAGGGTCGTGCCGTTGCCTTGCGCCAGGAAGAGGTTGCCGTTGGTGTGCACGCGGCCGCCGAAATCGAAATTGGGCCCCGCGTGGAAACTCAGGTCGGTTTCCGAGAAGATGCCGAACTGGAAGACGGGCACGGCCACGGTGTGCAGGGTGCGCCGCATCCGCACCTCGCCCGCCGGGAGCGTGTGCGCCGTCGAAGTCATGGTATAGGGCGTGATCAGCCCCACGAGACCTTCATAAGGACCCGAAGGAATCGTGCGCGTCGTGGCGCGCGGCCTGCCCGCGCCGTCCGTCGGAAACTGGATTTGATAGCCCGAGCCGCCGCCGGGGGAAACGAAAGCGATGTCGGGGATCGAAGGCGGGCTTGTCGTCAACGCGTTGATCTGAGCGGTGCTGGGGGCGTAGTTGTTGTTGAACAGCGTGCCGAGATCGGCCGTCAGCTTTTCCAGTCCCGCCAGCGAGGCGTAGAAGGCCCGGTTCTGGTCGCGGTCGACCCCGATGAGCCGCTGGTCGGCGTTGACCGAGAGCACGAAGCCCGCCACCAGGGCGGCGAGCAACACGAGGATCAGCAGAGTGGCGATGAGAGCGATGCCCGATTCGTTTCGCATTTCCATTTCCCATCATTGGTAACGATCGATGAACGACAGGCTGCGCAGGCTGATCTGGGTCGTGAGGTTCCTCTGCACGAACTCCCCCGTGTGCCGGATGCGCGCCCCGGATCTGCCCGAAAGGAAGATGCTGGCCTTGCGTATCTGGTTGGGGGAGTTGGGCGGCACGGGGGTCTTGACGTTCGTGGGGTTGGTGACGCCGTCCACCAGATCGTAGCTCAGCTGCAGGTCCTCGAGCACCAGCGCCACGACCTCGCCCGGCCTGTCGTTGATGCGGCGGATGAGCCGCGGCATCTCGGGATCGGTCGTGGTGTCCAGGTAATAGGTCACCAGCCAGACGCGGGTCGCGGTCGTCGGCGGGAAGGAGCCCTCGCTCTGGAGCTGCATGATGGAACCCTGGGCCGCGCCGGGCTGGTTGAGGTTCATGGGATCGCCGGCATCGAAGTAGATCGTCTGGCCGCTGACGCGCGTGACATACTGGACGGTGTTGCCGAGCGCGTTGCTGAAGGCGATCAGGTCGCCCGTGCGGATCGGATAGCGCACGCCCGTGATAGGCGTGCCCGCGTCGACGGTGGCGCTGGAGCCGTCGGCCGCGATGGCGTCGAGCGGGGACTGGTTGAGCGGCAGGAGGTTGTCCGCGTATAGAATATTGACGATATCCGTGGCGCGGCCGTTGCCCACCGGCCCGAGGCCCGCGCCGGGGTTGACCGCCGCGATGGTTTCCGAGGGCGAAAAGGTATAGTTCGTGCCCGGAGGTCCGGGGCGCGCGACCGGGAGCGCGCCCGCGCCCGACGGGATGGGCAGCCCGCCGGTCGGGATGCCCCAGCCGGCGTTGAGGAAGTCGCGCACCAGGAAATTCATGCCCGAGCGCAGGTTCTGCTCGAGATCGGCCATCAGGGTGGCTCTCTCGTTCAACCCGAACGCATCGTTCAGGGCCCCCATGGTCGCCGCCAGCAGGACCAGGGTGATGGCCGTCGATACCAGCACCTCGGTCATGCTGAATCCCTGTTCCTGTTTCATGACGTGCCTCCTGCGATCGTCACCGTCGGTCCGCGACTCCGCCCCGCTTCTAGGCGAAGGAAGAGATGTAGGTGGTCAGCTGGTACGTGCGCGTGAAAAAGCCCACGCGGTACGTGACGACGACGCGGATCTCGCGCAGGTTCGGGGCCAGGTCGGTGATGACGACCTCGCGGGTGAAGCCGTCGAGCGGTACCACGACGTCGTCCGCCGTCCCCAGTGTCCGGTCGGGACCCGCCAGTATTTCGGTCTCCGCCGGGCCATCGTCGCCGGTGTTGACCAGGCCGTCCGGGCCGGCGGAAAGCAGCGGCTGCGGACCGTCGAGGAACACGCCCCCGTTGCCCACGTTGCGGATCTGCGCCCAGGAGATCGTGCGCGTATCCCGGGAGGTGAAAACGCTCTCGATCGCCTCGGAGGCTTTTTCCTTGGCGACCTGGTGGAAGTGGGAGGTCGACATCACGACCATCCCCTGGGCGAAGGCGAGCGAGAGCGCCAGCAGCCCGCCGCTCAGAATGATAATGGCCATCAGGGTTTCGACCAGGGTGAATCCCCGCTGATCGTTGACCGTCCGAGTTGCAACCAGAGCTCGAGTGCCTGTCACTGGATCCATGCCGTTCCCGTCCACCGGTAGCCGCGAACGCGCCCGGTGGCCCCCAAGACTGTGACCGCGCGCGCAGTTTCCGGACGGTCGGCCAGGCCGAGGAAGACCGTGCCGTTTATGGGATCGCCCGCGTCGTCCACCAGAGTGCCGTCGCTGAGAAATATCAACGTTCCTGCGCCGCCGAAGTCGACCGCGCTCGCCTTGCCGAAGGCGTCCGGGGTGTCCGGAACCCCGTCGAAGACCCGGAACTCGACATTTCCTTCCAGGGTGACCGTGCCGAGGGAGGTCCTCCCGGTGGGCACGTCGAAGCGCACGAGCTCGATCTGGTTGTCTCCCAGGAAGCGGACCTCGATGTTGCGGCGCTGGGCGAGCGCCAGCTCCCTGCCCGTGCGCAGCTGCGCCATCACCTGCTTCAGGGCCGTGTTGGCCCGGATTCCGGGCATGATCCCGCCGAGGTTCAGCAATGCGAATCCGGCGACCACGAACACCATCAGGAGGACGATGTTGGCCTCGACGAAGCTGAAGCCGTCGCTCCGGCCGAACCGATCGACACGTGCTTTTCCTGTCAAGTTTCTCTCCTCAATCCGGGCGGGGGGGGCGATGCGCACAGCACGGCGCGCTCTCCCCGCAGCGGCCCGCATCGACAGATTGCGGACGGCATAGTCGACTCGTATTCAGATTGCTTATCGTCCGCGTGCAGGCAAACTTGAGAAATTCTTCGAGGCGGAATTCCATCCTGCCGCGGCTTGCGGTTGCCCCCGGCTGCGCGGCCGTGCGATACTGCGCCGAACATGCTACGGAGGATCCCCATGTCACGAAAGTTCGAGCCTCTCGCAGGTTCCCCCAGCCTGATTCTGGCGGCGATCTTTATGCTGGCCGCCGCGGCCGGCCGGGCGCAGCAGCCCGGCGGCGAGCCGCCGCGCACATTGAGCGCCGCCGACTACGCGCGCGCCGAGAAGTTCATGGGCTACAACACGGCGCCGCTCGTGCTTCACGGCAGCGTGCGCCCGACATGGCTCGCCGGCGATCGCTTCTGGTATCGCAACACGACCGCCGAAGGGAGCGAGTTCGTGCTGGTCGACCCGGGGCGCGGCACGCGCGGCCCGGCATTCGATCACGCCGCCGTCGCGCGCGCTCTCTCCCGTGCGGCCGGGGCGTCCTACGAAGCCTCCCGGCTGCCCTTCGAGCGCTTCGAGTTCTCCGGCGACGAGCGCACGATTTCCTTCGAGCTCAAAGGCCGGCGCTGGACGTGCGACGTCGACGGCAACAGCTGCAGCGAATCGAAAGACGCGGGGGGCAGCCCCGCCGGCCGCTCCGAGGAGCTTTCTCCCGACGGCAAGCGCGCCGTCTTCATCCGCGACTGGAACCTGTGGGTGCGCGATATCGCCACCGGCAGCGAAACGCAGATCACCGCGGACGGCGTGCCGGACTTCGGCTACGCCACCGACAACGCCGGCTGGCGGCGCAGCGATCGCCCCATCGTTCTCTGGTCGCCCGACTCCCGCAGGATCGCCACCTACCAGCAGGACCAGCGCCGCGTGGGCGAGATGTACCTGGTGGACACGCGCGTCGGCCATCCGCAGCTGCAGGCGTGGAAATACCCTCTCCCGGGCGATGAGATCGTCACCGTCATCCACCGGGTGGTGATCGACCTCGATGGTCCCAAGACGATCAGGTTGCAGGTGGAACCCGACCAGCGGCGCTCGACGCTGTGCGACGATCTCGTCTGCCGCGGCAGCGAGTGGGTCGACGTGGAGTGGAGTTCAGACGGCTCGCAGCTGGCGTTCGTTTCCACATCGCGCGACCACAAACATGTGCGGCTGCGCGTGGCGGATGCGGCCACGGGCGCCGTGCGCGAGGTGCTCGAAGAGACCGTCGCGACCTTTTACGAATCGGGCAACGGCCGCGTCAACTGGCGCTGCCTCCCCGCTTCCGGAGAGGTGATCTGGTTTTCGCAGCGGGACGACTGGGGCCACCTCTACCTCTACGATCTCGAGACCGGCAGGCTCAAGAACCGTATTACGACCGGTGAAGGAAACGTCACCCAGCTCCTGCGGGTCGACGAGAAAAACCGCGTGCTCTACTTTCTGGCCGTCGGGCGCGAGCAGGGGCGCGACCCGTATTTCAGCCATTTCTATCGCATCGGTTTCGACGGCCGGGATTTGCGCCTGCTCACGCCCGAAGACGCGAATCACGAAATCTCGCTGTCGCCTTCGGGGCGCTACTTCGTCGACAATTACTCGAAACCCGATGTCCCGCCGGTCTCGGTGTTGCGCGATGCCGAGGGGCGGCTCGTGCGCACGCTCGAGCGCGCCGACATCTCGCGTCTGGTGGAAGCCGGATGGAAGCCCCCGATCCCGTTCACCGTCAAGGCGCGCGACGGCCTCACGGATCTCTACGGACTGATGTACCGTCCCACGAATTTCGACCCCTCGCGCAAGTACCCGATCGTCAACCGCATCTATCCGGGTCCGCAGACGGGGAGCGTGGGCAGCCGGAGCTTCTCTGCGGCGCGCGGCGACGCGCAGGCCCTGGCGGAACTGGGATTCATCGTCGTCGAGATCGACGGCATGGGGACGCCGTGGCGCTCCAAAAAGTTCCACGAAGCCTACTACGGCGATATGGGAGACAACACGCTTCCCGACCAGGTGGCCGGGATGAAGGAGCTGGCGCGGCGCTATCCGTGGATCGACATCGAGCGCGCGGGCATCTACGGCCATTCAGGGGGAGGCTATGCGGCCGCCGGCGCCATGTTCCGCTATCCGGATTTCTTCAAGGTCGGCGTGTCACAGGCCGGCAACCACGACAACCGCTGCTATGAGGACGCCTGGGGGGAGAAGTGGCAAGGGCTCCTGCGCAAAAACCCCGACGGCACGGACAACTATGACAGCCAGGCGAACCAGAATTTCGCCGGCAATTTGAGAGGCAAGCTCCTGCTGGCGCACGGCACGATGGACAGCAACGTTCCGCTGTACAATACGCTTCTGGTTGTCGATGCGCTGATCAAGGCGAACAAGGATTTCGACCTGCTGCTTTTGCCCAATCGCGGGCACGGTTTCGGCAACGAACCCTACATGGTGCGGCGGCGCTGGGATTATTTCGTGCGCCACCTGCTGGGTGCCGAACCGCCCGCCGGATACGAGCTCCGTGCGCCCACGAGCTCCGCGCGCGATTGATATGCCCTGCGTGCGGCACGGGCCCTGAGCTGTTAGCCGGGGGTGAGCCGCAGGCGAACCCCCGGGAAGCGCGGCGATGCGGTTCGAGGTGGTCAAAAAGCCCCGGCAGGCGAACCCCCGGGAAGCGCGGCGATGCGGTTCGAGGTGGTCAAAAAGCCCCGGCAGGGGCCCTGAGCTGTTAGCCGGGGGTGAGCCGAAGGCGAACCCCCGGAAAGCAGGGTGTCGATCCGCCGAGCCCCGGAGGGCCGGCAGAGAGCCCGGCGATGCGGTTCGGGGCGATCGCGCGGCCCCGGAAGGGGCCCTGAGCGGGTAGCCGGGGGTGAGCCGGAGGCGAACCCCCGGAAAGGCGCGTATCGATCAGGCGAGCCCCGGAG
>CAZHQK010000117.1:0-16343 GCA_964534795.1 uncultured Acidobacteriota bacterium
GGCTTGGGGTGGTGGAATCGGCGCCCTGTGGCGGCAGGCTCCGGAAAATGCAAGCAGGAGCGCAACGACAAGCAGCCTGCCGTTTTTCCGATTGGAGCGCCGCGATGTCGCCCCGGACACGGGTCTTGCCGTACCGTATCGCACCATGGACCTGCGCTTGCCGGAAACGAAGCCGCCGCTCCCGGCGATCGATCGAGACAGAGCGGCCGTCATTGCCGTTCGTTGTACGAGAACACGAACTTCGCGCCCACGCGATCGGCCGGGAATCCTTCCGGCAGGGGCGGGAACGGGCTGGATCCGATGATGGCGCTCAGCGCCGCCAGATCGAGCGAACTGCTCCCCGAAGGCACCACGATGCGTGCGTCCATGAAATGCCCGTCGCGCGCAATGTAAAACACGATGGTTGTGCTTCCCTGGCTGTTTCGCAGGTTCGAAGGTATCAGCCAATTCGACTTCACCCGCTCGATGACCAGCGTGGCGTAATCGCCCATGGGGAAGCCCTTGGTGTCGAACAGCCCGCTTCCCTGCGAGCGGATCGCCGCCTGCCGATCCGCGAAGACCTGTGCCTGAGGGGCCGGGGGCGCGGCTGCGGGCCTGGTTTCCGGCGGTTTGGGCGCGGGCGCGGGTGCGGTGGGCTGCGGCGCCTCGGCGATCTTTTCGGGGATCTTTGCGGGTGCCGCTTCCGGCGGCGGGAGGAATGCGGGCGTCTCGGCGCCTGCGGCCGTGCCGCCGGCGATTGCGGCCGCAGCACCGGCGGGAGGTGCCGGCTGGGGTTCGTTCAGGCCCGGGACCGGCTTGGCAGGAGGGCCGACTTCGGCCTGGTCTTCGAGGGCAGCCAGCTGCTGCGCGCTCCAGCGCACGCGGATGGGCGGCTGTTTCGGCTGCCCGGCGTCCTTGCTCCAGTCGCGCATGATTTGCCGCAATGTCTCGCGCGACGGCATTTCCATTTTTCCGGGGCTCGTGCGGATGAGAGCGACGGACCGCCAGTCCTTGTCCTCCAGGGGCGAAACCTGCGCCCGGGCGCGAAACCAGCGGCCGATCCCGGTGTCCAGTATATGGGGATAGCGCAGGAGCGTTTCCAGAAGAGCCCCGTGCAGGGCACAGCTCAGGATCAGGGAAAGCAGGAAGCGGGCCGACGGCCTGTGTCTCTCGTGGTGCGATATGGCGAATTCGAACATATCCAGGTATCGAACACCCGCTTTGTCAGTATAGAAAACAGGTCAAAGCCTGTCAAACTCCTGCGCCTGCGCCTTTTCCGCCTGCGCCAGCACCTCGAGGGCGAGCTCGAGCGTTGCGCGCCCGTCCTCGCCGCTGCATTCCACCGGCGTCCGTCCCAGGCAGGCTTCCACGAAGGATTCGAGTTCGGCCTCGAGCGGTTCGCGGCGCGCGGGCTCGATCCGGCGCGCTACGATCCTGGGCATTCCTTGCTCACGGGGGTGATCGACAGTGTACACCGCGGCATCCTGGCGGGTGTAATCCAGCGATATGTATTCCCGTGCGTGGAACAGGCGCAGCTTGCGGATCTTGTCGGTCGAAACGCGGCTGGCGGTGAGATTGGCGACGCAGCCGTCTGCGAAGCGGATCCTGGCGTTGGCGATGTCGATTCGCCCGGTGAGAATCGCCAGGCCGACCGCCTGGATATCGGCGGGAGGGGCGGGAACCATGAGGCGGATGATATCGAGGTCGTGGATCATGAGGTCGAGGATCACGTCGATATCGAGGCTGCGCGGCGTGAAGACACCCAGGCGATGCGCTTCGAAGAAGCGGGGACGCCGGACCATGGCGCGCACCGCTTGCACCGCGGGATTGAAGCGCTCGAGGTGGCCCACCTGCAGCACCCGGCCGTTCGCGCTTGCCGCGCGGATTAGCCGGTCGGCGCCTTCCAGGGTGTTGCTGATCGGCTTTTCCACGAGCACGTGGATCCCGTTGTCGAGGAACTCCTCGCCGATCGGGGCATGGAGGATCGTGGGTGTCGCTATGCTGACGGCATCGACCTTGCCGAACAGCTCGCGGTAGCCGGCGAAAGCCTGCGTCGAATAGGCGGCCGCGACTTCGCGCGCCCGATCCGGGATGGCGTCGACGACGCCGACGAGCGACGCGCCCGGCAGGCCCGCATACACGCGGGCGTGATGCCTTCCCAGCGAACCGACCCCCACGACCCCGACTCTCAAGCGTTCGGTTTCCTGCATGTTGCCCCCGGCATGTATCCCGGCCCGGCGTGCACACTATTCAGCGGGCGCGAGACCCACGATGGCGATGCGGTTCTGGTCCGCCAGCCGGATGAGTTCCTCCCTGTCGAGCACGAGCGTTCGGTGCGCATCCAGAACCAGCGCCGTGGCGCCCGACTCGATCATCGTGCGCACGGTGGGTACGCCCACCACCGGCACGTCGAAGCGCATGTCCTGTTTGGGCTTGCTGACCTTGATCACCGTCAGGTTCGTCCTTCCGGCAAGTTCGCCCGCGCGGCGGATCGCGGCGTCGGTGCCTTCCATGGCTTCGACGGCCACCACCGCCTTTTCGCGCACCACGATCGTCTGACCGATGTCCATGCGGGCGATCTGCAGCGCGATCGGGCGGCCGAAATCGACGTCGGCCTGCTCGCGGCCGTCCAGCCCGCGCCGGGTCCAGCGCCCCTCGGGCGCCATGTGAGCCTTCAACAGTTCGGTGGAATCGATCAGCGTGATGCCTTCAGCGGCGAGCGTCGCGGCGACGCCCCCGATCAGGGCATCGGTGCTTTTCTGCTTCAGGCGCGCCAGCATGCGGATCATCGCCAGATCCGGGATCGAGTTGCCGAAAACCTGCACATGCTTCACCTGGCCGGCCATGATCGCCTTTTTCACCCCCGATTCCCTGAAGAGGCGGATCAGCTTGCCCAGCTGCCCGAGCCCGAGCCAGTGAACCGGATACCCCATGGTTTCGATATCGGGCGAGGTCTCCTCGCGGATGGCAGCCACGACCATGCGCAGATTGCGCGCGCGGGCCGCCTCGAGTATCAGGAAGGGAAAGCGGCCGTTTCCCGCGATCAGCCCGAAAACCTCGGAATCCTCGCTCATGATCGACCGATGCAGCTAGCGGATGAAACCGCGCTCGGAGGTCTCGATGAAATCGATCAGCGTGGCCACCTCGGGCGACGACCAGGGACGTTCCTTGACGCGCCGCAGGGCGTCGCCCGTGTTCAGCCCCGAGCGGAAGAGGATGCGATAGACCTGCTTCAGTTCCTCGATGGAAGCCCGCGGGATGCCGCGGCGCTCGAGACCGATCGTGTTGATGCCGTATATCTTGGCCTGGTTCCGGTCCCCCACTGTCTTGATGTACGGCAGCGCGTCGCGCGTGATCACCGAGAAACCCCCGATGAAGGCATGGGGGCCGACGCGGCAGAACTGGTGCACCGCGGTGAAAGCGCCGACGGTGGCATGGTCGGCCACCGTCACGTGCCCGGCCAGGGTGGCGGCGTTCTCCATGATCACCCTGCTGCCCACATGGCAATCGTGCGCCACGTGCGCGTAAGCCATGAAAAGATTGTCGTCGCCTATCGTGCTTACACCGCCTCCGCCCGCCGTCCCGCGATTCAGCGTCACGAACTCCCTGAAGTCGTTTCGATTGCCGATGTGCAATGAGGTTTTCTCGCCGCGGTACTTGAGATCCTGGGGGTCGCCTCCTATGGAGGCATAGCCGGCAAAGCGGTTCTGCTCGCCGATGATCGTCCACCGGTGGACATGCACGTGGGATCCGAGCACCGTGCCCGATGCGATCCACACCTCGGGACCGATCACCGAGTAGGGCCCGACGACGACGTCGGCGGCGATTTCGGCCGTCGGGTCCACTATGGCCGTAGGATGTATCGACATAATCGGCTGTCCGTGTCGGGCCTTCCCCGCACGATTGCGACGGTCATGGAATGCGCCGCCCGGCTCAGCGCCGGCACGGCCGCGCCCGGAGGGCGTGCCGGAAACAAGCGCCTAGGTTCGATCGACGACGGCGCACGACAGCTCGCCCTCGGCGACCAGCGTCGTGCCCACCCAGGCCTCCCCTTTCATTCGGAAATAGCGCTCGCGCCTCCTCAGGACCGAAACTTCCAGCCGGAGCTGATCCCCGGGGATTACGGGGCTGCGGAAGCGGCAGCGATCGATCCCCGAAAAGTAGACCAGCTTGGAATGCCTGTCCTTGTCCGCGGCAAACAGAAGCAGCACTCCCACCTGAGCCAACGCCTCGATCACGAGAACTCCGGGCATGACCGGCGTTCCGGGGAAATGACCCTGAAAGAAGGCTTCATTGAAGGTGACGTTCTTGAGAGCGACCATGCGCGTGGCGTGATCGGTTTCCAGGACCCTGTCGACGAGGAGCAAGGGATACCGGTGCGGCAGGATGTCCAGGATTTCCTTGATCTTGTATGCGCTGAACTCGCTTTCCATGGATTCCCCGGGCGCCGGCTCAGGGTTTCTGGACAGCCTCGGGCGCCTTGGCCGCACCCGGCGGATAGGCCGCGTTGTAAGCCTTGATGATTTCCCCGGTGATGATCAGGGACGGGTCGACCCAGCCGTCGCGCGACGGGTTGTAAAAGAATAGGGCATTCAATCCCTTCTCCTTGCAGACCCTTTCGATGACGGGGAGCATTTTCCTGCCGATCGCGTTGGTGATGCGGTTGCGGCGGGTGTCGATCTCCTTCTGGGTGTCCTGCTGGAACCTTTGCAGGCTGGTCTGCTTGGCGTCGATCTGTTCCTCGAGCTCGTCGCGGGCTTCATCGGTGAGCTTGTCGGCCTGGACCTGGAGCTGGGTGCGCAATGTCTCCAGCTCTTTCTGGTATGCCTGCAGCTCCTGGTTCTTCTTCTCGACGAACTTCTGCACTTCCCCGAGCTCGCGCTTTCCTTCTTCGGTCTGGAGGATGGCCTCCTCCAGACTGATCCAGGCGATTTTCACCGGCGCCATTGCGGCCGGGGCCGCCTCGGCTTGTGCCTGGGCGGCGGGTGCCTGCGCCATCGAAAGGCCTGCGCGCAAGAGGAGCAGGGCGAGCGCGGGACCGGCAACCTTCGTTATGCGATTCATCGGCATCATTTCTCCTGACCCGGACTGGCCGGATCTCCTGCAGATCCGCTTCCATCCGGCCGTTTTGTTCCAATGCGTGAGTGCGGTCAGCCCTCAGGCATCGGCCTCCTGTCGAGGGAGGCTGATTGCCGGGACCCGAAGGCGTCAGCAACCGCGATCATGCTCCATCCTTTTCGGCTTCCTGCCGGAAACAGGAGCCTGCCGTCAAGGAACCGACGGTTTCGCCGCCATCCATTCCGCCCGGGAGCGCCCGAAAAGCGGCGGGACGGAGACAAGTCTTGTGAAGCGAAGAATTTACTACAATTCGTGCCGCCAGGCAAAAGGGTTTTAGAAGCTCCGCCCGATCGTGAACTTGATCTCCCGGCGCGGCTCCCTCACAAACAGCGGGACGCTGCCCAAGTGGAGGACGTCGTTATATACGAGCGGATTGTAGGCGAAAATCAGGCGGAACGGCGCTCCTATCATGGGGAGCATGAACTGGACCTCCGCCCCGACGGAGCCTCTGGGCACGTTGTTGGTCGAGGGGATCAGCTCGACCTTGCTTTTGCCGAAATCGCCGAGCGATTTGGTGAAAAAGACGTGGGTGACGCCGATATCGGTGAATCCGGCGACCGACAGGGGGCCGGCTATGGGGATGCGATACTCGAAGTTGAAAATTCCCAGGCTGTCGCCGCCGATGGGCACGAGATTGCGGTCGACCTTGGCGATCCCGTTATTGAGGTCGATGATGGGCTTTCCGTTCGGGTCGTACTGCGGCGTGGAAGTGATCGCAAGGGGGCTGATCGATCGGATGTCGAAGCCGCGTATCGTGGTTTCGCCCCCGATGTAGAACCTGTCGAAGAAGGGCAGCGTGGAGCCGCCGTAGGCCTGGACATACTCGCCGAGGAAGCGGAAGCCCAGCGTGTTGCGTCCCTTGCTGAGCCACTTGTCCGGGCGGAAGTGCCGGTATTCGATCACCGGGCGGACCATGTTGAATTCGCCGCCCAGGAAGCCGCCGGCGATCCCGACGGACAGGGTCAGGCTCGAGCCGCGCGTGGGATTCCAGAAGCTGTTGGTCGAATTGTAGGAAATCGAGGGCGTGAATTCGCTGCGAATGATTCCGCTGAGAGCCTTCTTGGTGTTGCCCCCCGGGATGAATCCCACCAGCTGGCCCAAGGCGAACGTTTCGAATCCGGGGGCGATCCTGCCGACCGAGATGTTTTGATAGCTGTAGCTCGCGCCGACGCGCCACCAGGAGAATCCGAGAGGCCTGCTCATGGACAGCGTGACGCCCGTGGTCCTGCGCGTGAAGAGCTCGTAGGGCTGCCCTCCGGCCAGTCCCAGGAGGCCGAAGGTCGTGTACGTATCGAAGCGGAAGCGCTGGTTGAAGACCGACAGACCCATGTTCCAGCGCGTGTCGAGCAGGTATGGTTCGGTGAAGGCGATGATGAAATCGCTCTCGCGCGTCCCGCCGGTGACGCTGAATTCCAGGCTTTCGCCGCGCCCGAGGAGGTTGTTGGTGGTGTAGTTGACTCCGATGAAACTTCCCGAGATCCCGCTGACGCCCCCGCTGAATCCGATCGACTGCTGGCTCTTTTCCTTGACTTTGACGTTGACGTCCACGAGCCCGGTCTTCTCGTCGGGTTTGACCTCGTAATCCTTCTCCTCGATCTTTTCGAAGTACCCGAGCTGGTTCAGGCGCAGCACGGAAACCTCGAGGGCCCGGCTGCTGAACATCTTGCCTTCTTCCAGGGCAAACTCGCGCCGCAGGACCTTGTCGCGGGTCTTGGTATTGCCGACGAAGTTGATGCGATGGACGAAGAACTGCTTGCTCGGCTGGAATTCGAACGTCAGGTCCATCGTCTTCTTTTCCATGTCGAACTTCTGGTCCGGCAGGTAGCTCCAGTCGAGGTAGCCCCAGTCACCGTAGAGCTTCTTGATGTTCTCGAGCCCGTCCTTGATCTTCTTTCCGTTGACGATGTCGCCCTTTTCCAGCCCGAACATTTTCACCAGGGCTTCACACTTGAATATGCCGCATTCCTTGAGCTGGAGCTCGCCCAGGCGGAACTGCTCGCCGGCGTCGATGGGGATTTCGATGAGGAACTGCATCCTGGTCTTGCGGAACAGCGGCAGGCTGCCGCGCGGTCCCTGGAAGATGCGCGTGACCGGATCGCCCACCTGGACCTGCATGTAGCCGTGTTCCTTGTAAAAGGCCTTGAGGTTCGATTCGATGTCGTATTCCAGCTTCCCCTGGTGGTACTTGTCGGTTCCCTTGAAAATGGTGATCGGCCCCCGTTCCTTGGTGAGCTTCAGGGCGCCCTTGAGCTTGTCGTCCTGGAATACCTTGTCGCCGACGAAGCGGATCCGGCCGATGCGGACCTTGGGCCCCTCGTCGATGATGAAACGCACGCGCACGCTCGATGGGGGGATGGGATCGATCTCGGTCCGCACCGTTCCCAAGGGCTTGCCGTTGATGGCGAGCAGATCCCTCAAGGCGCGCTCGGCCATGCGGATCTTGGCGGGGTCGTACTGGCTGTCGACGGTGAGCCCGACCTTGCGTTCCTTGAAGTGGTCCAGAATGTTCGATTCGGTGAATGACTTGGCGCCCTCGTACTTGATCTCGCGGATCAGTGGCTTCTCCTTGACCAGGAAGGTCACGATCTTGCCGGTATTCCCGTCGCGCTGCGTGATCTCGATGTTCTCGAAGAAGTTCGCCTTGTAAAGGGACCGGAGATCCAGCTCGAGCCGGCCTTCGTCGTAGACGTCTCCGGGCCGCGACTGGATGTAGAAGCGTATGGTGTCCTCCTGGACACGGCGGTTCCCGCGGATGTCGATGCGTTCGATCGTGGGCGGTTTTGGCTGCTGCTGTGCGGCCGCCGGCTCGCAGAAAGCCGCCAGGCCGACGAGCGCGGCGGCAGCCAAAGCGACCGATCTTGCTATACCGAACATGATGCCTCCGGTCCGCGCGTGGATCCCGACAGCGCCCCCGACGATGCGGAGCGCCTTCACCCGGGGATATTTATGCTAAATGATTCCGTCGGAGAAGCCAACCTTCCAAATATATCCCCGCGCGCGCCGCACCCCCGGCTGCTTTCGATCATTTAATTACACTTCGCTTCGGGCGCAGGGTTTCAAAAATTTTTCCGGGAGCCGACCCCGCTTGCGGGCGAAAAGCATGACTCGCTCTCAATGCACCGTCAGCCTGGCACCGCTTTCGGGCGTGCCTCCCGCCGGCATGTAGCAGAGCTGGTCGCCTTCCAGATATATCTCGAGGACGGATTCGGGCTTGAAGCGGTTCTGGATCAAGGCTTCCGAAAGCGGATCCTCGATGTATTTCTGGATGGCGCGGCGCAGGGGGCGCGCGCCGTAGGAGCGGTCGTGACAGGTTTTCCTGACGATCCACTGCCGCACTTCGGGTCGCAGCGAGATGGTGATCTTCTTCTGTTTCAGGACTTCGTTCCCCTGCTGGATGAGCAGGTCCACGATCTTCTCCAGGTCCTCGTCGGTCAGGGCCTCGAAGATGATCACCTCGTCGAGGCGGTTCAGGAATTCCGGGTTGAAGGCGCGCTTGACCTCGGCCTGGATCATGTCGCTCGTGCGCTTGGCATCGTGTTCGTCGGTCGTGCGGAATCCCATGCGCCCCTGCTTCTGCAGGTAGCGCGCCCCGAGGTTGGAGGTCATGATGATGATGCAGTTCTTGAAATCGATCGTATTGCCCAGACTGTCGGTCAACTGGCCGTCCTCGAAAACCTGCAGCAGGATGTTGTAAACGTCCGGATGCGCCTTCTCGATCTCGTCGAGCAGGAGCACGGAATAGGGATTGCGCTTGACCTTTTCCGTCAGCTGGCCGCCCTCCTCGTGGCCGACGTACCCCGGGGGCGAGCCGATGAGCTTCGATACCGAGTGCTTTTCCATGTACTCGGACATGTCGAGGCGGATGAGCGCGTTTTCGCTGCCGAAGAGGAAGGCGGCGAGCGACTTGGCCATCTCGGTTTTCCCGACGCCGGTCGGTCCCAGGAAGAGGAACGAGCCCACGGGGCGCTTGGGCGACTTCAACCCCGCGCGCGAGCGGCGGATGGCGCGGCTCAATGCCGATATGGCCTTGTCCTGGCTGATGATGCGCTTGTGGAGCTCCTCTTCCATGCGCAGCAGTTTCGCCATCTCCTCTTCGTGGATGGATGAGACCGGGATGCCGGTCCATTTGGAGATGACCTCCTCGATGTCCTCCCTCCTGACCTGCAGCGGCGCGGCCGTCTTCAGTTTCCAGCGCTCCTTGACCGCCTGCAGATTCTGCTGTTCGAGGTCCTCCTCGAGACGGTAGCGCGCGGCCTTTTCGAATTCGCGCGCGGAGATCGCGGTTTCGATCCGGCTGTCGATGATGCGGATGCGCCGCTGGATGTTGACCATTTCCTCCGGCAGGGCCGTGGCCCTCAGTTTCACCCGCGCCCCGGCTTCGTCGATCAGGTCGATGGCCTTGTCCGGGAGGAAGCGGTCCGATATGTAACGGCTCGAAAGATAGACGGCGGATTCCAGCGCCTCGTCGGTGTACTCGAGCTGGTGGAAGCTCTCGTATTTTTCCTTGATGCCGCGCAGGATGGCGATGCTTTCCTCTTCGGTCGGCGGCGCGACCTTGATCGCCTGGAAGCGGCGCTCGAGCGAGCGGTCTTTCTCGATGGAGCGGCGGTACTCGTAGGGCGTGGTGGAGCCGATGCACTGGATCTCGCCGCGCGACAGCGCGGGCTTGAGGATATTGGCGGCATCGAGCGAGCCTTCCGCCGAACCGGCGCCCACGAGCGTGTGCAGCTCGTCGATGAAGACGATCAGGTTGCGGTTTTCCACCAGTTCCTTCATGATCGTCTTGAGACGCTCTTCGAATTGCCCGCGGTACTTGGTGCCCGCCACGATGAGGGATATGTCGAGGGCGAGGATGCGCTTGTCGGCGAGCTGCGGCGGCACCTGGCCGTTGACGATGCGCTGTGCCAGGCCCTCGACGATGGCCGTCTTGCCCACGCCCGGCTCGCCGATGAGGACGGGGTTGTTCTTCGTCCGCCGGCACAGGATCTGGATCATGCGCTCGATTTCGTTGTTCCGCCCGATGAGCGGATCCAGGGCGTCATTGGCCGCCGCCTCGGTCAGGTCACGGGAGAACTCGGCCAGGCTCAGCGCCTCCTTGCCGCGGTTCTGGGCGTGCCGGTCCAGGGAGCCGCGCGCGAGCTCCTCGCGCACCGCCGAAAGCCGCAGCCCGCGCTCGCGCAGGATCTCGGCGGCCACCGACTTTTCCTCGCGCAGCAGGCCGAGCAGCATGTGCTCGGTTCCGATATGCTTGTGGCTGAGGCGCTCGGCCTCCTCGGCCGCCGCGTTCAACGCCCTCTTGGTCTCGTCGGAAAAGGGCAGGTCGACCGAAGTGGAAACCCTTTCCCGGATGATGGTCCTGCCCTCGATCTCCTTGCGGATGCTGTCGATCGAGGTATTGGCTTTGGGAAAGAAGCGGTTGGTGAGGTTCTTGTCCTCCCGGATCAGCCCGAGCAGCAGATGCTCCGTCTCGATAAACGGGCTGCCGAACTGGCTGGCTTCGTAACGGGCGAAGAAGATGACCCTGCGGGCTTTTTCCGTGTATCTTTCAAACATCTTGCGTGCTTGTTACCTCGAGCATGTTAGCCTCATTATACGGATGGAGCGGAAACCCTGTAAAGCCCAAATGAGAAGTGCCGGCGATTGACACGCCGGCAGGGACGGGGCACCCCGATGGGCAGCCGCAAGCCGCCTCCGCGGCTCCGGCGCCATTCAGGCGGAGCTATCATCCGGGCGAGGGCCCGCTGGGCCCGGCAAGGGAAAGGCGCAAAGGTCTGCCGGCCCTCCGGGGCTCGGTTCATTGATGCGCTGCTTTCCGGGGGTTCGCCTGCGGCTCACCCCCGGCTACCGGCTCAGGGCCCCCGCCGGGGCCGCGTCAGTGCCGGAGGCACGGCAGCGGGTAGCTCCGGGTGAGCCGCAGGCGAACCCGGAGAAAAGCGGAGCCGACGGCGGCAAGCCCCGGAGGGCCGACAGATAGGCACGTGCATTTGTTGCGAAACGGCGCCCTGGCGCAGAGCCGCCCACCTTTAGGCACCTGCCGGGGTCCGTGCTCGCGATGCTGATCGGGGGCGTGAGCTCCGGGGACGGGCGGGCAGCGACCCCGCGCGCCCTGGATGGTCGGCGCAGCCGCAAAGTGCAGGCCGGCATGCCCTCGGTTGGGGCGTGATCCTGTTCAAGCCGGACGGGAGCCGGGAATGCCGGGTTCGGCCTGCCAGCGCACCGGTTGAAGGGAGCCGTTTTCCAGGCGGTAGACCGTCGTGCATATCCGGGCGAGACGCTCGTTGTGCGTCGCCAGGATCGAGGTCAGGCCGCGCTCGGCATGGAGCGCGACCAGGAGCCGACCGATCTCCTCGGTGGTCTGCGGATCGAGGTTGCCTGTTGGCTCGTCGGCGAGCAGGAGGGTGGGTGCGCCCGCGAGCGCGCGCGCTATGGCGACGCGCTGCTGCTCGCCTCCCGACAGTTCGCCCGGCCGGTGGTGCGCGCGCTCTTGCATGCCGACGCTTTCCAGGGCCGCCCGCGCCCGCCGGTCCGCTTCCGCGGGCGGCATTCCCCGAAGCAAAAGGGGCATCATGGCATTCTCGAGCGCGGTGAATTCCGGGAGCAGGTGGTGGAACTGGAAGACGAAACCGATTGTGCGGTTGCGGAAGGCGGCGAGTTCGTGTCCCGCCAGGGCCGTCAGTTCGGCCCCGTCGATCCGGATCGAGCCGCGGTCGGGGCGGTCCATCCCCCCCAGCAGGTGCAGAAGCGTGCTCTTGCCCGACCCGGAAACGCCGGTGACGCCCACGAGTTCGCCGCGCATGACTCGCAAGGACAGGTCGACGAGCACTTCCAAGCGCCGCCGTCCCGACGGGTAACCCTTGCAAAGGCCCTCGGCGCGCAGCAGTTCACTCATAGCGCAGGATCTCCACCGGATCGAGGCGGGCGGCGCTGCGGGCCGGATAGATCGTGGCCAGGAAGCTGATCAGCAGGGCCGTGACCGAGACCAGGATCACATCCCACACGCGCACGTGGAAAGGCACGTACGCGATGCTGTAAACCTCGGGCGCCAGCCGTATGAGCTGGTAGCGGTCGAGCAGCCGGCACGCCCCGACCCCGAGCGCCGAGCCGAGCACCGTGCCCACGACGCCGATGATCAGGCCCTGGAGCATGAACACGCGCATGATGATCTCCCTGCCGGCTCCCATGGCGCTCAGGATGGCGATGTCCTTCTGCTTTTCGAGCACCATCATGATGAGCGTGGTCACGATGTTGAGCGCGGCGACGAACACGATCAGGCCGATGGTCAGGAAGAGCGCGAGTTTTTCCAGTTTGAGCGCGGAAAAGAGCGGCTTGTTGAGATCGATCCAGGTGGTGGTGGTAAAACCCGGCCCGGCGCGCGCGCGGATGGCGTCGGAGATGGCTTCGACGTTCTCCATATCGTCGGTCTTGAACTGCAGCACCGAGGCGGAGTCTGCGGGGAAGGAGAAAAGCCGGCGCACCGCGTCCATGTCCGCGTAGCCCCAGTTGGCGTCGTAATCCCACAGCCCGGACTCGAATATGGCGGCCACCCGGAAGGTCTTTTGCGAGGGAGCCCTGCCGAAAGGCGTCAGGGTCCCTTCGGCCAGGACCTTCAGGGTGTCCCCGACCTTGACGCCGAGGGCGCGCGCCATTTCCCGGCCGATGATGATGGGGCTGGGCGCGGCGGAGGCCTGCGGGTCGCGATCCTCGCGGCGCGCCGCGAGCGCGCCGGGGTCGCCTTCGACGATGTGCGCGAAAAAGTCGGAGATCTCCCGCTCGCCCGCAGGGTCGATCCCCTTGAGCACGGCCCCCTGGCTGCGCGCGGCGCTGACGATGAACACCTGGCTGAAAATCGCCGGGGCGGCGCCCGTCACGTGCGGCACACGGCGCAGCTCGGCGAGCAGCTCCCCGTAGTCGCGCAGCGGGCTGTTGTCGACGCGCAGCAGGTTGATGTGCGAGGTCGCGCCCACGATCTTTTCCTGGATCACTTCGCGGAAGCCCGTCGAGAGCGCCAGCGCGATGACCAGCGCCATGACCCCGGCCGTGATCCCGAGTGCGGAGATCGCCGAGATCACCGACACCATGGTCTGCTTGCGCTTCGCCTTGAGATATCGGAGTGCGACGAAGACCTCGAATCTCATCGGGGCGTCTCCGCGTCGCCCGCCGCCGCTCAGTCCCCGGGCTGCTCCGGCCGCAGCAGCGGGAAAAGGATGACCTCGCGGATCGAGCGGGATCCGGTCAGCACCATGGTGAGCCGGTCGATCCCGATCCCTTCGCCGGCCGTGGGCGGCATGCCGTAGGCGAGGGCGCGCAGGTAGTCCTCGTCCATGCCGTGCGCTTCCTCGTGGCCGCGGGCGCGCTCGCGCAGCTGTTCCTCGAAGCGGGCCCGCTGCTCGTCGGGATCGTTGAGCTCCGAGTAGGCATTGGCGATTTCCATGCCGGCGATGTAGAGCTCGAAGCGCTCCACGGTGTCCGGATCGCCGGGCTTGGTCTTCGACAGGGGCGAAAGCTCGGTCGGGTAATCGTAGACGAATGTCGGCTGGATCAGATGGGGCTCGGCCACCGCCTCGAACATCGCGCCGATGATCTTGCCGCGGCCGTCGCCGTCCTGGGGCTCGAGCCCGAGCGCCCGGGCCGCCGAGCGCAGCCTGTCGAGGGAGCGGTAGTCTTCCTCCGCCAGAGGAGGCACGCCGGCGGGCCAGAAGCGCGCGATCGCCTCCTTCATCGAATAGCGCTGCCAACGGTTGAAGTCGATCTCCTGCTCCTGGTAGATAACCGTGCGGGAGCCCGTGACCGTCTCCGCCACCCGCGTGATCATCTCCTCGGTGAGCGCCATCAGGTCGCGGTAGTCGCTGTAGGCCTGATAGAACTCGAGCATGGTGAACTCCGGGTTGTGCTGCGCGGAGATCCCCTCGTTGCGGAAGATGCGGCTGAGCTCGTAGACGCGGGGGATGCCGCCGACGATCAGGCGCTTCAGGTAGAGTTCGAGGGCGATGCGCAGGTACAGGTCCATGTCCAAAGCGTTGTGGTGCGTGCGGAAGGGGCGGGCCAGCGCTCCCCCGGCCATGGTCTGGAGCACGGGAGTTTCCACTTCCAGGTAGCCCCGCTCGTCCAGGAAATTGCGGATTTCCTTGATGATCCTGCTGCGCCTGACGAAGACCTCGCGCACCTGGCGGTTCACCATGAGATCGACGTAGCGCCGGCGGAAACGGATTTCCACACGTCGGTCAGGCCGTGCCATTTTTCCGGCGGCGGCAGCAGGCTCTTGGCCAGGATGGCGAGGCCGGCGGCCTTCACCGTCAGCTCGCCGGTCCGCGTGCGGAAGAGCGTCCCCTCGGCGCCGGCGATGTCGCCCAGGTCGAACAGCTGGAAGAGCTCGAATGCTTCGGCTCCGACCATGTCCAGGCGCACGTAGACCTGCAGGCGCTGGGCGCCGTCGGAAAGATCCATGAAGCCGGCCTTGCCGTGGGGGCGCAGCGACGTGATACGGCCGCACACGCGCACCGGGATCGCCTCCCTGTCGAGCTCATCGCCGCCGGTTTCGCCGAAGAGGCGGCGGATTTCGGTGATCGTGTGCGAGTATTCGAACTTGTGCGGGTACGGCTCGTAGCCGCGGCGCTTCAGTTCGGCGAGCTTCATGCGGCGCTGCGCGACCGGATGGGTTTCGCCTTCCGCTGTCACTCCGACACCTCCTGTGCCAGGTCCTTCCGGATGCTGTCGAGCACCCCGTTGACGAACTGCGCCGACTCGGTCGTGGAGTACTTCTTGGCGATCTCGAGCGCTTCATTGATGACCACGGTGCTCGGGGTCTTGCCGGGCGCGAGCAGCTCGTAGACCGCGAGGCGCAGTATGTTGCGGTCCACCGCAGCCATGCGGCTGAGGCGCCAGTGCTTCGTGTGCCGCTGGATGATCCTGTCGATCTCCTTCAGGCGCGCGACGCTTCCCTCGAAGAGCTGGGTGGCGAATTCGCGCACCTTGGCCGGGTGGTTTTCCATCTGCCAGTAATTTTCCAGGACCTCGGGCACAGGCAGCTTTCCGATGTCGTATTCGTAAAGCATCTGCAGGGCGCACTCGCGCGCCACTCTTCGTAGTCCCATGGTGCGGCGGTACCGGTATGCGTTGGGGAGACGCCCGCGGCGCTAGAGCTGCTTGTGGAGCTGGTACATCTCGATCGCGGACATCGCGGCGTCGAATCCCTTGTTCCCCGACTTGAGCCCGGCTCTCTCGGCGGCCTGCTCCATGGTGTTGCATGTGAGCACCCCGTAGATCACCGGCACGCGCGCCTCCAGGCCCACCTGGCCGATACCCCGGGTGACGACGGCAGCGAGGTGGTCGAAATGCGGGGTTTCCCCCCGGATGAGCACCCCCAGGCAGATCACGGCGTCGTATTTTTCCGAAAGCGCCATCTTGCGCGCGGCGAAGGGGATCTCGAACGAGCCGGGGACCCACACGATCGTGATGTCGTCCGGGGCGGCGCCGTTGCGTTCCAGCGCGTCGAGCGCGCCCGTCAACAGGCGGCGGCTGATGAAGGAGTTGAACCTGCTGATGACGATGCCGAAGCGGCCGCCCTTTGCATCCAGTTTGCCTTCTATCGTCCTCGCCATATGGCTCTCCCAAGCTTCTAGAGACGTTGCGCGTCCGGCGGCGCCGCGCGTTCCGGCCGCCGCCGCGCTCAGGCGTAACATTCTGCAGTAGGCGCCCGGGCATTACAAGCCCAAACCCAGCGCCGGGATCCGCCGGGCCGCGATCACGACAGGGCGGCGAGGAGCCGTAAGAAATCGTCGGCACTGCGCCCGCCGGCACGCACGGGGCGCGCCAGGGCCTGCGCGACCCAGGGCAGGGTGCGGTCGTCGAGGAAGACCGCCCCGGCGCGCGACAGGGCGTCGTCCGGGACGACCACGAAGTCCCCCGGGTCCGAACCCTGCAGCGCCCCGACGATATCCCCGCCGGACAGCAGGCCGGCCACCGTGATGCCGCCGCCCAGGAAACGGTTTTCGGCCGCCGCGACCCTCAGGCGCAGGCCGTAGCGGTGGTTGCAGCGCTCCGCGGCCGCCGCCAGGAAGGGCTCGAACAGCCTGCCCGTGACCAGGGTGCCGCGCAGACCGGGACGGACGGGATACTCCTGCCCGAGCGCCTCGTCGAAATCGTCCAGGAAGCGGCGCACCATGCCGACGCCGTCCTCGATCTGGGCGAAGTCGTCGTAGTGCCGCGCCTCGGGGACGGGCGCGCCCGCCAGGAGGTAGAACTCGTCG
>CAZHQK010000118.1:0-3543 GCA_964534795.1 uncultured Acidobacteriota bacterium
ATCGGCCCCCTGTGCCGCTCGGCCGAAGACTGCGCCCTGGTGCTGCGCGCCATCAACGGCCCCGACGGCAGGGACAACAGCCTGATCGACGTGCCCTTCAACTGGGACGCCGGCGCCGACGTGCGCAAGCTGCGCGTCGGCTACCTCAAGGAGAGCTTCGAACGCGAGATCCCGGAAGACCCGGCCAACCCGGAGAGAGCCGCCAGGATGCGCGAGACGAGGAAGATCGACCTTGCCGCCCTGGACACCATCCGGTCGCTGGGCATCGAATTGAAACCGATCGAGCTGCCCAAGTTCGACGCCGAGGCGCTGGGATTCATCCTGTCGACCGAAGCCGCGGCGGCTTTCGACGACCTGACGCGCAGCGGCAATCTCGACCAGATGTCGCAACCTCCGGAACGCAGCAGCTGGGTCGAAACCTTCCGCCTCCATCGCTTCGTGCCGGCCGTCGAATACATCCAGGCCAACCGGGCGCGCTATCTCCTGATGCAGGAATTCGACCGTCTGTTTTCATCGATCGACCTTTTCGTCGGCAGCGCCCTCGGGCCGACGAATCTGACCGGCCATCCGGAAATCAGCATCCCGCACGGCTTCGATCAGCGCGGCCAGCCCACGAGCCTGCGCTTCACCGGGAAGCTCTTCGGCGAGGAGGAGATTCTCCTGCTGGCGCACGCATTCCAGAGCAGGACCGATTTCCACTTGCGGCGCCCGAAGCTTTGATCAAGCTCACGCCTGCAGGTAGCGGAGGGCGAGGGCGCTCATGAGCAAAGTCGCCTGCGGCAGGGCCCTTTCGTCCAGATCGAAGCCCGGATGGTGGTGCGGAAACTGCGTGCCGTCTCCCATGCCGAAGAAAAAGAAAGCGCCGGGCCTTTCGCGCAGGAAGTAGGCGAAATCCTCTCCGCCCATTACCGGGTCCAGGTCCGCGACCGCCGATTCGCCCAGAACCTGCCGGGTGGTTTCCAGTACGAACTCGGCCATGGCCGGGTCGTTGACCAGGGCCGGGTAGCCGCGCACGTACTCGATTTCGCTCGCCGCCCCGAAAGCGGCGCATGTGCCGGCAGTCACTTCGCGGATGCGCCGCTCCATGAGTTCGCGCACCGCCGGGTCGAAGCTCCGGACCGTGCCGGTCAGGACCGCCTCGCAGGGGATGATATTGAACACCGTGCCGCCGGCGATCGTGCCCACCGTCAGCACGGCGGAGCGCAACGGATCGACGCTGCGGCTGACGATGCTCTGGAAGTTGACCACCAGGTGCGCTGCGGCCACGATCGGATCCACGGTGAGGTGCGGCGCGGAGCCGTGGCCGCCGCGGCCGATGACCTTGATGGTGAACTCGTCGGGCGCCGCCATCATGGGGCCTTTCAGGCAGGCCACCATCCCGGTCGGCAGCATCTGCCAGAGGTGAAGGCCGAACACCGCATCCACGCCTTCGAGCGCCCCCTCCGCGATCATGCGCGGCGCGCCGCCGGGAATCCGCTCTTCGGACGGCTGGAAGAGAAATACCACGCGGCCGCGCACGTGCTCCCGGCGCCGGGCGAGAATGCGCGCCGTCCCCATCAGGACCGCCATGTGGCCGTCATGGCCGCACGCGTGGCAGGCGCCCGGATTGAGCGAGATGTACTCCTTGGCGCCCTCCTCGCGCAGCGGGAGCGCGTCCATGTCGGCACGCAAGGCCACGGTCCTGCCCGCCGACCTTCCCTCGAGCACCGCCACCAGGCCGGTGCCCGCCGCGGCGCGCACCGGCAGCCCGAGCTCTTCGAGGAAGCCGCGCACGACCGAGGACGTGCGGTGCTCCTGGTTGGCGAGCTCCGGGTGGCGGTGGAAATCGCGGCGCCACTCGACGAGCTGCGGCGCCATCTCCTGCACTTCGCGTTCGATTTCTCCGATCATTGCCCTTCTCCGCGACCGGTCATGCACGCTTCCCGCCCGCGCCCGACACGGCGATCAGCCCGGTCACGACCAGGTTGGCGCCCAGGGCGACGAATCCGGCATTGAGCCCCCACAAGGGATCGCGGCCGCCCAGCACGAGCAGCGCCACCAGGCCGAGACCGGCCGCCAGACCGCCCCAGACGGCGGCGGCGCTCATTCTCTTCCACAACAGGCCCAGCACCACGCCGGGGAAGAACTGGGTGACGCCATCATAGCCGATCAGCAGCAGGTTCACCAGCGCGTTGGGCAGATAAAGCGCAAAGACCAGGGCGATCACCATGATCACGGGGACCATGAAGCGCGAGAGCCTCACGACCCGTTCGGCGCCGGCATTGGGGTTGAATGCGGTCTGGTAGACGTTCTTGGCGAGCAGCGTCGAGGCGAACAGCACCAGCACCGACGCGGGCACCATCGCCGTCACCGCCCCCGCCGCGCCTACGAAGCCCATGAACCAGGAGGGGTAGGTCCTGTTGACCAGCGCGAGGAAGGACAGATCGCCGTTCTTCAAGCCGGGCATGACGAGCAGCGCCGTGAAGCCGACGATGAAAACGAGCAGGACCGGCAGCTGGTAGAACGGCATGATGACGGCGTTCCTCTTGATGGTGTCGGAGCTCTTGGCCGAAAACACCGAGGCGAAGGTGTGGGGCCACATGTAGAACCCGGCGCCCGTCAGCAGGAGCGTCGACATCACCCAAAGGACGTCCATGCCGGTGGTCGCGCCGGGGAACACCAGAAACTCCGGGTGCTCCCGGAGCAGGGCGCGGAACATCGGGCCGATGCCGCCGAAGTAAATGTGCGGGACGCCGAAGCCCACCACGATCACGGCGACGATCATCATCACGTTCTTGAGCCCCGACACCCAGGCGGCGCCGCGGATGCCGCTTGTATATACGAAAAGGCACGTGAGAAAGAACGAGACCACGATCCCCGTTTCCGCCGATACCGCGCGGTTGCTCGCCTCGTGGACGATCAGGCCCAGGCCGGTGAGCTGCAGCTGCAGGTAGGGGATGATGAAGGCGACGCCCACCAGCGCCACGAACACCCCCAGCGAGCGGCTGCCGTAGCGGTGGATGAAGAAATCCGGCTGGGTGTGCAGCCCGTGCCGCTTGCCCAGCCTCCAGACCGCGGGGAGCAGGAAGAAGGAGATCGTGTAGGCGAGCGCGCCGTAGATCAGGATGTAGAAGGTCGGTGCCCCGCGCGAGTATGCCCAGCCGCTCGCCCCCAGGAAGGTGAACGTCGTGTAGATCTCGCCCGCCATGAGGAACCAGATGAGCACGATGCCGAAGCGCCGGCCGCCCACGGTCCACATCTCCAGGTTCATCTTGACGCGCCGGCCGGCCAGCACGCCGAGGAGAGACGAAGCGACGACGAAAGCGAGGATGATGGCGAGTGCGGGGCTCATTCCTCCTCCTCGGGCCTGTTGTACTTTTTCTCCAGGAGATACGCGGCCAGAAGAAAGAAGGGAGTCAGAAACACCCAGGACACGATCCAGAAAAGCAGGAAGGGCAATCCGAGGATCACCGGTTCGATCCGGTTCGCCGCGGGCAGCAGGAACACCAGGGTGATGAAGGGAACGCTGCCGAGCAGCAGCGCATACTTCGTTCCTCTCTGCAT
>CAZHQK010000119.1:0-19831 GCA_964534795.1 uncultured Acidobacteriota bacterium
CCGGCGCTCGCGATGAAGGTCGAAATCGAACGGTTGCGCGAGCAGGCGCAGAACATCGAGTGACATGACGTCCCGGGGGAACCTGATCATCGTTTCCGGCCCGTCGGGCTCGGGCAAGTCCACGGTCGCCGCCGCCGTGCTGAGCGCGGTGCCCGACCTGGTCTTTTCCGTTTCCTATACGACGCGCGAGCCGCGCAAGAACGAAAGGGACGGCGCCGACTACTATTTCGTGACCCGTGAGGAGTTCGAGCGCCTGGTGCGCTCGGGGGAATTCCTGGAATGGGCCGTGGTTTACGACCACTACTACGGCACCTCGAGCCGGTTCGTCGACGCCGCGCTGGCACGCGGCCAGGACGTCCTGCTCGACGTCGACGTCCAGGGGGCGCGCGCCATCCGCGACAAGCGGCCGGATGCGGTCACCGTTTTCATCATGCCGCCTTCGTACGCGGTGCTGCGCGAACGGCTGGAGCGGCGCGCGCTCGACAAGCATTACGTCATCGAGCAGCGGCTCAGGATCGCGTGCCGCGAAGTGACGCATTTCAGGGACTACCACTACCTGATCGTCAACCAGGAGGTCGAGCGCTCCGCAGAGGAGCTGAAGGCCGTCATCCTGGCCTCCCGCTGTCGCATGAGTTCGCGCCGGGAGTGGGCGGAATCGGTAGTGTCTTCGTTCGGAGGAACGGATGATTAAGATCCCGGAAAACGTCGGATCCAAGTACCGTTTCATCATCATCGCGGCCGAGCGGGCCAAGCAGTTGCAGAACAAGGCCAAGCCGAAGATCAAGACCAAGTCCACCAAGCCGGCCTATATCGCCATGAAGGAGGTGGAGCAAGGCTTGATCAGCTTCGAAATCCCGCAGAACGGCAGGGAACCGGCAGGCGGAGGATAGCGCCCGTGAAGATCGCTCTCGGGGTCACCGGAGGGATCGCAGCCTACAAGGCCGCCGAGGTCGTGCGCGGCCTGCAGCAGGCAGGGATCGCCGTCCAGGTGATCCTGACGCGTGCGGCAAGCCGCTTCATCGGTCCCGTGACGTTCGAGGCCCTCTCGGGCCTGCCCGTGATAACCTCGATGTTCCGCGCGGGCGAGAACCGGGACGTCCGGCACGTCCAGCTCGCCCGCGAAGTCGGCGTGCTGGCCGTGGTGCCGGCGACCGCCGACATCATCGGCAAATTCGCGCACGGCATCGCCGACGATTTCCTGTCGACCTTCTACCTTGCCTGCCCGGCGCCGGTGCTGCTGGCGCCGGCCATGAACGGCGAGATGTGGCGCCACCCTGCCGTGCAGGCCAATGTGCGGGTGCTCGAAGAGCGCGGGCACCGCATCGTTTATCCCGAAAGCGGCGAGCTCGCCTGCGGCGCGACCGGCCCGGGCCGGCTGGCGGATACCGAGACCATCCTGAACGCCATCCACGCTCTGCTCGGTGTCGAAGGCCCGTGGAAGGGCCTGAAGGTGCTGGTGACCGCCGGCCCCACGGTCGAGGATCTCGACCCGGTGCGCTTCCTTTCCAACCGCAGCTCCGGAAAGATGGGCTATGCCGTGGCGCGCGCGGCCCGCCGGCGCGCCGCCGAAGTCTTCCTGGTGTCCGGGCCGACGGAGCTGGCGCCGCCGCCGGGCGTGGAGCTCGTGCGGGTGCGCTCGGCCGAGCAGATGCGGCAGGCCGTGCTCGAGCTCTATCCGCGCATGGACGTCGTGATCAAGGCAGCGGCGGTCGCCGACTACCGGCCGCGGCACGGCTCGGCCGACAAGATCAAGAAAGGGAAGGGGACGCTGGCGCTCGAGCTCGAGCCCACGATCGACATCCTCGAAACGCTGGGGCGCAGCAAGAGCCGCCAGATCCTGGTCGGCTTCGCCGCCGAGACCGGCGACCCGAGCGCCGCTGCGCGGGCCAAGCTGGCGGCCAAGAACCTGGACATCATCGTGGCCAACGACGTATCCCGGGCAGTCTTCGGCGCGGAGCGCGCGAGCGTCGTCATCATCGGTGCAACCGGCGAGGAGGTGCGCATGGAGGAAGCGCCGAAAGCGCAGATCGCCGAGCGCCTCCTGGATATGGTGGACGGCCTGCGCGCCGCGCGTGCCGCCGGCCGCGGCGGCGACGGCGTGCTGCCATGAAATCCGGCACCGTCGCCATCGTCGGCCGCCCCAACTCGGGAAAGTCCACCCTGCTCAACGCCCTGGTGGGGCAAAAAGTCTCCATCATTTCCAGCTCCCCCCAGACCACGCGCCACCGCATCCTGGGCATTCTCACCGAAGCCCGCGGCCAGATCGTCTTCGCCGATACCCCGGGGATCCACAAGCCGATGTACCGCATGAACCGCCGCATGCTGGGCAGCGTCATGGAGGCCCTCGACCGCATGGATCTCGTGCTGCTCCTGGTCGACGGCTCCATCAGCTTCGGCGCGGGCGAAAGCTACGTCCTGGAGATCCTCAAGAAGGCGCGCCCGCACTCGCTGCTGGCCATCAACAAGATCGACAAGATCGCCAAACCCCGCCTGCTGCCGATCATGGAGCGGTACAGCCGGGAGTTCGAATTCCGCGAAATCATTCCCATCTCGGCCCTGCGCGGCGAGAATCTCGGCCTGCTGGTCGACAAGCTGTTCGAGTACCTGCCCGAGGGCGAGCCGCTGTACGATCCCGGCATGGTCACCGATCGCAGCGAGCGCTTCATCGCGGCGGAATTCATCCGCGAGAAGATCCTGGAGCGCACGCGCGCGGAACTCCCCTATGTCACGGCCGTGCTCATCCGCCGCTTCGACGAGAGCCGCCGCGCCGCCGAGAATCTGGTGGTGATCGAGGCCGACATTATCGTTGAAAAAAGATCGCAGCAGGGTATCATCCTGGGCGCAGGCGGATCGCGCATCAAGGAGGTCGGCATCGCTGCCCGCCGCGATCTCGAGCAGCTCCTGGACTGCCGCGTCTTCCTGGACCTTTCCGTCAGGACCGTGCGCAACTGGCGCAACGACGAGAGGGTCCTCGACGACCTGGATGTGGGACGATGAAAGAAGCTTCCGGACTGGCGCGCGACATACTCCACTATCTCGAGTTCTGCAGGGAACTGGGCGTGCGCTGCATGCGCGTGCGTCGCGAGCGCCGGCCCGCGCCGCAGCCGCCCGCATCCCCGCCGGCGCCGGCGCTGCGCCTGCCCGGGGGCGGCACGCTTTTCGACGAACCCCTGCCGGAGGGGGAGACGCTCGAGGCCGTGCGCGCCGACCTAGGGGATTGCCGCCGCTGCAAGCTGTGGCCGGAGCGCAAGAACATCGTCTTCGGATCGGGCAACCCGCATGCCGAGCTGATGTTCGTCGGGGAAGCCCCGGGGGCCGATGAAGACGAACAGGGCTTGCCCTTCGTCGGGCGTGCCGGGCAACTGCTGACCCGGATCATCGAGGCCATGGGCCTGCGCCGCGAGGACGTATACATCTGCAACATCCTGAAGTGCCGGCCGCCGGGAAACCGCAATCCGGAGAGCGACGAGATTGCCGCCTGCGAGCCTTTCCTGCTGCGCCAGATCGCTGCGGTGAAGCCCAGGGTGATCTGCGCCCTGGGCACATACGGGGCCCAGGCGCTGCTGCGCACCCGCGAACCGATCTCCCGCCTGCGCGGCCGCTTCCTCGATTACCACGGCATTCGATTCATGGCGACGTATCATCCGGCCTACCTGCTGCGCAATCCGAACGAAAAACGCAAGGTCTGGGAGGACGTCCAGAAGATCCGCGATTTTCTGAAAACGCCGGCCCGCGACCGGCAGCATTGAAGAGTCGACCTCCGTGCCCGGGCACAGCCATTGCAGCGCGGCCGCTTTCGCCGAGGTGGCCGTGCCGCTCCCGATTCGCAAGACTTTCCACTACGCGGTGCCGGCGCGCCTGCAGGGGCGCATCGCCGTGGGCGCGCGTGTGCTCGTGCCCTTCGCGCGCAGGCTGGTCACCGGCTACGCGGTGCGCCTCACGGAGCAGGCGCCGGACGGCGGCTTCCGCGTCCGCCCGATCCGCGACCTGCTGGACGCGCGGCCCCTCATCCCGCCCGACCTGGTCGATCTGGCCTTGTGGCTCGCCGACTACTACTTCACACCTATCGGCCCGGTCCTGTCCGCTCTGTTTCCCGCCGGCACGCGCATCGCCGGAACCGACCGGGTGCGCCTGGGGCCGCGGGCGCAGGCGGGAGCACCGCCGGATGCGGGGCCGGAGGAGCTGCGCCTCCTCGAGGCTCTCGCGCGCCATGGCGCGCTCAGCCTCGGCGAGCTCGGGAGCGCCGCGCAGGTCACGGACGCCGAACGCCGCGTCGAGGCGCTGGCGGCTGCCGGCTGGGTCGAGATCGAGGAGCTGCTCGAGCGGCCGCGCGCGCGCGTCAAGACGCAGCTGGGCATCCGGCTGCGCGCGGGCGTGCCCGCGGGCCAATGGACGCCGGCGCAGCGCCGGCTCCTGGAGTGCCTGGATCCGGGCGGCGCGTGGCAGCCGCTGCAGGAGACCCTGCGCCGGTGCGGATGCTCCCCGGCGGTCGCCCGCACGCTGCAAAGCAAAGGGCTGGTGGAAATCGCGCCCCTGGAGATCGAGCGCCTGCCGGTGGAATTGAGCGAGCGCCCGCCCGGGGAGTCCTTCGAGCTCACGGCCGCTCAGGCCGGCGTGGTCGAACGGCTGTGCGCCATGCTCGCCGCCGGCAGGGCCAGCCGCTGCCTGCTGCACGGGGTCACGGGCAGCGGCAAGACCGAAATCTATCTGCGCCTGATGGCCGAAGCACTGCGGCGCGGGGAAAGCGCCCTGCTGCTGGTGCCGGAGATCGCGCTCACCCCCTTGCTCAGCCGCACCGTGGCGGCGCGCTTCGGCGCACAGGTCGCCCTGCTGCACAGCGGCATGTCGCCCGGCGAGCGCCTGGATCAGTGGAACCGCATCCGGGCGGGCCGGGCGCGCGTGGCGCTGGGGACGCGCTCGGCGGTCTTCGCGCCGCTCGAGCGGCTGCGCCTGGTCATCATCGACGAAGAACAGGATCACTCCTACAAGCAGGACGAGCCGCCCTGCTACCACGCGCGCGAGGTGGCCTGGCGACGCATGCAGCACTCCCGCGGCCTGCTGCTGATGGGATCCGCCACCCCCTCGGTCGAAACGCACCATGCGGCGCTGGACGAGGGAGCGATCGCTCATTTGACCCTGCCCGAACGCATCCATGCCCGCCCGCTCCCCGAGGTTTCCATCGTGGACATGAGCATCGAGTTCGAGCGCCACGGGCGCCATACCGTGATCTCCGAACTGCTCCAGGAGGAACTGCGGCGGCGCCTGGGGCGGGGAGAACAGGCGCTCGTGCTGCTGAACCGCCGCGGATTCTCGCGCTCGCTGCTGTGCCGCAGCTGCGGCCACGTTTTCAGCTGCAGCGCCTGCAGCATCAGCATGACCTACCACCAGGACGTAGGGCGCCTGGTGTGCCATTACTGCGGCGCCGAAAGCGCCGTGCCGGAGGCGTGCAGCCAGTGCGGCGGGATATACATCTACTACGTGGGCGTGGGCACGGAGCAGCTGGAACAGATCGTGCGCACGACGTTTCCGCAGGCGCGCGTCGCGCGCGTCGACCGCGATTCCACGCGCCGGCGCGGCGCGCTGCGCAGGATCCTGCTCGAGTTCGCGCGCGGCGAGCTCGATGTCCTCGTAGGCACGCAGCTGCTGGCCAAGGGACACGATTTCCCCAACGTCACCCTGGTGGGCGTGATCGGCGCCGACCTCGGGCTTTCGTTCCCGGATTTCCGCGCCGCCGAGCGCACCTTCCAGCTCCTGACGCAGGTGGCCGGGCGCGCCGGGCGCGGCGCGGCGCCCGGGCATGTCGTGATCCAGACATTCTATCCCGACCATTACGCGCTGCAGTATGCCCGGCGCCAGGATTACCGGGGCTTCTACGACAAGGAGATCGAGTTCCGCCGCCTGCTGGGCTACCCGCCCTTTCGCAGGCTCATCCAGATACTCGTGAGCGAGCGGGACCCGGACAAGGGTGCCCGGATCGCCGCCAAGGTCGCAGCCGCCGTCCGGACGCACTGCCGCAGCCTGGACGGCGGCAGCCGGCTGCAGGTGCTCGGGCCGGCCCCGGCGCCCCTGGAAAAGCTGCGCGGCCTGTACCGCTTCCAGATCCTGATCAAGGGCCCGCCGGACATGCGCGCCGCAGAGATCCTGCGCGAGCCGTTCGAACAGCTCGCGCGCCGGCGCGCCCCGGTCAAAAAGATCCACGTCGATGTCGACCCGGTGTCGCTCCTGTAGGCGCGTGCCTGCGGTTTTTTTCCTTTGACTTCCACGGCGGCCCGGCTAAGATTCTAGGAGAGTTTATGCAGCAACAGAGCCGCACTCTTCCATGCCGCCGGGTCGAGCCGGGAAGCGGCCTGCGATCCCGCACACCTGAATCTATGGTCACAGCCAAGTAATCCATCCTGTCGATCCTTTGCCCAGGCCGCGCCCCATGGACAGATCCGCAGCGCGCATGCAGCGTGCAGCCGACAACGAGGAGCGGGTCAAAACTTAGGCCCGAGCGAGAGGACGCCTTGCCGCGAGAAAGAGACGACGCCCGAACCCCCAACAGCCGCCGCATCCAGGACGACGAATTCGCCATCGAGGACGATGCGCCGGCGGCGCTGGTGCAACAGGCGGTGGAAACCCTGCGCGCGGGGTATTCCTGGATCCGCGCCCTGGAACTCCGCCACCCCGGATGGCGCCTGGCCGAAGTGACGGGAACGCCCTTCGTCGCGCTGCGCAAAAAGCTCGCCGACTGCCGGGTGGCGCTGGTGAGCTTCGCCGGCGTCTATCGCAAGGGGCAGAAGCCCTTCAGCATCTCGCCGGGCCTGGTGCCCGCAGAGCTGCGGCGCATGCGCTTCAAGGACTGCGGGGACTGGTCCGTGCGGGAAATCCCCAAGGACTGCGATCCGCTGGAACTCGAGGTCGCGCACGCCCACTACGATCACGCGGAAGCGCAGGAGGACATCAACTGCATCTTCCCGCTCACCCGGCTGGTGGAATTGGAACTGGACGGCTACATCGGCGAATGCGCCGAACGCCACTACTCGCTGATGGGCTACGTGCCCGTGGTGGCGCGCATCGTCGAGAGCGTGCGGCAGAAGATCATCCCGGCCCTGGAGCGGCTCAAGGTCGACGCCGTGCTGGTGAGCGGCGGCTGCGAGCTGAGTCACCAGTCCGCGGGCCTGGCCCAGCGCGCGATCGAAGCCGCCGGCATTGCCACGGTCGCCGTCTCGGTCTGCCGCGACATAACCGAGCGCCTGCGCGTGCCGCGGGCCGTGGCGCTGCGCTTCCCGCTGGGCAACCCGTTCGGCGCCCCGCTCGATCATCCCACGCAGTCGCGCATCCTGCGTGACGCGCTCTCCCTGCTGGAAACGGCGCGCAATCCCGGCGAGATCGTGGGCTTGCCCTACGACTGGATCAAGACCTGAGGGCGCTCACGGGCCGGCCGTCTCGGGCGGCACGGGGGGCGGCGCACCCGGCGATCCGTAGCGGGCATCGGGGACCGGGCCGGCCCCCGGGGGCCGTTTTTCGAAGATCGCCACGCCCACGGCCCCTCCCAGCATGCAGGCGAGCGCATAGACGACGAGCTTGACCAGGCCGGCGGCCAGCAGCAGCAGAACGCTGATGCCGGCGCCGCCGGCGAGCAGCGCGCGCAGCTGCTCGGCATACTCGGCCGGCACGTCGGGAAAGCGGCGCAGCAGCCCGCCCATTTCCTCGGGAGCGCCCACGCCCAGGCCGGCGAGCGCGAAGTGGATCGGGATGGAAAAGGCCGTGTCGACCGCGGCCGCGATGGCGCCGGTGGCCAGCCCGAGCATGAGGCCGCGCCCGAGCGTCACCGCCCACGGCGACGCTTTGACGTACAGGTAGGAAGCCAGAATCCCTCCGCCGATCGCCCAGGCGCAGCACAGGCAGTTGACCAGCCCGAGAAGCGGCAACGCCGAGAGCACCCCGGTCGCCACGCCGGCCACCAGCGCGGCGCGCCCTATGCCTTGCGAATTCATGACCCATCTCCTCGAAACGAGCGGCGCCGGAGCATGCCGGCGCGCCGCATTTCCGCCGGCAACTGCGCCAGGCCCGCCACCAGCACCGAACCCAGCATGATACCCGCGAGCGCCCCGCTCGCGCAGCGGCTGGCCGCCGTGTTGTGCCACAGGCCGGCGGCCGGAAGCAGGGAATCGAACAGCAGCGGCACGGCCGCGCCGAGCGCCCAGGCCCGGCGCGCGCGCACCGCGAGCAGGCGCCCGAGCAGCGCGCGCGGCAGCAGCACGCCCGCCGCCAGCCCTGCGTAGATGCCCGCACACCGATGGCACACGGCCCACGGATGCCCGAGCCAGGCGAAGGAGCGGCCGGGCAGCTGATGGCAGAAAGGAGCGAACGCGGCGTACAGCAGCACCGCCGCCCAGGGCTGCCCGTGGGCGGCGAAATACGGCGCCGCGGGCGCGGCCAGGAAGAGGAGGATGCACAAAGCACCCGCCAGCCGGCGGGCGCGTGCCAGATCGAGCTGCCGGGTGTCCTCCATGGCGTTTTCTACTAATTGAATAGTATTAATTCCATGTTCTTGCCGCACCGCCGGCGGCCCGGGGCGCGCCGGTGCCGCGCATAACTTATGCCATGCGCCCGCTGCTTTCAAGCCAATTTCCGGCGCCCGCCGGCCCCGCGCAACCCTGAGGTGGGGAGAAACACCCCACCGGCTGCGTATGCAGGGCACAAGATTTGGTGTCTAAATTCGATTTTGCTACAGTATCTTGTGCCAAAGATCGAAATAATTCTTGACATGCAATTTGGATTCCCGTATATCCAATCCCGAAAGGTTTGGGTGGATGCGAGTCGGGCTGACATACAATCAGAAAAGGGACGAGGCGGGGGAGGCGGGCGAGCTTCCCAGTAGCAGCCTGGAGATCCAGGCCGAATGGGACACTCCGGAAACGATCGCTGCGGTGGCGGCGGCCCTCGCCGAGCGCCACGAAGTCGTTCTGCTCGAGGCGGTCGAGGACATCTACCAGAAGCTGCAGCAGGCACGGCCCGACATCGTCTTCAACATGGCCGAGGGGAGCTTCGGCCCGTGCCGCGAAGGGCACGTGCCTTCCATTCTGGAATACCTCGGCATCCCGTACACGGCCAGCGATCCGCTGACGCTGAACCTTTGCCTGGACAAGTCGCGCGCCAAGGAAGTCCTCTCCTTCCACGGCCTGCCGACGGCGCGCTTCCGCGTGGTGACGGAGAAGAGTTTTTCCTTCAACAGTCTCCATTACCCCATGCTGGTCAAGCCGCTCTTCGAGGGCTCGAGCATCGGCATCCGCAACGACTCGCTCGTCTACACCCGCCGGGAAATGCGCGACCGCGTCTGCTGGGTGCTCGATCGCTTCCATGAGCCGGCGCTGGTCGAAGAGTTCCTGCCCGGCCGCGAGTTCACGGTGGCGATCCTGGGGAACGGCGACGAGGCGCGCGTGCTGCCGATCGTCGAGATTCGCTTCGACTCGCTGCCGCCCGGGGTGAATCCGATCTATTCCTACGAGGCCAAGTGGATCTGGGACACGAGCGCGCAGCCGCTCGAGATCTTCGAGTGTCCCGCGCGCCTCGAGCCCGGCCTCCAGGCCGAGATCGAGCGCATCTGCCTGGCGGCCTACCGCCTGCTGCGCTGCCGCGACTGGTGCCGCATCGACGTGCGCCTCGATGCCGGCGGGCGGCCCCACATCCTCGAGTTGAACCCTCTTCCGGGCATCCTGCCGCGCCCGGAGGACAACTCCTGCTTTCCCAAGGCGGCCCGCGCCGCCGGGATCTCCTACAACGAGCTGATCCTTACGGTTCTGGACTGCGCCTGCCGGCGATACGGAATGATCTGATGGCACGATACGACTGCGTCATCCTGTACAACACCACGGTTTTCAACGGGCTCAAAGAATCGCAGGAGAAAATCTATCCCTCGAACATGGTGCGTCCCGAGGTGGCGGCGATCGAAGAGAGCCTGCGCGCGTCGGGCTTCAATCCGTGCGTGATCTCCGTCGAGTACTTCACGCGCGATCTCGTGCACACGATCGCCCGCATTGCGCCCAGGTTCGTCTTCAACCTGTGCGAGGAGATCAACGCCGATCCCCAGCTCGAGATGTGCGTCGCGGGTTTGCTGGAGATCATGGGTGTCCCCTATACCGGCTCCGGCCCGCTGGCGCTCGGGCTGGCGCTCAACAAGTTCCGCGTCAAGCAGCTGCTGCGCGCCGCCGGCATCCCGTCGCCGCGCGGCTGCCTGGTGGCGCCCGGGCAGAAGCCCCGCCTGCGCTCGGTGCGCTTCCCCGTCATCGTGAAGCCGGTGCGCGAGGACGCCAGCCTCGGCATCAACGAAGGCTCGGTGTGCGGCGATTCGGCGGCGCTGGAAAAGCAGGCGGCCTACATCCACGAGACCTATCGCCAGGAAGCGCTCGTGGAGGAATACCTCGACGGCCGGGAATTCAACGTCTCGCTTCTGGGCAACGGCAACGCGCGCGTGCTCGCGATTTCCGAGATCGATTTCAGCGGTTTGCCCGCCGGCCAGCCGCGCATCGTCAGCTACCGCGCCAAATGGGACGAGGAGAGCGAGCAGTACCGCGGCACCGTGCCCGTGTGTCCCGCGCAGATTCCGCGCCGGCTCGAGAACCGCATCCGGGAGCTGGCGCTGCGCAGCTACCACTGCGTCGGCTGCCGCGACTACGCGCGCGTGGACATGCGCACGGACGCGCGCGGCAACCTCTACGTCCTCGAAGTCAATCCCAACCCCGACCTCTCGCCCCATGCGGGTTTCGCCCGGGCCGCGGAGGCGGCGGGTTATTCCTATGCGGACGTGGTCGTGGAAATCGCCCGATTGGCCATGCAGCGTGCCGCCAAAGTCGACAGTCCGGCGTATGTCCTCGCCTGATCCGCTTCCCGCGCACATACGTCCGCTGGCCGCCGCGGACCGCGACGCTGTCGCGCGCATCGTCCGGGCGGTCGGTAATTTCAACCAGGCCGAGATCGATTGCGCCCTCGAGCTCGTCGACATCTGCCTGCGGGAGCCGGAGCAGAAGGACTACCGCATCGTCGTCGCCGAGGCGCCCGCGGGCGGCGTGGTCGGCTACGCCTGCTGGGGGCCGACGCCCATGACGCGCGGCACCTACGACCTCTACTGGGTCGCCACCGATCCGGCATGGCACGGATGCGGCATCGGGCGGGCTCTCGTGTCCCACGTCGAGGAGCAGGTGCGCGCGCTGCAGGGAAGGATGCTGGTGGTGGAAACCTCCACCAGGGAATCCTATGCCCGCACGGTACGCTTCTACCACGGCCTGGGCTACCAGGAAGTCTCGCGCATCTGGGACTTCTACGACCTGGGCGACGACAAGCTCACCTTCGTCAAGCGATTCGGCATATAAGGAGGCCTCGCTTCATGGAACCCTGGAAGCTCGATCTGCGCAACAGCGTGACCGAGGGCGCGACCATCGGCCGGGATTTCGGCCTGGACGGAAGCGAAATCGAGGAAGTGCGCAAGATCTACCCGATGCGCATACCGCGCTACTACTACAACCTGATCCGCGAAGAAGGCGACCCGATCTGGCTGCAGGCGGTCCCTTCGATGCGCGAACTCGAGGACACCGAGTCGCCCGAGGACCCGCTGCACGAGGACGAGGACAGCCCGGTGCCGCGCCTGACGCACCGCTACCCGGACCGCGTCCTTTTCCTGATCACGGACCGCTGCCCCATGTATTGCCGCTTCTGCACGCGCAAGCGCATGGTCGGGCGCGCGAGCGACGTCAGCGAGCGAACCATCGCCCTCGGTCTCGAATACATCCGCGCCCACCGGGAGGTGCGCGACGTCCTGCTGTCGGGCGGCGACCCGCTGATGGTGCGCGACGAGAAACTGGAGCGCATCGTGGCGAGCCTGCGCGCCATCCCGCACGTCGAGATCATCCGCATCGGCACGCGCTTCCCCTGCGTGCTGCCCAGTCGTATCACCGAGCGGCTGTGCGCCATGCTGCGCAAGTATCATCCGATCTACGTGAACACCCATTTCAATCATCCGCGCGAGGTCACGCCGCAGGCGCAGGAGGCGTGCGCGCGCCTGGTCGATGCCGGCATCCCGGTGGGATGTCAGACCGTCCTGCTCCGGGGAGTCAACGACGACCCGGCCGTGATGAAGGAGCTGATGCACAAGCTCCTCATGATGCGCGTCCGGCCCTATTACCTTTACCAGGCCGACCTGACGCGCGGCACCAACCATTTCCGCACGCGCGTCGAGACCGGTCTGAAGATCATCCAGGCCCTGCGCGGGCATACGACCGGGTTCGCCGCGCCCCAGTTCGTCATCGACGCCCCCGGCGGCGGCGGCAAGATCCCGCTGATGCCCGAGTACGTGACGGTCCTCGATGATCGGCAGGTCGTCATGCGAAACTTCGAGGGGAGAATCTACCGTTACCCCCAGGCGGCGCTGCCGGAGGAGCACGAGGCGCGGCAGCTGCAGGTGGTTCACTTTTGACCGGCGCGCCGGCGGCGTGCTTGTTCCTTGAAGAAAGCGCGGCGGCCTGCTAAGCTGCCGCGTTACCGAATGCCGCCCGGTCGCCCGCGAGCGGCGGGAGCAAAATGGAATCCGGCAATCGCAGGGAGATAGAGCGATGAAGTACGTCTTCGTGACTGGCGGTGTATTGTCCTCCCTGGGCAAAGGCCTGGCGAGCGCCTCCATCGGCTGCCTTCTCGAGGCGCGCGGCGTCCGCGTCAACTTCCTCAAGCTCGATCCCTATATCAACGTCGATCCGGGAACCATGAGCCCGTTCCAGCACGGCGAGGTCTTTGTCACCGACGACGGGGCCGAAACCGACCTGGATCTCGGCCACTACGAGCGCTTCACCGACGTGCGCCTCACCCGAATCAACAACTCCACCACCGGCAGGATCTACCTGACGGTCATCGAAAAGGAGCGCAAGGGAGAATTCCTGGGCAAGACGGTCCAGGTCATCCCGCACATCACCAACGAGATCAAGGCCACCATCCGGCGCGTCGCCGAGGATGCCGAGGTCGCCATCGTCGAAGTCGGCGGCACCGTGGGCGACATCGAGGGCCAGCCCTTCCTCGAGGCCATCCGGCAGATGAGGATCGAGGTGGGGCGCGACAACAGCATCTTCGTGCACCTCACGCTCGTGCCCTTCGTGCCGAGCTCCAACGAATTGAAGACCAAGCCCACCCAGCACAGCGTGAAGGAACTGCGCGCCATCGGCATCCAGCCCGACATCCTGCTGTGCCGCACCAGCCGGATGCTGCCGCGCGACATCAAGGCCAAGATCGCCCTTTTCTGCAACGTCCCGGAGAAGAACGTCATCACCGGCCTCGACGTCGGCAACATCTACGAGGTTCCCCTGGTGCTGCACGGCGAGGGGCTGGACGACGCCATCGTGCAACACCTGGGCCTGCCCGCGCGCGCGCCCGACCTCGAGCGCTGGCACGACCTCGTGCGGCGCGGCAAGAACCCGCGCGACGACGTGCGCATCGCGATCGTGGGGAAATACGTCGAGCACGGCGATTCCTACAAGAGCCTGAACGAGGCGCTCTACCACGGCGGCCTGGCCAACGAGCTGCGCGTCGACCTCAAGTGGGTCGAATCCGAAGGGCTGCTGGAGGAAACGATCGCCGAACAGCTCGGCCCGTTCCACGGCATCCTGGTCCCGGGCGGCTTCGGCAAGCGGGGCATCGACGGGATGCTGCGCGCCATCCGCTACGCGCGCACCGGGAGCGTCCCCTATTTCGGCATCTGCCTGGGGATGGAGTGCGCCGTGATCGAATTCGCGCGCAACGTCTGCGGCCTGCAGGCCGACAGCTCGGAGTTCGACCCGTCGGCGCCCCACCGCGTCTTCTACATGCTGCGCGAGCTGCTGGGCAGCGACCTGATGGGGGGCAACATGCGGCTGGGCGCATATCCCTGCATCCTGGACGAGGACTCGCTGGCCTTCCGCATTTACGGAAAGAAGGAAATCTCCGAGCGCCACCGGCACCGCTACGAGTTCAACCGCGAATACGAGAAGATCCTCGCGAGCTACGGCATGAAGTTCTCCGGCAACTCGCCCGACCGCAATTTCGTGGAGATCATGGAGCTGCCCGGCCACCCCTGGTTTCTCGGGTGCCAGTTCCACCCGGAGTTCAAGTCGAAACCTTTCCGCCCCCACCCGCTCTTTGCGAGTTTCGTCGCGGCCGCCTACAGTTACAAACTGGACAGGGAGGCGCGTGTGCGTGCGGAAACGCCGGCGCGAGTCGCCGGGGGCGCGGCCACATAGAGCGCGGGAGGCCATATGCGGCCCGTTCGTGTCGCTCACCTGCAACTCGGCCGTCACGCGCGGCCCTTCTTCATTGCCGGGCCGTGCGTCATCGAAAGCGAGCGCCATTGCCTGAAGATGGCCGAGCGGCTGGCCGAGATCGCGTCCCGGCTGAAGCTCGACCTGATCTTCAAGGCGTCCTACGACAAGGCCAACCGGACGTCGGGGCGCTCCTTTCGCGGCCCCGGTCTGGAGCGGGGCCTCGAGATATTGGCCCGCGCCCGCGCGGCGAGCGGCCTTCCCGTGCTGACCGACGTTCATGAAGTCCGGCAGGTGGCGCCCGCCGCCGAGGTGTGCGATGTGCTGCAGATCCCGGCGCTGCTGTGCCGCCAGACGGATCTGATCGTGGCGGCGGCGCGCAGCGGGCGCGCGGTCAACCTGAAAAAGGGGCAGTTCCTCTCCCCCGCCGAGATGCGCAACGCTCTGGAGAAGGTGCTGGAGGCGGGAAACACCGACGTGTTCCTCACGGAAAGGGGGACCTTTTTCGGCTACCACAACCTGGTGGTGGATTTTCGTTCCTTCGTGATCCTCCGCGGCTTCGGGCGCCCCGTGGTCTTCGACGCGACCCACAGCGTGCAGCGGCCGGGCGGCGGCGGCGACCGTTCGTCGGGCGAGGCCGAGTTCATCCCGCACCTGGCGCGCGCCGCGGCCGCCATCGGCGTCGACGGCTTTTTCTTCGAAGTGCACGACAATCCGGCGCGCGCGCTTTCCGACGGCCCGAACGCCCTCGACCTGCGCCGCTTCCCGCGCCTGGTGGAGGATCTCCTGGCCATACGGGAAGCGACGGGGAGGCGGCCGTGAGCGACCGGCCTCCGTCACCGCTGGCAACGGCGGCACGCGTGCTCGAGGCCGAGGCCGAGGCGGTGCGCAATCTGGCGGCGCGCCTGGGCGAGCCCTTCCTCAAGGCGCTCGACATCCTGGCGGCCTGCACCGGCAAGATCGCCGTCACCGGCATGGGAAAGTCCGGCCTGGTCTGCAAGAAGATCGCCGCCACCTTGAGCAGCACCGGTTCGCCTGCCATCTTCCTTCATGCCGCCGAGGCCCTCCACGGCGACATCGGCCTGCTCGGACCGCACGACGCCGTGCTGGCGGTGTCCAAGAGCGGGGAGACCGCGGAACTGCTGCAGATACTCAACGCCGCCAAGCGGCTCGGCCTGCCGCTGATCGCACTCACCGGCGATCCCGGCTCCACGCTGGCGCGCCATGCCGATGTCCACCTGGATGTGAGCGTGGCCGAGGAGGCCTGCCCGTTCGGGCTGGCGCCCACGACCAGCACCACGGCGGCCATGGCCATGGGAGATGCGCTCGCCATGGCCCTGATGGAACGCAAGGGCTTCCGCATGGAAGACTTCGCATCGGTCCATCCTGCGGGCAACATCGGCAAGAAGCTGATGCGCGTGGGCGACCTCATGCATCGCGGCGACGAAGTGCCGTGCGTGCGCGACGACACGCCCATGGCCGAGGTGATCTACGAGATGTCGCGCAAGGGCCTGGGCATGACGGCGGTCACCGACGCGCAGGGCAAGCTGTGCGGCGTGATTTCCGACGGCGACCTGCGCCGCCTGCTCCAGCGCGCGCCGAATCCGCTGGCGCTGCGCGCGCGCGACTGCATGACCAGGAACCCGAAGACCATCGCGCGCGACGAGCTCGCCACCGCCGCGCTGGCGCGCATGGAGAGCCTGAAGATCACGAGCCTCATCATCGTCGACGACGATCGCTCGCTGCTCGGGGTGATTCATATCCACGATCTGTGGCGTACCCAGATGTTCTGAAGCGCGGCGCTCAAAAGCCTTGATAATTTCTGCGCGCCGGGCTAGATTGATGGTTAGCGTTCGGCGGGAGTAATTCAGCGGTAGAATGCCAGCTTCCCAAGCTGGACGTCGCGGGTTCGATCCCCGTCTCCCGCTCCATTTCCCGGGCAGCAGAGAATGATCCGGACCGTCGGCCGAGGGTGCGGTACGGTCGCTGCCCGCAAGGAGAGGTTGCCTCGATGCCCCATGCTTTCCGCGTCATGGTTCATTGCCCGCAAACCGGCGGCGTTCTCGATACCGGGATCATGACTTCCGGCAGGGAAGTGCTCAACAGCCGGATGTTCGAGGACAAGCCCGTCGACTGCCCTCATTGCGGCAGGCGCCACAATATGCAGGAAAACAGCTTCCTGCAGGTGCTTCCCGCATCCTTGAAGGAAACCCTCTGGCGCCCCAATCCATAGGCGCCGCTGCGGGCCTGCTGCCCGGATCGGCCGGCGCGCAGGATCGGCGGTCGTTGCGCGCGCTTGCAACCGGTGCGCAATCGTGGCAGACTGGCCCCTGCCCCGGTTTCACCGGCGGGACGCAACTTGGGGTCCCGCCCCGCATCTCTAAGGGATGAGCACCGGGCCGGGCATTTCGCGAGGCGCAGCGCGCTGGATGCAGCCGAAGCCCGGAGGGCAGCGGTCCGGAGTTCCGTGAGGAATGGTGGGCGCCACAGGACTCGAACCTATGACCCCTGCGGTGTGATCGCAGTGCTCTACCAGCTGAGCTAGGCGCCCGCCGACGGTGTTTATGTAACATGTCGCTGCGCATTTGTAAATAGTCATCCTCCGAGGAGATTCGACCATGACCTTTCGCACGGCTCTTCGCAAGCTGGCGCTGGCGCCGGCGGCGCTTGCACTGCTCACGTTCGTCCCGCGCGTGTTGGCCCAGGAGGAAACCAAAGAAGAGGCGATGTACCGCGAGGATTACGAGCGCTTCACCAAGATCAAAGCCATCCCCGACCCGATGAAGCGCTGCGACGCCTTTTACGATTTCCTCAAACAGCGGCCGGATTCCAAGCTCCTGAAAAACGCGCAGGCGGAATACCTGCTCATTCTGGATGGCGTGATGAAGGCGCAGAGGTACACCGAGCTCGAGACGCTTTCCGAGCGCTTCATCAGGCTCTTCCCGAAGGTGGGCGAGACGTACTATTTCTACGGGGCGGCCCTGCAGGAGGCCAAGAAGCCTGCGGAAGCCATGGTCGCCCTCGCCAAGTGCTATCTGCTCAAGAATCCCGGCTCCGAGAGGGCCAAGCAGCGCCTCGAGTTCCTCTACAAGGCGCAGAACCGGGGCAACCTCGCAGGAATCGAGGCGATATATCAGAAAGCGCGCGCCGAGCTTGCCAAGTGAACCCCGGGCCCGCGGGGCGCTGCCGCACGCGCCGGTAAAGCCGCTGCGCCCTCCGGCCGATACCGATAGCGATGGGGATCGCGAGCACACAGGCGCGCGAAGGTTCGGGCGGCCAGCGGCCCGTGGGCTACTTCTACCACCTGCGGCGCGACGACCGTCACAGCGGCGCGATTCTGGTGACCGATCGTATCGGCGTGCCGCTCGAATTCAAGTACACCGAGCCGGTGACGGCCACCCGCCTGCACAAGATCCTCTACGGGCGCACTCTGGAGCGCTACATCCACGAAACCCTGATCCGGGACCGGCTGGCCCGGGAGCTGCAAACCGATCCCCAGTACTTCATCACCCCTTACGAGGACAAGGAATTCCTGAGCAGGATCGCCGGCCGTGAGGCGGTGGCCGTGCAGCGGCTGCGGCCGGCGCCGGGCGAAAACGGCCGGCCGTTCACGCGCGTGCGGGATTGCGAAGGCATCGTCGAACTGGAAGAAGGCGCGACGGTGCGCCTGGCCTTTTCGACCGCCGATGAAGCGCTCCAGATGGCCATGGTCGCCTGGCTTCAGGAAATCGGGCGCACCATGGACCTGCTCGAGCCGCTGGAGCGCATAGCCAACGCGTTGACGGCGTTATGCGGCGAGGGAAAGAAAGGCCTGGGGATCGGCTGAAAGACCGCGCGCACGAGCGGCGGCTGCGCAGCCGGAGCTTCCGGCGATACGCCCTGCGTTTCGTTACGCCTGCGCTTCAAGCGGGTCGCGTCTCGGGCATCGCACTGGATCCGAGGGCCGCGCCTGCAGGGTCGATCGAGCTGCTCCTGCCGCCGCATGTTCTGGAGCTCGACGGAGCCTCCGGACTCGATCGGTCCGACGGTGCCGTCCGGGCTCGCGCCGGCTGCCGCGCGACTTTCGAGGGCGCCTGCAGTCCCGTGCGCTCGCTGGCCCTGGCTCCGGAAGCCGGACTGGGAGCCGAGCCGTTCGAGCCGCTGTCGTGTCCGTCAGTGCTGCGCTGCATGCCGCTGGGCCGGCCGGGAGTGAGAAGCCGGACGCTGATGGCCGCGGGCTCCAGCGTGAGATCCGCGAGCCTGCTCGCCCCCGCGCACGCCGGGACAGACGGGAGAAGGAGAGTCGGATTGCTGGCCCATCCGGCGGTGATCGACCGCAGCCTGAGGTTCTGCCGCATGCCGCACGCGCGGCGCGGCATCGACCTCGGAAGCCTCGGGGACGGTGAACGTCTCGATTATCTGCGCGAGGCGGAAGTTCTGCGCGGTGTGCCGCCGGAGCGCGGGGAGCTTCTTGCCGTCTTCAGAAAGGTGCCGGTCGAGCTTGTCGGGCGCATCCGTTTTCTTGCGGAGAGCGGGCTGCTCCTGTACACGATCGCGCGGGCGCCGGGGCTGCAGCGCACGCGCCTGCACGATCTGGCGGCCGTGCGCAACAGGGACAGCGGCGGCGTGCACCTGGTGGCGCACCGGACGCGCTATCGCACGGCGTTCCTGGCGTGAGCGACGGCGGGCGATCGCGCTTGCAATCGTCGAGGCGGAGTCGTAGACTTTAATCAAGATGCACGCGATTGTTCTTGCCTTGGCCCTCCTGGGCGATCCTCAAGCGGGAGGCATCGTCGTGGCCGAGCCCGCATATCCCGTAGTGGCGTACCAGGGCGGAACCGTGGTGGCCGCGCTGGAGCTTTCCAAGGGTTCGGTCAAGAACGTGAGAATCCTGAGCGGCGACAAGCCGTTTGTCGAGCCGGCGGCGGCGGCCCTGCGCCAGTGGCGCTTCCCGGCCGACAGGACGAATCCGGCACTGGTGATCGTGAATTTCCGGGGCCCGAATCTCTATTCCATCGGTTCGAGCGAGCACGCCGTCGATGCGGGCGCAGTCCCCGATTCGCTGCCGCGCCCTCGGAGAATCACCGAGCCCGCTTACCCTCCGAACTCTCTGGGGCAGGGAAGCGTGATTCTGCAATTGAGCCTGACGCGCAAGGGAGCGATCGCGAACTCCCGCGTGCTGAAGGGAGCCAGCGATCTCGCCCGGGCATGCAACGAAGCCGTGCGCACCTGGAAGCTCGATCCACCCAGGAAGATGCCGGCCGACGCCCCCGCGCCGGAAGCGTTCGCCGTCTGCGTCTTCCGCCGGCCCGTGCTTTCCTCGCCGCGCTGACTCTGCCTGCCGCCCCAAAGCTGCTCGTGCCGAATAGACGGCCCGCAGCCTGTTCAGGATATCAATGGCAGGTCGCTGCCGCTCATGTGCCTTGCCGGCAGCGGTATCAGTGCGAGGTCGTACCTGCGCGCGCTGCGGATTCGAGAGCTTCGCCGACACCTTGCAGGATCCGGTATCCGCGTCGTGCCTGTGCGCTTCGGGTGAACGGAGACTATTTTGGTGGACGGTAAGGGATTCGAACCCTCGGCCTCCGCGTTGCGAA